>JAENYF010000004.1:85146-99094 GCA_016841905.1 Desulfoscipio geothermicus | reverse complement strand
CTCAAATCAGTAAACATCATATATCCCTCGATTGCGGGGCGTTAGAGGGATTGCGCGGAATTGATATGGCTTTATATGGTTTTTCCTAACTTAAACCTACTTAAGTGCCGAACGGCGGTGGAGGTGGGGATAAAAAAATTTCGTTTATTAAAATCAAGGAAGAAAAATAAAAGTAAATAGCTAAAAATCCGCAAGAGCGCCAGACGACAGTGCGGATACCCGAAAAGGGTATTCACCTGCCGTTTTTTTCTTTGCGAATTTTGTCCGGCGGCTCCTGCTGACCGCGCCAAAAAAATATTTAAAAAATTTTAATCAAAATGTCCGGATCGGCCCTTTCTCCTGGTATATAGTGAGGGCAAAAAAAACGGCCTTCGGAAAGGCAAGGTGCTCCATATGAAGCAAACGCTCAAAATTAGTGTGGCCGGGGAACCGCAGGGCGGCGGCATATTTGGCTGCGCCATGGCGATACGACGACTGGGCGGGACACCTCCCTGTGGCCGACCTCGAAGCGGCAGTCGGAGGTGCTTGAGCGTAGACTGACCCGGCAGCAGGACCCGCTTGCCAAGCTGTATTTCGAGCGCGTCTACGGCATTTGGTCGCCGACCAAGTTCAAAGACGCGCTGCTGGGAGTTGTTTCCGCAGAGGGGCTGGATACCCTGCTCATCGACTATCTCGGCGCGGACGATACACCGTATGTCCGGGCCGTAACCAGGAAAACGCTGGTGGCGGCGGTGGCGCGCATTTACCGGCCGGGTGTCAAGTTCGACTCCATCCTCGTGCTGAACGGTGCGCAGGGTATCGGTAAATCCACGCTCTTTGCCCGGTTAGGGGGGCAGTGGTACTCCGATTCGCTGGCCATCTCCGACATGAAGGACAAGACCGCGCCTGAGAAGCTGAAGGCGACGAACGGGAAGGTCTGGTGTCCGAATATCTCGATACTTTGCTGCCGGAAGGCTGGGACGGCATGGACTTATATGCACGCCGGAGTTTTTTAAACGGCGGTGAATTTGGCGGAGCACAACCCAAAGGAACACGGCTGCGCCAACAGGCCTGCATCATGAAGATCTGGTGCGAGTGTTTTGATAAGGTCGCGAGGCTATCAAAAAGGGCGACTCCTACGAAATCGCGAGTATCCTGCACAAAATCGGCGGCTGGGTGAAATACACCGGCAGCAAGACGGGCAAAAAGCACCTGTCGCTTTACGATGCCCAGCGGGTGTTTGTCCGTGCCGATGAGCACGCTTAAGTGGGTTTGGGCACGTGCCCATTGTGCCCTCGGCGCCGATCAGCACACTTTGAGCACGAGCGCAAAGCCTTGATTTCCCTGACTTAAAACCTATCTTGTGCCTATGTGCCAATAAATCATCTATTAAATGTTGTAGATATAGTAATAAGGGTATATAAGCACGTATATACGCGTATACGCGCGTAAGAGTTTTGCATGCTTGGGCACGGATGATCGGCACACGGAGGAGGGCATGCGGGAAAAACAGACGGAACAAAAATTAGTCCGGGCAGTAAATGCCACCGGCGGCCTGGCTGTGAATAAATCTGGTGGTTATTTATCTAATAAACCATTCCAAAATTCTGAAATTAGCCTTAAAATGATTATGTAATCAACATTCAGAACGGTTAGTCTTGCCTTGACATATATTTGTACAGGAGTTGATTAAATGAATGGTTGGTTTGATTGCCGTTTAAGGGTGGATTTGAGCTCCGGCAGTATCCTCAGGGAATTTATCGGCGAGCAGGTGCTGCGTGCATTCATTGGAGGGCGTGGTTTAAATGACTGGGTATTATTTAACGAAGTACCACCGGATTGCGATCCACTAGCCTCGTGTAATGTTTTATGCTTTGCGCCCGGGCCGCTGACGGGTACCAGCATGCCGATGAATTCCCGATGCCATGTTAGCACTATTGGTCCCCACAGCAACATCCTGGGTGATGGTAACGGGGGCAATCGGTTCCCCTTTCGCATGAAACTATCTGGATTGGATCAGATAGTGATAACCGGGCAGTCTGAATACCCGGTGTACCTGTGGATTGATAATGATACTGCAGAGCTGCGCGATGCCGCTGGTTTGTGGGGGATGGATACCTGGCAGTGTACTGATATCTTAAGAGAAAAGTACGGCAGTGATATTGGAGTGGCCTGCATTGGCCAGGCCGGGGAAAATTTAGTACGCTTCGCCAGCATTATTTTTGACCGGTTCGGCTCAGCGGCCCGCGGTGCCGGTGCGGTAATGGGCTCCAAGAAGCTTAAAGCCATCGCGGTGCGCGGTAATAAGCAGGTTACCTTGGCTGATTCGGAGACCTTTAAACAATTGGCCGATGAGGATAGGCATTTCTTCCTTACCGACCCTTTCCAAAAGGGGACCGTATCCCGGGTGGGTACGCACCATGGTCTGAGAGCGTGGTTCCCCGGTTGGCACAATAACGCCAAATACCTTGCAGCCGAGGAAGTACCTGAGCAAATAAACACCGAGGCCTGGGCTAAATATCAAATTAGGCGTACCGCTTGCAATACCTGCCCCTCGTTTTGCAAAGAAGTCTTTCAGATACCCGATGGCCCGTATGCCGGTGAGGTTGGGTCGGCGTTGGAATATGACAGCATTCACTGCCTGGGCATTAACTGCGGTATAGAAAAGCCGGCAGCTATTATGGTGATGCAGAACTTAGCCGACAAGTACGGTATGTGTACTATCCCCCTGGGCAATAACATTGCCTTTGCCAAGGACCTGTACTCACGAGGGATTATTGGCCCGGAGGATGTAGATGGGCTTGATCTTAGCTGGGAAAATGATAGTGCGCAAATCGAGCTCATCCACCGCATCGCCTTACGGCAGGGCTTTGGCAGTGTGCTGGCCGAAGGGGAGATTGGCGCACCGCAGATTATAGGGCGGGATGCTTATTATTATAATGATCAGGTCAAGGGCACCGGGCGCGGGCATTTCCCGCCGGGCATGTTTGCCTTGGCTCATGCGACATCTACCCGTGGCGCCGACCACCTGCGTGGGCGCAGCTGGGCATATGGGGAAAACGACGGCGACCTGTTTCCAAAATTAATTAATAAGGGTTATCTACCGTCCGACGAAATGGGTATCCTGCTGGCCAGCGAAGAGGCCTGTGCCTTAAATGACTCCTTAGGACGCTGCAAGGGCTCTGTAAATGCCTGGGTTAACGCTATACCACTGGTTTGGAAATATCCGCTTTACGCCGGCCTTTCCCGGGTGCTTAAAGCTGCAACGGGAATAAGCTTTTCAGAAGAAGAGCTGTCCACGGTGGGCAAACGCGTCTACTTGCTGGAAATGGCCATGAATGCTAGACGCGGGGTTAACCGTGCGGCTGACAGGCTAGTCCAGCGACCCGAGTTGCTCAATACGCCTGAGGGTAAGCAGCAGAGAGAGCAGCATGACGCCATGCTGACTGAATACTACAAGCGCCGCGGGTGCAATACCGAAAGCGGTATACCTGCACGCACAGCGCTTGAAAAGGTTGGCCTGACTGTTGTGGCCGATATTTTGGAAGCTGAACCGGCTCGGACATGGAGTGGCCCTCCGCTATGGCCATTATCATCATACCCCCCCTTGTGTCCCTGAGTTGATAAGGTATATGCTTTGCAGCAATTACATCTAAAACATTATTTACTACCATGGAAACATAATTATATTTGTGCTACTGCGGCACAATAATGTTGAGGTGATGTTAATTGAAGATGCTCAAAATTGGAGATAAATTAGTTCTTGGGGCGGTTTCCGGATTAATTGGTAATATTCCTAAAGTAATAATTTGCGACTATTTTGCAAAAAAGGGATGGGTAGAAATTTCGTGTCCGGAAAGGTCGGCTAAACTTATAGTACGACCGAAAGAGGTTAATACTTCAAAGGGAAGGCTTGTGGGATATATTACAGATAGTGTTATGTCTAGCCTGTTAGGTATTGCCTTTATTTATGGGTTGTCTATTTCAGGGAAAAAGAATGCTATGGTAAAAGGTGTTTTTGCAGGTGTTCCAAGTTATATTTTCTTGTCTGCACTTACTGCACTTGTTGGAAGATTTGAAGGTGAGAAAGAAACTCGTCTATCGCCTGGTACTGTATTAAACAAGTTTATATTTGCTTCAATTCATGGTGCAGTTACATGTTATGTGGCCTCGAAATTGGGTAAGCCTGAACTGTTCGCAGATAATAATTCGGTCTTACTGAATGAAACAAAAACCTCCAATAAAATCAAGAATTTTGGAGCATATTTGTCGAAATGAAACATAAGTGAAACACAAGGGGACGGTTCGAGACCACTGAAAAAGTCTAGTTAAAAACACAAAAAGCATACCCACCTATAGTATAATTAAGTCGTGACAACAAAATATACTGGGGTGGGTTGAATCTACATTTTTTTAGTTATATAATTGTCTTAACAATAACATAAATTTGGATAACGATTTAACTGTTTGTTATTGTCAAAGCAAATATTTTGTATAAATGTAATTGTCAGAACAATCACATTTATACTTTAACACAAAGAGGAAGCATTCAGGCTTTACTGCTCATCGTAATCATTTAAGCCTTGGGGGGTGAAAAAAGAAAAAAACAATAACAATCGTTGTTCATGATTCCCTAAGAGTCGAGTTGGTAAATTGGGATTATTACCCCGAAATTGTATAACTACATTAATAGTTAGGGAGGATATTATGGAAAATAATACTACATATTATGGATCTGAGAAATATATTGCCTCAGAAGAATTAATTAGTTCTGTCAATGTGGCTGCCTCACTTAACATAATTGTATCTATGATTATATTTATGAGAAGCCGAATTGCGGCGAGGAAAATGCCATTACCACCGCTGACTTCCTGCGTAAATTTGATAATAATTACCGGTTAATCATTATCGGTGACGCGAGTATGGCCGAGAGTGAACTGATGGCGGTAAACGGGGCTATTGACTACGACCAATTGAATAGTGAACCGGGGTTGGTCTGGCTGGAGCGTTTTGCCAAGCATTTTACCCATAATGTTTGGCTCAACCCTATACCTTCTGGGGGTTGGGATGAGAAAATGAACTACCGGGCGCTTTCCATCTCCATGGTCCGTAAGCTATTTCCCATGTTTGAGCTGTCCATAAGTGGGTTGGATCAGGCGGTAAAACGAATTAAGGTAAGTCGATAAACTGACGCTTTATAATTAGGGTGACATAAAAAGAGTACGTACAAAGTGCGTCATAAAGCCCCACCTTTTAGAATTGGGTGGGGCCTAACTATTAATTATTATCTTGGCAATTACGAAGTAAAATGTTTATGACTCCAAATTTTTATAAATTTGGTTTAGGACAAACTTAACCACCTCAATTTGGTCTTTATCAATACCCCTTAATACTTCCTTCAGAGCCTCAGCTTCTATAGGTATTAGTGTATCTTTACATTCCTCGCCTTTTTGCGTAAGATAAATTAAAAAGGATCTGCTGTCCTCCGGATTATCTTTCCTGGTTATGTATCCTTTGTTCTGTAATTTGTCCAGTATTCTTACTGTGGTGGGCTGGTCCTTGGAAGTTAACTCAGCTAACTCTTTTGCCGTAATACCTTTCTGCATACATAAACGGTTTAATACAGCCCACTGTTCAGGGGTTATATCATAATCCTTAAATTTATGTAGTAAAGTATTCTTCATTCTTATATTAGTTCGGTTTAGAATGAAACCGAGGCTGTTATCTAAATCAATTTTTTTCATTTTGTATCTCCTCAAATATTTTATTGTCTAGACAATTATACAACCAAAAAAATATAGATGCAAGCCTTATATTTGGAAGGAAAACACAAGGGGACGGTTCTTTTGTGTCAAGCTGAAAAATGGTAGAATTTAAAGTAAAGGGAGTATAAATAAATGCCGCTATATCCACCGAAATCCAACCAAGAAACCCCAAATGGAAGAATTTCCCACAACCAACAACGCATGAATAACGGAGAGCAGGACCAGTTTTTGATGAAGAAAGAAAAGGAACACATTACAGCTCAAAACGTGAAAAGCAGGATTTATGAAAGTAAGGAGGACGTAATGCAAAAGAATAATCCTTTTGATAGAGAAGTTGAGGAATATGAAGAATGGTTCAAAACAAACGATAAATTGCTCTTATCCGAATTGGCAGCTATCAGAGAGTTGATTCCAACTTCCGGTGATGGAATAGAGATTGGCGTTGGTACTGGTATTTTCGCTTCCGGTTTGGGTATTGGACATGGGGTGGAGCCTTCTAAAAAAATGGCTTCCGAAGCTATGAAAAAAGGTATAAATGTATTAAACGGAGTAGCGGAGGAAATTCCTGTCGATGATGGATCTTATCAATTCGTGTTAATGGTGACAGTCGATTGTTTTCTTGATGATGTTTCCAAGGCTTTTTCTGAGGTTCGGCGAATACTCGTAAACAACGGAATGTTGATAATCGCTTTCTTGGACAAGGCAACTCCTCTTGGTGAGTTATACGAACAGAATAAACATAAGCACAGGAGTTATCAACACGCTAATTTCCATACTTCAGCAGAAATAGTGTCATTATTAAAAATCGCCGGGTTTGAGGTCATCGAAAAGAGGCAGACAATCTATTCCTTAGAAAATATGCTACAAGATATAAAAAGTGGTGTTGGTGAAGGCGTTTTCGCTGTTATTAAAGCAAAGAAGATAAATGTGTAAACGATCTGGCATGCATAATTTTAGAAACACAAGGGGACGGTTCTTTTGTGTCAAGCTGAAAAACATGGTAGAATTTAAATAAAGGTGCGCAAGGTTTAGATAGAGACACAGAAGAACCGTCCCCTTGTGTCTATTCGGGTTGAGAAGTGAATGTGTGAAAAACCCAGTGAATAAGCCATTTGTGGGCTTTTGGGTTGGAAGCCGGAGATTGAAAACCGTGATTTTATCGTCCCGTGGGAATATGTCCAAGGGAGTAGATTTGATAGTTAAGTGGTCAGCTTAGATGTCACAACTTCCTTAAATGAGATAGAAATGGCAGATCATCATGTATGTAATTGCTGTTGAATTTTACGAATAATATGCATATAATAATATCAGCAGAAAGGAGCTGATTTTGATGCCGAAAATAAAGCCCATTTCAGATTTAAGGAATTACAATAAGGTTTTGCGCGATGTTTCCGTTGGCGAGCCTGTTTTTTTAACGAAGAATGGCCGTGGCCGATATGCCCTCGTCGATATTGCTGATTACGAAAAAACACAGGCGACAATCAAGCTGATGAGCGAGCTTACTGAGGGACGAAAATCGGGCGAGGAAAAAGGGTGGCTTCTGCATGAAGATGTTAAAGCACATTTCGTAGGAAAGGCTCATGAATAAACTGCTTTATTCACCCGAAGCCCTAAATGACCTTGACGAGATATGGGCCTATATCAATAACGAATTGAAAAATCCTGGAGATGCTCAAAAAATCATATCGGACATATTGGACAACATTGAAAAGCTGCGGGATTTTGCGGAAATAGGGCCTCCTTTGTTCTCGATTACCGGATTTGAAAGTGATTATCGGTTTCTTGTTTGCGGAAAATATATCACCTTCTATCGTGTCATGGGCATCGAGGTACATATAGACCGAGTGTTGTACGGAAGGCGTAATTACATGCGAATTTTGTTCGGCACATTACAGAATAACGATGATGCAGAATAGCGTTATTATTCATTAGGAGATGACCTAACCTACCGCTAAGGGGATGCCAGAGGGATACGGCATTTTTTTGTATCCTCAAGGCATGTGGAGTGCATGGTATTGATAACAAGGGTGGGGTAGTAGAGGGGCATAAAAAGCTTTACAGTAAGGGGCTTTCAGGCATTTGATTTTCCGCAGGATTTATGAGCGGAAGTTGCGATAAAGGTGTAGCCAATAATAATAATGCCCATCGAATTGAGGCAGGAAATAAATAATTTTTGTAGAATTCGTAATATTATGAAGAATACAAAGGAGGCGGCAATATGAGTAAAGATTTAAATATGGAGATTATAGCTGAAGAGATTATAGCCTGGATCAGACAAGAGCTGGCTGCGACCGGCGGCGATAAGCTGGTTGTAAGTGTGTTGGGAGATCCCGAAAGTGTCGTGGCAGCTGTTCTGGCAGTTAAAGCGATTGGTAGCGAAAATGTATACGGTATAGTAATGCCAAACGCTAAACAAGGAAATTTAGGTTATGCTTATACAATTCTGGAAGCCTATAATATCGCTAATGCAACCCTGAATTACAACAATCTTGCCGTTGTCTACTATGACATGTTGAATTCATTACGCGGTAAACTGTTCAAAGATTATACGCGTGAGACCATATTTAATCTACCGAACAGGATTAAGATGACTTTGCTATATGCTATTGCACAGTCTATACCGGGCAGTCGGGTACTTAGCACCTTGAATTTAACTAGGAGATGGATAGGGTATACTACTTTATACGGTGATGATTTCGGCACTTTAGCTCCTTTAGCAGGCTTAACCAACACCGAAGTGCTGGAGATGGAAAGCGTCCTGCAGTTGCCACCCAGAAGACCTCAGTCACAATATGATTGCGGACCGTCAACCAAAGCTGATGAGTCCACGGAATTAGGGTTTTCTTACGCAACTTTGAATTCGTATCTGCGGGAAGGCCAATGCAAGGATGCTGTTCTTAAAGCCAAAATTGACCAACTGCATGAAGCAACAAAGTATAAGTTTGAACCGATGCCCTTTTATCCTTCACCTCTGCCGATTTTGGCCGACGATGTAGATGCTTAAAGATATAGCGGCTATGCAACATCCTCCGTTACCCAACCGGAGGATGTTTAACTTAGCACCAACCACCCATAAGCCTGCCTGCAATCTACTATGTAGTCGACGTATACCGTCCGAGCCTTGGCTTGGTATAGAATGAGATACCATTTCCCAACGAACATCTTATGGTATTTGTTTGGCGGGATAAACTCGGCTTCTAGAAACGGGAAAAGCTCCGGTATTTGGTGCAGGGAACGGATGGCGTTTAACAGGTCGTTTTTGATTTTGCGGGCGGCGGGACTTTTCATCTTACCACACTCCTTTTGCTATTTATGATGGGGCTTGCACTAAAACTACTATTTTTTCTTAGCAATATAAAATACATAGCTGTAATAATCCTTAAACCGTTTATACATGTCGGCTTCGATTTTGCCAGCTTCAACGAATTCCTTAACTTCATCCGCATAATTATACTTTTTCAGGAATGCTTCCGAACTTTCAATAAGCGGCTGGTAATAATTATCTATCCAGTATTTGTCATCCAGCACAAAATGAGCTATGTTACTATATCCGCATTTCTCAATAACTGATAGCTTATTATTAATTGTGCCTATCTCCGGATATGCATTAACCCGAAAACTGTTCGATTTCCTCTGGCCTTGTATCGGTCAGCCATGAGATTTCAGAAACAGCGATATATCCATCATATTCCAGATATTTTTCCCACTGGGACAGTCCCTTTTCAAAACCAATGTTGTAGATAGCCCCCTTAAGACCATGGCGGAAATACCGCATCGTCTCGCGAAAGCCCGGCTGCGAGATGAGCACATGGCGGGTACTTCTTGTATGATAGCTTCAAATTTGCAGGTTTTAGAACTCATAGGGCTAAATTCTCACAATTGGATGCCGAAGCACCGTTTTTAATTTCTCCGGTGCTACCTTGCGTGGATCGGAAATGTATATCTCATGATGGCGGCGAGTGTCGTCACTATCAATAGCATAACTGTTTTCAATGGCAAACCCGTCAAGCGCCGCAACCGTGGCTGGTTCATCGTCGTACGAACCGATATGCATAACTTGAACACATAACCCTTCGGTAATTGTTTCAAGTTTCGCCTTTGATATGTCAAGATTCGGTTTTTTCTTTGCCAGAGTAATCTTTGCAGCTTCAAAAATATCTGCTGTTACAAAATCCGGTTGCCGAATAATCATCGTCCATATAAACTTGCCTTTGTCACTTATTGAAGCTCCGCCACCCCTGAAATCATCGTCTACGCTCCAGAGTCCTTCAAGCGGTGGAACAACATATTCAAGGATTGATTTATTGCCCATCTTGACAGTGTAGGAAAGTCCATACAACAGTTCAACTGCGGCAGTATATTCCGCGCTTGTGTTAGGGTCGCCTTTACCGTCAACGGTGATAAAAGTCATCCGTGGCACGTCAATAACCGATGGAGTGCTCTTGGGTAAATATAGTTCCTTTTCAGTTTTCTTATAGTCAATCGTCATTATTCGACCTCATCTCTTTCTCAATAAGCGTTAGTGCAATCCGCAGTGCCTTTACCCGCCTGTCGTTCAAGGTCTTTTGCGAGGACTGCAACTTGCCGCTTTCCTGCATCTTTTCGCACTTGTGTAAAGTTGAAGCAAGGGCGGTTTTCGCCTCTTCCAATTCCTGTTTTGTGTACTCGTTCATTTCTTCCTCATTTCTTATAAGGTCAAAAGCACTTCAAGATTATCATAAATTTTACGAGCAGACCAATCCCACAACTTTAATTGCAGCAGACACACAAGGGGACGGTTCGAGATCGCTGAAAAAGTCCATATAAAACACAAAAAGCATCCCCACCTATAGTATAATTAAGTCGCTACAACAAAATATACCGGGGGATGCTTTTTATGCTAGTTGAAACCACCTTTAAGCAAGGCAGGTTCTACACTGGATTATACCATATAATACCGGAGAATCACATATTAAAACGTATAGATTCCGCAATATCCCTTAGCTTTGTCAATGAACTATTAGCAGATAGATATTGCAAAAACTATGAAAAAAAGACTTGTATTAATATTGTTCGTAGCATAAAGGAATCACAGCTGAAAGCCGCTTGTAGCTAGGTTCAGCAATGAGAATAATTGGTGATCGGTAATATATACAAGAAATAGTATAACAAATGGTTTACAACTGTGTACCAATATGCTAACGTTAGGTATACAGTTGTTTACTTTATAAAGAGGGTTATTTATTTGAAACGAATCAGTTTGTCCGACGGTGAATGGAACATCATGAATGTACTATGGGAGGCGGCTCCCAAGACTATTACTCAGCTTACAGCTGCTCTGAAAGAATCCACGGGTTGGAGCAAGCATACCATTATTACCATGCTTGGTCGTATGAAAGCAAAGGGCGCAGTAAGATACGAGGAAGGAATTAGAGCAAAGCAGTATTATCCTGCAGTTGAGAGAACTGAAACGGTACTGGGCGAAACTGAAAGCTTTCTGGACAAGGTCTATTCAGGAAGCCTGGGACTGATGGTTAACACTATGATTGAGAAGAATAGCTTGTCAAAGGAAGAAATCGACGAGCTGTATGCTATATTAAGAAAGGCGGAGGAGGATTTAAAGTGATAAATACAATCATATCCTCATCAGTACTGATCTTGATTATACTTGTTATTAGATTTGCGTTCAGGGGTAAAATTAATCGTATGGTGCAGTACGGTCTTTGGGGTCTTGTGGCACTACGGCTGGTTTCCTTTAGCTGGTTAAGCCTTTATCCGATAGAAAGCGCTCTAAGCGTAATGAATGTAGCTAGCAACGCTGCGGAAACAATGCGAGGAGCTTCATCGGTAGACCAGGTTATTGCGGGCAATGCAGAGGCAGGAGCAATTGATAACGCTGTGCTTAATGTGAGAACAGGTGCCATGACCAGCGGTGAAGGAATTGCAGCAGCAGCCATAGACTGGCAGCTTGTGTTTATGATTGTTTGGGCAGTGGGTACTATCGCTTTAGGGTTATGGCTCATTCTTGTAAATCGCAAGTTTGGTAAGAAAGTTTTTGAAAACAGAGCGTTTCTAATGTCCGTCAATGTAGATAATAAGGGCAAACTAAATTTTGATGGAAAGACTCTAGGTAGTAGTGTAGTAGGTGAAAGGGGCAAATCGCTGTCTGTGTATGTGGTAGAAGGGCTGGATTCTCCATGTCTTATGGGATACAAAGGAGAAAATGCCATATATGTAACTTCTGAAGTCGCCTCTGATCAGGAAAAACTGCGTTATGCAATTATTCACGAGTTATATCATTACAAGCATCATGATTTGATATGGTCTGTAGTTAGAGGCGGACTTTTGGCTTTTTATTGGTTTAATCCTATGGTATGGGTAGCTGCGATTATGTCCAAAAGGGACTGTGAACTAGCCTGCGACTACGGAGTAATAAAGGCAGTAGGCGAAGAAGAACGGCTGACCTATGGAAAAACCTTAGTGGATTTAATAAGCCGGAGGGATCAGAAGAACAATGTTTTGTGCATGGCCACCACTATGTATGGCAGTGGAAATGGGATAAAAGAGAGAGTAACGATGATAGCAAAGAATAAGAAAATGAAGGCTACAACTTTGGTTGCAATGCTGCTTATTGTGGTACTGTCGGTGGGGTGTACCTTTACGACAGCGGCGACCGATAATATAAACGATTTGAGCAACGCAGAAAAAACTGAGATTGGTGCTTTCGCCACGAAATGGGCGGATGCTTTTTCACAAAGAGATGCGGAAACCATTTATGGATTATGTGAAAATGAGGAGCTATATTTAACAATTGGTGGTATAGCGGAAAACGGGGAGTATTGGATGGGTATGTCCAGCCCATGGCCTTGGAATAAAGATTACGTAATAGACATTGTGGATTTGTCTACTATTGAGATTCATTACTATTTCAGAACATCAAGCCCAACTATTTACGCAGCTAAAGAAACCATTACAATTAATAAAATAGCAGGTGAATATAAGGCGATAGAGGATAGTTGGAAGCATTTTCATAAGATTAATTCGAAGGCGGACTTTGACGAAGCTTACAAGTTCGGATTTCCTGACCTTACAGAGTTTGCTGCTGCCTATCAGTTTCAAGCAGATGATGATGCTAATTATAATCGGGGTAGAAAAGAGATTCTTGAAAACCCCGTAACTGCAGCCATAGACCAGCTGAACCTTACAGGGGCAAAGGCAAAGGTTATATATCAAGATCCATCCAAGAAAAGGGCAGTGATTACGTTTGTATGGGATGACGGCAAAGTGACTGTTAATTTAATTCAGCCGATGTTAACGGATGAGAGTGGTGCCAAGAGACAGGCAACGATATGGATTATAACTAACGAAAGTAACCTATAGCCCCCTAATGAGATTTGAGGCTACCAACAACACATGACTAACCTATATGGGCTTGCCCTATAAGTTACCGGATGTCTTACTTGTAAATCAGTCTTATTATTGATGCAATTGGCGCATTACACCAAAGTTTTTCAGCTGGAACAGGTGGATGCCTATGTGGATGAACCGGAGAAAATCAACGTGGTGCGCTTTATGGTGGGCGAGGTGGATTAACTAATCTAATTGATTACTCATAGACGATCCATATACAGCCCTCGAAAATAGTGACAAAAATTACCCAATACTATATAATAACTTGATAACAATTGACAATTGAATACGCATATTACTAGGGGAGCGAAAGCTGAGAGAGCCGCTTGCGGTTTGACCCTTTGAACCTGTTTGGGTAATACCAGCGTAGGAAAGTAATTGTATCGCCAGGATTAATAAAGAGATGCATTTACCGATGCGTCTCTTTTTTGTTTATTTGAACAGTATATGGGTTATACCCCACCCCAAAGCTAGGAGGAATAAAGTGAAAAATGTACTAACTATTGCCGGCTCCGATTCATGCGGAGGCGCAGGTATTCAGGCTGATTTGAAAACTTTCAGCGCTCTGGGTACCTACGGCATGAGTGTGATTACTGCGGTGACAGCACAGAATACGATGGGTGTTATTAATGTCAGGGAAATGGATGTGGAGATCGTTAGGGATCAAATCGATTGCCTATTTGACGATATTATGATCCATGCGGTAAAAATCGGGATGGTATCCAGTGTTGAAATTATTGAAACCATCGGCAGCTGCCTGCGAGGCCGCACCGACACTCCAATTGTCTTGGACCCCGTAATGGTATCCAAGAGTG
>JAENYF010000004.1:0-85136 GCA_016841905.1 Desulfoscipio geothermicus | reverse complement strand
TTGCCGAAGTCGTAACCCCTAACCTATTTGAAGCAGAAGTCATTACCGGCCAAAAGGTCGACAATATTAGCGGTATGGAAGAGGCCGCAGTGAAAATTCACGACCTGGGGGCCCGCAACGTCGTGGTGAAAGGTGGACATTTAGCAGGGGATGCAGTGGATGTATTGTATGATGGCCTTCATTTTGATTGCCTGAAAGGCACACGTTTTGATACCCCCAATACCCATGGGACCGGCTGCACCTTCTCGTCAGCCATCGCCGCGTATTTGGCTGGAGGATTCAGCGTTTCGGAAGCGGTAAGAGAAGCTAAAAAATATATCAGTGGTGCAATAGAAAATAGCTTTGCTCTGGGGCATGGCGTAGGGCCCACCCATCATTTCTATGCACTTTATCGGAAAGCAGGCGTATGCAATGAATAACAGGGAACAGGGAGGAACTGACATGTTAGAAAATATTGCCCGGTGTTTGCGCAGTGTTCGTGACAAAACCCCACTTGTTCAAGCCATCACAAACTATGTAACTATAAATGATTGTGCTAATATCTTGCTTTGCTTCGGGGCCTCTCCAGCTATGGCTGAAGCCAGGGCTGAGGCTGAAGAATTTGTAGGCCTGATTTCCGCTCTCTATATCAATATCGGTACCCTGACCGATGAGCAGTATGATGCTGCGGTGAAGGCAGTGCGGAAAGCAGCTGAATTGAATAAGCCGGTTGTTCTTGATCCGGTAGCCTGTGGGGCCATTAGCAGGAAAACCACAGTCATTGAGGAACTGTTAACAGTGGGCAAAATAAGTGTAATCAAGGGTAATATTGGTGAAATTAAGTCTCTGGCAGGCCTTGGGGGACAGCTGCGGGGAGTCGATTCAATTGATGATGGTACGGGGGGCATCGAAGCATGCAAAATCCTGGCTCAAAGATATAACACCATTATCGCAGCTACTGGTCCGACAGATATTATTACTGATGGAGAGCGCACCTGCCTGGTTGAAAACGGCAATCCAATGCTGACCATGATCACCGGAGCGGGCTGTATGGTTGGAGCCCTGACTGCAGCAACCGCAGGTGTAACTGAGGATCCATTTATCGCCACCACCGCAGCTGTGCTGGCCATGGGATTAGCAGGCGAAATGGCTGCTGACTCCCTGCCGGCGGTGTTACCTGGAACTTTTCGCGCCAGGTTATTTGACTACATCTACTGCATGACCAGAGAAGATCTGTTGAAAGGCGGGAAGGTACAATGCCTGTAGATTATAGACTCTATTTGGTTAATGACCGCAAGATACTGGGTACCAGGAATTTAATACAGTCTATTGCTGAAGCGCTTGAGGGAGGGGTTACCATCTTGCAGCTCCGGGAAAAAGAACTTTCTAGTTTGGACTTTTATCATCTGGCTGTTCAAATGAAGGAACTTGCCCATTCTTACCAGGTGCCGTTTATGATCAACGACAGGTTGGATATTGCCCTGGCAGTTGACGCAGATGGTCTGCACATCGGGCAGGAAGATCTGCCCTTGACTGTCGCCAGAAAGTTATTGGGACCTGATAAAATTCTTGGCTACTCTGTATCCACCTTAGAAGAAGCCCTGTACGGAGAACAAAATGGTGCTGATTATCTGGGCGCAGGTCCCGTCTTCTGGACGGGGAGTAAAACAGATATCGGGGAACCTATCGGATTAGCTTGCCTTCAAAAGATCAACCAAGCAGTTTCAATCCCAGTGGTAGGTATTGGAGGCATCAAGACGGCAAATTTACCGGCAGTAAAAAGCACTGGTATCGATGGCGTTTCCCTCATCTCGGCGATTCTTGGGCAAGAGGATATTGAAAATGCAGCCCGGAACTTGCTCAACCTCTGGAATGCATCATAGTAAACCATAATTACCATTCATTGCGTATAAAAAGTATACTAGGAACAAAAAATGTTCGGGAAGCCAGCATGAATAAAATCGTAATCTCTAGCGATATCCGATAAATGCTTGGCAATATCAACCATGCCCTGTTCGTTTTGTGCAGCAATATTAAATCCTTTCATGTTATTAGAGACTTTACGGTAATTATCCAAAAAACTGATTACAACCTTGTGTGTATGACCTTGTAATTGGTTGCACATCACGGCAAATTCCTTAAAGTGATACTGCTGATGATATTTTTCTGTAATAATAATAGGGTCATAACGCCAAATAACCCTTTCCGGACCAATTGTCTCTGACAAGCGAATAAATGTTTGAATAATTTGTTCTAAAAAGTGTGCGCATTCAGGCAAAGTTAACGGTCCTGGCGGTAAACTTAAAGAGGATAGCCAAGATGGTATCCCCTTCAAAAGGTTTAAATGCGCTTCTTTTGAAGTTTTCAGACCGGTGGTTGCTGATTAATTTACATTATTTGTTTAGGGCAGGCGCTAAGGCGGCTTAAAAAGGGTACTTTTTCAGTGGTCTCGAACCGTCCCCTTGTGTCACTATACACGCCTTCAAGACTGCCGCTGAAAATTGTAACGAAGGCCCCCTTAAATAAAAACTCGCTTACGAATCAATTAATAAAAGAGTAATACAAGGGGGTTTGACATTTGAAAAGGATCCTCACTATAATGACGACCGGGTTGTTATTAATGACCTTATCGGCTGGTACAGCTTGGGCCAAGACAGACATTTCTAATAGTGAAGGGTTTCAGACCAGAGTAAAGGCAATAGAGGCATACGAGAATCAGCACAAGGCCACTTTGGAAGGTAAGTTTACGGTTAAGGTTAATTTTAAGGACATTGCAGATCACTGGGCTAGTGTTCCAATAAAACGAGTAGCGGGTATGTGGTTGTTCACAGGTTATGATGACGGCACATTCAGGCCCAACAGCAACATAAGTCAGGCGGAAATGATTGCTCTGATAATGAGATTGGTGGACAATAGCTATATTAATAAAGAAAATAATAACGTGAGTGGTGCAATTAACACTGAAAAACTTAAGGAAGTTCCCGGCTGGGCCAAAGATTCAGTCAAACAAGCAGTGTATTTAAACGTAATCAGCCCGGATCTGTCCCATCCCACACAGCAGGCCACTAGGGCTCAAACATGTGTCGCATTTGCCAAAGCGTTTAAGCTAGCTCCCATTGATAACGTTGACGTAAATTTTGCCGATCGTTCACTAATTGACAAAGATGATCTTAAATACATTATGGCCATGTATCAAGCAGGATATATCAAAGGTGGGCAGGGTGATTATTTCTTGCCTGAAAGTAGCATAACCAGGGCTGAAATGGCTAACATTATGGTTAGAGTGCTGGACGACTTGGAAAAAGATAGTAACGAGGGAGATATTGTTAATCTGCCTAACCAGGAAAACGTTTTATCGGACGACGACTATACTGAAGCTGTGCCTGAAATGAGTATCAAGTAGAAAATAATGAACAACACGCCTTTATGGCAGGTTGTTCATATGAAGCCAGTATAGATATAGATACCGGCGCTGCCGGAACCACGTTTTATCTAAGACAGATATCCCGGCCGGATAATTGCTTAGGCTTAGCGCTGAGCGATGTCCGGCTTTTTTATGTGCGTGATTATAACTCTTTACCTATATCGGGACCAGGCTGAGTGTTATAGATATGGGTGACTTGCATTAGGATGGCTGATTTAGGGTTTACATCCGGCATTCCTATTTTTACCCAAGCCATCGCCTCTTCAAATGGTTTTCCTGATGTGACAATGGTAGCCTGACCCTTAATTTGATAAGCCTGCTTTGCGTTCATATCCCAAACACTGATGGCTATTTGGGGGTTTTCCTGTATATTTTTCAGGCTTTTATTCATAAAGTTGTCAACCAGCAGAATAGTGTCTTCATCATAGATTTTTACATAGTGAATGGGCACAACGTTGGGGATACCATCTTTGGAGGCTGTGGCTACAGGATAAATGGCGGTTTTTTCAAACACATCTTTCACGGCACCGTTAAGCTTTGGCATAATTAATCACTCCTTTATTTATAACATTTTTCTACATACCGGTGTTAATTTCCTTTAACAATTTGATTTTTTTACAAAGACTATCTAAATTACTGCCAACGGCGAGCTGTCGCTAACACGGCACAATAAAACCATCCCCGGCCATGCTGCCTCGCAATATTTGCATCACAGCGTTAAATAATTATAATTTTACTTTATAATGTTTATGGGGCACAGGTAAAGATTATGGCTAACGTTATGATGTATTCGTCCCTGGAAGATAACAGCAGAGTCGAATTGATAACGATTACCACAGTGCCGGCGTTATACACCAACTTTTTCGCATGTACCGGTGGCCGGCTAGCCACATGCAGGCAAAATTTCTAAGCATTGTTTTATTTTTGGATAAGCTGTATCGGAAATTGCATAGCAATAATAACTAGTTTTATTATTTAAAAAGAGGTGCTATAAATGAGGTTGACTCCAGCAGGTGAGCTGTTCAGGCGGATTTCCGCATTGCAAAAACTGTTACAGCAAAAAGGCGTTGACGGCGCGTTAATCATAGATTCCGCGGATTTGTTTTATTTTGCCGGTACGGGCCAGCGCGGCAACCTGTTTATTCCGGCCGAGGGCAGGCCGTTGTTGATGGTGAAGAAAAGCTTTATCCGTGCCCGTGATGAGTCGGCACTGGAAGATATCGTTCCCCTGGCTAATGTGAAATACCTGGCCAAAATGCTCAATGAGTATGGGTATGGTTATCAGAATTTAACTACCCTGGGGTTGGAGCTGGACGTATTGCCGGCGGCGCTATACCGGCTCTTGCAAAGGCTATTTCCCGATGCTCAGCCGGTCGATATCAGCAGTTTAATCCGGACGGTGCGCATGGTTAAGTCAGCCTATGAGCTGGAGGTGATCCGGGACGCCGCCCAGCTTAATTACACGATGTATTCCCGGGCCCGGGATTATATCAAAGAGGGTATAGTGAATTAGAACTGGCGGGCCAGCTGGAGATGGTGTATCGTCTGGCCGGGCACTCGGGTACTGTAAGAATGCGGGGCTTTGACCAGGGGGTTTACTACGGTCACATATTGTCCGGCTCCAGTGGGGGCATACCCAGTTGTATGGAAAGTGCCACCGGGGGGATGGGCGTGAGCGTTTCCTTCCCCCAGGGGGCGGGCTTTAAAAAAATTGCCAGGAATGAGCCGGTGGTGATTGATTATGCAGGGGTGATAGACGGTTATATGGTAGATCAGACCCGGGTATATTGTATCGGCTGGCTGCCGGATAAACTTGTCCGGGCCCATGAGACAGCGCTGCGTATTCAAGAGGCCGTTAAGCAACTGGCTGTGCCGGGGGCTTTGTGCGGGGATATTTACCGGCAGGCGGTGAACCTGGCGGCCGCATCCGGCTTCGGTGAGCATTTTATGGGCTACTCCGAGCCCGTGCCCTTTATTGGCCATGGCATCGGCATAGAACTCAACGAATGGCCGGTGCTGGCTCCAGGTTTTAAAACTCCGCTGGAGGAGAACATGGTCATTGCCATAGAACCGAAATTTATCTTCCCGGAAGGTGTTGTGGGTGTAGAAAACACCTGTGTGGTAGGGGAAAGAGGACTGGAAACCTTGACGTTGTTTGATGAAAATATAATTTATCTTGAGTAAAAAACAGGGTACATTATTACGCAAACTAATTTTTTTGCGTATCAGTATCTCTTCTTTGCCTGAAAATTTCCCCCGTCTTCCACTCCCAGGCATTATTTGTCCGGCTTTTTAAGTTCCACCTGCCGCATAGCATCGGGGCGCGGGTCAACGTAAACCGTTTTTTGCTTTTCATAAATCACGTAGCCGGGCTTGGCCCCGTTGGGCTTCTTCACATACTTGCGCAGAGTGTAATCCACCGGCACCTTGCTGGATTCCCGAGCCCGGCTGTAATAAGCCGCCAGAGCGGCCGCTTCCAGCAGCGTTTTTTCCGGCACTTCGCGACCGGCGGTACGGATGATGACGTGGGACCCGGGGATTTTGCAGGTATGCAGCCAGATATCGCTGTCCTCGGCGGTCTTTAGCGTTAAAGTGTCATTTTGGTGGTTATTTTTGCCGACCAGTACGGTGAAGCCTTCACCGGAAACATACTGCAGCGGCTTGATTTGCTTTTTGGTTTCCTTTTCACGTTTTTTGCCGGGTCTGACGGGCGGTTTTTTAACATAGCCCTGTTTGGTCAGTTCCCGGTGTATTTCTGCCAGGTCATCCATATTTTCAGCGATCTCTAGAGAAGTTTTCACACCCTCCAGATATTCCAATTCCTCTTCACTGAGCCGGGCCATTTCTCCGGCTGCTTTTTTGGTTTTATTGGCCTTGTTATATTTTTTAAAAAAATGTTGGGCATTTTCCGAGGGCGTAAGCGCGTTATTCAGCGGTACGACTACCGGTTTAGCCTCCGGGTCATAATAGTTTTCCAGCTCAATTTCCTGCATGCCCCGCTCCAATCGATAAATATTGGCGGTGAGCAGTTCTCCATACAAGCGTAGCCGTTCGGCTTGCCCGGCTTCGGCAACGCTTTTTTTCTGCAGCGCCAGTTTCTTGTTGAGGCGTTTGGCTTCTTTATTGATCACACCCAGCAGCAGGTTCCTTTGCTTATTTACGGCTTCCCGTTCCTGCTTGCGGGTGAAAAACTCGTCGGCAATTGCATTGGCCGGGCCGGTTGTATAGGTGAAACTATCATTCTCTACCACGGGAAAGGGGAAAAATTCCACGGGTTCGCCCTGGTGATTGCCGACCAGCAAAGCCTGCAGCTGATGCTCCCGGGCGTCTGAGGCCAGCGGCTGCCAGGTCTGCCAAAGCATGCGCAGTTCGTGTTCACCGCAGTGGTCTAAGAGGATATTGGAGTTGAGCCCGGATAGTTTAACCAGCTCCCGGCAGGTAGGTATGCTGAGACCATCCAGCGATTTTTGTAAGGCGATGGCCAGGTTATCATCCAGTTGGCCGGACATAAGGGTTTCCCTGAAGTCATCTTCTAAAACCGTCAGCGGGTTGGCTTTTTGCGGTTCAGGCGGGGGGATATAAGGTTCACCCGGGAGCACTTCCCGGTGGCGGCTTACGGCATGGCCGTATCGCCTGATGCCGTCCAGGATGATGTTGTCCGGTTGTGAGACCAGGATGATATTGCTGTGCCGGCCCATTATTTCACAGATTAGTGATTTCTCGGCCGGGCGGCCCAGTTCGTCGCGGCAGTCTACCCGAATGTCCAGTACCCGGTCCAATCCGGGCTGATAGAAACCACTGATTTTACTGCCCTCCAGGTGTTTGCGCAAAAACATGCAAAACATGGGCGGAGAGGCGGGGTTGGGTGTTGATTGTTCGGTCAGGTGCACCCGGGCGCTTTGGGCGTTGGCATTGAGCAGTAAGCGGTATTTTCCATGGGGCTTGCTAACGATTAAAATAATCTCTTCCCGGGCGGGCTGGTAGATTTTCTCTATGCGCCCCTGGAGCAGCTGAGCATTTAGTTCGTGACATACATGGTATAAAAAAAGACCGTCAAAAGGCATGGCGGTTACCTCCGGCTATGGTTCTTTCTGGACCGACTTTAACGTTTACAGTATAACATTGGGGCATAAAAAGGGTCAAACAATCTTATTCAGCCCCGGTTATCCAGAGTTAAAACTAATGGTAATATTTTCTTTTACAGTTGAATATCCTTCTAGATAATCATGGTAAATTAATCCAAAAGAGGTGAGGATATGCCTGATATTTGGTCCAAGCTCAGTGCTTTGGAAACAGCTAGGCGCTTAGAAGTTGACGTAATTAAGGGGTTAACGGACGGCGAAGCCCGCAGCCGGCTGGAACGGGTCGGACCCAATATAGTGGGAAAAGGCCCTGAGGTGGCTATATGGCAAATGTTTTTACACCAGTTTAAAGATTTAATTGTTTTAGTATTGCTGGTCGCAACGGCTATCAGCGGTTTTTTGGATGCGTGGATTGAGGCGGTGACCATTGCCGGCGTAGTGCTGCTCAATGTTGTATTGGGAGTAGTGCAGGAATACCGGGCCGAGCGTGCTATGGAAGCGCTTAAGGATCTGGCTGCGCCGCGGGCCAGGGTAATCCGGGACCGCCTGGAAAGAAAAATTACCGCTGACGAGCTGGTGCCGGGGGATATTGTGTTATTGGAGGCGGGAGACCGGGTTCCGGCGGATATACGCCTAACCCATACAGTGTGCCTGGAAGCGCTGGAAACTGTTCTAACCGGTGCAGACACACCGGTGCGCAAGCATACCCGGGTTCTGGAAGCAACGGCAGGCCCGGCGGACGAAGGTAACACGGTGTTTATGGGGACAACGCTGACCGGCGGTCGTGGACAGGGTATTGTGGTAGCTACGGGTATGGCCACGGTCCTTGGTCAACGGGCCGGTGCGGTTCAGGTTGCCGAAGAGGAGCCGACGCTGCTGCAGGTAAGACTGGCCCAGCTGGGCCGCGGGTTAGTGTTTTTTTGCCTGGCAGTGTGCACCCTGGTGGTTGTGGTAGGTATTCTGCGTGGTGAGCCGGCATACCTGATGCTGCTAACCGGTCTCAGCATGGCTGTGGCGACCATTCCCGAAGGGTTACCGGCTTTAGTGACCATTGCCCTGGCTGTAGGGGTACAGCGTATGATTAGCCAAGGAGCGCTCATCAAGCGCCTGCCGGCTGTAGAAACGCTGTGCTGCATCACCCATATTTGTGCCGATAAAACCGGCAATCTAACCCAAAATGAGATGACTGTTCGCCAGGTCTACCTGACCGGGCAGGAACTGGAAGTCAGCGGGGAGGGCTATGATCCCAAAGGTTGGTTTAAGGGCGAAACAGCTCCCGGCGAAATGGATTTAACCAAGCTCTTAAGTGTGGCAGCTCTGTGCAATAATGCAACGCTGTACCGCAATAATATGTCTATTGGCGGGTTGTTTAGAGGAGCCGAACCAGGTCGGGAGGCCGCCTGGCAGATATCCGGGGATGCTACGGACGGCGCTCTGCTGGTGCTGGCGGCCAAAGGGGGCGTTTGGCGGGAGCGGTTGGAAAAGGAAGCGCGGCGTCTGGCGGAAATTCCCTATGACGCTGAACGTAAACGCATGACGGTTATTTACCGGGAAGCGGGTAAAACTGAGGCCCTGGTTAAGGGAGCGCCCGAGGAAATATTGCAATTATGCACGCACTATCAGCGGGACGGGCGTAAAGTGTTGCTGGACGCCCATGCCCGGGCTGCCGTACTGGAAGCTCAGGCCAGGATGGCCAATGGCGCGCTGAGTGTGCTGGGCCTGGCTTACCGCGAATTGACTGCGGGGTTTTCCCCCGGGCAAGTAGATGCGCAGGCTATTGAGCACAACCTGGTGTTTGTGGGGCTGGTCGGTATGGTTAACCCGCCCCGACCTTCGGCCATCAGTGCAGTGCAGAGGTGCCGGCGGGCCGGTATTAGGGTAGCCATGATTACCGGCGATCACGTTTTGACAGCTCAGGCCGTGGCCTGGGAGATGGGCATAGCGGGCCGCGACAGCCGGGTGCTGACCGGGGAGCAGCTGGACCAAAGCAGCGATGAAGAACTGGCTGCCGTGGCCGGGGAGGTGCGGGTTTTTGCTCAGGTTGCGCCCCGGCATAAGTTACGCATCGTCAGGGCCTTAAAACGCCGGGGGCATATAGTGGCTATGACGGGCGAAGAGGTTGACGATATCCCCGCCCTTAAAGAGGCTGACTTAGGTATTGCGCTGGGTCTTACCGGCACTGATGCTGCCAGGGAATCGTCCGACCTGGTGTTAATAGAAGATAACTTTTCTTCCTTAGCAGCGGCGGTGGAGGAGGGCAGAGGGCTTGGCGCAAATATTCGTAAATTTATCCGTTACCTGCTCACTTGCAATGCAGGTGAAATGTTAGTGGTGTTGTTGGCTGTGCTGGGGGGGCTCCCACTGCCGCTGCTGCCGGTACAGATACTTTGGACAAACCTCTTAACAGATGGTTTGCCGGCTATGGCTCTGGGTGTTGACCCCATTGACCGGGAGAGCATGCGCACCCGGCCCCGGTCTCTGCAAGAAACGATTTTTTCCCGCGGGTTAGGGCGGCGCATCATTAGCAGCAGTATCATTATGGCCGTGCTGACTCTGGCGGTGTTCAGCATAGCTTACTTTAACGGGAATAACCTGGATGCAGCACGCACGATGGCTTTTAATACTCTAGTATTTGTTCAGCTGTTTTATGTGTTTTCCTGTCGTTCGGAGCACCTGACCATACGGGAACTGGGGATAACCTCCAACCCGCAGCTGGTCTGGGCGGTACTTATTTCCACTCTGCTGCAGCTGAGCATTAATTATTTACCCTTTCTGCAGCCTGTTTTCCATACGGTGCCCCTTAGTCTGTCTCAATGGCTAATCATCTTTAGTGTAGCTTTGCTGCCTAGCCTGGGCGGTTGGCTGCGCTGGCAGCCTTACAGGGGTTGGCAGGAGAGGTTAACCTATTAAGAGTGATTGAGTGTGTCAGTCCCATGAAGTTTGTCACTAACTTCATGGGCTTTTTTTGCCATGAGATATCCTGTATACTTTCTTGTTGTCGGCAGGAAAGAATAGACGAGAGGGGAACTATAGTATAAAATATATAGAAAATGTCGTCAGGGAGGAAAAATAGCTTTGCTTTTTACCAAAGTACATGGATTGGGCAACGATTTTATTCTGGTCAATAAAAATGAGGTACAGGATTTACCCGGTGACCTGGCCGGGCTGGCGATAAAAATTTGTCACCGTAATTTTGGGGTGGGCGCAGACGGCCTGGTGTTGATTGGCCCCGGCAAAGAGGCTGATCTGGCTATGCAAATTATTAATTCCGACGGCAGCGAGGCGGAAATGTGCGGCAATGCAATTCGCTGCGTGGCTAAATATGCTTATGAGCGGGGTTTAGTGCAGCAGACAAAAATGGCCGTGGAAACCGGGGCGGGTATTAAGGTGCCTGAGCTGGTGGTAAGTAGCGGCATCGTTACGGCGGTACGGGTTGATATGGGCGAGCCATACCTGGATAGAGAGCAGATTCCGATGAACGGCCCTTCGGGTCGCGTAATTAATGAACCGCTGGCGGTTGGTGAGGATGTTTTTAATATTACTACAGTGTCCATGGGTAATCCCCACTGTATCATTTTTGTTCCCGATGTTGCTGCGGTACCTCTGAAGAACTGGGGACCTCGTGTAGAAATGCATCCAGTCTTTACCCGTAAAACTAACGTTGAGTTTGTTCAGGTTTTAAATGAACATGAGGTGCGTATGCGGGTTTGGGAACGGGGTGCCGGACCTACGCTGGCCTGTGGTACCGGTGCCTGTGCTACTGCGGTAGCGGCGGTGCTGAATGGGTATACCGGCAGAATTGTCCGGGTACACCTTTATCACGGAGTGCTGGACATAGAATGGTCGGAGGATAACCACATCTACATGACCGGTCCCGCAGAGCAGGTTTTTGACGGCGATTATCCTATTAGCTAGTCAAGGCAGTCAACGCGGCTTGACCGGCCAATGGTTTATGAAATAAAGATTCTGTTTATGGGAGGTTTTAAATATGGAGTTTGCACAGGCGCAGAGGATTAAAAATTTACCACCTTATTTGTTTGCCCGAATCGAAAAGTTAATTAAGGAAAAGCGAGATGTCGGAATGGATATCATCAGCCTGGGTATTGGCGATCCCGATATGCCCACCCCGGGTTATATCATAGAAGAAATGCAAAAACAAGCTAAGATTGGCGAGAACCACCAGTATCCCTCTTCGGCAGGTATGCTGGCTTACAGGGAGGCTGTGGCCCGGTGGTACAGTAACCGGTTCGGGGTGGAACTCGACGGTGCTAATGAAGTGGTTTCATTGATTGGCTCTAAAGAAGGGATTGCGCATATATCTTTTTGCTACTTAAATCCCGGTGATCTTGTTCTGGTACCTGACCCAGGCTATCCGGTGTATGCAGGCGGTGCTATTTTAGCCGGTGCCGAGCCCTACTATATGCCCTTGCTGGCAGAAAACGGCTATTTGCCTGATTTAAGCGCTATTCCAGCCGATATAGCACAGCGGGCCAAGATAATGTTTATCAACTATCCCAATAACCCTACCGGTGCTGTGGCCGGCGAAGAGTTCTACCGAGAAATAATTGCATTTGCTCGAGAATATAATATATTAATTTGCCACGATGCTGCTTATTCCGAGATTGCCTTCGATGGCTATCAGCCGCCCAGTTTCCTGCAGTATCCGGGTGCCAAGGAAGTAGGCATTGAGTTCCACTCGGTGTCCAAGACGTATAATATGACCGGCTGGCGTATTGGCTGGGCCGCAGGCAATCACCAGGTGGTGGAGGCGCTGGGTAGGCTCAAGTCCAACATTGATTCTGGCCAGTTTCAGGCTATTCAATACGCCGCAATCAAGGGGCTAACCGGATCTCAAGAGGCCGTGCTGCAAATGCGGCAGGTTTATCAGGAACGACGCGATATTCTGGTGGATGGCCTGAACAGTATGGGCTGGCAGTTAGCCAAACCAAAGGCAACGTTCTATCTGTGGGCACCGGTTCCAGCCGGGTATACCTCGGAATCCTTTGCCGAGATGGTTTTGGATAAGACCGGTGTGGTGGTTACCCCGGGCAGTGGGTACGGCAGTGCTAGTGATGGTTTTTTCCGCATGGCCTTAACTGTGAAAAAGGAGCGGATGATGGAAGCTTTAGAGCGAATGAAAAAAAATATCGGGACAGTTAAGTTTTAACCGTGGTTTGGAAGTTGTAATTTAAAATTAGTAGAGTTTGGTAAATAAATTCACGCAATAATAGGAGGATGGAGATAGTAACATGAGATTAGCTGAGCGTGCCAAGAACATCAGTCCATCTCCCACCTTATCCATTGACGCCCAGGCCAAGAAAATGACAGCCGGGGGGATCAAGGTGATTAACTTCGGTGCCGGCGAGCCGGATTTCGATACACCGAAGAATATTAAACAGGCAGCGGTTCAGGCTATTGCTGAGGGGATGACCAAATATACCCCGGTGGCCGGTATTGAGCCACTGCGCCAGGCTATTTGTAATAAGCTGGCTGAGGATAACGGCTTGCAGTATGAGCCCGGTCAAATTGTGGTCTCTGCCGGTGCTAAGCATTCGCTGTATAATACCTTTCAGGTGCTGTGCCAGGAAGGTGATGAAGTGATTCTGCCTGCCCCCTACTGGGTAACTTACTTGGAACAAATAAAAATGACGGGTGCTAAGCCGGTCATTGTGCCCACCAGGGTGGAAGATTGCTTTAAACTGACGCCTGCTCAGCTGCAAAGCGTGATCACTGCCAACACCAGGCTGTTTGTATTAAATAGCCCCGGCAACCCAACCGGTGTTGTGTATACCAAAGCCGAGCTGGAGGCCCTGGGTGAAATATTAGAAAAAAATAACATAGCTATTATTTCGGATGAAATATATGAAAAATTAATTTATGACGCTAATCAGCATGTTAGTATTGCTTCTATAAGCCCGGGCTTGAAGGAATTGACTGTAGTGATCAACGGCGTATCCAAATCTTATTCCATGACGGGCTGGCGCATTGGTTATGCCGCCGCGCCGCAGCCGGTGGCTAAGGCAATGGCGGACCTGCAGAGCCACTCCACCTCCAACCCTACCTCTATTGCCCAGGCGGCCAGTCTGGAAGCCATAACCGGCACTCAGGAGTCAGTGCAGCAAATGGTGGCTGAATTTGTCAAACGGCGGGATTATATGGTTGATAGATTAACTGCTATTCATGGTGTCCAGTGTAATGGTCCGGGCGGGGCATTTTATGTGTTCCCGGATGTCAAGGCGCTGATGGGTAAAAGTTATGCCGGCGAAGCTATCAATAATGCGACCGATCTAGCCAGGGTACTTTTGGCGGTAGAACACGTGGCTATTGTTCCCGGTGTGGCCTTTGGTGATGATAATTGTTTTCGTCTCTCCTACGCTACTTCAATGGATAATATCCGTGAAGGATTGGACCTCATTGAAAAGGTACTCAAAGCACTGCAGTAATCAACGCAGCGCATCAGCCAGGTGAGCTTAGAAAACGCGCCACGGTATATCTACCCTGGTGTGTTTTTTTTGATTCAAGAATTTAGCCACCTTATGTAACATGAAATTGATTGTCTATTTGCTTTGGACATAAGATTATCACTGATTTTCTTTTTATTTAAAGGAATTTCTTTTTTCAGGTAGAAAAATTATTTTTAGTATCAGAGTCAATACTATATATACAACTAAACAAAGCTGGGTGGTGGAACATTGACCAAAAGCATGACCGGTTTCGGGCGCGGTGAAATTAATTCTGAAGTGTTAAAAATAATTATTGAAATGAAGTCAGTCAATCATCGCTATTGTGAAATTGTTTTGCACATGCCCCGATCCATGAATGTCCTGGAAGATCGGATTAAGAGATTAATACAGCAGCAAATTGCCCGCGGCCGGGTGGATGTATATATTAACGCGCATAGTTGCGGCCCGGATCGGACAAAGGTAAACGTAGACGAGTCACTGGCGGCCTCATACATACAGGCGGTAGAAGAACTTAAAAGTAAACTGTCCTTGACCGGAGAGGCAACTGTAACGGAATTGTTGAATTTGCCCGGTGTATTTTCTTTGGAAGAGCCTGAAGAGGATACGGAGCTCTGGTGGCCTGACATTGAAGCAGCCCTGGCCCAGGCTAGGGAGGGCTTAATGGATATGCGTAACAGCGAGGGAGACCGGTTAGCTGCTGATATAAAGGAGCGGATCGGGCGCATTACTGCGTTTGTCGATGAAATAGAACAGCGTTCTCCATTGGTGGTAGAAGAATACCGCGAGCGGCTGCGCCAGCGGTTGCATGATTTGCTGGAGTCCGGCATAATGGACCCGGCTCGGCTGGATACCGAGGTAGTGCTGCTTGCTGAGCGCTCCAGTATTACGGAGGAAATTGTGCGGTTGAGAAGTCACCTGGTGCAGTTGGGGGATGACCTGGCGCTTAGTACGCCGGTGGGCCGAAAACTTGATTTTTTACTACAGGAGCTTAACCGGGAAATTAATACTATTTCCTCAAAATCTTCTGATGTGAACCTTAACCGTACTGTCGTAGAAGTGAAGAGTGAACTAGAAAAAATAAGGGAACAAGTACAGAATATTGAATAATAGGAGGCACAGACATGGAAATAAAATTAATTAACATTGGTTTTGGCAATATTGTTTCAGCTAACAGGATTATTGCCATCGTCAGTCCTGAATCGGCACCAATTAAAAGAATTATCACTGAGGCTAGGGACAGGGGTATGCTGGTGGACGCCACTTATGGCCGCCGGACCAGGGCAGTTATCATAACAGACAGCGATCACGTCATACTCTCAGCTGTACAGCCTGAAACCGTGGCCCACCGTCTGGTCAATAAGGACAGTGTTGTCGTTAACGATGAAGAGTAATGCCCGGGGGAGCTTAATTGTAGTATCGGGCCCGTCCGGGTCCGGCAAGGGAACAGTATGCCAGGGCCTGTTCAAAGAACTGGCCAATTTGCAGCTTTCCATATCAGCAACGACGAGAAAACCGCGCGGCCTAGAGCAGGACGGAGTAGACTATTATTTTTTAAACCGGGAACAGTTTGAGGCAATGATCGCCGGGAATCAGTTGCTGGAATGGGCCGATGTCTACGGGAATTATTATGGGACACCGCAGCAACCGGTGCTGGAGGCGCTTAGCCGGGGCGTGGATGTCGTTTTGGAAATTGATGTCCAGGGTGCTCTGCACGTTAAGAGGCAGCATCCCGATAGCGTGCTGGTTTTTTTATTGCCTCCGTCCCGGGCTGAGTTGGCCAGGCGCCTGAAAAACAGGGGCACGGACAGCAGCGTAGATATTGAACAACGATTGCTGTGGGCGGAAAAGGAAATTAAAAAAATACCCAGGTATGACTACCTGCTCATTAATGATGACTTAGCGGAAGCCGTACAAAGGTTATGTGCTATTGTCATTGCGGAAAGATGCCGTCCCAGGCTTTTTGATATAGATTTGCTTTTGCATAATTACTAGCGAGCTTGCACCAGTTTAGTAGGTAACCAAGCTGATTTAACGGAATATGTTATGGAGCAGCATTAATTTGGGCAGGGCGAGGTTATTACATAATATATTTAATTGTAAGGTATATACTTTAAAGATGATTAAATAACGCAACTTAAAATAACGATATTTATAGTTGGAGGTTTGACGTTCTGATGGCTTTGAATAAACCTTCTTTAGATAATTTAATGGAATACGTGGACAGCCGGTATACCCTGGTGGTAATAGCGGCCAAACGTGCACGTGAAATAACTGAAATTGCGTTACAACAAGATCAAGAGGAAAGAACCTTGGTAGTTGGTAAACCTGTTTCAGCGGCGCTAAAGGAAGTGGCCCAGGGGGAGGTTACCTACCGGAGGACCAAGCAGGGGATAAAATAACGGGGGTGACTCATGCTTAAGGGTAAATGCTTTGTGATTGGAGTTACCGGCGGCATTGCTGCTTATCGTGCCCTGGATCTGGCAAGCGGCCTGGTCAAGGCCGGTGCTGAGGTGCATGTCATCATGACTGCCGGGGCGCAGCAATTCGTCAGGCCTCTGGCCTTTGAATCCATTTCACACAACCGCGTGCACGTTGATACCTTTGAAACGCCGCCTGGCTGGCGCTACCCTCACCTGGAACTGGCCCGCCAGGCGGATATGGCCGTGATCGTGCCCGCTACCGCCAATATTATCGCTAAAGTGGCCTGTGGCATAGCCGACGATTTGCTTACTACCACAGTGCTGGCGATGGGTTGCCCTGTGCTGGTTTGCCCGGCCATGAATGTGCACATGTACCTCAACCAGGTTGTGCAAGACAACCTGAAACGTTTGCGCCGGATGGGCTTCTATGTAGTTGATCCGGCTGTGGGATCGCAGGCCTGCGGGGATGAGGGACCGGGACGGCTGGCCGATGTAGCGGTGATCTTGGAAAAGATTAAAGAGGTGCTGGAGCCGAAAAAGGAGCTAGCCCAGCGCGCGGTTCTGGTTACTGCCGGGGGCACCCGAGAGCCGATCGATCCGGTAAGGTATGTGGGCAATCGCAGTTCCGGTAAAATGGGCTATGCTCTGGCTGAAACAGCAGCCCGCAGGGGAGCGGAGGTTTATCTGGTCTCAGCACCTACCGGTCTAACTGCACCGGACGGGGTACAGGTAATTAACGTGGAAACCGCAGAGCAAATGCGCCAGGCAGTGCTGGAACTGTATCCCCGGATGGATGTGGTCATCAAAGCAGCTGCTGTGGCAGACTATCGCCCTCGGGCGGCGGCTGTCCAAAAAATCAAAAAAAATGAGTCCAGCTTAGTACTGGAGCTGGAAAAAACCACGGACATTTTAGCAGAGCTGGGCAGACAAAAAAACCACCAGCTGCTGGTAGGTTTCGCTGCCGAAACTGAGGATTTAATAAACAATGCCCGGGATAAAATAAACAAAAAGAATTTAGACCTGCTGGTAGCTAACGATGTCACCCAGCCGGGTGCCGGATTTGGTTCGGATACTAACCTAGTGCAGATATTATACCCGGATGGCACGGTCGAACCTCAGCCGGTGATGGACAAGCTGGCGCTCAGTGAGGTTATTTGGGATAAAGTGCAGCAATTAATGGTCAAATAACATTGTAGAATAATTTGCCGCGTTAGATTATGTTCTTCACCTGTGTGAATAGGCAGCAGATCACTTTATTGGTCTGCTGCCTTACCGTGAGTTTGGCCTGAATATGCTCAGGAAACAGTATCACTAGGCTCGTGATTAGACACATGCCGACCTTCACTTGCTTGTCCAAGCAGCATAACGTATGTTAACATAATTTGGAAGGGAAGTATTTGACAGTGAGCTTTATTTTTAACAACGTCTTGGAACTGGTGGGTCATACGCCTGTGGTTAGGCTAAATAAAGTGACTGATAGCTGTGAAGCGCGTATACTGGCTAAGCTTGAGATGGTTAATCCCAGCGGCAGCGCCAAAGCCAGGGCTGCGTTGGGCATGCTGGAAGCTGCTGAAAAGAAGGGTATACTTAAGCCGGGCACCGTTATTGTCGAGCCGACCAGCGGCAACCAGGGTATTGCCCTGGCTATGGTCGGTGCGGTTAAGGGCTACCGGGTGATTGTGGTAATGCCCGAATCCATGAGCGAAGAGCGGAGAAAATTAGCCAGGGCTTACGGGGCTGAGCTGGTGCTCACTCCTGCCGACCAGGATGTGGAAGGGGCCGTGCAAAAAGCCCGGGAACTGGTCCGGCAAATACCAGGGGCCTGGATGCCGGACCAGTTCACTAATCCGGATAACCCTGCATATCATGAACAGACTACGGCTCAGGAAATATTGGAGCAGGTGGACGGTGATATTGACGCTTATGTGGCCGGCGTAGGCACAGGCGGCACCTTAACCGGCGTGGCCCGGGTGATGAAAGAAAAATTTCCCCACATAAAAGTTTATGCTGTTGAACCTAAGAGTTCGGCAGTGTTATCCGGTGGTAAGCCGGGTCGGCATTGCCTGCAGGGGATTGGGGACGGTTTCGTACCGGATAACCTGGACTTAACGCTGGTGGACTCGCCATATGCCGTATCAGACGAGGATGCTTATCAGATGACCAGGCGTTTGGCCAGGGAAGAGGGGTTGCTGGTGGGTATTTCCAGCGGCGCTGTGGTGTGCGCTGCGGTGGCCATAGGTCGGGAACTTGGACTGGGTAAAACTGTTCTGGCAATTTTGCCCGATACCGGAGAGCGCTACCTGAGTACTCCGGTGTTTGAAGGTTAAGCGTTTGCGCAATTAAGAGGATCGGTGAAGATAAGTTATCAGCCCAAGAAAAATGCGCTATACCAGAGCAACGCCCTGAGCGCATTTTTATATTTTACTACACACTTTTGTACTACCGTGACATATTATGGATAAAAACCTTATGGGTGATGGCAAATGTTTATTAGCAAGTTAAAAAAGATACTCTTGCCTCAGTTCCGGTCCGGATCTCCGCAGGTGGATATGGCGGCGATTAAAATAGGCGATGTACAGGTGACCATGGCCCGCCGTGTTAACAACACAGTACCACATGAGTTTTCTGTTTATGTTCCCCGCGTGGAAATCAGGCAGCGGTTCTTCCGAGATAATCAACTGCAGTATGAGAAGGAAATGATTTTTAACAGCCTGACCATTGTGCATGCCCCGCAGCACCCACCGGCTGATAGCGGGCGGGTGGCGACAGTGTGCCAAAAGATGGATTGAGGTGTGCTATGGAGTTAGTTTATAATTAACTGGATGAAATATTTCGCTGACGCATGACAAACTTGAGGGATATGCATGAACAATCAATTATATGCCGATATACTGGTGGAAGTACCAGGTTTACAGACTGACCGGACTTACCAGTACCAGGTACCTCCAAAGCTGGCGGGCATGGTACAATTCGGTCACCGGGTGAAGGTACCCTTCGGCAAACAAAAAATAACCGGTTTTGTGGTTGGTTTAAGTGAAGATAAAACAGTGCCAGAGGTGAAGGAAATCATTGCTCTGGTTGAGGCAAGCCCGTTATTCCGGCCGGAGCAGCTAGCCCTGGCCAGATGGCTGGCTGATTATTACTTCTGCAGTACCGTGAAGGCGCTGCACTCAGTTATTGGTCCGGCACTGAAAAAAACTGCTGCCCGGCCGGTGGCCAAGCTTTTCAGTGCTGTCGGGCCAGAGCAGCTGCCGGCGATGCAGGAGCAGCTGGCACGGTCGCCGAAAAAGCTGGCTGTGCTGGAAAAAGCGTTGCAGCACCCGGGGTTGGACAAACGAGCCTTGGCGGCGGTATCCGGCGCCTCTTTACCTGTAATCAACCAATTGTGTGCGGGGGGACAACTGCGGGTCGAAACCGAGCTGCTTGCCCGGGATCCCTACCCGCAGTATAAAGCTATCCAGCAAGCCCCGGTCACCTTAACTACTGAGCAAAGCCGGGCCGTGCAGGCTATTACAGATGCCATGCAGCAAGGTGAACACCGGGTATTTATGCTGCATGGCGTTACGGGCAGCGGGAAGACCGAGGTATACCTGCGCTGCATCGAGCAAGTGTTGTCCACCGGCCGGCAGGCCATCACTCTTGTGCCTGAGATAGCTTTAACACCGCAGATGGTCCGGCTGTATAAGGCCCGCTTTGGCCGGGCTGTAGCCGTGCTGCACAGCCGTATGTCCGATGGTGAAAGATACGATGAGTGGATGCGTATAGATAGCGGCAGCGCGCCGGTTATCCTGGGTGTGCGCTCAGCCATACTGGCACCGGTGCCTGACCCCGGCTTAATCATTATTGACGAGGAGCATGAGCCCTCCTACAAGCAGGAGGAAGCTCCCCGCTACCACGCCCGGGCGGTGGCTCTTTACCGAGCTCAAAAGAACCGTGGGGTGCTGGTGCTGGGCAGCGCTACCCCCTCTTTAGAATCTTACTGCCGGGCTTTGCCGGGTGGTGAGTACACGCTGTTAAATATGCCCGGTCGAGTCAAGGGCAAAAATATGCCCGGTGTGCAGTTAGTGGATATGCGCAGGGAAGTGCAATCTGGAAATAGCGGAATCTTTAGCCTGCTGCTATTGCAGAAACTGCGCGCAAGGCTTCATAATAAGGAACAGGTCATTATTTTTTTAAACCGACGTGGTTTTAAAACTCTGGTGGTTTGCCGGGAATGCGGCCTGGTATTGAAGTGCCCCCACTGTGAAATTTCTCTTACCTACCATACTGATGGTCGTTTGCGCTGTCATTACTGCAATTACCAGGTACAAGCGCCCCAGCTGTGCCCAGATTGCGGGGGTAGCCAGGTGGGCTATTTTGGCACCGGCACCCAGCGGGTGGAAATGGAATTGACGGCCCACCTGCCCGGGGTCCGTATCTTGCGCATGGATGCGGATACTACCACGCGCAAGGGCTCACATGAACAAATACTGGCTGCGTTTGCTAGTGGCGAAGCGGATATTTTAGTGGGCACGCAAATGGTGGCTAAAGGCCTGGATTTGCCGGGGGTAACCCTGGTCGGGGTAATCAATGCCGACAGTACGCTACATATGCCGGACTTTCGGGCTGGAGAGCGCACTTTTCAGCTGCTGGCCCAGGTGGCTGGGCGGACAGGCCGGGGAGACGAGCCGGGGGAGGTTATGATTCAAACCTTCACTCCTGAGCATTATGCAGTGCAGGCTGCCGCTCGGCATAATTACCTAACTTTTTTTCACAAGGAACTCGGCCTGCGCAAGGAAATGGGTTACCCGCCCTTTGCCAAAATGGTCAGGATACTAGTGTATGGCAGGGACGAGTCAGCTGTGCAGCAGGCCTCGGACAGAATTCGCGTTCGTCTGGATAGGTTTGCCGAAGGGCTGAGCGGGGGAAGAATAATGATAATAGGACCTGCCCCGGCACCGTTAGCCAGGCTAAAGGAAGATTACCGGTGGCACATCATACTGTGGAGTGCTGATTACCGGCAATTGCACCTGGTGATGCAACAGTTCACCCAGGCTAACGGAGGCACTTTGCCGGGCAAAGCATTAAAAATGAGCATAGATGTGGACCCGATGTATATTATGTAGAAATTAATTTTGTGTTTTTATACAAGGAGGCAGTTTAACTTTGGCGATATATAAAGTTGTTGAGGTCGGGAATGATGTACTAAGGGAGAAGGCGATCACGGTAACCAAGCTGGGTCCCCATATTAATAAATTACTGGATAATATGCGCGATACCATGTATGCCAACCAGGGTGTGGGACTGGCTGCTCCGCAAATTGGGGTGGCTAAGCGAGTGATTGTGGTTGATATAGGCAAAGGTTTAGTTGAGTTCATCAATCCTGTGCTGGCGGAAAAAGATGGCCAGCAAATTGATAGCGAGGGCTGCCTGAGTATTCCCGGCATGATTGGCGATGTTGCCCGGGCTGAGTGGGTTAGGGTAAAAGGCTTAAACCGGGCCGGAGAAGAAACTGAGCTTGAAGCAACAGGCTTTTTGGCCCGGGCCCTGCAGCATGAGATAGATCACCTGGACGGAATTTTATTTATTGATAAGGCAAAGAATTTAAAAAAAGTGTAGTCATATTGGCTCGGGGTTATGAAGGAGTTTAATGAATATGCGAGTTGTGTTTATGGGTACACCAGATTTTGCGGTGTCTGCGCTGCAGGCCATGCTGCAAAATAATTATGAAGTGGCTGCTGTGGTTACTCAGCCGGATAAGCCGGGCGGGCGGGGGAAAAAACTGCGTCCCTCGCCGGTTAAAATGGCTGCCCTTGCGTCGGGATTAGCAGTTTATCAGCCGGAAAAGGTGCGTGAGCCCGGTTTTATTGACGTGCTTAAGGGGCTAAACCCGGATATCATCGTAGTAGCCGCCTTTGGGCAGATATTGCCGGCGGAAATTTTAAACCTGCCCCCGCATGGCTGCATAAATGTACATGCTTCGCTGTTACCCGCCTACCGGGGGGCGGCACCCATTCACCGGGCCATTATCAATGGGGAGCGGCAAACCGGAGTTACTATTATGCAAATGGACCCGGGGCTGGACACCGGTGCCATGCTGCTGCAGGGCGAGTTGCCGATTGGCTCGGAGGACACGGTAGGGCTGGTGCATGACCGGCTGGCTGAGCTGGGCGGGCGCCTGCTGGTGGAAACGCTGGAACTGATGAAAAACGGTCGGGTTCAGTCTGTACCTCAGCAAGATCACCTTTCCTGCTATGCTGCCATGCTTACCCGGGAGGATGAACTGGTTGACTGGAAATGGGATGCTGTGGCCATCAAAAACCAGGTCCGGGGTTTAAATCCCTGGCCGGGCGCTCGTACTTCCTTGTTGAATAAGCTGCTAAAAATATGGCGGGTATCTGTTGTGGAGGATTACCCGGCCGGCTCTGCTGAACCTGGCCAGGTTTTGGTTGCCTGCGGCAATCGGGGTATTTTGGTGCAGACCGGCAATGGCGTACTGAGGATTGATGAATTGCAGCTGCAGGGTAAAAAACGGATGCAGGCGGCCGAATTTATACGGGGAAACCAGCTGGCTGCCGGCAGTAAGCTTGGCGAAGCACAGCCATTGGCAGGTGGCGGCGGTGTATAACGTGGTACCGGTTCACACGCACAAAAGGCTGTTTATTGGTCTACTGGTGGCCAGCCTGCTGGTGGTGGGTTTACTGGCCTTATCCATCTGGATCCTTATTTTTAGTCCGGAACGCTCTTTTGTCTATAGATTGGTGCTGTTAGCGGTTGCTCTAATGCTGCTGGTTGCTATTATGCTGGCAGGCTTTGGTCTGACCGCTATAGTTTTAACAATCATCCGTGCCAGACCGTTTGCCCTGTTGCAGGGTCCCACACGGGTGGCACTGAATACCTTTTTCCCAGTGGTCTTAATGCTGGGCAGGCTGCTCAAAATAGACATGAATCGGATAAAAAGTTCATTTATTGAAGTGAACAATAACCTGGTGTGGGTGATGCAGATTACTGTTGCACCGGAGCAATTGCTGCTGTTGGCCCCGCATTGTTTGCAAAACAGTGACTGTGTGCATAAAATAACGGGAAATGTGGATAATTGCCGGCGCTGTGGCGACTGCATGGTTAACGACCTACTGCAGATCCGGGACCGGTATGGTATTCGGATAGGGGTAGCCAGTGGGGGCACCCTGGCCCGTAAATATGTGCAGGATTACCGTCCCAGGGCTATCGTGGCCATAGCCTGTGAACGGGATTTAACCAGCGGCATTTTAGATGCCAACCCTATCCCGGTGCTGGGCGTCACCAATTTAAGGCCTTACGGTCCCTGCCAGAACACGCGGTTTTCGGTGCAGCGGGTAGAAGAAGCGGTACAATATTTTATAAACAACGGAAGTGATCGCAGTTGAATCATCAGACAAGCCCCAGGGAGGCTGCTCTCCAAGTCCTGCTGGCGGTGGAAGAACGGGGAGCTTATGCCAATCTAGCGCTGGGGGCGTTGCTGGATAAGTTGGAACCAGGAAAATTAGACCGGTCGTTTATCACCGAATTGGTTTACGGGACTTTACGTGCTCAAAATACACTGGACTGGGCCTTAAGCCACTATCTGCGGCGGCCCCTGTCCGGCCTGTCGTCAGCAGTGCGCAATATTTTGCGCTTAGGTGCTTACCAGCTTTTATTTATGGACCGGGTACCTGATTCCGCTGCTGTTAATGAGTCGGCTAAGCTAGCCCGCCAACATGGTCATGAAGGCATTGTAAAATTTGTCAACGGTTTGCTGCGTAATTTAGCCCGGGGCAAGGAGCGTTTAAGCTACCCTGACCCGGCTGAGGACCCGGTGCGTTATATCGCCTTGCGCTACTCCCATCCGGACTGGTTAGTGCGCCGGTGGCTCAAAGATTTTGGTTATTCAGAAACAGAGGCTCTGTGTGCCGCCAACAATCAACCCGCGCCAAACACCGTGCGGGTTAATACGTTAAAAACCAATGCAGCCGAGTTAATGGAACGGCTGGCCGTCCTGGGCGTAACAGCACAAAGAGGTCAATATGCTGCCGACTGCATGCAGCTGCAAGGTTTTGTATCCCTGGGCTCCCTGGCGCCTTTTAAAGAAGGACTGTTCCAAGCTCAGGATGAAAGCTCTATCCTGGTGGGACAGGCCGTAAATCCATACCCGGGTTCCCAGGTGCTGGATGTGGCCAGCGCCCCCGGCGGTAAAGCCACCCACCTGGCCCAGCTGATGCAAAACAAGGGCGAAATTCTCGCTTTGGATGTACACGAGCATAAAATAAAGCTAATTGCCGAAAACTGCCGGCGGCTGGGTGTAGAAATCGTGCAGCCAGAGCTGGCCGATGCCCGGCAGATACCAGCCAAGTACACCGGCTGGGCCGACTACGTGCTGGTGGACGCCCCCTGCTCCGGGTTGGGTGTATTGCGCCGGCGCCCGGATGCCAGGTGGCGCAAGCAAGAAGAACAAATTGCCGCTTTAGCTGAGCTGCAGGCACAAATTCTAGCATCGGCAGCGGCGGCGTTAAAACCCGGCGGGGTTTTAGTCTACAGCACCTGCACCATTACACGGGAAGAGAACCTGGGGCAGGTGGAGTTGTTTTTAGAGCAACATCCAGAATTTAAATGTGATACCCTGGCTGGATTACTGCCTGGTTCACTTGACCATACAGCTACCCTGGACCGGGGTTACATGCAAATACTGCCCCATGTCCATGGCCTGGATGGGTTTTTTATGGCCAGGCTGGTCAAAAGCGGTAATTCGCGATTAACCCACTAAGCAGGATTTGGCCGGCGTAATGTAGAATAGCAAAACATGTCGACGGGGGATTTTTATGCCTGGATTAATCAATATTAAAGATTTGACGTTGGAAGAGCTGGAAGGTGAGGTAATCGCTCTTGGCCTGGCTAAATTTAGATCCGCCCAAATAGCTGACTGGATACACCGCAAGGGTGTGGCCTCTTTTGACGAGATGACCAACGTACCTAAAGAAATGCGGGATATGCTGGCCGGCAAATTTAGTCCGGGCGGGCTGGTGGTGCTGGATAAAAAGGTTTCCCGTGGTGGCGAGGCGTCCAAGTTTCTGCTGCAGCTTGAGGACGGCCAGACCGTAGAGAGCGTGTTGATGCAATATCATTATGGCTATACCGCCTGCCTTTCCACCCAGGTAGGCTGTCGCATGGGCTGTAAACTGTGCGCCTCGGGACTTAACGGGCTAGTCCGTAACCTCACTCCGGGTGAATTAATTGATCAAATTTGGGCTATGCAAAAGGCATCTGGCCAGCGCATCGGCCGTATAGTATTAATGGGCTCAGGCGAGCCCCTGGATAACTTTGCTAACACAATTAAATTTTTGGCGCTGGTTAGCGCACCCTACGGGCTGGGTATCGGCCACAGGCACATTACCCTATCCACCTGCGGTATTGTGCCGCGAATTTACGATTTGCTGCAACTGCATCTGGCCATTACCCTGGCGGTTTCTTTACATGCCCCCAATAATTCGCTGCGCAGTCAACTGGTGCCGGTTAACCGGGTTTACCCACTGGAAAAGCTGCTACCGGCCTGTCGTGATTATGCTGAGGCTACCGGACGGCGGGTTTCCTTTGAATATGCTTTATTGGGCGGGATTAATGATCAAGCGGCCCAGGCTCAAGAACTGGCCGGTATCTTGCGAGGTATTCACTGCCATGTGAATTTAATTCCGGCCAACCCGGTGCCCGAGCGAGGAATCGCGAGCAGCGGGGCCAGGGAAGTCCAAGTTTTTAAGCAGGTTTTGGAAAAAGCCGGTTACCCGGTCACAGTGCGCCGAGAAATGGGCCTGGATATTGATGCAGCCTGCGGTCAGCTGCGTCGGCGGATAATGGGGAGCGAAAAACCTTAACGAGGTGATCTACAGTGGGGTTTTTTTCCGAGATGGAAGGTAACCTGGAAAAATATATTGAAGGTTTTTTTAAGGATAAGTTTGGCACTGGTGAATTACAGCCGGTGGAAATAGCCAAAAAACTGGCGCGGGAAATGCGTGACCGGCGGCGGTCCGGACTTAAAAATATTTTCGTGCCCAACCGTTTTGAAATCTCTTTAGCATCAGGGGACTTTGCCACAGTTGAGCCGCTGCTGGACCGGTTTACCGCTGAGATGAGCGAGTATGTAAAAAACAAGGCGGTCGAAAAAAAATATACCATGCTGGGGCCGGTGGCAGTATCATTTAAAGAACAGCAGGATTTGCCACAGGGAGAGCTGCAGATAAAAAGTTTTTTTGATGAGAGCGTTGAAGCAGCGCCGGAGCAGGAGCAGGTGGAAGTAGAAGATACGATGCGTTTTATCCCGGTGCGTGGTGTACCTGAGACATGTCCAAAAACCGGTTTACTGGAGGTAGCGGAGGGCACGTTTATTGGTCAACGTTTTGTACTGTCCAGCAATCAGTTAGTCATTGGTCGCGGAGAAATCTGCGATATCTGTCTACAGGACAGCAGTATATCCAGACGTCACGCTGTAATTACCCGTACGGGCCGACGGCTTATGATCAGTGACCGAGCCAGCACTAATGGAACCTATGTTAACGGAGTGAAAATAGCCCAGCATGAGCTGGCCGATGGGGATAGGATTAAAATGGGTAATACGGTATTGATCTTTAAGGTGGAATGATTTTGGATATTATTTTATTTGTATTGCGCACCTCTTTTACGGTCTTAATCTACGTATTTATATGCATAGTTTTAATTTATTTAATTAAGGATTTACATAGCACAGCAAAGCTCCAAACAACAGCCCATGCTTTTACGCTTGATGATGGTGAGCGGATGTCCCGCCCGGCTGCTACTGAACGAAGTGGTCCAGGACTACTGCGGGTTGAGTCTGCGCCACAAGAATATGCTCTAGAGGGTGTGGAGTTTGCCCTGGACAGGGAACTGAAGTTAGGTCGTGGGCCGCAAAACGAAATTATTTTGCCTGACCGGTTTGCTTCAAACAGCCATGCCAGGTTGTATAACCGGGACGGGCAGTACTGGTTGGAAGATCTGGGCAGCAAGAATGGTACTTATTTAAATGGTAAACCCCTTGCCGAGACCACGGTACTGGCCAATGGTGATCAAATTAGAATCGGTGAGATTATTTTCAAGTTTGTGAGGTGGGGTTATGAAGTGGAGTCAGATCACCGAGTGCGGTCCAGTGCGCCGGCGGAATGAAGATTGGCTCTGTGTTTATCCTGATTTAGGTTTATTTGCCGTGGCGGACGGTATGGGCGGTCACCTGGCTGGGGATGTCGCTAGCCGGATGGCGCTTGGGGTACTGGAACAATATTTGAGAGAAAACCGGGTTAATATTAAGTCCGGCCGTGAAAGACTGGCCAGAGCGATCCAGCAGGCCAATGACGCTATTTACCTGGCGGCCAGGGAAAGCCCCCAGCGGCAGGGGATGGGCACCACGATCACCGCCTGTTTGGTCGAAGGTGCTAAGATCATTGTGGCCAATGTAGGTGACAGCCGGGCATTATTACTGCGGTCAGGTAAAATTAGTAAATTAACTGTCGACCATTCGCTGGTACAGGAGCTGATCGATGGGGGCGGCATCTCCGAAAAGGAAGCCATGCAGCATCCAAGGCGCAATGTTTTAACCAGAGCGCTGGGCATCGGCCCCCGGCTGGCTGCCGATATCTTTGAATATGAACTAGCCTGGGGTGACCGGTTGCTTATTTGTACTGACGGATTAACCGGTTTTGTACCGGAGCAGCGGATTGGCGATTTAATGCTGCAGTCCTTAAACCCTGACGAAGGTGTTCATCTACTACTAAAGGAAGCCATTGCCTGCGGGAGCAACGATAATATAACCATTATTTTTCTGGCGGTGGATTAATTTGTACAGGCGTGGTAAAGAGCGTATATTGCTGATAGTGGTTTTTCTGTATACCTTGACAGGGGGGGGCATCCTCTACCTGAAGGAACCCACCGGAACGGACGGCAAATGGGCTATAGCCGCAGCACTGCTCATGTTTACCGGATTTATGCTGCTCAATGCGTTGTGGCAGCGGCGGCGGGTCAATTTTGACCAGTACATCATCCCTTTAATCAGCTTCCTGGCCGGTACCGGGGTGGTCTTCCTGTTCCGTTTGAATCCCGGTTACGGGTACAGGCAGTTGTCCTGGGTGGTTATTGGCCTGGTTGCCTTGTACCTGACCACCACCTTGCTGCGCCGCTACCGGGAATTAGCAGATTACAAGTACCTGGTGGTTTTAGCCGGTATTTTAGCGTTGCTGCTGCCGATATTTTTTGGTATTGAACTGGGTGGGGCGAAAAGCTGGTTAGACCTGGGTCTGTTCCACTTTCAGCCCTCAGAATTTGTGAAGCTCCTGCTAGTTTTTTTTCTGGGCAGTTATTTAATGGAAAGTCGCATGCTGCTGCAGGGAGGTGAGCAGCGGGTCTATATTTTACCCGGTGTTCAGCAATGGGGACCGCTGGTCGGGATGTGGCTGACGGCGCTGCTAGTGCTGGTGTTTCAAAAGGACCTGGGCACGGCGCTGATATATTTTGGCACCTTTCTCGCTATGGTTTACATTGCTACAGCCAGGTGGATGTATAGCCTGCTGGGAGCTTTAATGTTTTTAGCCGGGGCGGCGGCGGCCTATCTGCTGGTGGACCATGTGCATACCCGGGTGGCTATCTGGCTGAACCCCTGGGCTACGGCCCAGGAATCAGGCTATCAAATCATCCAGTCCCTTTATGCGATCAATAACGGCGGTATTTTTGGCGCCGGGCTGGGGGCCGGATATCCCGGCTTTATTCCGGCGGTGCACACTGACTTTATTTTCTCCGCCATTTGTGAAGAGACCGGCTTGCTGGGCGGGATTGGTATTTTGGTTTTGTACATGCTGCTGATTTACCGTGGCTTTAAAATCGCTCTGACAGCGCGGGATGAATATGCCGGGTTGATGGCGGCCGGCTTTACGGTCATTCTAGGCTTACAGGTATTGATTATCATTGCCGGGGTCACTAAATTGTTACCCATGACGGGGATCACTTTACCATTTATTAGTTACGGAGGTAGTTCAATGGTGGCCAATTTTATTTTGGCCGGGATGCTGCTTAATATATCCGGTGAGGCCGATAGTCTATGAAGGGTAATGTGTGCAAATTGGCATATGTCATCCTGGCGGGCTTGGTTGTGATCTGTGTGTACCTGGGCTTAATTCCGTATTTTATTGACCGTGTGTCCAGCAGCGGCCTTGCGCCGGCGGACCCGCGCATAGCTGTCCGAGAAAGCCAAATTAAGCGGGGGAATATTGTGGATAGGCAGGGCACAGTACTGGCCCGTAGCGTAGCGGTGGCCAACGGTTATGCCAGGGAATACCCGCTGGGCAGTGCTGCCGCGCTTATTGTGGGCTATCAATCCAGTAAATACGGGGCTGCCGGTATTGAAAAGTCTATGGCCAAGATTTTGCTGGGCCTGGAGGTCAATAGTGTATCTACTCTGCGGGATCGAATATTAGGCCACCCTGGTATTGGCAATGATGTGAGCCTGACAGTTGATGCCGGACTGCAACAAAAGGTCACCGGTTTGTTGGCCGGCCAAAAAGGAGCTATAGTAGTGCTGGAACCTTCTACCGGTGCAGTACTGGCTATGGCCAGTTACCCGGACTATGACCCTGCCAAGTTGGAAAACTATATGAACAAACCGGATGCACCGATGCTAAACCGGGCCACCCTGGGTGCTTATCCGCCAGGTTCTGTTTTTAAGATTGTTACCGCAGCGGCGTACCGGTCCGGTTTACCTGATCGGGTGGGGGATACAATAAACTGTGCGGGGCAATTAGAGATCACCGGTTTTACCCTGCGTGATAATGGGATACATGGTCAGGTGGATTTCCGGGAAGCCTTTGCCAAGTCGTGTAACGTAGCCTTTGCGCGATACGGGCTGGCTGTGGGCACGGAGGAGTTTACCAGGCAGGTGCAGGCCTTTGGCATTGGTAAAAATTTTACTTTTTCACTTCCGGTATATCCTGGTAATATTACCCCGGCCGGCAAAATGGACGGTCCGAACCTGGCCTCCAGTGCCATCGGGCAGGGCGAAGTATTGATTAGCCCGCTACAGGCCGCTATGCTGGCTGCAGCGGTGGCTAATGACGGTGTCATTATGCAGCCGTATATCGTGTCAGGATATAATGGCAAGTCCAACGGTCAAGTAGAAATACAACCGAAGGAATGGCTGCAGGCCATGGATCCGCTGGTGGCTGCTGCGATCAACGAAGACATGGTGGCTGTGGTTAGACTGGGTACTGGTAAGGCGGCGGCGCTGCCTGGCATCACGGTGGCCGGAAAAACGGGTTCCGCGGAAAACCCGCATGGTCAGACCCATGCCTGGTTTGTTGGTTTTGCACCGGCCCAGGATCCCCGGGTTGCGGTGGCGGTGTTGCTGGAAAATGCCGGCGGAGGTGGAGCCGTGGCTGCCCCGCTAGCCCGTGAGGTTATTCGGCAGGCGTTGGAGCTATCTGCCAGCTGACTGTCAAAGCCTCCGGCTTCTTAAATCGCGAGATATAACCTCCGGGCACGAAGGCGGCTCAGCGCCTGAGCACAATTGCTTGCAGATGGGGCGAAACTCATTACTAAATAAACGCCAATGATTCAGTAGAATGTTGAGGAGAAATAATTATGATCGGCAAAATGCTGGGAAACAGGTATGAGATACTGGAAAAACTGGGTGGCGGAGGTATGGCCATTGTTTACAAGGGCCGGGATACCTATTTAAACCGTTATGTAACCATAAAGGTTTTACGCCCTGAGTTTACCTCGGACGAGGATTTTATACGGCGTTTTAAACGCGAAGCCCAGGCCGTGGCCAGCCTGTCCCATCCCAACATTGTCAATATTCATGATGTGGGCCAGGAAGAGAATATTCACTATCTGGTCATGGAATACGTCCAGGGTGATAATCTCAAGAACGTTATCCGTAAAAACGGCGTACTTGCACCCGAGCATGCTGTGCGTTTTGCTATGCAAGTTTGTGAAGCGCTGGAACATGCCCATGAAAATCATATTGTTCACCGGGATGTTAAACCCCACAATATTTTAATTGCCGACGATGGGCGGGCTAAGCTGACCGATTTCGGTATTGCCCTGGAAGCTACCGCGTCAACAATCACCCGCACGGATACAATTGTGGGCTCGGTACATTATTTGAGTCCTGAACAAGCCCGGGGTGAGATTCCCACCACCCAATCAGATATTTACGCTGTGGGTATTTTATTATACGAAATGCTGACCGGCCGGCAGCCTTATAGTGGTGATAGTCCTATTGCTGTAGCCATCAAACACATTCAAGAAACCCCGCAGCCAGTTAATGAAGTTAACCAAGACGTACCTGCGGAATTGGCGGCTGTAGTGATGAAGGCCATGGAAAAGAAGCCTGAAGACCGGTATAAAAGTGCCGGGGAGATGGCCCGCTATTTGGAACTCGCCCTGGAGGACACAGGGCAGGCCACGATGGTTTTGCCCACCGATGAAGTTATTGCCAGGTCGGGAGCCGGGGCAGCCGATAAAAAGAGTGCTGTTAAAGCGCCCCGTAAAACCGGAGGACCAGATCGGCGATACTGGCTTTGGGTTGTGGTAGTAATCCTGGCCGGTCTGCTGGCAGGCGGGCTATATGGTTTATATGACTTTATGAATACTCCGACCTTGAAAGTACCCAGTGTTGTTAATATGACCAAAGAGCTGGCTAAGTCGAAGCTGGAAGCGTTGGATCTTACAGTAAGCTTTAATGAAGCATATAATGCAGAAAAGGAAAAAGGCATCGTTATCGCTCAGAGCATTGGACCGGAGGATGCTGCCGTTAAACCGCCCCGGGAGGTTATCCTGACGGTCAGCAAAGGCCCGGAAATGCGGGAAGTGCCTGATTTGTACAATGTGAGTGATTTTGAGGCGGAATACAGGTTAAACGAGGCAGGTTTAAAGCTGGCCCGTCCATATAATGAAATATTCCACGATGAAGTAGCCAAAGGCAAAGTAGTGCTGCAGTCTGTAACCCCCGGCAAGCAGGTGCCCAAAGATACGGAGATCAAGGTTACCATCAGTAAGGGTCCGGAGCCTAGATTACAAAAGGTGCCCGATTTAATTCGCCATACCCTGGATGAGGCCAGGTCAATTTTAAAGGAGCTGAATCTACTGCTCAATGAAGATGATGTTGAACAGAAATTTGCCGCCGGCTTTTTAAAAGGACAAATTACCAACCAGAAACCGGTTTCCGGTACCGAGGTAAAAGAGGGAACCAAGATCAGCGTGGTGATAAATAACGGTCCCGGACCGGTGCAAAGATCGGCAGAGGTTAAAATATCAGATGAAATACCGGATGACGGAAATACCCACGTGGTGGAAATAATAGTAGAAGATACCCAGGGACGCCAGGTGCAATACGCCAACTCACATGTGGCCGGCGACCGGATTGTACAGGGAATCACATACCTGGGCAGCGGGGTGGTAGAGGTATATATCGACAAAGAATTAATCTGGGAAGAAAATTTAAAATAGGAGGGCCTTTATGGACGGTGTGATAATAAAGGCCTATGGTGGTTTTTACTTCGTCTGGGCTAAAGACCAAGTTTTACAATGCGCCATCCGGGGGAAAATTCGACGGCAGACCGGGCAAGCGTTGGTGGGTGACCGGGTGAATGTGCAGCAGGTTAGTGATACAAAGGGTGTGGTGGAGGCAATTCTTCCCCGCAGTACAGAACTAATCAGGCCACCGGTGGCTAATGTTGAGCAAGCAGTGATTGTCTTTGCCATCAGTAACCCGGAGCCAAGTGCGGTGCTGCTGGATCGTTTTCTGGTGCAGTCACAGGCTGCCGGCATTAGCCCGGTGATTTGCTTTAATAAGCACGACTTATCCGGTCTGGCTGAGACTGAGCAACTGGATATAGTAAAAGAGTACCGGAAAACAGGGATCCCGGTGTTTGGGGTCAGCGCCAAAACGGGGGCCTATGTGGATGCTCTTCGGGCGGTTTTAAAGGAACGGATTACCGTGTTCGCCGGTCCATCCGGGGTGGGAAAGTCCAGCCTATTAAATGCTCTGCAGCCTGGTTTGGCGCTAAAAACAGGGGATATCAGTGTTAAGTTAAAACGGGGTAAGCATACCACCCGACATGTGGAGCTGATTACCCTGGCCGGCGGTGGTCTGGTTGCAGATACCCCCGGTTTTTCCAGTATGCGTCTGCCGGTCATGCGACGGGAGGATTTAGCAGGTTATTTTAATGAGTTTGCTCAGTTTGAGGGAGGATGCAAGTTTACCGGCTGTCTGCATAGTCGGGAACCGGGCTGTGCGGTGAAGGCTGCTGTGGAGCAGGGGGAGATCTCCGCGCTGCGTTACCGGCATTACCTGGATTTTTTGGCGGAAGTTATGGAGGCGGAAAGGAGATATTAGTTTGCTTAAAATTGCCCCATCAATTTTGTCGGCTGATTTTACCGCCCTGGGCGACCAGGTGCGGGCTGTGGAGCAAGCCGGCGCGGAATTTTTACATATTGATGTCATGGATGGGCATTTTGTACCCAACCTAACCATTGGACCCCTGGTGGTACAGGCGTTGCGGCCGTTATCCGGTATGGTCTTTGATGTGCACCTGATGATTGAAAATCCAGACCGGTATATAGATGACTTTATTGGTGCCGGTGCCGATATTATCACTGTGCACGCTGAAGCATGTCCCCATTTGCACCGCACTTTGCAAATAATTAAACAAGCCGGTAAGCAGGCCGGCGTGTCCTTTAATCCGGCCACACCGCCCAGTGGGCTGGATTATGTTTTGCCCCTGCTCGATCTGGTACTGGTAATGACTGTGAATCCGGGTTTTGGCGGCCAAAAGTTTATCCCGCAAATGCTCTCGAAAATCCAGCAGCTTAGCAGGTATATAAAGGAGCACAAACCGGCTGTGTGGCTGGAGGTAGATGGCGGGATTAATACCGAGACTGCTCGCAGTGTAACTGAAGCCGGAGCCAACGTGCTGGTAGCCGGCTCGGCAGTATTTGGCACAGCTGACCCGGCAGCTGCGGTACGGGCGATTAGGAAGGCAGCAGCAGCGGCAATGAGCGTTGAAGCGGGCGAAATACATCAAGCAGTCCAAAAAAATCAATCAAAATGATGGCAAGCCTGAGCTGGCTGGCTATATTATCAAAAAAGAGGAGAGCGTAAACTAATGCGGGAACAACAACATGTCCACCTGGCCAGATACATTACCATTGCCGTGGATATCGCCACCCATATCGTGCGGGGAGAATACCGCATCGGCCAGAAGATATTCGGCCGATCCACGCTGGCCGGTAAATACAATGTTTCGCCGGAAACCATTAGACGGTCGTTAACGCTACTTCAGGAAAGGGGTATCGTTGATGTTATGCCTGGTGTGGGTGTGGTGGTGAAATCAGATTCTGCCGCCCGGGAATACCTGGCGGACTACAACCAAAAAAAAGTCTTGCTGGATATTCAGGAACGTTTAACCGAGCTGTTAAAGGAAAGAGAAAAGCTGAACACCGAGATCGATCACCTGACCAATGAGCTATTAGACTACACATTTAAAATGGCCGGGCGGCTCCAAAAGCTAGATGAGGTAACTGTGCCCCATAACTCACCCTTACTGGGTAAATCACTGGCTGAAACCGATTTTCGGGTGCGTACCGGGGCTACCATATTGTCCATTTACCGTAACGGTCATGAAATGCTTTCTCCCGAAGCCAAAACCACCCTGCAGGCCGGTGATGTGCTGCTCATGGTGGGCACCCATGACTCCGCTAATAGAGTGTATCAAATGGTCAACGGCGAAGAAATGCTCCTTGAGGATATTCAGGGAGTAAATTATATCCATAATTCGGAAACTACAAGTATAAAATGAAGCAGCTCTCCCTGGACATGGGACGGCTTGAGGGAACCATTTGCACAGGATAATATGCATTCAATCTGGATAAGCTAAACAAGCCACCGGTTAAGAAACGGTGGTTTTTTTTGTACTTTAGGGAATAATGCTTGCCATATTTACGGCAAGCGCTAAGGATTAAAGTACTGAAAATCGCGCAGAGGGAACCAAATGGGCGCGATTTTCTTGCGAATTATCGGTAGGGTTTTTGGGGTGATTGCATGAATGTCAACAACCTGTCGAAAGCTGCGTCCAACCGTTGGCTGCGTAAAGTGCTGCGCTCGGCCAAGATGGTTCTTATCTGCCTGCTCATGATCTTCAGCCCGGTGATTGTTTGGGTAATTTTATCCTTGAACAGAGAACTGATTGTGATTTTAGCCAATTGGGAGTGGCTTTCCAATGCCCTCCCCGGCCTGTTTCATACCCTGGGTGAGCATGTAAATACGCCGCAATTTGCCAGGGGGTTTAACGAGGCCGCGCTGGGTGGCCTGCTGACCTTGTTTGGCGTGATTGTGACCGTCTGGTATTATCAAGTAATTAGAGTCCAGGAGGTGACTGAAAAAAGGCTGTTTATCATTGATGAACTGCTGGAGGAGCTCAAGAAAAACCGCTCCATTATCAATGACTTGGCAGCCGGGAATAGTGAGCTTTATAATCAGCATCATGAGCAGTTCAGCAAGACCATTTTTTTCACTGAAGCCTGGCATAAGCTGGGTGGTGATGTGGCGTTATTACCCAGAAGGCTTTATTTGCGCTTGAGCGTTTTATACAGCTGTCTCAACCGCTGCACTGATGGACAGAGCTATTGGAAAAGTAAAGCAACTATTGACAGGATCAACGGCATCATTTCCGATTTGCAAAAATACAGAGGCAGCTTGAGTAAAACTGAGATAGCATAGCACATGCGGGTGCTATCCAAATAAATAAATAAACTCCACATTTCTGAAGTATTAAGATAGAAAGAGCACCAAGTATTTCGGTGCTCTTTGTTTTAAACGTGGTTTCTAAAATACAATTTACTATAGTTTACGGTTTTTGATATCGTGATAGTTAATCTTTAAAATGTTCTTTAACAAAATCAGGAACATTATTTCCTGCAAAACTACCATAACCAAAATTTTCTTTATCTCTTCCATAAAAACCAATAATGTAACTATCATTACTCTCAGTATTATGGTTTAAAGAATCACTTAAAAGCCATTCGGAGCGATATTCTCTTAAGCAAGTTTCAATTTGGTCTTTATCTCTAATTTCTAATCTATCAAATTTATTATCAGCTGCATTTTCATTTATTTTATATCCCGTCCTTCTTTTTTCTTCCCACTGGTCTCGACTTTTTATTTTCTCGACCACAGCATAAGCTATTTCTTCAGGAAGAATTCTAGCTTTTTGATAATAACCCTTCTCTTTCAGCCAGTTTTCCAACAAATAACCAGATTTATCCCAGGAAGCATGTATTTGTTTATCTCTATCAGGCTGATCAATAGTTTCAGACAGCTTTGGATAATTATTCAGTTTGTTATTATCAATTAACATGCTTACACTAGCCCAGGGTTCTTTTTGCTCGGTCATCTGTTCATAAGTTTTATTCATCACATCTTGCTTCATTATTTCTGTTACTTCTTCTATTGCAGCTGGATCCAATATTACTGCTTCTTTATATTTACCAGCGCTCATATTTGGCCGTAAGGTGATTTTTTCCACGTCAGCTGGATTAACTTCTAGAATATCATAATGTATTTTCTTATATTCTTCGGATTGGTAAATAGGTTTTAAATAGTTGGCATATTCATCATAGGTAATTTCATAATCCCTGGTCATTGTTGTTCCATCACTTAATTGGTAAATAAAAACAGCATTTCGTTTTTGCTTTTGGCCCTTGGTTAAATAATTGATTTCCTTATCTTTAATAAGTTTTTGGTGAAGCTGGTAAATGTGCTGAATGTTGTTTTGATCAGAGAAAGAGTCTGTTTGATACTTTTCATTATTATTATAAATATAGTAACTATCACTGAAATATACTTGTTGGACTTCATCTAACGGCGGCAGTTTCTTTTCATAGCCTATTAGATCAAACCTTATTCCCACCATTAAAATTACCATTATAGCACCAAAAACTGCATAACCTTTAAAGCTCTTCAGTTCTTTAAAAAACCCTAGAGATTTTTGTAACACGGTTTCGGCAACCACATAGCCGATTAAGGAACCGGCTAAATAGCCAAAAATTACCCAGGAAGTAGTCTGCTGAGTTTGCTGAAAATAAACTCCCCCCAGCAACATAAAACAAAAAGTAACACCGTATTTAAAGACATTACGCATCTTCCCAAAAGCAATTGACTGGGTTGCATTTTCTAAATTTCTAACTTTATAAAGATAATCAGCCAGCAAGAATAAAACAAGGCAGAAGGCCAAATAAGCCGGTATTTCAATGCTGCTCATGTTCCGCTCATTTAAAGGATTAAACCCTTGTAAAACTCTTGTAATAGGGGAAAGCTTATCCAAATTAGTATTATTAAAACTAAAACCATAAACAAAAAAGTCAAGATTCAAATTAATTAAAACAAGTATCCCTGCCGGGAAAAGTAAAAGAATATAGGTTAAAACACCTTGCACTGCCGAAAGTCCAACCATCATGCCAACAAATACGCAGGTAAAAAAGATGGTTAAGCTCATTAGCGTGGTTATACCCAGCCATCTGAATACATCACTAGCACTGTAGTAACCGCCTAGATCAAGAAATATATTCAATGCAATGGATGTAATGCCTGTGATTATTATCGGTAAGATTAACAAAACAATCCCGGTTAGAATATGACTTCTATAAATAGTACTTCTTTTAACGGGGAGACTGTGTAACGCATCGGATGAAGTTTTCACCTGCAGATAGCGAAATAAAAGAACAGCCAGTACAACCGGCACAGTTAAAATTAAAATGCACTGCATTTCCTGATTGACAAATAGAAAAAGACTTTTTAAAGCTTCGTTGTAAATATAATCATTATTGTTGATCATGATTATTTGTAATGGGATTATAAAAAGTAAAGCCAAAGTGTTAACAATCGCCACCCAGCTGTACTTTCTAAAATCGTTAAGTATAAATCCTTTATTAAATAACGATGTTTTTGATTTCATAGCCAATCCCCCCCATCTCGTAAATGAAGATTTCTTCCAATGTTAAAGGCAAAATATCTAATACCAAGGGTTGGTATTGGGAAACCTCTTGGATGATTTCTTCTTTTTTCCCTCTTATGATAAATAGCCGGACGCTGCCTCTTTTTTCGTGGTATAGGACATTCTTATTTTGGAATATCTTTTTTGGTTGATCACCTTGAAAAGCAGCTTGTATTTTATGTATGTCTGATTTCAAGTCGTCCAATTCCTTTTCAACAATCAACCTGCCTTGATGCAATATACCTATATTGTCGCAAAGATCTTCAAGTTCCCTTAAATTGTGGGATGATATTAACACGGTCATCTCTCTTTCGGCGGTATCCTGAATAATTAAATTTCTAACTTTTTGCCTCATGATAGGGTCCAAGCCATCTAAAGGCTCGTCTAAAATCAAAAAATCAGGCGTTATAGATAAAGCGAGCCAAAAAGCAGCCTGTCTCTGCATTCCTTTGGACATTTGCTGTATTTTCTTATGCTCATCAAGTTGAAAAGCATTTTTTAATATTTGGTAACGTTCCTCGTTCCAGTTTGCATAAATTCTTTGATAAAATATAGCCATATCTTTAACAGTATATTGTGAGAAAAAATATAATGAATCAGGAATAAATACTGTTTTAGATTTGATTTCTATATTCTCAAAGACCTTTTGATTATCAATCAAGACCTCTCCTTGGTCCTGGCGATAAACCCCGGCCAATATTTTTAATAAGGTTGTTTTCCCGGCGCCATTTGAACCCACCAAGCCATAAATGGAACCTTTTTTAACGTTAATGCTGACATCGGTCAGCGCTGCTGAATCATCAAACATTTTGCTGATGTTTTTAGCTTCAATCATTTTTCTCCCCCCCTAACCATAACATCTACTTCAGAGATGATTTTAATGATATCTTCTTTTTTCATACCCAAATAAATAGCTTCAGATAAAATCTTAACCAGTTCCTCTCTCAGCTTGGCTAATCTCTCGGTATTTCCGTCGCGGGTTACCCGGGCGACAAAATTACCCTTCCCCGGTAATGAATAGATATAGCCCTGTCTTTCCAGTTCCCTGTATGCCTTTTGAATAGTGTTAGGATTAATAGTTAGTTGGGTAGAGAGAACCCGCACCGAAGGCAACTGTTCATCAGTCTTTAAAACTTCGCTGATAATCAGTACTTTTAGTTTTTCTACTAGTTGTTCATAAATGGGTTTCCTGCTTCTTAAATCTAGTTCAAACACTAAATCCCTCCTTTCCGTTTTAACCGTACTAATAATATTAGTACGGTTATTATATAAATAAATCTACTGTTTGTAAATATCGGTAGATTTAAAATTATTATTATTAACAGAGTTAAATGCTAAAACTAGTTATGAGTTTGTGCGCTTTTATTGTTTAGTTCGAACTGAGATTTGGAGGTGAGTGAAATGTATGAGAATTGGATAGACAGAGAACATATTTTATTTTGAGGAAAGCGGAAAATATGGAGAATTAAAGCCTGATAAAAATAGTATTGCAGGGTCGCAAAAATAGTGTTAATATTCTCATATTTTAATACATTATCTTTTAATTATTCGTGAATATTGACATACCGTATGCAGGTTACTATAATAATTATAAATAAATATGTAACCTTCAGGGACTGGTGAAATTCCGTACCGGCGGTAAGGTCTTATCCGAGCCCGCGAGCCCTAATGGGTTGATCCGGTGTAATTCCGGGGCCGACAGTAAAGTCTGGATGGAAGAAGGTTGTTAAACGATTGGGTTCATTTTGCTCCGGGCGCGGGGCTTAGTGTGCTTGATGTGTTTATGCATTCCCTGAAGAAGCTCGATTTCTTCGGGGATTTTTAGTTTTCTGCGCAAAAAATTAACGCAGCTAACCTGATGTTGACAGGCTAAAGAGGGTGGATAATTGAGCATTGAAGATAAGCTATACATGCAGATGGCACTGGATCTGGCGGCCAGAGCGATGGGACGCACCAGCCCTAATCCCATGGTGGGCGCCGTGGTGGTTAAAGATGACCGGGTGGTTGGCCGGGGTTATCATGCCCGGGCCGGTACGCCCCATGCGGAGATCCACGCGCTGAGGGAAGCCGGGGAACTGGCCGGGGATGCGACCTTATATGTGACTCTGGAGCCATGCTGCCATCATGGCCGCACCGGGCCTTGTACCGAAGCGGTCATCCAGGCGCGGGTTAGCCGGGTGGTGGTGGCCATGACTGACCCAAACCCGCTGGTGGCTGGTCAGGGTATCCAAAAGTTAAAGGACGCCGGTATCGCAGTAACCAGTGGCGTACTTGAGTCAGACGCGCGTCTGCTCAATGAAGTGTTTATTAAATATATCACCACCCGCCTGCCCTATGTCGTTTTGAAAACCGCTATGAGTCTGGATGGCAAAATTGCCACCGTCCAGGGGGAATCCCGGTGGATTACCGGGACAGAGGCCAGGGCTTATGTACACCAACTGCGGGATAGGTATGATGCCATTTTAGTGGGAGTAGGCACTGTGCTGGCCGATGACCCGGCTCTCACTGCCCGTTTACCGGAAGGCGGGGGTAAAGACCCGGTCCGGGTGGTGTTGGACTCCCAGGCCAGAACCCCACTTTCAGCCCAGGTGGTTAACCAGCATTCGGAAGCCCCGACCATTATTGTTACAGCCCCTGGAGCACCGCCGGAGCAAGTCCGATCGTTACAGGAAGCCGGGGCCCAAGTTCTAGAAGTGCCCGGTGGTAAAGACGGCATTGATTTAGCAGTTTTGCTGCAGGAATTGGGACAGCGTGAAATTACCAGTGTGTTAGTGGAAGGTGGTGCCCGGGTTAACGGTGCGTTTATTACCGGCCACTTGGTGGATAAAGTGTACTGGTTTATCGCCCCCAAGATTATCGGCGGTGCATCCGCACCTGGACCGGTGGGCGGTCCGGGGATAGTCTATTTGCAGGATGCGCTGTCCATACAAGACATTAACCTAACCCGATGTGGGGAAGATATTTGTGTCGAAGGTTATACGGTTAAACCTGACTACTTGGCGTAAGTCTCCCACTTAAGCGGTCAGGGGACACACCTTTTCAAGGAATGTACCCAATAATGTAGGAGTACAACGTCAATTAAGTCATGCATTTGCAGTTCTAAAATTCAAGGGGAGTTGAATCTCCCCTTGAATTAAGAACTTGCTTCAACGGAGTGATTAAAATGTTTACCGGATTAGTGGAAGAAAAAGGACAAATGATTGCGCTGCGTCGGGGGGCCGATTCAGCCCGTTTGAAGATCAAGGCCGGGTTGATTATTGATGGCATCCAGGTGGGCGATAGTATAGCCGTCAATGGTGTTTGCCTTACAGTTACTACATTTGATGTGGGATCCTTTACCGCTGATGTAATGGCCGAAACGCTTGCTAAGACCAATTTGGGCGCGCTGCAGTCAGGTGACCGGGTTAACCTGGAGCGGGCACTGCGGTTGGGCGACCGGCTGGGCGGACATCTTGTCAGCGGCCATATTGATGGGGTCGGGACCATTGCCCGCCTGGAAAAACTGGATATCGCTACTTTGTTTACTATTACCGCACCTCCGGAGGTCATGCATTATATCGTTACTAAAGGCTCGGTGGCTGTGGATGGTACCAGCCTAACAGTGGTGGATCATAATGACGATTCCTTTAGAGTGTCTTTAATTCCCCATACTGCCCACGCTACAATTTTAGGGCAAAAAAAACCGGGGGATCAGGTTAACCTGGAAGGAGATATGATTGGCAAATACGTGGAGCGCTGGATGGGCGCGACCGGTCGCCAAGAGAACGAAAACGCAAAAACAGGGCCACGCGGCGTAACTGCGGACCTGCTGGCGGAACACGGGTTTATCTAAATGATGATGGCTGCCTGCAATTAATTAACGGAAGGATGAAATATAATGTTCTGCACTACTGAAGAAGCTATTGAAATCATCAGGCAAGGCAAAATGTTAGTGGTGGTTGATGATGAAGATCGGGAAAATGAAGGAGATATTATTGTGGCAGCCGAAAAGGCCACCCCGGAGGTCATTAATTTCATGGCTACCCATGGCAGAGGCTTAATTTGCGTGCCCATGTCCGGGGTCAGATTGGACGAACTGGATTTACCGGCCATGGTAACCCATAATACCGATGCGCACGGTACGGCCTTTACCGTTTCCGTGGACCATAAGGATACCACCACCGGCATATCCGCCCATGAGCGGGCGGCCACGGTGGCTGCCTTAATTAATCCCCATACCAGGCCTGAGGATCTCCGGCGGCCGGGGCACATATTCCCGCTGCGTGCCAAAGAGGGCGGCGTGCTGCGGCGGGCCGGACACACCGAAGCGTCGGTGGATTTGGTGCGGCTCGCCGGCTTGTACCCGGCAGGGGTGATTTGCGAGATAATGAAGGAAGACGGTACCATGGCACGGATTCCGGAGCTCATTGAATTTTGCCGGCTGCATGATTTAAAACTGGCCACCATCGCCGATTTAATTGAATACCGGCGCCGGCACGAGAGGTTGATCCGCCGGGTGGATTCGGCCAATTTACCCACCAGGTATGGCAAATTTACGGCAGTAGCTTATGAGAGTCTGCTGGACAATGAAGAGCATATTGCCCTGGTTAAAGGGGAGCTAGCCAGTGTGGAGGCTCCGCTGGTCAGGGTGCACTCGGAATGCTTGACCGGCGATGTTTTTGGCTCTACCCGCTGCGATTGCGGTGACCAGCTGGCCACGGCTTTGGAAATTATCGAAGACGAAGGTGTTGGTGTGCTGCTGTACATGCGCCAGGAAGGCCGGGGGATCGGTCTGAACAACAAAATCAGAGCATATAAATTGCAGGACGAGGGTAAGGACACAGTGGAAGCCAACGAGGCCCTGGGTTTCCCCGCCGATTTGCGGGATTACGGTATTGGCGCCCAGATCCTGGCGGATTTAGGCTTAACCAAGATTAGATTGATGACCAATAACCCCAGAAAAATAGCCGGCCTGGAAGGACACGGTCTGCAGGTGGTGGGTCGGGTGCCCATCGAGATTACCCCCGGGCGGGAAAATAAATTCTATTTGAGCACCAAGAAGCGAAAAATGGGTCATTTATTATCCGTGGAAGATGTAAATAAAAAATTATCCTAATCATTGTCTAACAACTTATTAACGTAAGGAGAGGATTTTTGTTGCCTAAGTTTTATGAAGGCCACCTGGTTGGCGAGGGCTTAAAAGTAGGTATTGTCGTCGGGCGTTTTAATGAATTTATCACCAGTAAATTGCTTTCCGGGGCCCTGGATGCTCTGAACCGCCACGGCGTGGCTGAGCAGGACGTAGAAGTGGCCTGGGTGCCTGGAGCTTTTGAAATTCCAATGGTCGCCCGTCGCATGGTCGACCTGGCCAAGTATGACGCGGTGATTTGTCTGGGGGCAGTCATTCGCGGCGCCACTCCACATTTTGATTTTGTCGCTGCCGAGGTGTCCAAGGGAATCGCTAAGGTAGGCCTGGACACAGGTACTCCCACCATCTATGGTGTGGTTACCACTGATACTATTGAACAGGCGATTGAGCGGGCCGGGACAAAAGCGGGCAATAAAGGCTGGGATGCTGCCGTAACCGCTATTGAAATGGCCAATTTAAACAAAACCTTTGGGGCGTAATCTGCCATGCCGCCCTGTCGCTATGATTAACCAGCGCAGCCGGTGCCTGAACGAGCAGGAGCCGGCTGCGCAATATACCCTTGTGTGTTACATAAATAAAGCTATTAACTAAAAGTAAAAAACGGCTTACGCCGTTTTGTTGTTTTACCTTTAGTTGTTGAATATTAGATGGCCCGCTGTACCTTCCCGCTGCGGAGGCACCTTGTACAAACCATAATTCTACGCGGTGAGCCATTTACAATAGCTCTTACCCTTTGCAGATTGGGTGCCCAGGTTCTTTTGGTACGGATGTGGGAGTGGCTGATTTGCATACCGACAACAACACCTTTACCACAAATTTCGCATTTCCTGGCCATAGTCAACACCTCCTCCTTTACAACACTTATATATTCTATCAGATATCGGCAAGCTGTGCAAGAAAAGCTTAACCGGTGACGTTAATTATGGAAGCAATTAAAATAATGGAGAGTAATGCGCAATGTGTAATAGGGAAACAGAAGATCCTTATACTATCCAGGTTCAACACGTGAAAATGGTTGGGCCCCGCCGGGCCGAGCAGCTGGCCCGGCTGAAATTGTTTACTTTGCATGACCTGTTGTATCATTTCCCCAGAGAGTATTTAGACCGCAGCCAGCTGCTCTCTCCTTTTGACCGGCCTGCCGGGGATAATGTAACCGTGCTAGGTCGGGTGCTCAGCTGCCAGGAAAACCGGACCCGCAAAAATCTGACCATCACCAAGGCTGCGCTGGAAGATGACCGGGGTGTTTTTTATGCCGTTTGGTTTAACCGACTGCACATGAAAAGAACTTTAAAACCAGGTGCTAAGATGTATATCAGCGGCAAATTAAACCGGAACTTTGGCCATCTGGAGGTGCAGGTGCAGGACTACGAAATAATCACCGGTGAGGGTGATGCGATACATGCTGGGCGCATTGTGCCGGTTTACCATGCTACCGGCGGAATAACCCAGCGGATGCTGCGCACCTTTGTGCACGCGGCTCTGGAACAATGGCACCATAGCTACCGGGAATTTTTGCCCCGCCAGGTGCTGGAGCAGGTGGGTTTAATGGCCTTGCCCGAGGCCTTACAGCAGGTACACTTTCCGGACAGCCACGCTTTGGCCGAACAGGCCAGGCGGCGCTTTATTTTTGAGGAGCTGTTTTTATTTCAGCTGCAGTTGGCCCTGCTGCGCCGCCAGATCGTGCGGGTGGAAAAGCAGCACCGTTATGGCTCGGACAGCCGGCTGACCCGGCAATACCTAGCTGGTTTAAGCTTTATCCTAACTGCTGCCCAGAGCCGGGTGGTGGGTGAAATTATGGCCGACCTGGCCAGCCCCCACCCCATGAACAGGCTGCTGCAGGGCGATGTGGGCTCGGGCAAAACTGTGGTAGCCGTGTTGACCCTGCTCAAGGCGGTGGAAAACGGATTGCAAGGAGCGCTCATGGCGCCCACCGAGGTGTTGGCTGAGCAGCATTACCTGGCCATGGACAACGCTTTAGCCCCCCTGGGTGTGCGGGTAGCCCTGTTCAGCGGTGGAATGCCGGCCCGGGAGCGCCGCGCCCTACTGGAACAGCTTGCGGCAGGGGAGGTGGCCATTGCGGTAGGCACGCAAGCGTTGCTGCAGGAGGATGTAGTTTTTAAAAATCTGGCCGTGGTGGTCATTGATGAGCAGCACCGCTTTGGAGTAAGACAGCGGGGCATTTTGCAAAAAAAAGGTGTGTATCCCGATTTATTAATTATGACCGCTACACCGATACCGCGCACCTTGTCCATGACGGTTTACGGTGATTTGGATGTATCGGTAATCGATGCTCTGCCTCCCGGCAGGCAGCCGGTACGTACTTATTTTGTCGCCCCTGAAGAACTGCCCAGGGTTTTTACATTCGTGGCCCAACAGGTTAGTAGGGGGCACCAGGCTTATGTGGTCTGCCCGCTGGTGGAGGAGTCGGAAAAAGTGGACCTGCAGGCAGCGGTGAATTTATATGAACAGCTGGCTGCAGGGGAGCTGCATAGGTGCCGGATAGCGTTACTGCACGGGCGCATGAAAAGAGCCGACAAGGAAGTTATCATGCAGCAATTCAGGGCCGGTCGGCTGGATGTGCTGGTCAGCACCACCGTGATTGAAGTGGGGGTGGATGTGCCTAATGCCAGTGTGATGGTCATTGTCGACGCCGATCGGTTTGGCCTTGCCCAGCTGCACCAACTTAGAGGCCGGGTGGGGCGGGGTGCCGAGCAGGCGCACTGTATATTAGCAGCACGGCTGCGCTCCCGGGAGGCAGCGGAACGTATTAAAGCCATGAAGACCAGTCAGGACGGGTTTTACCTCGCTGAAAAAGATTTACAGATACGGGGACCGGGCGATATGGCCGGGGTTAGACAATCCGGCCTGCCCGAATTTAGGCTGGCTAATTTGCTCCGGGACCGGGAGTTGCTCAGGGAGGCCCGCCGTCAGGCCAGAGCTTTAATTAGTGTCGATCCCGAATTAAGGATCGGGGAATATCATTTGCTGCGGCTCGCCCTGGAACACTTTAATCAAGAAGGGAGCAGTTATTTTCATATCGGCTAAAAATATGATTTTATTTTTGCGCAAACAAAACCAGTCTGCACAAAATGTACCGCTCATAGATAAGCGCAAAAATCACATACTAGTTCCATCAACAATAAGGAGGTGTCAAGCATGGCTCAAAATAGTAACAGAAAGTTAATACCTTCTCAGGGTATGGAACAATTCAAATGGGAAACTGCCGGTGAACTGGGCGTACAGGTTCCGCAGGGTGGTTACATGGGCGATCTGCCTTCCCGGGTCAATGGAGCGATTGGCGGCAATATGGTAAAGAAAATGGTTGCTGCTTATGAACAGAGTTTGGCCCAGGGACAGCAGCCGGCTACCCCACAGGTTACCAACCAGCAGCCTACTCCCTAAAGGTTAAGGTTTAAGGTTGCAAGTATCGTGTTGTATGTTGCGTAAATATTAAAATTAGGCCTCTGTCAGGTGGCTGGTCCGAGTTTAGTTTAAGTTAGGTCACCTGGCAGAGGGCAAACCACAAGCGGTAAGCCGCTTGTTTTCTCTTTTTATGGGCTAGTGCAGGTAATACCCGTAATCCTCCGGACTGATGCCTGGATGCATGGCCATATTAATGGCGCCGGCAATAATTTCAGCGGTATCCTCAATTAAAGCGTCAATTTCCTTGGGAGTGACCGTTAGATTGCCGCCAAAAGGCTCCAGCACATTTTTGATGGCTGAGCTGGCATCTCCGGGTCGGCCTCCGGTGCTTTGAATATATTTTTCGATGGCATCCTGAGCGATAATCGCCGCGTGGGTCACCGTGGGCACGCCAATGGCGATAACACGTACGCCCATGGTTTCCTGGTTAATGCCTGCCCGTTTATTGCCGATGCCCGAGCCTGGGTTAATTCCGGTGTCGGCCACCTGAATGGTGGTGGCGATACGATCCGCGCTGCGGGCGGCTAGCGAGTCAATGGCTATAATCAATGAAGGACGGGTTTTTTCCACCACCCCGCGGACTATTTCAGCGGTTTCGATACCGGTGATGCCCAGCACTCCCGGTGCGAGGGCACTTACCGGTCGCATGCCGCCCTGCAGATCCTGGGGCGCGTAATTATAGAGATGTCTGGTGACCAGGCACTGGTCGACAACTTTGGGACCCAGCGCATCCGGCGTGGCGTTCCAGTTACCCAGCCCAATCACCAGTACGTTTAATTCCATAGGCAGATTAAACAGATTTTTTAACTGCTCAGCCAGAATCTCGGCTACTTCCCGGTGCGCCTGCTGGTTATTTTCCTTAATCACCGGCGCCTCGATAGTGATGTATTTACCCACCGGTTTGCCCATAATCGTCTGGGCGTTCTGGTCTTCAATATGCACCGTGGTTACGGTGGCGTGATCATAAGTATCCTTGTCCACTCGCACGCCGGGAATTTCCTGTCCAGTTTCCCCACGGATAATTTCCCTGGCTTCCAGCGCTAGGTCCAATGATATATTCATCGCGTTTAAAAATTTGCTGTCGAGCACTGTTTATTCACCCTTTTCCACGTATCTAAAGATGAGTTTTGGTAAAGCCTGTTGGCAAAGTCAGTTTTTATTATCTACTTGTCAATATATTTACCCCTATCAGTAATTATATGCAGTTTTTTTGATGATTCTGTCTTTAAATTATTTGCTTCAAACTTTTTATGGTATAATTAATAAGATTTGATGGAAAGGTAGGATAGTTTTGCGGGTAATTGCCGGAATGGCCAAAAAAAGGCGATTGAAATCACCGGGTAAACTTCCGGTTAGGCCTACGTCGGACCGGGTTAAAGAAGCCTTGTTTAGTATCCTCGGCAGCCGGTTGACTGCCAGCAGCTTTGCGGATCTATATGCCGGCACCGGCAGTGTAGGCATAGAAGCGCTGAGCCGCGGGGTCTCCAAGGTTTTATTTGTGGAAATAGACCTCCGGGTTCTGCGTATCCTTAAGGATAACCTAGCTATTACCGGGCTAGGCGGGAGCGCTGAGGTTGTGCTGGGCAATGTTGATAGAGCCCTGGCTGCGGCTATGCGCAAACAAGATACTTATGATATTGTATTTGCTGACCCGCCATACCGGCAGGGACTGGCGGCAGGTGTGTTGAATACTTTAAATCAATTTCCTGTATTGCGTTTAAACGGCTTAATTATCATAGAAATTGGGGCAGATGAAGAGATGCCTGACCAGGTAGGCCTGTATCAACAAAAGCGCCGGCTTAAATATGGCGATACAGCCCTGGTTTTTTATGAACAGCATTAGAAAAGGTTTATTAACCTGATATTCTGAGGAGGGCAAAGTCTTGCGAGTAGCAATTTATCCGGGCAGTTTCGATCCAGTTACCTATGGACACCTGGACATTATTGAACGCACGGCAATAATGTTTGATAGGTTAATTGTGGCTGTATCTTCAAATATATGTAAAAACCCGCTTTTTACTACAGAAGAACGGATGGACATGATTAGAGAAGTAACCCGGCCATATTTTAATGTGGTTGTGGACCAATTTTACGGCTTAACAGTTGAATACGCTAAACAAAAGGACGCCCAGGTAATCATCAGAGGCTTAAGGGCTTTATCTGACTTTGAAACTGAATTTATGATGGCCTTGACCAATAAAAGCTTGCATTCTTCAGTGGAAACTGTTTTTCTAATGACCAGGGCCGAATATTCCTATATCAGCTCCAGCGCAGTCAAAGAAGTGATCACCTTTGGCGGTAATGTGAATAAATTAGTGCCGCCAGTAATCCAGGAAAGGTTGGAGGAAAAATTTAGAAACCGTTAGGGAGGTGCCTGTTTTGGAGTTATTTAATGTGATCAATGAAATGGAAGAATTAATTGAAAGCAGTCCCAAAGTTCCCATGACCAAACGGGTTTTAGTAGATGAAGACAGGTTACTTGATTATTTAGATCGGATTAGGGCATCCTTGCCGGAAGAGCTGCGCCAAGCTAAGTGGGTGTTGCAGGAAAGGGACAAGGTGATCACTGATTCTAAACGCGAAGCAGTGCGCATCATTGAGGACGCCGAAATGCAGCTGGAGAAAAAGGCGGTGGACTCAGAAGTTACCCGTAAGGCGCAAGAAATGGGCGAAGAAATTCGCTTGCGCAGTGAAGAAGTGGCAAGGCACATCAAGCAGGGAGCAATGGATTATGCTGATGAAATGCTGGCCGAACTGGAGGAAACATTAAATAGTATCTTGGTCCAGGTACAGGTCAACCGGTCTGAATTAAAAGGTGCCCCCAAGGAATAGCATAATAAGCATACATAGCACTGCCAGGGGATCGCCGGAGCTAAAATTTTATCCGGTGATCTCTTTGTATAAATGAAGCAATAGCCTGATAAAAAACACCAATTAAGGTTAGAAATACTAGCATAAGCGTCATGGCCAGCCATAATTGCAACGAAAAAACCCAGGTATGAAAGTGGGACCAAGTAACCACGGGGGATACAACCGGTACGGCCGAGAGGTTGACCGCGCTAATCGGTTGGTAAAAAAGCCAGGTCAAACAAGCAGCCAGCATGGCGTGGGTGATCCGGGTAGCTACAAAAATACCCATGCGCAGGTCAGTCTGGGCTATCATACTGGCCACTTGGGCGTGGATTGAAAGACCGCTCCAGCCCAGAATCATCCCCACGGCCATCAACTGCTGCAGTTCAGTGGCCGCCGCTTCCGAGGCTAATTTATTGCCAATGGTCATTTCAAAAAAACCACTGGCCAGTGCGGTTAAAATATCGGGTGCAAATCCCAGGGGAACCAGTACCAGGCCTATCGCTGCGGCGATTTGGGCGATGACACCGGCCTCATTGAGCAGCCGGATAATAACGGCAAATAAAATAATAAAACCACCGATATTAATCAGCTTAGTGACTGATGATGCCACCGATTCACCTAATAACTTGCCCAGGGGCTGCTGCTCGGTCCGCTGGTGCTGCAGCAGGGCGCTAAAGGCGCTGCGCACCGACCAGGAACCACCTGCCATAAGCGGCTGGGTCCGGTCGCTGCGCCCGTAAAAACGCAGTGCCAGGCCGAGCAGAAGATTGGCCAGGTAATGTGACCCGGCAATAACTAAGCCCAGCTCGGGTTTGCCAAACATGCCGACAGATACAGCGGTCAGCATGAATAAAGGGCTCGAGTTGTTGGTAAACGACATCAGCCGCTCGCCCTCCACCCGGGTACATAAGCCTTGCTGGCGCAGTTGAGCTGTAACCATGCCGCCAATGGGAAAACCGGAGGTGTAACCAACTACCATTACAAAGGCCCCGCTGCCCGGCACATTGAATAAGGGTCGCATGATGGGCTCCAATAAGACCCCTAAGAATTTAACAAAACCCAAGCGCATCAGTATTTCAGCGGAAATAAAAAACGGTAATAATGAAGGAAATACATAGTCCCACCAGGTTTTCAGCCCCATGGTTGCACCCTGGAACACATCCTTGGGATGTGTAATCATCGCCACCACAAATACTAAAGCCAGAGCTGTCCACAGCAGTGAGGCAGGTAGTTTTTTTTTCGGGTGCTGTCTCAACAATTTCGAACCCCCTATGCAAGAGAGACCTCTTATAGATTTATGTGCAAATGCCTACCCTAATTACTATTTCAACGCATCATTACCAATAAATGTTTTGCTTGGCTATTTTACCAGCTGTATTATTGAAAATTAAAAATTGAGAATAAGTTGTCACTTAATGTTTAATTAAAAATGTGGGTGTATATGGTGGTGGTGACCGGGTGCCCCCTTGACAAACAACCTCCAAATTTTATATAATTTTACCTGTTGAACTATGGAGGGGTGTCTATGCCCTTTTTAAATGTAGAGCGTTTGAAAAAGGTGAAGGGTGAACGCCGGAAGGTAACTTTTTCGGACTCATTACCTGCGTTGTTGCTTGATGACAGCGAGTTTAACTTTGTGGAACCGGCGCAGTTTGCACTTACCTTAACCAATGTGGGCAACAGTGCAATAAATGTAGAAGGGGAAGTGCAGGTTGCGCTGAAAGTACCTTGCAACCGCTGTTTGAGGGATTTTGTTTTGACCCTGAGCCTGCCTTTCAGTGAAACATATTACGAAAAAAACCAGCCAACCCACAGTGGTCAAACTGAAGAATGGGTGGCCTATTCCGGTGATGTCATCGATATTACGCCGGAGGTATTGACTGCAGTTATCATGAACCTGCCCATGCGGTTTATTTGCAGTGAACAGTGCCAGGGATTATGTGCGGTGTGTGGTGTGGACCTGAATCAGGAGCAGTGTAGCTGTGTTCAGCAGGAATTAGACCCACGCCTGGCTAAATTACAAGAATTGTTGAAATAAGCCATGAATGAAGTCATAAATAAAAGGGGGTGGATGAAGTATGGGTGTACCAGCGAGGAGAACATCCAAGCAAAAAAAACGGCAGCGCAGGGCACATTGGAAAATTGACGCCCCCGAGCTGACAAATTGCCCGCAATGCCATGAACCGATGGCACCGCACCGGGTTTGCCCCAGCTGTGGTTACTACAAGGGAAGAGAAGTAGTGGCGGTAAAATAAAGCAGAATTTACCAAAATAAGCTCTAAATGGGGCTTATTTTTTTACACTAAAACAGGTTGCTTTTTTTTCCCAGTTTTGATATACTCTGATTTGATACCTGGTGCTAAAGTTGCAGGTATTATGGTAAGGTGTTTGATGATGGGTAGAAGCAGTGTGGTAAAATCTGAACGACACAGTTTATTAATGAGGTATCTGACTGGCAACCCATTTTTAACCGATGATGAATTGGCGCAGCTGCTGGGAGTAAGTATTCAAACCGTTAGGCTGGACCGGGCGGAACTGGAGATTCCCGAGATGCGGGAGCGTGTCAAAAAAATGGCCCGGGGAGCCTACCCCAAACTGAGAGCTATTGAGGATCATGAGGTAGTGGGTGAGCTGGTCGGCTTGGAAATTGGCCAAGAGGGCATGTCCATGCTTAGAGTTACCGAGGATATGACCTTGCGCAAGACCAGGGTGCTGGATGGGCAGTATTTATTTGCTCAGGCTAATTCACTGGCCCTGGCCCTGATCGATACCGAGGTAGCGCTTACCGGCACTTCGAAGGTTAGCTTTAAAAGGCCGGTTTTTCAGGGCGAAAAAGTAGTAGCCCGGGCGCGAGTCACGCGAAGAAAAAACAATAAATATATGATTAGAGTTAGTTCCCATGTTCTAGAAGAATTAGTGTTTCAAGGAAAATTTTTGGTCTTTGATCTATCCGAGGAGGTTAACCGGCTTGAAAATAGCCATTGATGCTATGGGTGGCGATTATGCCCCCCGGGAAATTGTGCGGGGTGCCTGGCAAGCTTACCAGGAAACCGGGCAGCAAATTATCCTGGTCGGGAACCGCAGTATTTTATTAAGTGAATTAAAAATGCTGGGTGATAACTGCGCCGGTTTAGAAATTGTACATGCCGATGAGGTAATTGCCATGGACGATGCACCGGCCGTGGCGGTGAGGCGAAAAAAAAACTCCTCGATGGTGATGGCTGCTGAGCTGGTCAGGAATGGTCAGGCCAGTGCGTTTGTTTCCGCCGGAAGCACCGGCGCTACTATGGCCGCAGCGCTGCTGCACATGGGGCGCATCCCGGGCATTGCCCGGCCGGCTGTGGCCAGTGTGATACCCACGGAAGGCGGTGCGACTATATTATTGGATGTGGGTGCTAATGTGGATTGTAAACCTAAACATCTGGTCCAATTTGCAGTCATGGGTTCTCTTTTTGCACATAAGATTTTAGGCGTTGAAAACCCCCGGGTGGGTTTATTAAACGTTGGTGAGGAAAGTACAAAAGGCAACGAATTGACTCAGGAAACTTACCAGCTGCTGCAGGAGGCGCCGCTAAATTTTTATGGCAATATGGAAGGCCGGGATATTTTTAAGGGTACCGTTGATGTGGTAGTTTGTGATGGTTTTTTAGGCAATGTGGTTTTAAAAACAAGCGAAGGATTGGCCGACTTTTTAATGAAAATGATTAGTCAGGCTTTGAAAGAGAGTAGTCTGGCAAAAATTGGCGCTACTTTGACGTTACCAGCTCTAAAAAAATTAAGCAAAAAGTTAAGTTATTCTGAATACGGTGGTGCGCCGCTGCTGGGCATTAATGGGGTGGCAATTGTTTGCCACGGTAGCTCTAAAGCGCTGGCCATTAAAAACGCCGTATACCGGGCACGGGAATCCGTGGAAAATGGGCTGATCAGCGCCATCAGTGATAGCCTTAACAATAATGAGCACAAGGTGGGGTAAGCCGATGGCAGGTGAAACAATTCGCGCCGGTATTGTGGGTATTGGTACCTATGCTCCGGAACAGATTTTAACTAATTTTGATTTAACGAAAACTCTGGAAACCAGTGACGAGTGGATTTATTCGCGTTCAGGTATTCGCGAAAGACGAATCGCGGCCGATCATGAGGCCACATCCGATCAGGCCCTAATTGCTTGCCAAAGGGCGTTGGAAGATGCCGGCGTGCTTCCTGAAGAAGTAGATTTGATTATCACGGCTACCAACACACCGGATATGCTTTTTCCCGCCACCGCCTGCCTCGTGCAAGACAGGCTGGGCGCCACCCAGGCCGGGGCTTTTGATTTGTTGGCCGGATGTACCGGGTTTATCTATGGTGGGGTCGTCGGGGCGCAGTTTATTTCCGCTGGAACGGCTAAAACTGTTCTGGTAGTCGGTGCGGAAACCATGTCGCGGGTTATTAACTGGAAAGACCGCAACACCTGTGTGCTTTTTGGCGATGGCGCTGGTGCCGTAGTGCTGCGCCAGGTACCTCACGACCGGGGTATTTTATCTTCGATGCTGGGTTCCGATGGCAGCGGCGGCAAATTTCTCGATATGCCGGCAGGTGGTTCCCGCCTGCCGGTTAGCAGCGAAACGATAGCGCAAGAATTAAATTATTTGCACATGAACGGCCGGGAAGTGTTTAAATTTGCGGTGCGGGCGATGGAGAACGGCGCTGTCGAGGTGCTGCGCCGGGCAGGGTTAACCAACGATGATGTGGATTTTTTAGTACCGCACCAGGCGAATATTCGGATTATCGAGTATGCCGCTAAAAAAATGAAACTGCCTATGGAACGAGTGGCTGTCAACGTAGACCGTTACGGCAACACATCCACAGCCTCTGTTCCGCTGGCCTTAGAAGAAGCGTTAAAAGGCGGTAAAATAAAAGACGGCGACAATGTGGTCCTCATTGGTTTTGGTGCGGGACTTACTTGGGCCGGCCTGCTGATTAAGTGGTACGACGCTAAAAAGCAGGGGTAGGAGGGAATAGGCATAAGGACACGCATATGCGATTTACTGGGCATAGAGTATCCTGTATTGCAGGGTGGGATGGCCTGGGTAGCTACCGCTGAGCTGGTCGCCGCCGTAAGCGAGTCCGGTGGGTTGGGGATTATCGGATCAGGCCAGGCTACACCCCAGTGGGTGCGAGAGCAGGTGCACAAGGTCAAGGAGTTGACCGGTAAACCCTTTGGGGTTAATGTCATGCTGCTTTCGCCTTACGCGGAGGAAATTATCAATCTGCTGGCGGAAGAAAGGGTAGCGGTGGTGACCACCGGAGCCGGCAACCCGGGCAAGTATTTAAATCTACTGCATAGCGCCGGAAGCAAAGTGATCCCGGTGGTCTCCTCGGTAGCTTTGGCGAAAAGGTTGTCCCGCTCCGGGGTGGATGCGCTGATAGCTGAAGGTATGGAATCCGGCGGTCATGTGGGCGAGATTACCACCATGGTGCTGGTGCCACAGGTCGTGGATGCCGTTGGAGTACCGGTGATTGCTGCCGGTGGTATTTGCGACGGCCGGGGGATGGCCGCAGCTTTGATGCTGGGGGCGGAGGGCGTGCAAATGGGTACCCGCTTTATTTGTGCTGCTGAGTGTACCGTCCATGAAAATGTTAAGGATGCAATCATTAAGTCCAAGGACCGGGATTCCATTGTTACCGGGCGGCCTACGGGTCATCCCGTCAGAGTGCTGAAAAACAAACTCACTAAAAAATTTATCGAGTTTGAAGAAACCGGCGCGCCTGCGGAAGAATATGAGAAGCTGGGCGTAGGGCGTATGAAACTTGCCATGGTCGATGGCGACACCGATATGGGTTCGGTCATGGCCGGGCAAGTAGCTGCTATGGTGCAGAAAGTGGAGCCCGCCCGGGATATTATTAAAAGTGTAATAATTGAGGCAGAAAAAACTATTCGTTTAATCTATAGCAGCAAGGTGGTGGATTAATGATGCTGGCTTATATGTTCCCGGGCCAGGGCTCACAATTTGTGGGTATGGGCAAAGATTGGTATGAGAAATATGATTATGTCCGAGAAATATTTGATACAGCCGACCGGGCGCTGGGTTTTTCCCTGACGGGGCTGATTTTCCAGGGTCCGGCGGAGGAGTTGCAGAAAACAGCCAATACACAACCCGCTATTTTAACCGCCAGTGTCGCTATGCTACAGGTGCTTAATAAGGCCGGTATCTGGCCGGCGGCAGCTGCCGGGCATAGCCTTGGCGAGTACACTGCGCTGGTGGCGGCCGGATCCCTGGCGTTTAGCGATGCGGTGCGGCTGGTACGGCTGCGCGGGCAATTTATGCAAGAAGCCGTCCCTCTGGGCCAGGGTGGCATGATGGCGGTGCTGGGACTGGATGCTGATAAAGTAGTGGAAGGCTGCCGGTTGGCTGCCGAGGCCGGCACGGTAGAGGCTGCCAATTTTAACTCCCCGGGGCAGGTGGTGGTGGCTGGAGAAATTGGTGCGCTGAAAAAAGCGCAGGAAACCCTGAAAAGCCTGGGCGCGAAGCGCTGCATGATATTACCGGTGAGCGCTCCTTTCCACAGCAGTCTGATGACTCCGGCCGGCGAAAGGCTGGCGGTTGAGCTGGCCAAGGTGGAAATCAAGGACCCGGAGGTCCCGGTGGTGGCTAATATCAATGCGAATTATTATGCCACTGCGGAGCAGGTACGGGACGGACTGATCCGTCAGGTATCCAACCCGGTATTATGGGAACAAAGCATGCGCCGGTTCGTCGCCGACGGTTATCAAATGTTTGTAGAAATCGGGCCTGGCAATGTACTTGCCGGTCTGCTGAAAAAGATTGACAAACCAAGCGGAATCATTAATATAAACGGTGAAGGGGATCCGGAACCGCTGATTACGCGCCTGAAGGAGGCATGAGCAAATGGAGCTGGGCGGTAAAGTGGCCATGGTCACCGGGGCTTCCCGGGGCATTGGCCGGGCAGTAGCCGTGACCTTAGCCGGGCTGGGCGCCCACATAATAGTGAATTATGCCGGCCATGTCGAGGGGGCTGAGGAAACTGCCACGCTGGTGCGTGATCTGGGGGTAAGAACGCTGGTACTCCAGGCCGATGTAGCAGACCAGGTGCAGGTGGACACCATGATGCAGCAGGCGCTGCAGGAATTTGGGCGTATTGATATACTGGTCAATAATGCCGGCATTACCCGTGATAACCTCCTGCCCCGGATGCGGGAGCAGGATTGGGATGCGGTACTGAATACCAATTTAAAGGGAGCTTACCATTGCACTAAGGCGGCGCTGCGGCCCATGCTCAAAGCGCGCTGGGGCCGCATCATCAACATTAGCTCAGTGGTGGGGCTGTCCGGTAACGCAGGCCAGAGCAACTACGCGGCCGCCAAGGCAGGCCTTATTGGTTTTACTAAAGCTCTGGCCAAGGAGTTTGGCACCCGAAATATCTCAGTCAATGCCGTGGCACCAGGCTATATTGCTACGGATATGACCGCGGATTTATCGGAGGAGAATAAAACCCGGCTGTTAAGCGGTGTGCCGCTGGGCCGGTTGGGCACTCCGGAAGATGTAGCCACGACAGTAGCTTTTCTAGCCAGTGAATGGGCTGGTTATATAACAGGACAAGTTATTGTCGTAGATGGCGGCATGTCCATGTAGATAAAGGGGAGGGGGTGAAATCATGGCGGATATTTTTGATCGGGTTAAGGATATTATAGTTGAACAATTGGGTGTAGAACCTGAGGATGTAAAACCAGAAGCTTCCTTTGTTGATGACCTGGGAGCGGATTCTCTGGATATAGTGGAACTGGTTATGGCTTTAGAGGAAGCATTCGACCTGCAGATCCCGGATGAAGATGCAGAAAAGATACACAAGGTGGGCGAAGCTGTACAATACGTGTTGGATCACCAGTAAAGTGAAAAGCCCTGCCGGTTCACCGGTGGGCTTTTTTCAAATCATATACCCATTTATTTCAATTTGTAACCCCGGGAGGTTTTGTGTTGTTTAAAAGAGTAGTAATTACCGGTATCGGGATGGTAACCCCGGTAGGTAACAACCTGGAGGATTGCTGGGGCAATTTAACCGGCGGCATCAGCGGCGTGGGTCCGATTACCCGGTTTGATACCACAGGATATAGCAGTACTATTGCGGCCGAAGTGAAAAATTTTAAGCCGGCGGATTTTATTGACCGCAAAGAGGCCCGCCGAATGGACCGTTTTACGCAGTACGCCGTGGCGGCTAGCCGTATGGCCATCGAAAACGCCGGGCTGGACCTGGCTGCCATTGATCGTACCCGGGCCGGCGTAATATTAGGTTCCGGCGTAGGCGGTATCGAAACCTTAGAAGAACAGCACAAGGTGCTGATGGGTCGCGGCCCGGGCCGGGTAAGCCCGATATTTATCCCGATGATGATTGCCAATATGGCCTCCGGCCAGGTGGGCATTAATTTCGGCCTGCGCGGCTGCAACGTGACCACCACCAGCGCCTGTGCTTCCAGCGCCAATGCCCTGGGGGATGCTTTTAAAATCATCCAGCATGGGCAGGCTGATATAATGATCAGCGGGGGCACTGAGGCACCGCTAACCCCGCTGGCCGTGGCCGGTTTTTGCTCCATGAAGGCCCTTTCCACCCGCAATGATGACCCGGCGGGGGCCAGCCGTCCCTTTGACAAAGGCCGTGACGGCTTCGTCATCGCTGAGGGCTCTGTGATCTTGATTCTGGAAGAAATGGAGCATGCCTTAAACAGGGGTGCTCAGATCCTGGCTGAAATTACTGGTTACGGTGCCTCCTGCGACGCTTATCATATCACTGCTCCCGATCCCGAAGGTAGGGGTGCCGCGCAGTCCATGCGGGCAGCGATGGCGGACGCAAGGCTCGCCCCGGAAAAGGTGGATTATATTAACGCGCACGGCACTTCCACAGATCTGGGTGATAAGCTGGAGACGATGGCCATTAAAGAAGTTTTCGGCGAACATGCCCGCCAACTGGCTGTTAGCTCCACCAAGTCCATGACCGGACACCTGCTGGGGGCGGCCGGCGGCCTGGAAACGGCGGTATGCGTGCTGGCCATTAAAAATAGCTTGATTCCTCCCACCATTAACCTGATCGAGCCGGATCCTGAATGTGATCTGGACTACGTGCCCAACACCGCTCGCCAGGCTGATCTAGCTGTGGCCTTGACCAATTCCTTTGGCTTTGGCGGTCATAACGCTACTCTGGTGATAGAAAGGTATGTCGCGGAAAGGGAAAGCTAAGATGGAGTGTTTTGCTGAGATAGTTAATGGTTTGCAAACCAAATTGCACTTCGCCTGGCGAAACCCGGAACTGTTGCGCCAGGCGCTGGTGCACAGCTCTTTTACTTATGAGAACAGGGGCCGGCAAGAGCAAAACAACGAACGACTTGAGTTTTTAGGTGACGCCGTTCTGGAATTGATTATCAGCGATTATTATTACAATCATTTACCCCACAAGTCAGAAGGTGAGCTCACTAAAATGCGTGCCCTGACGGTATGTGAACCTTCTTTGGCCGCGGTAGCCCGACGCCTGGAATTGGGACGCTATATTTTTATGGGACGGGGCGAAGAGCGCTCCGGCGGCCGGGAAAGACCTGCCTTACTGGCGGACGCCTTTGAAGCCCTGCTGGGTTCTGTTTACCTGGATGCGGGCTTTGAAGAGGCCCGCCGGGTGGTGCTACAGCAGCTTGCCGATATTATTGAAGAGGTAAAATTAGGTCATACTGTGCGTGATTATAAAACCGATCTACAGGAAATGCTGCAGCGGAAAAGCGCTGATCCCATCCAGTACTCGATTATTGACGAAGAGGGCCCCGATCATGATAAAATCTTTACTGCAGCGGTAGATTACCAGGGTAAAAGAATGGGCTGGGGCCGCGGCCGGACGAAAAAAGAAGCGGAACAGCAGGCGGCCAGGATGGCTCTGATTAATTACGCACCCAAGATTCTTTAACCGTGTAGTAACGTGCTGGCACAGGATTAACCGGGAGGATTATAGCTAATGGGATTTTTCGGTAGATTAAAGGAAAGCTTGAGTAAGACCAGAAAAAACTTTGTCGAAAAAATTGATTCCATTGTCACAGGCCGTAAGGTAATTGATGAAGAACTATATGAGGAGCTGGAAGAAGCCTTGATCCAGGCGGACGTCGGCATCGATGCCTCGCTGGAACTAGTGGAAAATCTACGGGCCGAGGTCAAAAAACGGCGGATCAGCAACCCGGAAGACCTGTATGCCGTGCTCAAGGAGCTGATCCAGGATATTTTGGGCGTCGCATCCACCGAAATCAATATTAACAGTGCCCAGCCGGCCGTCATTATGGTGGTGGGGGTCAATGGCGTGGGCAAGACGACTACCATTGGTAAGCTGGCTCATTTTTATAAGGCTAATGGCAAAAGTGTACTCCTCAGCGCTGCAGATACCTTCCGGGCAGCTGCTATTGACCAGCTGGAAATATGGGGTAACCGGGTGGGAGTGACGGTAATTAAGCACTCCGAGGGCTCGGATCCCGCCGCGGTGGCATTTGATTCGATGCATGCTGCCAAGGCCAGAAAGATTGACGTGCTGATAGTGGACACCGCTGGCCGGCTGCACACCAAGAGCAATTTGATGGAAGAATTGAAAAAAGTGCACAGGGTGTTGGGTCGGGAAATGCCGGATGCCCCCCATGAAGTTTTGCTAGTGCTGGACGCCACCACAGGACAGAATGCCATTAGCCAGGCCCGCCTTTTTAAGGAGGCTGTGGGAGTGACAGGAATCGCCCTGACTAAACTGGACGGCACCGCCAAGGGCGGGGTAGTGATTGCCATTAAACAGGGTTTAGATATCCCTATAAAGATGATCGGAGTTGGGGAAGGCATCGACGATTTGCGTCCCTTTGACGCCCGGGAATTTGTTGATGCCCTCTTTGCCAGGGATAATAAAACAGCAGAGCAGGTAAGTTAATATTAAATCATCAACCAAGGATACCGAGACGCTGCAAAGCGTCTTTTTTTTGCCTGGTACCTATTTAACAGTCTTGCTTCTGCCGGCGAAAAGGTGCTTACTTGAGCAGGAGCGAAAAGTGCCTGCGGCTTGCAGAATACGCCTCCGGGCACCTGGGGAACAGGTAATGAGCGAGTTATTTTATGGTTAATGTTTACGCTCGGCTCGAGGTTGAATAAGCTTGGCAAAAAATATTTTCTTACCTACCAATTATGACATTTTCTCTGAAGGTTTTATCTGGTTAATTGTCTAAAACTTGTCCAATTATGTTTAATACCGATGGGGGATCAGGGAGCATGGTAACAGATAGGCGAAAGTTCAGCCAGGAGAATGTTGAGCAGTTGGAAAGCAACAGCGACGGCTTTATCCATTTAGATCGTAACCTGCGTTATATCTACGTCAATAATAAGACAGATAAGCTGCTTGACCGCGGGCGAGCAACTATGGTTGGCAGGAGCATTAATGATTTGATGCCGGAGCTAAATCCTATGATACTAAAGGCCGGCCGGAAGGCCATGGAGGAGAACAAAAAACAGGAACTGGAAATTTATTCTGAACTTTTTCAGATATGGCTGAGATTATTAGTTTGTCCTAATTCTGATGGCGTCTCGGTATATTATATGGATATCACCAAACGCAAGCAATGCGAAGAAGTCTTGCGTCAGTCGGATGAGCGGTTTAAAAATATATTCCAAAACAGCAAGATTATGATGGCAATCATTAGAGAGAAAGATGACTGCCATATTGAGGTGAATCAAACCTGGCTGGATGTGATGGGGTATAGCCGGGAAGAAGTGCTGGGTCGTTCCCTAGCGGAGCTGAATATCATCTCCGGCATATCCCAAGTCAGGTGGCGAGAGGCTAATCAGCGCGTCAGAAATAAGGAAAAGCTGTTCACCTATGAAGCAGATTTTCGCACGAAGAACGGTGAAATAATAAATACCCTTATCTCAACCGGGCCTCTGCAGCTTAATGGCGAAGCCTGCCGGTTATCCTCTGTAATTAAAGATTTAACCAGGGAGAAGAATCTGGAGGTTGAATTGTGCCGGCTTGACCGACTGCGCTTGGCCGCTGAGATGGCGGCGGGATTAGGGCATGAAATCCGGAACCCGTTGACCTCAGTGCGTGGCTTCCTGCAACTTTTTCAGGGTAAGGCAGAGTTTGCCGATCATCATAGCACCTTGCAGTTGATGATTGATGAGTTGGATCGGGCCAACGTGCTGATTTCGGATTACCTGAACCTGGCCAGGGATAAACAAGTGGAACGGAGTGAGCAGCAGCTCAACAGCATCATTATGGATATGTACCCGTTAATCCAGGCTGACGCCCTGGTAAGGGGTAAATCCATATTTTTAGAATTAACGGAGCTGCCCGAGTTGCTGCTGGATGAAAATGAGCTCCGCCAGCTGTTGCACAATTTGGTCCGCAACGGTCTGGAGGCGATGGAGCCGGGAGGCTGTGTTACAGTGAAGACTTTTTTGGATGGCGCTGAGGCGGTGCTGGCCGTAGCTGACTGGGGTGTGGGCATTAAGCCGGAACTGATCAGCCAAATCGGGACGCCCTTTTTTACTACCAAGGTCACGGGAACTGGGCTGGGCCTGTCTGTGTGTTACAGCATTGCCCAGCGGCATAACGCTCAAATGGAAATCGATTCGGGCCCGGATGGGACGACTGTTTATGTCCGGTTTAAGGTGAGCTGAGGCAGAAAAAGAGTTGTACCGACAACTCTGCTGTGTCATAGTAGATTCGCATTGTCGGCATCATGAAAAGAGTGCCCATCGTCTTTAATGGCGTTAATCCGGAGATTCCTCGACTGCCACACCGGTTTAAGGGTGCCTGCTTCAAGCTTGTAAATAAACAGGTGATTTTTCACGATGGTATCGTCCTCGGCCAGCCTGTGATGATCGACTATGCGGTAGCAAAAAGTTTTAGTCAGGACGAAGAGCTGAAGGAGGTCTATCTAATTGCGCTTACCTTCTACGCATAGCCGGACGATCTGGAACGTGCCCGGGGCGGCAGGCTTTCAGCAGTACCTGGCCAAGCCGGTGGACCTGGACATGCTGCTTCCATTCATTCATCCTCTTATAATCTAACCAGCAATTCTTTGACGAAGTCATATTTATAGCTTTTCATCAACTGTGATTTATGATCATAAAAACTAATCGTAACGGTTACCGGCTCAACATCAGCCAGGCGGTAAAATTCCGCGGCGATCTTTTCACAGATGCCGACCACATTATCTTCTATGTCATCGCTTTTCATTACATCCCAGGGGCTGGTGATAAAATATTTTAACGCCGCTAAATCAACGGTAATTTCATCATTCTCGGCGTAGTTAATTAAAACAACTGCGAAGGTGAGGCCGCCGATATCAAATCTATCGCCGTCTACTTTAACCTCCACTTCAAACACATCATTCACCGAAAGGTCGTTATAACTTCCCGCCAGGTCGCCGGCTCCTTTCTTAACATATCTAATCACCGTGTCATTGTTGTGGGTATTGATAATTTCGCACTTAACCAGGGTCTGCTTGGCCAGCTTGTTGTGGATATCGCGAACCAGGTAATTCAACCATTTTTTGATATCATTTTTCTCTAAATCGTCCCACTCATCCGCATAAGTGACCAGGTTGACATATACCTTCACACTGGCCTTGCCAGCGCTGCCGTTCAGCGTGAGTTTTTCCACCGGTATATATTTAATGGTGGCATGATGGCTCAACAGGTAGCTTTCCAGCTCGGATTGGCCTGCCTGATCATCGGCGCCATCCATTTTCAGGTCAAGATCGGCCTGGATTCTGGCCATAATGGCAGCCATTTCGCCCCTGGTGATGCCATTCTGGGGCAGGAATCTATTGCCCGGTGTACCATTAATATAGCCTGCCTGGTACATAGCTATAATGTATTTCAAATCATCCTCGTCGATCCTTGAACTATCCGCAAAGGTTGGACTGGCGTATTTAACCGGCTCCAACAAACCCTTGGCCTCCAGCGCTTTGGCCAACGCCAAACAGGTTTGCAACCGGGTGGCCGGCTGGTCAGGCTGGAACTGGTCCAGGCTGATTATTTTTAAAGCGACAGCTTGCTGCACCGCAGCTTTAGCCCAGCCAGGCACTGCCTGCAGCTGGTCACTGCCCGTGGCCGCGCCGGCAGAGCCATTGAGCTCCACCAATCTCATCAGCAGAGTAATCATCTCCGCCTGGCTCACGTTTTCGTGCGGCCTGAAACTGCCGTCAGTGTAGCCGCTGACCAGTCCTATATCTGCCATCCGCTGAATGGAAGTGCTGCACCAAAGATTTGCAGCATCCTTAAACTTGTTACCCATCACCGGAATTTCGTTGTCCGCAATGGTCTTGTCATGGCTCCCTGCCTTTACAGCATTGTCCGGCACCGCCCAAGCGGCACTTGCCGACAATATTATAAGCAGCAGCCCGGTAATCAGGAATAAGGTGATTTTTTTCAAATGTCAAACCTCCCTTTTGTCTTATTTGATGCCCACCCGAACAATACCATAGACTGTCTATAAGATTATTTTACCACAATTGCTAATTAAAAGAGTAAATAATTATCAGGCTTTCGCTGTGCTGAGCACAATGGGTAGCAAAGACGCGGGCCATTCCAGGTACAGCCCAGTGCAAATGAATAACCCGGCAGGCAGAACACTGGTTAATCAGCAGTGTTCTGCCTGCCGGGTTATTGGTTAGGACAGCAAAGTTTTTCAATAAGGCAGCCCTAAGGTGTGTGGTCCTGGGCCGATCTTACTTTTTCTATCTGCAGCTAATTCTAAACAGCTGTTTAAGCAAGTTCTTTATAGATGTGTACGAGCAGCTCCCCATCCAGGACATCATTATCCTTCTCTTGCACGAACTCAGGTAATTTTTCTTTAACGACCTGAAAATGAGAAGATTGTCTGTGGGCTTCTAAAGCTTCCTCATTGATATATTGTCCGACAATCAGTACTTCCAAGGGATTTTCTGAGGAAACATATGGCGTATACTGCAAACAACCTTGTTCATTTTCCTTGGTCTCTTTCGCCAGGGTTATAAGAACTTCATTCATCAACCGTTCCATGCTCGGTTTAGCGACTACTTTGGCAATAGCTGTAATCATATATATGCCCCCCCCAAAATATTTACATACTTAGCATACTACAAAAAATGATAAAACCTTATTTTCTAAATATAAAAACTTTATATGCAGCAAAATGCCTGTTATGACTCAACCATTGGCGGTCAACCGGCGTCTATGGTAAAACTGCCAGGGGAAGCGCGGCTGGGATGTTTTGTAAAATATTACTAATGATTAATAATTGGAGGGATGAGCTTGAGATGGGGTCTGATTATCGCATTTGCAGTATGAGTGAAAGTAGTTGTTTTTTACCCGGGTGATGATGAAAATAAACCGGCTTGAATTAGCCGTATGAATATGCTACCATCTTATGGTATCATGAGCAGAGAAAGCGGTGATTTAGAATATGTTTTGTAAAAATTGCGGCCAAGAAATAGATGACAATAGCCGTTTCTGTAAGCATTGCGGGGCGCAGCTTGAAGGCGGCGGAACTAAGCTCGGCGGTGCGGCTCCTCCTGGTCAGGTACCGGCCCCTAAATCCAGGACCTGGATGACTCTGGTGGTTTTGGTGCTATTAATTGGTGCCGGGTTGGCCGCCTGGAAGGTAGGCAGCGGCCTGAAGGGCGGCAATCTTGTCCAGTTGCCGGTCGAGGACCTGGTCAAAGAGGTTGCCGTGACTACCCACCAGGGCAATAATATCGTCAATGGCGGCCTGGTGGCTCAGCAGGAGGACCGGGTTTTTTATATGAACCCCAGCGCTGGCTTGCGGCTGTATAAAATGAACGCTGACGGCAGCGAGCGCACTCGGCTTAACGATGATAAATCAACCTTCATCAATGTGGCGGGGGACTGGCTTTATTATGTGAACGCCAGCGACGGCAACAAGCTGTATAAAATCCGCACCGACGGCAGCCAGCGCAGCCGGCTCAACAATGATGACCAAAGCTTCATCAATGTGGCCGGGGAATGGATATATTACAGCAACGCCAGTGACAGCAGCAGGCTATATAAAATCCGCACCGACGGCAGCGGGCGCACCCAGCTCAATGAAGAGCAAACAACCTTTATCAACGTGTCCGGGGACTGGGTTTATTACAGTAACGCCAGTGACGGCAGGAGGCTGTATAAAATCCACACCGACGGCAGTAGGCGCACTCGGCTTAATAAAGATGACTCAACCTTCATCAACGTGTCCGGGGACTGGATATATTACGCCAACGCCAGTGATGGCAGCAGTCTTTATAAAATCCGCCCTGACGGCAGTGAGCGCACCCGTCTGAATATTGATCAGACAGCCGGTCTCAATGTGTCCGGGGACTGGATTTATTACACTAACTCCAGTGACGGCAACAAGCTATATAAAATCCGCACCGACGGCAACCAGCGTGCCCTGCTCAATCGTGAGGCGTCTCTGTGTATCAACGTCTTAGGGGGCTGGATTTATTATCTGAACGATCGGGAGGGCGGCATGCTCAACCGGGTCCGCACTTATGGCGGTCGGGATACGGAGTTGGTACAGTAAGCTCAGCCGGCTTGCGCTATATTAAGGCCTCTGCTGCCGGTCCTAGCCGGAACTGGAAATGGTTAAAAGGTCTTATCGCTATCCAGCAAGATGGTAACGGGGCCATCATTAACCAGCTCTACATTCATACGGGCGGCAAAAACGCCGGCTTGCACCCGAGCAATGCTCAAATTGCCGAGCTTATCCAGCAAGTAATGGTAAAGAACCCTGGCGGTTTCCGGCCGGGCGGACCCTGAAAAGGAGGGCCGCTTGCCTTTACGGCAGTCCCCATATAAGGTAAACTGCGAAACCACCAGTAGTTCGCCCTGGATATCCAGCAGGGACAAATTCATTTTTTCCGCGTCATCTTCAAAAATCCTCAACTCGATGATTTTGTTGGCTAAATAATCGGCAGCGTCGGTCGTGTCGCTGCTGCCGATACCCACCAGCACCAGCAAACCCCTGGCTATTTGCGCCACAACCTGTCCATCAACTACCACTTGCGCCTCTTTTACCCTTTGTATAACTGCGCGCATCTTAATCTCCTTTTACCTGGTCGACCAGTATTACTGGAAGCAGCTTATCTATAATTTTATGCACTCTATTTGAATTTGTACATGAGAAAATCGTTCATTTTAATTGTCGAAACAATATTATTATATCATGAAAAATTTTTTTCTGTAAAAGGCATACTTTAACTTCCTGTCAATAAATCGAAGCAACGCCCCATCAAAAGGTCTTGCAGGCGGCGGTGGCCAGCGGCTTTAGACTCCACCTGCAGCCGGATGAGGTGTGACAGCCTGAATACCCCAGGCATAAATTACCTAGCTTACATAATTATCACTTCCCCAGTAAACAATAGCCAATAAATCTATCTTCAACGAGGGATGGGAAAATGGCTGCCGCTGCTTTTGCTGAGCGTTGCCCTAGTCAGGGAAAAGGAGGGCCAAGTAAATGAACAAAAAAATCATTATCTTTTTGCTGGTGTTTGGCTTATCCGTCCTAATGGGAGGCTGCTGGAGCCGTAGCGAAATAATCGAGGAGGCCATTGTGCTGGGTACGGGGGTTGATTGGACGGAAGAGGGGAAGGTGCGGCTGACCGTGCAGATTGCCAGTCCCGGCGCCTTTGTTGCCGGTGGGGAAGCGGGAGTTGGTGGAACACAAGCCCCAGCCTGGGTGGTCTGGGCGGAGGGCGAAACCATTCGGGATGCTGAGCGCTACCTAGCCATGAAGGTCCCCCGGGAGATTTACTGGGGCCACAGCGTAATTTTAGTGATCGGGGAGGAGATGGCCAGGCAAGGAACCAGCCTGGTGACCAATTTCTTTACCCGCTCCAGACAGCCTCGGGAAATCATGTGGTTTATGGTTGCCAGGGGAGAGGCCAAAGAAGTACTGGAGGCACAGCCCTGGCTTGCCCATACCTCTGCCCAGGCGGCGGGCTTTTTAATCAGGATGGAAACAGCAGGTTTTTCTGTGCACATATGGGAATATGGCGCAATGCTGGCAAATAAAGGGGTGCAGCCAGTGGTTACCGCAGTGGCCGTAAAGGAGGTGGCGGAAGCCCGCGGCCCCGGGGCGGAAGGAAAAGCACCGGCTCAGCAAGGTGTAGAACTTTCCGGCGTAGGTGTATTTAAAGAGGATAGGCTGATCGGCTGGCTGGATCCACATGAAACCAGGGGACTGCTTTGGATTAAGGGTAAGGCCCAAAAGGGTGTGATTACTGTGCCCAGCCCGGGGGAACCGGAACGCGAGGTATCCATTGAGATCAGGCGGAGCAGCGCGAAAATTGAGCCGGAATATGATGGGGAGAACCTCTGGTTTAATGTTAAGATTTATGTAGAAGGGGACATGGTGGAACAGCAAAGCCTGGTGGATTTAGCTACACCTGAGCAGAGCAATGCCCTGGAAAACGCCATGAGCGAAGAAATTAGGAATAAATGTACCATTACACTTGAGAAAGCCCAGTGGGAGTATGGCGTGGACATCTTTGGCTTTGGGGAAGCTTTCCACCGGAAGTACAAAAAGGACTGGCTGGAACTACAAAACAACTGGGACGAGGAATTTTCCCGGGCGGGGGTTAATATTACCGTGGAAGCACACATGCGGGAGATTGGCCTATTAACTGCACCTGCCAGTGTGTCGACAGAATAAAGCACACAACTTCATTTTACAATTTAGAGCCTGATATATTATAATAATTAATAGTTAAATAAAAGATTTAAAACCGGGGTGATTGTGATATATACTGAGAAAATCAAGGAGCAGCATAATGAGATCATTGCTATTATCAGGGAATTACGTGAGGATGTTTATTCAGTTGAAGATATTTTCGAAAATACCCTGGTAATTGCCTTAAGGCTGGGTCAGTTAAATCATGCCCTCTACTCGCACCTGAAGTTCGAGGATGAATTTCTTTACCCCTGCCTACAGGCCAGCGATAATGACTATACCAAGGAAACCGCCGATACATTAATGGAAGAAATGGGCGGGCTGGCACAAAAACTCACTGCTTATATTAAACAGTATATCGGTAATCCCAATATCATCAGAGAAGACATACCGAAGTTTGCCCGGGATACAACTGACTTATTGGATAAAATCTCAGCGCGCATTGAGGCTGAGAATAAAGAACTGGTCGACTTGTTAAATGCCAATCCAGCTTGTAATATTAAACGACCATAAAGCCCATCGCCCGGCGTTTACTTCCTAGATCGGGAGGGATGCCGTCAGCCTGGAAATGCCGTAATGGCCACCCAGTTACCAGGTTCGCCTCCGGGGCTTTGGCCTCAGAGCCAGGCCGGCAATAGGGTGGCTTTCTTGATAAATTCCGAGGTGAGAAGCATGTGTATACTGCTCATGGCGTATAAATTTCATCCTAAGTACAATTTTATATTCCTCGGCAATCGAGATGAATATAAAGACAGACCTGCTCGTGCCGCTCATTTCTGGCCCTCTTACCCAAATTTGCTGGCCGGGATTGATTTAATTAAAGGCGGGACCTGGACCGGCATTACCAGAGAAGGACGCCTGGCTTTTGTCACCAACTACCGGGATTTTTCTCTACCTAGAAGCTCTACCCTTTCCAGAGGCGCTTTAACCCGTGATTTTTTAATTAAACCCATTCCACCCCTTGCTTACCTGCAGCATGTCCAGGTGCAGTGCAGCGCTTATGATCCTTTTAACTTAATCGTGGGCACACCTCAAGAGCTATATTACTATTCTAATCTGGAAAACAAAATTAGGTTGCTGCAACCGGGGGTGTATGGCTTAAGCAATGCTTTGCTGGACACTCCCTGGTTTAAAGTAACCAAAGCCAAGGAACGCTTAACCGGTCTCTTGGCGACTGATTTTTCCGTCCAACAGTTCTTTGATATTTTAGCGGATAGAGAAGTGACTCCGGATGAACAACTGCCCCGGACCGGGCTTACTCTGGAAAAAGAGAGAGCTTTGTCAGCAATTTATGTTGACGTCACAAATTATGGCACCCAATTTCAAACCGTCATCCTGATTAGCACCGGCGGAGAAGTGCAGTTTTATGAGAAATCCTTAGTGGGCGAGGACAAATGGCGGCAATCCGCCTTTGCCTTTAATTTGCAGTAAATAACGGTATTTGGGCCGCCTTCCTAAACTGTGCCAACCTGCTCTGCGCCATAGTAACCCGTAGCCTTCAATAAGTGGGCAAGTCCTGTCCGGTGTGCTTAAGATAATTATATAGCCTGCCTGCTAACACCTAAGAACGCCACAGCCGGGCGCTGAAGAAGACCAGTATCGTGTAAATTTCCAGGCGGCCCATCAGCATGCAGATAGTACACAGCAGTCGCCCTGCTTCTGGGATGACCGCATAGTTTGAGGCCGGACCTACCATGCCAAAACCTGGCCCGACATTGCCCAGGGAGCTGGCCACAGCCGATAAGGCACTGAACAGGTCCACGCCCATGGCCGTAATCATTAGGGTGCAGAGAAACAGCAGCCCGAAGTACAAAAAGAAGAAAGATTGCACATTTTCCACCAGCTCCTCCGATACTACACTGCGGCCCAGGCGCACCGGGATGACCGCCTTGGGGTGGATGAGCTTGGCTACCTGGCGGAAGGCACTTTTGACCAAAATTAAGTAACGCACGTTTTTGATGCCGCCCGCGGTGGAACCGGCACAACCGCCGATAAACATGAGCAGAAAAATTACCCCCTGGCTGAAGGTAGGCCACAGGGTATAGTCGGTGGTGGCCAAGCCGGTAGTGGTTAAAATTGATACCGTTTGGAAAGCAGATTGGCGCAGTGCCGTGCCCACAGAATAGCCTAGCACTGTTACCAGGTTAAGGCTGATAAATAGACAGGCAGTTAAGGTCACGGCCAGGTACAGCTTGGTTTCGGGATCTCTCCACAAAGGGCCAAAATTGCCCCGTATCGCATGGTAGTGCAAGGTGAAGTTCATGCCGCAGATGAACATGAAAAAGATCATGATATACTCGGCCGCCGGGTTATTTAAAGCGCCTGTACTGGCATTATAATTGGAGAAACCACCGGTGCCTACGCAGCTAAAGGTGTGGATAAAAGAGTCGAACCAATTGAGGCCGGCTATTTTCAAGGCGACAAGGCAGGCGACGGTGACGATAATATACAGTTTGTATAATTCCCGGGCGGTCTGAGCGACCCGGGGCAGTACCTTGCTTTTGTTCGGCCCCGGCACTTCAGCCCGAAATAGCTTCAGGCCGGCAATTTTTAAAGAAGGAATCAGCGCCAGGGTTAACACGATGATGCCCATACCGCCCAGCCAGTGGGTGGTGCTGCGCCAGAACAGTATGCTCTTGGGTAGGCTTTCAATATCTTTTAACACGGTGGCTCCGGTGGTGGTAAAGCCGGACATGGCTTCAAAAAGGGCGTCGATGAACCCCGGTATAGCCCCGCTGACCAGGAAGGGTAGTGCTCCAAACAAGGCCAGCAGCAGCCAGCTGGCCGAGGCTATCACAAAACCTTCCCGGTATCCGACATCGCTTGCGGGAACCTGCCGGCGTGATAAGGGCAGGCCAACAAATGTCAGGAGCAGGATGGTTAGGACAAAGGCGAGATAAGCCTTTTCCTGAAGATACAGGGCAATGCCCAGGGCAGGCAGCAGGGAGCCCGCTTCAAAGAGCAGAACCAGGCCAAGTGCGCGTAAGACTAGTGGCCTGTTCAAGCCGAAACTCCTCCCAGCCCACACATGGCTTCAATAATGTTTACGTTATGACAAAGAGCAAAGACCACTAAGCGGTCATGCTCCTTGATGATATCATTACCTTTGGGGATAATTATTTTGTGGTCCCGCATAATGGTGCCGATGATCATGCCGGCCGGCAGTCCGGCTTTGTGCAAGGGGCGACCGATAATTTTGCTGTCTGGCTGGACGATTAATTCAAGGACCTCGGCCTTTTCATTGAGAAGAAGGGAAAGGGAGAGCAGGCGCCCGCCTTTAATAAACCGCAGTACCTCACTGGCCGTGATCAGACGGGGGCTGATGGCGTAGTCCACACCCAGCTGTTCAACTAGGGGCGCGTAGCCGGGACGGCTAACCTTAGCGATCACCCTTTTGGCACCCATTTGCTTGGCCAGTAGGGCCAGCAATAAATTCTCTTCGTCAAGACCGGTAACGGCGACAAATGCGTCCATATCCTTAACACCCTCATGGCTCAGCAGCTCCAGATCCGAGCCATCCGCACATAAGATGAAGGCTTCGGGTAGCTGTTCGGCCAGCTCCCGACAACGCTGGCTGTCCTGTTCAATAAGCTTTACCTTCATGCCCTGAGCGCAAAGCCTTTTGGCCAGGTAAAAACCGATGCGCCCGCCGCCCAGGAGCATCACGTTTTGCACCCTGACGCGTTTCTTTTTCACCCTGGCGCAAATCTTATTGATCGCGTCTGCATGTCCCAGAAGGTAGATGGTATCACCAGGTAAAACAACATCCTGGCCGGTGGGGATAAGCATGCTGCCGTTGCGGGATATCGCTACAACGAGCAGTGACGGGGGAATATCCAGCTCCATCAGTTTTTTGTTCGCTAATAAAGACATGCTCTCGCTTACAGTTATATCCGCCAGCTGCACCTTGCCTCTGGCAAAGGGTTCCATATGGACCGGCAAGGCCATGGTGAGGAAACGGTTGATTTCTAGCGCTGCCGCGAATTCCGGGTTAATGATCAGGTCAATACCCAGCGCTTCTTTGCTGATTATTAAATTTTGGGCATAATCCGGATCCCTGATGCGGGCGACGGTGCGCGGTATGCCCAGCTGTTTGGCGGTCATACAGGCGATCATGTTGACTTCGTCGCTGTTGGTTACCGCAATTAGCAGGTCGGATTTGGCCACGTCTGGTGAACTGAGGATTTTAGCGGTTGAACCATTACCCCTAATACAGAGGCAATCAAAATCATCTTCAATTTTTTGCAGCCTCGTTTCGCTTTTTTCAATGATCACCAGATCGTGCCCTTCCTGCAGTAAGCGCAAGGCTATTTCCTTGCCTATTTTGCCTGCCCCAATAACAGTGGTTTTCATTATTGCACCTCGTTAGTAAGCCTATAGCGTTGGTATGGCAGCGCGTGTGGCTGCATCTATTCATTAGTGTAAACATTTAATGGTCCATATTTAATTTCTCTAACCCGGTAAATACATATACATATCTCCTGCCGCTGCACCCTTGCTCAATAGTTTAATGTTTGGATGCCGTATATTCGTCATTGCCGGTTTCCAATTTCCTGCTATTATACTACTAGACTGTAGCTAACCCAAACTTTATTATTCTAGGAATATCGGCAATATTTATTGGGAAAAGCGCATAGATTGACTCCAGCACTTTATTGGAATAAATATGACAAATTGAGCTTTGAGCAGTTATGATATACATGAACGGCCAAGATGCTTAGGTACTAAATATATTGGTGTAAGAAGAATTCTCTTGTCAAAGTCACTAAGCCGATTTTAGCTGAAAATACCAGGATTACATTGCTGGTTATCATGGAAAGGTGGTAAAATAATGTCGAACTACTTCATTAAATGAGGTGTACGAAGTGCAACAAAAGGCAAAAAGAAAAAGCAAAAAGCGGCCTGGCCACGGCGCCAATAAAAAACTTATCTTTACCGTACTCTTATTAAGTCTGCTGATTATTTTAATTTGGGGCTGCGGCACTCCTGAACCAAACGCTGAAGTACCGCAGGGGACAGCAGCAGAGCCCGGTTCTAAACCTGCACCGTCAGTAGGGCTAGAACCTGAGCCACAGCCTGAGCCGGCTCCGGCGGAAGAGCCGACCCCGGCACCGGAACCTGCTGCAACACCAGCTCCGATCCCGGTGGAAACTCCTGTTCCGGCTCCGGTGACCAACAATAATACAGATCTGGAAGGACCAGCATCTAAACTAGTTTGGAGCGGTATCAGCAGTTCCGGGGGCAAACCAATTGCTCTAACCTTTGACGCAGGTTGGGAGTATGCCCAAACCATGCAGCTGTTGGATGTACTGGCTCAACATCAGGTCCAGGCCACCTTCTTTTTAAGAGGGGGTTGGGCCAAGGACCATCCTGATCTTGTCCAAGCCATTTCCAGCCGGGGACACTTGATCGGTAATCATTCCCTGGCTCATGGCCACATGGCGAGTATGACCAAAGAGCAGATGGCCGCTGATATTGCCGAAACTACCGGGCTCATCAAGAATATGGTGGGCTATACGCCTTATCTATTCCGGCCCCCCTTTGGTGAATACAATAAAACGCTGCTCAATGTGCTGGGGCAGCAGGGCTATGCATATACCGTGATGTGGACCGTAGACTCCCATGACTGGGCCGAGACGATGAACGGCGTCCAGGTCACCGAGCAGTACCTCATCGACAGGGTACTGAACAATGCCTCGGCTAAAGGTATTGTCTTAATGCATGTAGGAGGCTACCAGACAGTTAGTGCCTTGCCGGAGATTATTACCGGGCTAAGGGCTGCCGGCTATACGTTGGTGAAGCTGGATGAACTGTTGCCCAGGTGAGATTGGGTTTGAGAAAATAGCATGGCAGGCCATACTGCTTGCCTATGACCTCGGTGGAAGCTAGCCTTGTCCCGGAAAACATCAGAACAGGGCGGCTTTCACCTGTAGGCTACAGGCTAATTGATTGACGAGGAGGTTTTATTGTGATACGTCAGTGCAAAGCTTGTAAGAGGACTCACCAAAGCTACAAGGGCTGTACATTAAGACCGATGAAAATTAACGGGATAGAATATTTACCGATCCCCTACGGCAAGGAAGCAGCATGGGAGTTGTATAAAATAACACCGGAGGCCAACTGCCGGGATTGCGGAACACCACTGGGTAAATATCACCATTTAAACTGTTGTGTAGAGCAATGCCCGGTATGTGGTGAACAATGGATTACCTGTAAATGTAAAGTCGATAAATAATAGAGTTGTGGATGAAACTGTTTAACTGTTAAGCCCTGCCTTTTTCCCTGGCCATTCTAGAGAACTTTTCTTGGGCATTAGCAGGCGGAACGTGCAGCATCGCACGGCGGGTCATGGTTAACGCGCCGCTGGGGCAGGACGAGGCGCATACTCCGCATCCTAAGCAGGTTGCTTGATTTACTACCGGCAACTCTGCGCCGCTGCTATGCACTTGCATGGTCATGGCCTTTATCTGGCAGCGTTCGGCGCAGGTTCCGCACCCGGTGCAGGTTTCCGGGTTAAATACCGGCATGAAGTTGCTGGGCTGGGTGGCGTACTGGCCGGTCTTATTGATGCCGGTTAAAATTACGCAGCAGCACCCGCAGCAGTGGCAAATGTAAGCAGGTTTGTTCAGCACGTTATCGCAGTTATGCACCAGGCCAAGCTTTTCAGTTTTAGACAGTACCTGCAGCAATTCATCCACCGTGGCCGGTTTGCCCAAACCCCTGCGGATAATCCATTCCGCAGCGCTGCCCAGGGAGGTGCAGACCTCCAGGGGTGCCCCGCAGGACTTGCCCAGGTGAGCTGCTTCATGGCGACAGGGGCAGACAGAAATAGCTCCTCCGCCGGATTGTCGGATAATTTCGCTGGCCCTTTCGTACGTAAGCACCTCGGTTTCCACGGCTACCGGGATTACCTGTTCGTAAACCAGGGTACGCATCATTTTAGTGTCTTTACCCGCGAATTCTTCCCTGGCCTCCGGGTGGTTGAAGTAAGCTTGAAAGAGCTCAGCTAAATCTTTTAGTTTTACGCTATCCTGTACCCGCATGAAGGTATACTCAAAGAAACCCACTACCATCGGGACCAGCATGTAATAATAAGAATCCTTGCGAGGAATGTCCAGCACCAAGCCTTTTTCCGCCATGCCGTCGAGGATGATTTTTAGTTGCCCTTCCTCAATGTCGGTAAGCCTGGCGATTTTCCCCAATGCTATCGGTACCATGGGAAATTTGCTGCCCACCATGGCCTCGGATTCAGTGTAAAGGCGGTGCAGGATAGCCATCAGGGTCTCGTTTATAGGCGTCCCCACCGGGTTCCTGTTTAGTCGTTCGGCCAATAGCCGGTAAACCTCGTCTTTGTTATGCACCAAATGCCCCATTGATGAGCCTCCATTGTATTTATTTCATATCTCCCCGCAGCTGAGACTGCAGAGAATATTTCTATTTCCAGTCAATAATTTAGTACTTTATTAACAGTTAAAATACAACGAATCTATTATAACAGCTAGCTATAGGTTTCGTAAAAGATTAAGTAAATCATGGCAGGAGAATTTTTTTGTTAAAAATAGCTAAGAACCCACGGTTTTTTGCCGGGGCCTGCAGAGCAGGGGCAGCCAAAAAGGTTGCCTTTTTTTATTACCTTTAATAATGAAAATTATATATAGCGTTTACAAATCTTACAAACAGTTAATTTAATATTAACAATTATTTGCTAAAGTAGACATGAAGTTAGTAAAGGTTGGAGTTAGGGCAGTTAATCATGATTATGTGTAGTATGGAGGCTCCAATGGAAACAAGGCTGTCTAATTACTATGAAAAAGGTATTAAGTATTTTTTCGGTTTAATTGCGGGAACTTCGATATTGCTTCTTTTCCTGATTTTTTCCTTGTTATTCCGGGAAGGCCTTGGTGTCTTTAGTAACGTAGGCGTGATGGACTTTATTTTGGGCACTAGATGGCTGCCGGTTTCTGAAACGCCTTTTTTCGGGGCGCTGCCGATGATTATAGGCTCGATAATCGTAACCCTGGGCGCCGGTATGCTGGCGATTCCAGCCGGTATCGGTATAGCAGTATATCTGGCCGAGGTGGCGCCGCGCAGTGTTCGTGAAGTGGCCAAAGCTGTCATTGAACTGCTGGCCGGTATTCCCTCGGTGGTTTACGGTTTTTTGGGCTTGACGGTGCTGGCGCCGGTAATTAAGGATTTGCTTAACCTGCCCAGCGCACTTACCGCCTTTACCGCCGCGCTGGTCCTGGCCATCATGGCGCTGCCTACGGTGGTTAGCATTTCCGAAGATGCCCTGGATGCAGTACCCCGAGATTATCGGGAGGCTTCACTGGCTCTGGGGGCAACCAAGTGGGAAACGACCGTTAAAATTGTGCTGCCCAGTGCCCGTTCCGGTTTAATGGCTGCCTCGATGTTGGGACTGGGCCGGGCCATTGGTGAAACGATGGCGGTGTTAATGGTGGCCGGGAATGCCATGATTATTCCCCATTCCATTTTTGACCCGGTGCGTACCATCACAGCTAGCATAGCTGCGGAAATGGGGGAAACGGTCCAGGGCGGGCTGCATTACCAGGCGTTGTTTGGGCTAGGTGTGGTATTATTTACCATTACCTTTGTCATTAACTTGATCACAGACCTTATTTTTACCAGAACTTCTTCAGTTAAGAGAGGCACTTCATTATGATGAATAAAAGGTTAAAGGAGAAAGCTGGTTTCGGAGCGCTGGCGGTGCTAACTTTTCTGGCTGTTGTGCCGGTGCTGGCCATAATCGGCTATCTGGTCTGGCAAGGCTGGCCGGCGCTGACCTGGGAGTTTTTAACGCAGCCACCGCGCAAGTTTTTGACCGAGGGCGGGATTTATCCTGCTATTATCGGTACCTTGGCGCTGACGGTAGGGACCATAATGGTGGCTATGCCGCTGGGCATTGGCACGGCTATTTACCTAGTCGAATATGCCGGGGAGAATGTTTTTAACAAGTTGATTAGAATAGCGATTATCAACCTGGCCGGTGTGCCGTCGGTGGTATATGGCCTATTTGGCATGGGCATGTTCGTGCTGACGCTGGGCCTGGGGCGCTCCCTGGCTGCCGGTGCGCTGACGCTGGGTATTTTAACCCTGCCAATCATTATTTCCACTGCCGAAGAAGCGTTGCTGGCGGTGCCGGACAACTATCGCTATGCCAGCCTGGCCCTGGGTGCCACCAAATGGCAAACCGTGCGCCGCGTGGTGCTGCCGGTAGCGTTACCGGCTATACTAACCGGGACTATCCTTGGTATTGGCCGGGCAGCGGGTGAAACAGCGCCGATTATGTTCACCGCGGCGGTGGTTTATACTCCCCGGCTGCCTGATTCCATCTATGACCAGGTGATGGCGCTGCCGTACCACCTCTATGCAATATCCACGGAAGTGCCCAACGTATCTCAGCATATGGCCTTTGGGGCGGCGCTGGTGCTGTTGGCCATCGTGGGGGCGATGAATCTGGTGGCGGTGGTTATACGCACGAGGATGAGGCTAAAACGTTTGCGGTAATGAAAATGTGTTTAAGGGTGATCAAATGTGCGATAAAAATAAAATGGAAACCAGGAACCTCAACCTGTATTACAAAGGCTTTCAAGCATTAATTAATGTCAGTTTCCCTGTTAAGGAAAACACGGTCACGGCCTTGATTGGCCCCTCGGGATGTGGCAAATCGACTTTTTTACGCACCTTGAATCGGATGAATGATGTCATTGACGGGACTAGAATTGAGGGCGAAGTGCTGCTTGACGATGAGAATATTTATGACGCCGAGGTAGACCCGGTGGTATTGCGCAAGCAGGTCGGGATGGTTTTTCAGCGGCCTAACCCTTTCCCCATGTCTATTTACGATAATATAGCCTATGGTCCGCGCATTCATGGCCGTAAAAACAAGGACGAATTAAACGAGATCGTGGAAAAGAGCTTGCAGGCAGCGGCGCTCTGGGATGAGGTCAAAGACCGGCTGCATAAATCGGCGCTGGGGTTATCCGGAGGGCAGCAGCAGCGGCTGGTAATTGCCAGGGTGCTGGCGGTTGACCCGCAGGTCATCCTCATGGATGAACCGGCCTCTGCCCTAGACCCTATTTCAACCGCCAAGCTGGAAGACCTGATTCATCAGTTAAAAAGCAGTTATACCATTGTTATTGTTACCCATAATATGCAGCAAGCGGCAAGGGTTTCCGATTTTACCGGTTTTTTCCTGAACGGCGAAATGATCGAGTATAGTGTGACGAATACGATGTTTACAGCGCCGCGGGTCAAGCAAACTGAGGACTATATTACCGGCAGATTTGGTTAAAAGGAGATGCAGTATGGTTAGAGAATCTTTTCAGGAACAGCTAAGCCAATTGAGGAATGACATGCTGCAAATGGGCAATCTGGTGGAAAACGCCATAGATATGACAGCAGCAGCTCTGGAATACCAGGATCTGGAGATGGCTGAGAAGGTGGTCGTGGAGGATGACAACATAGACCAACTGCAGCTGGCTATCGAGAACAGGTGCTTTTCACTCCTGGCCTTGCAGCAGCCGATGGCCCGTGACCTCAGATTTATTGGTACGGCGCTTAAAATTAACACTGATCTGGAAAGAATGGGCGACTATGCCCGCAATATAAGCAAAATTATGCTGAAAATCGGCAGCGAGCCATTGATCAAGCCGATGGTGGATTTGCCGCGCATGGCGAAGCTGACGCGGCAAATGGTCAGCGAGAATCTGACCGCCTTTGTGCAGCGGGATCGTGCTTTGGCCCTGAAGGCCGCCGGGCATGATCATGAAATTAATAAACTATACAAGAATACTTTTACTGAGTTAGCTGCATTAATCACCAGAGATACCAATACCAGTACGGTTACGCAATCCGTCTACTTAATGTTTATTGCCAGGTATTTGGAGCGCATCGGCGACCATGCTACTAATTTAAGTGAATGGATTATCTATATGATTACCGGGGAGAGACTTGAACTCGGTGATATGAGTACGATAGTTATCAACCAACCCGAAGCGTAGCATTTTAAGCCAACCGCCTATTGTTGCAGGCGGTTTTTCTATGCGAGCAAGATTATTAAAACCTTAATCTAAAGTTTAATTAATTTACATAGTTTTTAATTTAAATTAAAAACTTTTTGCTATATTGGTTCAAGATCAGGTTGAAAAAATTAAAAAGGGGAGAGATATGGATGTTGAAAAAATGGTCATGGATGTCATTAACGTTGGTTAGTTTACTGCTGGCTGCCGGTTTGGTGGTAGGCTGCGGAAACGGAGACAACAAAGAACAGGGACAGCAAAACGGCTCGGAATTAAGCGGTTCAATAGAGGTTAACGGTTCCACCACCGTAACACCCATTGCCCAGGGTTGGGCGGAGACCTTTAATGCGGAAAATCCGGAAGTTGATGTGGTCATCTCAGGTACCGGCTCCGGCAACGGGATTGCCGCGCTGATCAATGGTACCACTGATATTGCCATGGCCTCCCGCGAAATTAAAGACGATGAAAAGTCACAGATCCAAGGTGAAGTTAAGGAATACGTTGTGGGTCTGGATGCCCTGGCAGTTACCGTACACAAGGATAATCCCGTACAGTCCCTTAGCCTTGCCCAATTAAAGGACATCTTTACCGGCAAGATCACCAACTGGAAAGACGTGGGCGGAAGTGACGCGAAAATTCTGGTTTATACCAGGGACAGCAGCTCCGGCACCTACGAATATTTCAAAGAGAGCGTCCTGGAAGACGAAGAATTTGCGGCTAACGCTCGTAGTGCCGCCTCTAATGCTGCGATGGCCAACTCCATAAAAGGTGAAGAAACAGCCATTGGTTATGTGGGACTGGCTTTTGTAAATAGTTCCGTTAAAGCCTTGCCGGTTAGCGCTGAGGGTAAAAGCCCCGTGGAACCGACCGTGGAGAATGCTAAGAGCGGCGAGTACCCCATCGTACGCGAACTGAACATGTATACTGTCGGTGAAGCTGAAGGGATTGCCAAAGCTTACTTAAACTTCGGATTAAGCACTGACGGTCAGGACATTGTTGAAGAAGTTGGCTACATTCGTATCAACTAAACAATAAGAGCGGCTTAATAGGGCATGGCAAGCTACTTTATATAGCGAGCGATGCCCTCTTTTTTTGCGCAAAAAGCGGCCACACTCTGCGCCGGCCGGATCTGAGTACTGCTGCCTTGCCATCTTTTAATTGTTAGCCTTTGGTAAGGTGAAATAAAAGTTGGAGCCTTGGCCCAGCGTGCTTTCCACGCCAACGGTGCCTCCGTAGAAATCAATGAGATGTTTAACGATACTGAGTCCTAAACCTGTCCCACCCATGTCCCGGCTTCTGGCCTTATCCACCCTGTAGAACCTTTCAAATACCCTGTCCCGGTCTTCCGGTGGGATACCGATACCGGTATCACGTACCCAGACAGTATAGTTTTTTTCTGTTTCGTTAACCTCAATCGTAATCCTGCCCTGCGCCGGTGTGTACTTAATAGCATTTTCAATCAGGTTAAATAAAACCTGCTCCAGCATATCGCTATCTGCTTTAACGGGCATTGTTTTTTCCTGCAAGTCCAGGGATAACTCAATGTCCGAATTCTCGGCATGTCCCTGCAATTTAGAGGCGGTGCTGCGAACAATGGTTAAAAGGTCTACTATTTTGAGCCTGGTATTAACTCTTTTGTGTTCAATTCTGGAGAGATCAAGCAGATCTTGAATTAACCTGCTTAAACGGCCGGTTTCCTGATCGATAATGCCGATAAATTCCCGGCAGGTCTCGCGCTCGTCCATGGCTCCATCCAGGAGCGTCTCAGTAAATCCTTTGATGGCGGTAACCGGTGTTTTTAACTCGTGAGAGACGTTATCCACGAATTCGGTGCGCATTCTTTCTAGTTTTCTGATTTGGGTAATGTCGTGGAGCACGGCTACAACACCGTTTAAATGCCCTTTTTCGTCCAGGAAGGGGGATATGGTTACCTCAAGGGCCATTTCCTGGGGGATGAGTATTTTAAGCTGCTTTTGCACAAGCTTACCCGTTTGCAGGGCTTCATTTATGCCCGAGGACAGTTTCGGGTCCCTGATGGAAGTAGCGTGGGGTATATCGGCATCCTTGGGGGCCAAAAAAGCAAGAAACTTTTCGGCGGCCGGGTTAACCAGGCTGATCTGACCTTTCTTGTTGACAAAGATGACTCCGCTGGTCATGCTGGCCAATACTGCTTCTAATTTATTTTTACTTTCAGTAACCTGCTGTACTTTTTCTTGAATGGTACCGGCCATAACATCAAGGGTGTTGGCCAGTTCACCTATTTCATCACTGCTTTTGATACTTACCCGGTGGTCATAATCTCCGCCGGAAATGCGCTTGGCGAAATCTATTAAGGAGCCCAGCGGTTCAGTTACCTTTCTGCCGATGAGCAGGGTTACCGGCAGCGTGATCAGGATCACCAACAAAATAGCCAGCAGCACCATCGACCACAGGCTAAATAGTTCCTGACTAGTTGCAGACAGGGATACAGCGACACGGACGAAGCCCGTCATTTTACCGCCGGCCTGAACCGGGACGGCTACGTACATCATGTCGCTTTTTAAAGTGCTGCTATAACGCACCGCCATGCCCGAACCCTCGGTTAGGACCTGCTGCAGTTCCGGCCTGGTCAGGTGGTTCTCCATCTTAGCGGCGTCTTCTTCAGAATCTCCCAGCACGGTGCCATTAAGGTCTATAATGGTCACCCGGGTCTTGATGTCACTGCCCATTTGGTCGGCGATATTTTCCAGGGCAGGTTCGTTCCAGCTGTTGGGCAGCCGATCAATCAGGTTGGAGATTAACCTGGCTTCGTTGGTCAGCCTGGTTTCTAAATCATGGTAGTAGTATTTTTCCAGGGATTGATGCAGGTAAACACCCAGGATCAGCACGGACAGGATGACCAAACCGATACAGGTGGCGGTAAATTTCCATCTTAAACGTTTAAACTTGAACACTGTTTGTACCTAGTCCCCTTTGAATTTGTAACCCACTCCTCTTACCGTTTTTATATAGACCGGTTTTTTGGGGTTGGCCTCAATTTTTTCCCGGAGGTGGCTCACGTGGACGTCAACAATCCTGGTATCGCCGTCAAAAGCGTAATCCCAGATGTTGTTCAACAGGGTGTCCCGGGTCATTACTTTGCCGGCGTGCCTGGCCAAAACGTACAGCAGTTCAAATTCTTTCAAGGTAACCTCTACCGGTTTCCCATTCACGGTTACCTCATGTTTGGTAGCATCAATAACCAGGCCATCAATGCTGATTTTTTCACCGGACTCACGCTGCTCCTGGCGTGACTTATTTTCACGTACTGAAGTCCGTCGGAGCACCGCCTTGACTCTGGCTACCAGTTCCCTTGGGCTGAAGGGTTTGATCATATAGTCATCAGCACCAAGCTCCAAGCCCAGTACCCGGTCGATTTCCTGGTCTTTGGCCGTAAGCATAATTATCGCCACCGGACGGCCCTCCTGGCGGATCCGGCGGCAGACCTCCAGGCCGTCCATTACCGGCAGCATTAAATCAAGGATTACCAGGTCCGGGTTTTGTTCGTTGATTAGGCGCAGGGCTTCCTCGCCGTTACTAGCCTGTGAAGTCATAAAACCTTCTTTTTCAAGATTGAAGGTGAGCAGCCTGACGATTGATTTTTCGTCGTCAACAACCAGTACCTTGTATGCCATAATTAAGCCCCCGCTATAGTGTTTCCATGTTAATTGGGTGTTCAGATAAATGCTAAATCATAATACCGGGGGAGTCAAGCGTAATGTATATTGGTCAAGCTTAGCAAAGTTTGCAGTCCTTAGTTAATAGAAATACAACTTTTTTGCTCAATTAATAAACCTTACAGATTTGTTACGAAAATTTTACATAAACATTGCACTAAATTAAAACTCATTTTTTATAATCATGACAAAGGAGGTGATAAATTAATGAAGTTAGAAGCTGATTTGCACGTTCATACCATCGCTAGTGGTCATGGATACAGCACTATTAAAGAAATCGTCGAAAGTGCCGGCCAAAAAGGTTTGAAAATGGTCGCTATTACTGATCATGGGCTGCAAATGCCGGGGGCGCCGCATTGGTATCATTTTACGAATATGATATCTTTGCCACGGGTAATGCAGGGAGTTGAGGTTTTACGGGGTGTGGAGGCTAATATCCTGGATCTGCGGGGTAATATTGATATGTCGGAGCGGGTGATAACTGATTATCTGGATATCGTTTTGGCAGGATTCCATAATGGGGTTGGGTACACTGGCACCAATATTGATGAAAATACTCAGGCCATGATAGCAGCCATTAAAAACCCATACGTACACATCATTACGCACCCCGGCAATCCCAAATACCCGGTTGATGTCGAAAAAGTAGTGCTGGCAGCAAAAAAACATAACAAGGCACTGGAAATTAATAATAGCTCATTTACCGTAAGACCGGGCAGCTACACATTTTGTAATCAGTTCGCCAAGCTGGCCAAAAAACACAACGTGTTAGTATGTATTAACAGCGATGCTCATATTTGTTATAATGTTGGTGAACATACCAATGCAATGGCTCTGGCTCTACAAGCCGGCATACGCAAGGAGCAGATTCTAAATGCCTCAGCACACAGAATTGCTGATTTCTTGGCTTACCACAAACAGCAGTCGGAACAAATTGCTCTTGCCCTATAGTTTTGAAAACACCTCGCATATACTGCGTTATTTTAGAGAATTTCAGCCAAATTTCTGTGAAATAACATATATTTTGCCAAATGTTTAACTATTAACGGTCACTTGTCTATCTGATACATATGATGCAAAATAAAATAATCTGTACATAACCTGCCAGTTTAAGGATTATCTTGCTCAGCAGTTTTTTTATTTTTGTCGATTTGTTTAGCAAAGATATCTTGACCAAGCAGGGAATACTGTAAAAGTGAGAGGGATTAATTAAATGTCCATTAAATACAAGGTTGCCTTTATATGTGTTCATAATTCCTGCCGCAGTCAAATAGCAGAAGCCCTTGCCAAGCATTGGCCGGAGATGTTTTTGAGAGTTTTTCTGCCGGAACGGAAACACAATCTAAAATTAATCAAGATGCAGTTAGGCTGATAAAAGAGCTTTATTCTATTGATATGGAGCAAACACATCATGTAAAACTATTAAGCGATATCCCTTCAGTTGATGTAGTAATTAAAATGGGCTGTGAAGTTAGCTGCCCTATTCTACTAAGTAAGCATGAGGAAGACTGGGGACTTGAAGAGCCAATAGGGAAAAGCGATGATGAGTTTAAGCAAGTAATTGAGCAGATCGAAAAAAAGGTTAAAGAACTTTCTGTGCGGCTAAGGTATAATTACAAAGACAAAGGATACTGTTAACAAAAGGATAGTAATCGCAGCAGTGGATAACAGGGTTTAACCATTTTAAACCGCTTAACAATTTTTTGCTATTTTTTTCATTATCAACAAAGATAACTTAATAATCTTTTCATTAAACCGTACTACCTGAACTCTGTTCCGATAAGGCAGGAGGTTATGCAAATGATATTTAAAAAGAAAGATATTTTCTTTGCAACCCTGATTTCAAGCGCCCAAAACTTAAAGGAATCCAGTGAATTATTCCTGGAA
>JAENYF010000078.1 GCA_016841905.1 Desulfoscipio geothermicus | reverse complement strand
CTCCAGCAAGGGCACCGGCTACAGAGTTTGGATTAGATTTTGCTGAAACTTTTAACACTTCCATTCATCGAACCTCCTTCTTCTCTAGAAAGAATGTATGCAATATCACTATTTCTAGAATATATTCTGCAAGACCGGTAAAATTCCTTTTCTACACAATATTTTTTTAACACCTTTCTTGCTTAACTATTCAAAATTTTGAATTCTCTTGATTGCCACAGCCTGGCCTGTATCCTGCTGAATATCAATGACCACAGCGTTAAACTGGTATAAACCGGTGGCGGCTTCAAATTTTTGCGGCATTTGGGTTAGGAATTTACTTAAAACCGGCTCTTTCTTGACGCCAATTACTGAATCACGGGGACCGGTCATACCAATATCGGTAATAAAGGCCGTCCCCCCTTCCAGAATACGCTCATCCGCTGTCTGCACATGAGTATGCGTGCCACAAATAGCGGATAACCTGCCATCCAAATAGTAGGCCATAGCCGCCTTCTCTGACGTAGCCTCTGCATGAAAGTCCATTAATATGATAGACGTTTTTTCTTTTAACAGAGGGATAACTTGGTCGGCACACCTGAATGGGCAGTCTAATTCTGGCATAAAAATCCTGCCCGACATGTTTACCACACCAACTACAGCGTTATTTTTTGTTTTAAATACTCCAAACCCCGTTCCGGGCGTGCCTGCCGGATAGTTTTGTGGCCTAATGATTCTATCCTCTTTGTCTAGGTAATTAATAATTTCTTTTTTGTTCCAAACATGATTACCCATCGTAATTACATCAACACCGGCGTCAAAAATTTCCCTGGCATTTTCCCTGGTAATACCGTTTCCTCCGGCAGCATTTTCACCGTTAGCTAGAACTAGGTCAATTTTTTGCTCTCGTACCAATTCAACAACATTATCCTTAAGAGCCCGGCGCCCCGAACGCCCGAATACATCACCAATCATCATTATACGTATCAAAGTAATAACCACCTATTTATTAAAAACCATTACCTTACCTTCTTCCCTGAAGGCATATAAATGCTTATCTTCCACGGAACCCCTCACGCTTTCCAGCATATGCTCAATAATTTCTTCCTGCACAATTAAATCCTCTTCAATTATAGCTTCATTTAAGTCAGAAACCAAATTTCCTCCCAAAAACTGATTAAAAACTGCAACAACTAGAGCAATTTCTTCCTGCACCAGTGTACCCACATCTCTTTTGATCTCAATTAAAGTTAAATCATCATAAACCTGGTGCACGATTTCTATAAGCACCGCATCTTTCTTTTCCAGGTAATTATATGTTTGAATAGAGTTTAAAAGCAAAATTTTAAACTCTTCAAATTCAAGGTCATTCAAAACCCGGGAACAAATAAAGTTAAATCGAAGTATTTGCTCCCAAGGATCAAAATTTATGGAAGCTACTTGGGGATAACGAACAAGTATGGAAATCAATAAACCCACACAATCTGTTACGTCATCACCTGCTTTTACATGGGCACGCAAAAATATTCACCTTCCTTCTATTATCACAAACGTAATAAAGATTTCGTGCTTACTTGTCTTTTTCCTGCCTTGCTTAAAGCCGAAAGACAATTAATATATTCCAAATTAAAAAACGATCTCTTTTCTTCAATATTCTTCGTTTACGAAAAATATTGTATCTACCAAAGAGATCGTTTATTTTTCTTACTTGGCGTAACCTACAACTCTTGTTTCACGAATAATCATTACTTTGATTTGGCCGGGATAATCTAGTTCGTTTTCTATTTTTTTGGCAATTTCCCTGACTAACTTTACAGCACCCAAATCGTCAACTTTTTCTGGTTTGACCATAATCCTAATTTCACGTCCGGCCTGTATAGCATATGATTTTTCCACACCGTCAAACGTACCAGCAATTTCCTCCAGTTTTTGTAACCGTTTAATATAATTTTCCAGTGTTTCACGCCTGGCTCCCGGCCTGGCCGCTGAAATGGCATCTGCTGCCTGCACTAAACCAGCCACGATTGTTTTCGGTTCCTCATCACCATGGTGTGCAGCAATAGCATGTATAATCTCTCTGCTCTCCCGATATTTTTGCGCCAATTCAACACCAATGGTTACATGAGGTCCCTCAACTTCATGGTCCACCGCCTTGCCGATGTCGTGCAAAAGTCCAGCCCTTTTTGCCATCTGCACATCCACACCCAATTCAGCGGCCATTAATCCAGCCAGATGTGCTACTTCAATGGAATGCTTTAAGACATTTTGTCCATAACTGGTTCTGAACTTCAGCCTACCAAGCAGATTAATCAGTTCAGGATGCAAACCGTGTATACCGGTATCAAATAAGGCTTGTTCACCGGCCTCACGTATTTGCTGTTCCACTTCCTTGCGGGATTTTTCAACCATTTCCTCAATTCGTGCCGGATGGATCCGTCCATCCACTATAAGCTTTTCCAGAGACATACGAGCTACTTCACGGCGGATTGGATCAAAACCGGATAAAATCACCGCTTCTGGGGTATCATCAATTATCAGATCAATACCAGTTGCTGTTTCAAAGGCTCTTATATTGCGCCCTTCCCGACCGATAATCCGGCCTTTCATTTCATCATTAGGTAGAGGAATAACCGCCACCGTTGTCTCGGCAACATGATCAGCAGCACAGCGCTGAATAGCTGAAGTTATAATTTCCTTAGCTCGTTTTTCCCCTTCCTCTTTAGCCTTATTTTCTATTTCCTTGATCAAGATGGCGGCCTCATGTTGAATTTCCTTTTCTATGTCGGAAAGAAGGATCTGCCGGGCATCATCGGAAGTAAGCCCGGAGATTCTCTCCAACTCTTCAACCTGGCGGCTATAAATGGCTGAAAGCTCCGCTTTCAGCGCATCAACTTCCATGTCTTTTCGGGTTAGGATTTCCTCTTTTTTTTCTATACCTTCCACTTTACGATCAAGTGTTTCTTCCTTTTGAACCAGCCTGCGTTCCTGTCTCTGCAACTCGGAACGGCGTTCTTTATTCTCCCGCTCCATCTCATTGCGTTGCTTTAATATTTCTTCCTTGACTTCTAATATCGCTTCTCTTTTTTTGCTTTCAGCTTCTTTTTGGGCTTCTTCCAAAATCCTCGTCGCTTGTGTTTCAGCAGCTGCAATTTTGGATTCAGCAATTAATTTTCTTGCTAGATATCCTGCACCAAAAGCAATTAGTGCAGCAATAATTATAACAATAATAAATACTGTTAGGCTAGCTTGCATATTTCACCTCCTAGTAAAAATAATATATAATAATTTTTGGCTCAGTTAACAAAAAAAACACCGAGCGATACTCGGTAAGAAAAAGAATCGGACTCTTTTAACCATGGTTGTCCAAGCAACAGTCCCACAACATATTGACCGCTGCTGCACATAATTATATAGAAGCAGCAACTAATCAAATAGCTCTCCCTTGCCTGCTAAATATATAATTTTATGGTAATATATATCAACCCGATGGCAGGGTAATTCCAATTCTACTTTCTCCCAGACATCATTTTACTTTTTTTATGTCAACGTGTCAAGATATATCCAGCTGGCCATTATCCGCCATGATATCACATACTTTCACCACTACAGCATAAGGGAAACCACGTCGCCCCAGGTAACCGGCCAACCTGGACCAAGTTAGCCTAGTACAGCGTTCCGCTCTTTTTTGAGCCAGCGCCAGTGCCTTTTCCAATTCATCTGCGGGCTCATAATCCTGTAAGGATTTCTCAATTATCGCGTTATCAATACCCTTATGCTGTAATTCGAAACGCAAGTACTCCCTGCCTACCGGCTTTATTGAAAGCCTCCAGCTTACCCAGTCGCTGGCAAAAAGTTCATCATTTAATAAGCCCTTTTGATACAAAATAGAAATTGTCTCTTCAATAACAGCATTATCGAAGCCAGCTTCTTTTAAACGACATTTCAACTCGTATTCCGTTCTGGGCTTGTATGTTAATAACCTATAGCATTTGTTCTTAGCCGCTTGAACACCTTTTCCATCGGACAAGTTAATCAATCCACCTTGATAACATCAACCTCAGCTTCAAGGTCATCTCCAATATCAGCCTCAACGTCAATAGCCTGGGCTGGTTTATCCATAACAACCCCTCCCAACTTTTGGCGTACCAGTATGTCCAACTCTTCCGCTAAACCTACTCGTTCTCTCAGCAGTTCCTTAACATTTTCCCGGCCCTGCCCCAGCCGCTCATCTTTATACGAATACCAGGCACCGCTTTTATTAACAACACCCATCTCCACCGCCACGTCCAGTATACATCCCTCCCGGGAGATACCAGTGCCATACATTATGTCAAACTCAGCCAGTTTAAAAGGCGGGGCTACTTTATTTTTAACAACCTTTACTTTAGTCCTGTTACCAATAACATCACTGCCCTGTTTTAAAACATCTGTTTTGCGTACATCCAGACGCACAGAGGAATAAAATTTGAGCGCCCTCCCACCGGTCGTTACTTCCGGGTTACCATACACTACCCCAACTTTTTCCCTTAACTGGTTAATAAAAATAGCCGTACAGCGAGATTTGCTAATTACACCAGTCAGTTTACGCAACGCTTGAGACATTAATCGTGCCTGCAGTCCCACATGGGTATCGCCCATATCACCTTCTATTTCTGCACGGGGCACCAGTGCAGCCACGCTATCAATAACCACCACATCCATAGCCCCACTGCGCACCAAGTGCTCAGCAATTTCCAGCGCTTGTTCCCCGGTGTCTGGCTGGGATACATATAAATTTTCAATATCGACGCCAATTCGATTAGCGTAAGTAGCATCTAAAGCATGTTCAGCATCAATAAAGGCGGCCAGTCCTCCGGCCTTTTGCGCCTGAGCTATAATATGCAACGCTACTGTAGTTTTACCCGACGACTCGGGGCCATATATTTCAACCACTCTACCACGCGGTACACCACCTATCCCAAGGGCCACATCCAAAGATAGTGCACCTGTGGGGATAACCTCTATATTTAATCCTGCTGAGCTCTCACCCAATTTCATGATCGCACCCTTGCCAAATTGCTTCTCAATATGCTCAAGGGCGCTCTCTAACGCCTTACCCTTATCTGTCAAGCCATTCCCTCCTCATAACAGGCATTCGATATTAATTGTTTTTTACTAATCATAGTTTACATTATCCACATCCAGTAAATACTGTCGAAGCATTTCCAGTGCTTTACTGGTTGCTCTGGAACGCACCTCTGACCGCTGTCCCCGAAAAACATTTCTTTGGCAAATAGTTTTAACTTCACCGGCCACTGCAATATAAACCAAACCAATAGGTTTTTGCTCCGTACCACCGTCAGGCCCGGCAATGCCTGTTATACCAACACCCAGGGAAGTACCAGTTATTTTTTTGACCCCCTCAGCCATTAACCGGGCAGTTTGCTCGCTTACTGCTCCATACTGCTCGATTATATCCCGGGATACACCCAGTAGGTTAATTTTTAAATCGTTACTATAGGACACCACCCCACCAGCTAAATAACGGGAGCTACCGGGCACATCAGATAAACATTTCATCACCTGGCCCCCAGTACATGATTCAGCGAGAGACACATTCATACCCCGTTCTAATAGCAAAGCTCCAACTGTTTCATTTAGTACCTCTTCTTTAACGCTAGTATTACAGATACTTTCCTGATGCATGAAGACCACCTCACCTAATGTGCATATTCGTGCCACCTAAAGGCAATTCCTGCTATAGCCTTAAAAAACATAGCCCAAGAACTGCAGTCTAGCTACCCGTAAAAATAGCAGGGCTTATCGAGTTTAATTGCTGGCTCTTTTAGAACACAAAAAAAGTGCAGTATATAATAGCCCGTAAAAGATACAACCAATCCGGACTATGATATGCTGCACTGGCGATAGCCAAAATGCTTAGTCATGAAATTTTTTCATCATCATTCTAAATTGTTCACCATTAATTTTTTCCTCAGCCAACAGTGTATACACAACTTGTTTAATGACCCCATGCATGCGGGTCAGGAATTCTTTAACCATCTTCTCTTGTTCCCTGATGATACCGGTAACCACCCGATACCGCAGATCCGGCGGTAGAATATCTGGATCCACTACACCCAGCTCAGACATACCTGAACGGATTATCTGTGCAGCAGTTTTCAGCGCCTGTTCAAAATCATTTGCCGCCCCCGTACTGCGATTACCCAGCACTACTTCTTCTGCTAGCGAACCGGCCAGCAGGACCCGGATTTGGCTCTCTAAATAATCCCGTGTATGCAGGTAAGCATCGTCCTCCGGTATCTGCCGCATGTAACCCAACGCTTGGCCGCGAGGGGTAATCGTCAGAGTGGATACAGAACCCGGCCGGTTTCTTTCACTAATCAGGGCATGTCCTACTTCATGCACGGCTACCCGCTCCAATTCTTGTTTGGACGGGCGCCGGTCCAGTTTTTCACCCATCATCACCTTGTCGATGGCCTCATGCAAGTGCCGGTGTTCAATTGTTAAACAACCTTCCCGCATAGCTAAAATAGCCCCTTCATTGGCTAAGCTTTCCAGGTGTGCCCCGCTAAAACTAAACGTTTCCTTGGCGATCTCTTCTAAACTAATGTCTTTAGCCAGCGGTTTATTGCGGCAGTGCAACTTTAATATTTCCAGTCGCCCCTGTTTATCCGGCAAATCCACCTTAACCACCCGGTCAAACCGTCCTGGGCGCAACAGTGCCGGGTCCAGCATATCCACCCGATTGGTAGCGGCCATCACCAACACACGCACTTTATCGTTTACTTTGAGTCCGTCCATCTCCACCAGCAGCTGGTTCAGTGTTTGGTCGTATTCATGATGACTGGTGTTCTGACCTCTTTTACCACCCAAGATATCTATTTCATCAATAAATATCAACGCACTGTCCTTTTTTAGCTTCTGGCCTGTATCCAGGGCAGTTTGAAAGAGCTGGCGAACCCGCTGGGCACCCACACCAGCGTACATTTCGATAAATTCCGATCCGCTGCAGGCAATAAATACAGATTCAGTATACCCAGCGGCAGCTTTTGCCAACAATGTTTTTCCGGTACCAGGCGGACCGGTGAGCAATATGCCTTTTAGTGGTCTGATACCCAATTTAATAATATGTTCTTGATTTCTTATAAAATCCAGCGCCTCTTTTAACTCATTAATTGCAGAGTTCTGCCCGCCAATATCATCAAAACAAATTTCCGGCCGGTGTGTCAGCGGCGCAGTGTTAAATATCCTGGTGTTCAGACCGCGGGACCGGGCAATATAAGCTAATGCCCCGGCAGCCAGTATCAAAAAAATGATTGGGGTGATATCTTGGCCGGAAACAGCCAGAAATATGAGCATAGCCAGACCTACTCCTAAACTTACCTCTTTAAGCACCATTTGCCCCCCTTTCGTGTACATTTACGGGCCATTCCCCTCTGGGTATAACTGCATATAGAAAATATGCTCCATCTTTCATCTGCCAGTATATATTGTCGCTGTCAATATATACCTTTGACTCCACACCACTCGTACGGGCAAACTGGTTCATGGAATCAGACATGTCCCGAAAATTGCCCTTTACCATAGCCTCGTGAATGGCAAACTGACCCTTATTATAAACATCATTTAGGCGTTCATTGCGCCGGTCAGCCAACTCAATAATAAAGGGGCGCTTGCCCATGATATCCTGCATCCGCTCATTGATTAGGCAATATGTTTGCCTTAAATCAGAAATTTCACGCAGGGTTACTACTATAGTATAGACAGCAGCTTCTTCGTTAATTTGATAATTAATTATCTGTTGATTATTTTCCAATTCTTTCCTTAACGGTTGATGGAAGTTAAAGCTGTTATATAGCCACTGGGCACCTAAAAAAGCTGCCAGCGCAACCAACATTGATACAGCCACTACATGAACTTTAAAGCCCTGCCAGCGCATGCCATCACCCTTTCATACCTAAACCATTACGATTAAAATATTGTTCTGACAATGAGTAATTATAACATAACCATTAAGCTCTTTTAGCAGGTAATTGTCACCATCAGGAATGGACAGAGCTAAAAAATTGTGAGATCAAAACAACCCCCTGCATAGCAGAAAGGTTGTTGTTAGTAACTTAACTTTCGCACCCTTAAAATAAGCTTAAACCCTTGTGCGTTAAGGGGTGGAACCAATTAATATCAAGCAACCGCCCTTTTCTGAAGCGAACATTTCAGAAAA
>JAENYF010000003.1 GCA_016841905.1 Desulfoscipio geothermicus | reverse complement strand
AAACCACCAATAATTGGATAAACCCACAGGGCATCCATGAAGCCAAAAAAACGCCCGCCCGGTTCAACATCACCCCGGGACATAAGGTTACCAAACCAGAAAATCACAGCACCGGTTATTAGGGCAGCAATTAACGCCCGGCCCCATTCCTTGGATGTGCCTGCCCTACTTAACAGGTAACCGGCCACGCCCAACGGCACCAATGCTCCCCCAAGATTTAAAGATACATCATAGCGACCGGTACTCAGGGGTATATCTATAAAACTCCCCACAGCCATTAGGGCGATAATCCCCAAAGCAGCCCGGTCCGAAAGCCTCATTCTGTCAAGAACGCGTTGGGCTAGGCCAAAATAGATTAAAATAGAAACAATAATTAGCACAATGATGCCGATGGGTAATTGAGTCATTGCGCACCCTCCTTAAAAGAATTACTTTTATTCGTAAAACTATATTTCCCCGGAGAAAGGAAAATATGTGCCTTAATCCTTAGCGCTTGCCATAAATATGGCAAGCATAATTCCCTGAAGCAAAAAAAAAGAGGCTATGATAGCCTCTGTACTCAACCTTTAGAAGAAATAAATTCTTTTGCAGTTCTTAGCCGGCCAAGAAAATTTATTCCTGTTTATCAAAAATGTCTCCCACTAAGTCACCAATAGTAACAGTACCGCCATCATTAGCAGACTGAACTTCTTGTTTTTTTGGCTGATACTCCCTGGGGATGGGCTTGCTTGGCCTTTCCCGGTCAACTTCCCTAATGGAAAGACGGATGCGTTTTTCTTCAGAAGCCACGCTGAGCACTTTTACCCGAATTTCTTCCCCTTCCTGCACTACTTCATCAGGAGTAGCCACATGTCGGTCGGCTAAATGGGAAATGTGCACCAAGCCTTCGACACCAGGTTCCAACTGCACAAAGGCACCAAAGGGAGCCAGGCGCACTACCTTGGCATTGATTACACTGCCCACCGGGTATTTCTCAGCAACATTATCCCAGGGATTAGCCAGCACTTGCTTTAAGCCTAAGGAAACCTTTTCATTCTCCCTGTCGACCCGGAGTACTTTAACATCAAGCTCATCGCCCACCTGCACCACTTCAGAGGGATGATTGATGCGATACCAAGCCATTTCGGATATGTGCAGCAGGCCGTCGACACCTCCGATATCCACAAAAGCACCGAAGTTAGTCAAACGGCGGACAACACCCCTAATCACCTGGCCTTCTTCCAGGTTGGCCAGCAAATCTTCACGATTACGTGCATACTCTTCTTCCAGAACAGCCTTACGGGAAAGAATAACCTTCCTTCTGGGCCGGTTGAGTTCAATGACCTTGGCTTCTATATCTATGTTCAAGTACTTGCTCAGATCTTCAACGTAACCCCTATCCACTAGTGAGGCAGGCAGAAATGCCCGTACGCCTACATCTACCAGTAAACCTCCTTTGACCACTTCGCGTACAGTTCCGGAAACCACCTGGCCTTCGTTCATGTTTTCTTCCAAAAGAGTCCACGCTTCTTCAGCATCAGCCTTTTCCTTGGAAAGAATTACCCGGCCCTCATTGTCTTCCGATTTTAAAACATACACTTTTATTTCATCACCCACTTTTACTATATCCTGTGGGGAGTCTACATTAAAATTAGATAATTCCCGAATTGGAACAACGCCTTCAGACTTGGCACCCACATCAACCAACACCTCATCCTGGTTGACCTGAACCACTACACCGGTCACGATATCACCGTTTCTGAGGTTCTTTACTTCAACGGCATCTTCCATTTCTTGATTCATGTCTTCCTGCGGTTCGGATTCAACTTCAGGCTGTTGTTCCTCAACCTGTGTTTCCATTGTTTCTTCATTGACATTGTCTTCAAAATCCATCATTCGACAACAAACCTCCTCTATAATCCAGCCGGGTGTAGATGCGCCTGCCGTAACCCCAACTGTACGGAGTCCCTTAAGCCAAGCAAAATCTATTTCTTCGGCTGTTTCTACCTGATACACCGGTTTTCCGGCAGTATGGCAAATTTGAGCCAGCTTAGCCGTATTAGCGCTTGTCTTACCTCCCAGTACCAGTACGGCGTCCACCTCTTGCGCAAGTTCCAGCGCCTCCCTCTGCCTTTCAGCAGTGGCCAGGCATATGGTATTGTAAACTTGCACCCGACTTCCATTTTTCTCAAAAACGCTGATCACCTGCTCAAAATTATCCCGCCGCTGAGTTGTTTGTGCAACAACACCCAGCAGGGGGAATTTATCCAGCTTCTCAGCTTGACCGGCATCGGCAACCACCAAAGCTCTGCCGCCGGACCAGCCAATAATACCTTGTACCTCCGGGTGTAGTGGGTCACCCACCACCACCACGGGTATGTCTTGCTGAACCAAGTCACTGACTGTATTCTGGACCTTGCGCACAAACGGACAGGTAGCATCCACCAAGTCTAGCCCTCTTTGCTTAGCACGTTGGTATACATCAGGTACCACACCATGAGAGCGGATAATCACAGTTCCCGGCCCAGTAATTTCATCCAGGTCGTCAACCACACTTATCCCTTCGCGTGCCAGCGCACCAATAACCTGGTCATTATGAATGAGCGGACCCAGTGTATATACCGGTCCATCTCGATCATGCAGGCATTTGCGGGCCATTTCCACAGCCCTTTTCACGCCAAAGCAAAAACCAGCTTTAGCGGCAACTCTAACCTTCATCAACTTCACCGCAACTTTGCCAAAATATAGATTACTGACTTCCCAACGCTATTTATCGATAACATCCAGCAAACGGCTTATTTCCGTCATCAGCTCCTGGCTAACACGTTCCATTTCCTCTTTGGATACTTTCCGCCGTTTGAGCGTAGTTAAATTCATCGGCCTACCGACATTTACTTTAATCTGACCCCAGAACCCTTTAGTACCGCTAAGAGCTACCGGCAACAATGGCACACCCCCTTTTAAGGCCAACATGGCAGCACCTAAATGGGGGTTTAACATTTCACTAGTTTTGCTGCGGGTACCCTCTGGAAAAATGCCGACCACTTTTCCATCGTTAAGCAATTCCAATGCTCTGCGTATTGACGAAGGTTTGATACCCTCACGATCTACTGGAAAGGTACCAAAGTTTTTAATAATAAAGCTGAGCACTGGGATTTTAAATAACTCTGCCTTGCCCATATAAGAAATCCTTCTATTTAATATACAACCTATCACAACCGGATCCCAGTAACTGCTATGATTGGATACCACTATTATGCCCTGATTAGCAGGCAACTTGGGGTCGCCAATAGTTTTTAAATGACGCACCAGTTTAAAGTATACCATGCAAATTGCCTTACTAACACTATATAACATTAACCGGACCTCCTAGAAACCCGGTTTGTGATTAAATCAACCACCTGTTCAACAGTCATACCGGTACAATCGATTATTTCAGCGTCAGGGGCCGGCTTCAGAGGTGCTACTGCCCGTTGTGCATCAATATAATCACGCTCGGCCATATCTGCAAGCACTTCTTCAAGAGTCACCGTAAAGCCACGCTGTAAAAGTTCGGCATAACGGCGCCGGGCTCGCTCTTCCACTGAGGCAGTAAGGAAATATTTCATCTCCGCATCAGGTAGCACCGTGGTGCCGATATCCCGACCCTCCATGACCACGCCGCCCCCGGCAGCCATCTCCTTCTGCAAATGCGTCATTCTTTGTCTAACACCAGGAATTTGTGAAACCTGTGATACACACCGAGAAACTAATGGGGTCCTAATCTGGAATGAAACGTCCACATCATTTAGAACTATACGGGTATTGCCTTTTTTATCAACCCGCAGTACTAACCCCACACTTTCAGCTAACCGAGTCAGGCTTGTTTCATCCCCCATATCAATTTTATCCATTAAGGCCTGTAATGTTACAGCCCGATACATAGCCCCTGTGTCTACATAGACATATTCCAACTTTTCCGCCACTAATTTAGCAACCGTGCTTTTACCTGCGCCGGCAGGGCCATCAATGGCAATTTTTAGTAAACGCCCCATTGTGTTCCACTCCAAAGAAAACAATACTCCAATTCTTTTCGACATGCCACAGGAATATCCTCTTTAAGATAAAAAATAAACCTGAAAAAGGTGATATCCTTCCAGGTTTATTATTACACACTTAGTGAGTTTAATGTATCAAAAAATGCAGGAAAAGAAATGTTTACACACTCTGCCGATTTGATTTTAGTAATCCCCCGGGCATTTAAACCGGCCACGGCAGCAGCCATTGCCAACCGGTGGTCGCCGAAACTATCACATTCCGTTCCCTGCAAAGCCCGGCCACCCCGAATAATAAAGCCGTCCTCCTGCTCAGTTATATCAACACCCATTTGACTAAGCAGTTTAACCACGGTTGTAATCCGGTCCGTTTCCTTATAACGCAGTTCGGCGGCATCACGCACCACCGTTTCCCCTTCCGCCAGAGCCCCAGCAACAGCTAGCGCAGGCAATTCATCAATAAGGTAAGGAATAATCGCCCTGCTAATAGTTGTGCCTTTCAGACGGCTACCGCGTATTCTAATATCCGCCACCGGTTCACCGCTTACCTGGCGTTCATTGAAGATGTTTATATTGGCACCCATCTCCTTAAGTACCTCCAGCGCTCCCGAGCGGGTGGGATTAATGCCCACATTGCGTACCATCAAGTCCGCGCCCGGCACCACGGCACAGGCTACTAATAAAAATACTGCCGAGGATATATCACCGGGTACAACCACTTTAGAGCCCTGTAATTTTGGTCTACCCCAAACCGATACTTGCTTGTCCTCAACCTGTACCCGGGCACCAAAATAACTCAGCATCCGCTCAGTGTGGTCTCTGGAGCGGGCCGGCTCAATTACCGTAGTCGGTCCATCAGCAAACAAACCGGCCAGTAAAAGAGCAGATTTAACCTGGGCGCTGGCTACCGGTGACCTGTAGGTAGTGGCGCAAAGAGCACCACCTGTTATAGCCATGGGTGCATAAGCATTGCCCCCCCTGGACGTTATCCGGGCACCCATCGCAGACAGTGGCTGGATGACCCGCTGCATTGGTCGCCGGCGCAATGAGGCATCGCCGGTGAGCACCGAAAAAAACGGGCAGCCGGACAATATGCCCGCCATCAAACGCATAGTAGTGCCTGAGTTACCTGCATCCAGCACGTCCTCAGGCTCCCGCAGCGCATTTAGCCCACCACCGCGCACAACCACTCGGTCTTTCTCTATATGTACATCTGCCCCCAGTGCTTTAATCACCTGGATGGTCGACAAGCAGTCCTCACCGGGTAAAAAGTTTTCAATTTCGGTTTCTCCTTCAGCCAGCGCACCCAGCATCACTGCCCGGTGGGATATGGATTTATCCCCGGGCACCTGCGTATCACCGCGCAAAGCACGCACCGGATTTATGAAAATTTCCACAAAATATCGTCTCCTCTATCACCCGTTAACTACCCCATTTGTTAAACCTTGCGGCGACACCTAATCCCCCTGGCCTGAAACAACTCCATAGCCCTGTCCTGCTCTCCAGCAGTAACGAAACCAACTCTAATGGTACCCCCGTACCCCTCCCGGGCTCTCAGTATTTCTATTTCCACTATATTTATGCCCTCCTCGCCCAGCATTCCAGCCAGACCGGCAATAACTCCAGGACGATCCGGCACGCTAACAACTATTTCAAAAATGTAAGGGAGGTAGCCTTTAGGCCTTAAGGGCAATTTCTTTCTAACCGTGCTGGCACTAGATAATATGTGCATCATTTTCTCCACATCCTGCTGACGTAGAGCAGACTCGAGCCCATCCATGGCACTGCGCATATATTCAAGTGCCTTCAGCACCTGTTCACTATTGGACATAAATATATCCCGCCACATGCTTGGACTGCTGGCAGCGATCCTTGTGGTATCCCGAAATCCCCCCGCAGCCAGCGCCATAGCTTGCTCACCAACCGCCATAGCCGCCACCGCAGTTACAAGGGATACAGCCATGAAATGGGGCAGGTGACTGACAGCTGCTGTCACCAGGTCATGTTCCTGAGGAGACATTTCCATTACTACTGCTCCGATGGCCTGTACCAGCCGGCGAACAGTGTACAGTGCTCCGGTATCTGTTTCAGGTGTAGGGGTTAACAAGTAAAAAGCGTTTTCAAAAAGATAAGGATCAGCACCGCTAAAGCCGGCTGTTTCGGCACCGGTCATGGGATGACCGCCGACAAATCGACCGCCGTCAATATATTTCCCGGCCTGTCTCACCATCTGTTCTTTTGTACTGCCCACATCCGTGACCACAGCACCTGGTTTTAAATACTGTTTTATTTCTGTTAACAAATGCTGCGCAGTTCCCACCGGCGCAGCCAGGATAACCAAATCCGCACCGGAAACGGCTTCAGGTATGGCGGCCGCCTGGTGAATTGCGCCTGCAGCCAAGGCCATAGACAGGTTATCCTGGTTCACATCTACACCGCAAATATGCTCTACTAATTGGCGTTCAACAAGCGCCAGCCCCATTGAGCCGCCAATCAAACCCACACCAATAATGGCGCAGCGTTCAATTAACATGGCAAATGACCTATTCGTTTACCCATTAACTCAGCAATACCGCTTAATTGCTGCATCAGTTCCCGGAAATTCTCCGGGTTTAAAGACTGGGGTCCGTCACATATGGCTTCTGAGGGATTGGGGTGCACCTCAATCAACAGTCCGTCCGCTCCCGCTGCTATAGCAGCCCGGGACATGGGTTCAACAAACCGCCATTTACCAATTGCATGACTGGGGTCCACGATAACCGGCAGGTGACTTAAATATTTTAATACCGGCACAGCGGTAAGGTCCAACGTATTTCTGGTGTAATCATCAAAGGTGCGGATACCCCGCTCGCAGAGAATTACTTCGCGGTTCCCCTCGGCCAGGATATATTCCGCTGCTAACAGCCATTCCTCTATGGTGGCTGAGGAGCCCCGTTTCAGCAATACCGGCTTGCCTGCCCAGGCAATCTCCCGCAGTAGAATAAAGTTTGACATATTGCGGGTGCCGATTTGCAGAATATCAGCATATCTGGCCACTAATCCTACCGTGCGAGTATCCATTACTTCGGTAACAATACGCAGACCCGTGCGTTCCCGGGCTTCAGCCAGCATTTCCAACCCCTTCTCTTCCAGCCCCTGGAAGGAATAAGGTGAGGTGCGCGGCTTAAAGGCCCCGCCCCGCAACAGGGTAGCTCCGGCTTCTTTAACGATTTGTGCCGTCTGCAGTAGCTGTTCCCAGCTTTCTACAGCGCAGGGACCGGCCATTACATGGATATTATCCCCGCCTATAGACAAATCCCCTACTTTTATTATAGTAGGCTCATCTTTGTAGGCCCGGCTGGCTAATTTGTAGGGCTGTAGAATAGGAACCACCTTTTCCACGCCCGGCATAGCTTCGAGATTCAAATCAGTCAGCCTGGTTTTATCGCCGATAGCTCCAATAATAGTTCTTTCCACACCTCGGGAAAGGTGAATTTGAAAACCTGCCTTTTCCAATTTTTTTAAAATGTTATCTATATCATAGCTATCTACATTGTGAGTCATCACAACGATCATTATTAAGCCTCCATTTTATACACCTATTAGTTTAGCTTAGTTGTATTATTCTTAGCGTTAATATATACTAAACATTCTTTATTTAACACACTGCAGTTTTCAAGTCGCCTAAAAATGCAAAAAACTCCCCAGGGGAGTGATTATGTTTTCATATAACATCGCCCCCTACCATACTACCATGCTCCATAAAGTAATTTTTAACTAGATAACTAAACCATGCTACCGTGCAAATATAATAACATTTTTGATTATCTGGTGCAACAGCGTTACAAAACATTTGTGCTTGATGTATAAAACAAAACAGCCCTTGACGTTAATTACAGTTCTGTGACTGGTTAATAACGACTAGCCGGCTTGTATGAGACGGCAAGCGCTGTTTTCCATTCCTTCATCCTGCATACCTATGCCAAGACAGGTATGCTTTAAATTAAGTCTGGACGAAGAGAGGCGGCATCGCCCAAGTAGACATGCTTGATCTCACTTTGACCCACACCGGTATTAACCAGCATGAGCACCCTGATACACCGACGAAGGCTGCCGGGAACATCCATTTCCAGAGCACACATCATGGGTACCTGGCTAAAACCAGCTATCTCTCTGACCGCTGTAGCCGGAAAAGCCCTATTTAAATCACTGGTTACCGTAAACAATACACTTACTATATCCTCAACAGCCAGGTTGTTATTTGCGGTTAGCATAGCATTAACAAGCTTTTGGGCAGCCGCTCCAATTGCTTGTGCTGTGTTTTCATCAACCGTAATCGCACCTCTGATACCTCGCATTATTTTACCCTGCATCTTTAAGAAGATACTGCCCGGTGGCCAAGACCGATAGCTACCTCATCCAGGTGAAGCATACCAACCCCGAAGAAAACCGCCACACTGATATGATCCTGGTGCCTGGCAATGCCTATTTTACCGCCCACATTCAGGCCCAGGGCCTTGGTCATCACCTGGGAAATAGCCTCCCTGGTTGCACCGGCTACAGCTCCTTCATCGGCGTGCACTTCGCGAATTACTCCCTCCCGCTTGGCTGCTACCACGGACCGCTCAATAATTTTATTTACCGAGGCGATAAAATCGCCCCCGTGGTCTACGGCTGCTGTTTTAATTCCTGTTTTCAAATAACTCGACTTTAGCTCTTTTTCCTGTTCCCGGCTATCTGAAAGGGCCATCTTAATAGCGGCCCGGGCGACTTCCCTGCTGCCTAAAGGCGCCATCACTAAACACCTCCACTAGCTTAACGATTGATTTTGGTAGATTAGTCTATCACCACTGTACCGATTTTTTTTATTGTCCCCTGCACATCTATAACAGTACCCACTACCGGCTCCCGAACATTACCATAAGTATCGATTATTTTAAAGGAAACAGCATGCTCATAAAAACCGGTATCAATAGCCAGCTCATCACCATCATTAACGGGTACGGTAACATAGCGATGTTCAAAATAACTCTTTTTTTCGCCGTTTACCAGCACTGCAGCCTTGGGTAGAGCAATATAATCCAATAGCTGAAAGGTTACCAGATTATTCAAGTCAGATTGTACAAGACCAAGACTACCCTGGTCAATTAAAGTTTTATCTACTTTACTAATAACCTGCAGCGCCGGGTCTTTGGTAAACCATTGCACGGAAACAAGCATTACCGCACATATAACGACAAACCTTAACAACCAACGCTCTAATTTAACACCCCAGAAAAGAAAATCTTTACGCACGGCATATCACCTTTCTTTTTAACATGATATATGCCGTTTATTTAATGATTATTATTACAAGTTGTGTTTTCTTTCTATGCGCGCGACATAATTTTTTATTTCTTTACTAACCTTGAATAAAAAACGTTCCAGGTCGTAGCGTGACATAACTATACTTGCCGGTTCAATAACCTCAATTTTACAAAAGCTCTCCCGGACAATAAAACGCAGCAAATCCTCTATATTATCTGCTGTAACAGTAAGAATAACCGGTGCGTAAGCTACATTAACTTCGTTCTCGTCATCCCAGACAGTATAAACTTCAATACTGGTATCGATATCATCAATATGTATGCCTTGAATCGGCACATTTCTCAGCAGCGCTACTTGCTGTTCTCTAACCTCCTCAGCAGCCCTATCTACAGGTTTGCCACCAAATAAAAATCGTCCGGGCCGACCCTGCCCTTTAAAATCTAACCTGACTTTAACGCTAATTTCTGTATCTGGATTGAATTCAGCCACGTATTTATGCACCTCCGAGCAGAGTTTTGTTCATAATTCTATGCTTGGAGCGGGATATCCTGCCACCGGTACCAGGATAAACAAATAATCAAGATATTTTTACCATCTTCATTAACATTTTCACTTCACGGTTTGTCAAATGCCGATAACGGCCTCGTTGTAAATCACCTATTTTTAAAGGACCGATACTTACTCGCCGCAAGCTAAGCACTTGGTGCCCGATATGCTCGCACATGCGTCGCACCTGTCTGTTCTTGCCTTCATGGATGGTAATTTCAAGCAGTGCAGTATCACCTCCAAAATTCTTCAGCAACTGCACTTTGGCCGCAGCAGTGGGTCCGTCTTGCAGCAACACCCCTTTAGCTAGTTCTTCCAGTTTATTCTTGTTAGGCACTCCCTGTACCTTTACCTGGTATGTTTTGGGTATCTCGTGACGCGGGTGAGTTAAAGCATAAGTTAATGCACCATCGTTGGTTAACAGCAATAATCCTTCGCTATCATAATCCAAGCGGCCTACCGGGTAAACGCGCTGTTTTATACCGCTTAACAAATCAATTACCTTACGCCGCCCCTGGGGATCAGTGACCGTACTTACATACCCGGCAGGCTTAAATAACAAGATGTATATTTTTTTCTCCGGTTTACGCACCGGTCGGTCATTGACCTCCACCCTATCACGCAGCGGGTCTATTTTAAAGCCGGGCACAATAACTTGCTTACCATTCACCCGCACCTTACCCTGAGCTATTAGTTCTTCACTGCCACGACGGGAAGCTACCCCGGATCTGGCCATGAATTTTTGCAACCGCTCCAATACTTAATCACCTCACCATGCATTTTACCACGATTTTCTGCAAAATAAAAAGTTCCGGCTAGGCCGGTCCAAATAACTTATGCGCAACATAAACAGAAGCTATTAGAGTGGTAAAATCAGCGCAAAGTCCGGAAATTATGGAGTAACGGTACCGGGAAATCCCCACCGATCCGAAATATAACGTTAACACGTAGAAAGTGGTGTCTGAGCTGCCCTGCATAGTGGAAACCAGGCGGCCAATGAAACTATCCGGACCATATGTTTTTATGATGTCGGTAGCTATGCCCAGCGAAGCACCACCCGAGAGAGGGCGCATAATGGCATGTGGCAGCACTTCAGCAGGAAATCCCACCAGGCTTAATACCGGTGCTAACACGGATGTCATCATATCCAATGCACCGGAGGCTCTGAATATGCTGATAGCCACCAGCATCGCAACTAAAAACGGTATGGTCTTAATAGCAGTACCAAAACCTGCCTCTGCCCCTTCCACAAATTTTTCATATACGTTGACGCCACGGAGCATGGCCAGCAAGGGTACCAGCAACAGCACGATGGGAACTGCCCAGCGAGATAAATCGGATACGATACCGAACAATTATCTTACCTCCTCCGGTAATACAGGTAACGCAACAACCTGTCCATACAAATAGCCGCGGTCATACCCATTGCTGTGGCAAAAATTGTAGTGCCTACAATCTCAGTGGGGTCTGCTGAGCCGTATATTAACCTGATACCAATGATAGTGGTGGGTATAAGTGTAATACACGAAGTATTTAAGGCCAGGAACGTACACATGGCGTCAGTAGCCTCTTTGGGATTTCCCCGGTTTAATTTTTGCAACTCTTGCATAGCAATTAAGCCCATCGGTGTAGAGGCATTGCCCAGCCCCAGTATATTGGCGCTCAAGTTCATGACAATTGCCCCCATCGCCGGGTGTTCTTTAGGCACACTGGGAAAAAGAAACCTGGTAATGGGCTGTACCAGCCGGGCTAGCGCCTGGACCAAGCCGGCAGCCTCAGCCAATTTCATAATACCTAACCAAAAGGTAATGATAGCAATTAAATCAAGCGATGTCTTAACCGCTACCTGCGCACCTTCCAGGGCTGCCTTGGTCACCACTTCCACATGTCCGTTGATGGCGGCTACCAAAACACCGATGACCATCATAGCCATCCAGATATAATTGACCATACTCTTGTCCTCCACAGGCACAACATTTTTAATCATTCCCTTAACAAGAAAAATATGTTCCGGTTGTCCGGAATATGTATAAATACCAAAATTTCGCATTAATGAAACTTTTTTAACATAAGGGAATATGATGTTATAGAGAGCAGTTAGCCCTCTAGAGGGGGATAAGAATATGCAAGTTATAATTGTTGGAGGCGGCTGGGCAGGCTGTGCATCAGCCTATGCAGCTAAAAAGGCAGGCGCAGATGTAATGCTGCTGGAAAAAACCGATATGCTGCTGGGTACCGGTTTGGTGGGTGGCATTATGTGTAACAACGGGCGGTTTACCGCCCTTGAGGAAGCCCGCGCTCTAGGTGGGGAGGATTTTATTGCTTTAATTGAATCCGTATTTAGACACCGGTATCTCGATTTTCCAGGACACCGGCACGCTATGCTCTACGATGTAACTAAAATCGAACCGGTAATACGAGACTTTTTAACCCAGTGCGGTGTAACGATAAAACTGCAAACCAGAATGACAGAAGTTTTCGCCAGTGATGGATATATAAAGGGGCTGGTAACAGCTAACGACGAAATACTGCACGGTGATGTTTTTGTGGATACCACCGGCTCGGCGGGACCGGCTAAAAACTGCACCCGTTTTGGCAGTGGCTGCGCGATGTGCATATTACGCTGCCCTAGTTTCGGACCGCGAGTTAGCCTTACCGCCAAGGCAGGACTGCCGGAAATCAAGGCCGGGGAGAACTTTGCCCACTTTGAAGCGATGAGCGGCTCATGTAAGCTTGACAAAGGTTCCCTGGATGCAAATTTGGTACAACAGCTGGAGCATAGCGGCGTGCTGGTTATTCCCCTGCCTCCGTCCATGTACAAGGATGATTTGCTGAGCAGCAAAGCCTGCCAGCAATATGCTTTAACTGAATTTGCCAGGAATTTAGTGATTCTGGATACCGGTCACGCTAAACTAATGACTCCGTTCTTCCCTTTAGAGAAATTACGCACTTTGGAGGGATTTACCAACGCAAGATATGCCGATCCTTATTCGGGCGGCAGGGGTAATTCAGTGCGCTTTATGGCCATGTGCCACTGTAACGACGCCTTACAAGTGGATGGCGTGAAAAATTTATTTTGCGCCGGTGAAAAAACCGGTCCGCTGGTGGGGCATACCGAGGCTATTATTACCGGCTTTATTGCTGGTTACAACGCAGTGCGACTGCTGGCCGGGATGGTCCCGCTAGTATTGCCTGATGATTTGGCGGCTGGAGATATCATCTCTTACATGCATCGAGAAATTAAAGAAACAGCGGGACTAAGTAAAAAGTATACTTTCTCCGGCTCGGTTTACTTCGAGAGAATGCAAAAAAAAGGGTTATATACCACTAATACTTCAGAAATATATGAGCGGGTAAGCCGAGCCGGGCTAAAACAACTACTTAGCAGAAGTCCTGTATAACGGCAAGATACCGTTCCATCCGGAGAAAGCTTTATATTCACATTTGCCCCAGATATTACAGCTATACATAGTAGCTTGAGGTATTTTATAATCAATATGTAGTTAGTATTAGTCATCTTCCTAACGTAATCCCCGATTTCGGGGATTTTTTTTATATATAGTCTAATAGTTTTTTTACTAATCTGCTCCTGCTCAACACAATTCAGCAGCCTGAATATCAAAACTGCTACATAGAGCGCCGGTCCAGTATTCCTTGAATCTGGGTAAATACCTGCGGTGCTAAGTCAATGAGCCTGTCCAGCGTAGCATTGCCATCTACCGGAATTAAGCGCACCTGACCGTTGCCCGCTACTAGAAACCCTACCGGTTTGACAGATACGCCGGCACCGCTGCCACCGCCAAAACCAGGCATTTGGCTTTCGCCGTCATCATCCTTATCACTACCACCATAATCAAATTCACCACCGCCCGCACCAAAACCGCAAGCCACCCTGGATATTGGAATAATTACATTTCCGTCAGGAGTTTCCACAGGGTCACCCACCACGGTATTTACATCAACCATCTCTTTTATGCTTTCCATGGCTGTTTTCATTAGACCTTCAATGGGGTGTGTTTGTTCAGGCATAATATCCAGCTCCTTTGTCATGCTGCAACTATTGAATAATTTACCCTTTATGGCCCTTGTTATGCATTAATTTTTTTCTGTTTTTCACTAAAAGCCGGGCAGCCATAACCCCGGTAATGATCAGATGTCCCGCGCGGAAGCTAAACACACAGTTTAAATGTGTAGCTATTACCCGCGCGTCAAATACAGGTATAATTTCCAACTCCGGTTTGGGTAGTGGTTTTTTAAACCGGCGATAAAGGTAAGCAGTAGAGTTGGTTTTTATTGCCCATAATAACCCCACAGCAACGCCTGTTTGGTCTGCCTGCCACATACCTATCCGGGTACACCAGCCAAACCGGTGTAACTTGATGGTCGACAGCATATAACGATAGGCAGGTTCAGTGGCAAGATAAACATTCATCACCTGTTTATATATATCAAGTACCCGGCCGGCTGAAATGCTGGTCTTATCCCTAGCTAAAACGTCACCGTAGCGCTTAGCCAACTTCGCCCGCAGTTTAAATACGGGAGCGAAGCTGCTGAAAACCAACTTTAGCGTAGATAACCGCAGGCGCAATTTCAATAAGCCCCACAAAAAAGACAGGCTTACACCTGTGCCTGGCGTGGCAAAAGTTATCGATGTATTGGGTACCTGATCATCTCTTTCCTTAAGCACGTATCTTATATGCACTGTAACCGGTGCGATTAGCAGCAACAATAGCAAAATAAGCACCAGTGCTAATATTAAGTACCACATGCTGCACCTCATGCCTTATATTACCGCTGTTTGGTCTAAAATATGCGTAATAAAAAAGGATCGCCTTTGAGATAAGCTTGGCTGACTCCTTTTAATAAAATAACACGCTGCAGCTTCATATGCATAAATAAAGCAATGTTTTGTTGTCTTTAAACCACAGGTTATTAAAAACTTTGGTAATCAAGACCCACATTGTGGCGCGCACGATCTAAATATACTGTAGCCGCCTGTCTAGCCTTGCGAGCACCTTTTTGCATAGTTTCCAGTACATATTGCTTGTCGCTAACCATAGCATCCCTTTCTTTTTTATAGGGAGCGAAGTGATCACGAATAATTTCGAATAGTTCCTTCTTGATGTCTCCATATCGCAGTCCCGGGGTAAGAAATCTTTCTTTAAGCGCTGCTTTGCCTTTTTCATCCAAAAACAAAGTATACAGGTCATAAAGCACATTGCCTTCGAGTGGCTTGGGTTCGTCTACAGGTGTAGAATCAGTTCTAATGCCCATCACCTTTTTACGCAGTGTTTTTTCATCAGCGAAGATTTCAATGGTATTACCATAGGACTTGGACATTTTTTGGCCATCAAGACCGGGTACAGTGGCAAAATTCTCTTCAATATCCGCCTCAGGCACCACAAAGGTTTCGCCATATGTATTATTAAACCTGATAGCTACATCCCTTGCAATTTCCAAATGCTGTTTTTGATCTTTGCCCACAGGTACCTTGTCTGCACCGTATAGCAAAATGTCGGCAGCCATTAGCACAGGGTAAGAGAACAATCCATGACTCGCAGGAATACCCTTGGCAGTTTTATCCTTAAAAGAGTGAGAGCGTTCCAACAACCCCATACCGGTGATATTTGATAACATCCAGGTCAGCTCCGTTACCTCCGGTACATCACCCTGAACCCAGAAAACCGATTTGTCCGAGTCCAGGCCTAAGGCTAAGAAATCACAGGCCGCGTCAAAAGTCTGTTTCCTTAACAGAGCAGCGTCAAACACAGATGTCAGAGCGTGATAATTGACCAAAAAGCAAAATAATTCATTATTTTGCTGGTAATTGATCATCCTGTTCATCATTCCGTAATAGTTACCTAAATGCAGAGCACCCGAAGGCTGTATACCGGAAAGAATGCGCATGATAAGTCTCCTTTACTGTTAAATTGTAGATAGAAGAAGATAGTTTGAAGACTAGATTATATTACTAATCATTAATAATATATTGATCACTAAACTAACCAGAGGCCATAATATCTTGCCTAATAGTCCGGTAAAAAGCAATATCATCAGTATAACAATGCCGTAGGTCTCCATACTGTAAATAAATTGTGACTGCCCTGGTAAAAGCCCCGCTAAAATCTTCGAGCCATCCAAAGGAGGTACCGGAATTAGGTTGAAAATGGCTAAAATAACATTAATTTGCATAGTAAGATATAAAAGATAATATATATAATCAGCATATGGTACCAACTTAAACAGCCCCAAACCCAGTAATAAGGACGCAGCCAGAGCTATCAGCATGTTGGCGGCTGGACCGGCAAGCGACACCAGCAGCATGCCCCGTTCCGGATCGGTACGTAAATTATTTGGGTTAACCGGAACCGGCTTAGCCCAACCGAACTTAAACAGAATCATCATTAGAAAACCCACCGGGTCAATATGGGCCAGGGGATTAAGAGTCAAGCGGCCCTGGTTCCGGGCCGTGTTATCACCTAACCGATAGGCCATCCAGCCATGGGCGAACTCGTGAAAGGTCAGGCTGATTAATATTACCGGCAATAAAAGCAACAATTCAGACAGACTGGGCAAATCAAACATTTACTCGCTCCTTTTGGTCACTCTGGCAAGGTAATCCCGCATAAAAGCTTGCTCTTCTTCCTCAGTGTCCAAATTGCCATCAAGCTTTTCCCGCCATAAAGCATCCAAGACTTCCCGGTAAACCGGTCCGGGACGATAGCCCAAGTTTCTAATATATTCTCCGCTTGTTTTTGGTTTGCTATCGCTAATTATATCGAGCAGTTGTCTAAAACGTTCCTGAGACTCTTCATCATTCAAAATAGCCAGCAACAAAGGCGAGCTTTCCCAGGGCATTTGCAGCAGTATTTGAGCCTGCTGACTGACCTTTAAATGCTGCGGCTTCTGGCGGAGCACGTCTGCAGACAGGTTCCATCCCTGCATCGCGGCCAGTAGTTTTTCGGTTGACCTTTTATCAACTACGTACTGCTCACAGACAGCACGGGCCACCTCGGCATCAGACCGGTGCAAGATAGCAATTAAATAAACCAACCACCGTGGTTCAGGCACCTTCATACCCCAATCGCTGATTTGCTGCAGAGCACGGTGCAAATTTATTAGTACCGGCTCAACCTCACTGTAATTAACCCGGGGGAAAATATAGGGCCAAACCGCCAATTCTTTCATACGCCGCAGCATTATTCCGGCTTGGGGTTCAATGAAAATATGTTTTAACTCTTCCCCTATACGTTCATTGCTCACCCTGGAAAGCACACCCCGGCTCACCGTTTCATTGAGAAATTTCAAAGTTTGCGGCTCAATCTTAAAGCCGTACCGCTGCTCAAAACGGATCGCCCGTAATATTCTGGTGGGGTCTTCGATAAAACTTAAATTGTGCAGCACCCTGACCGTGTGCTCCTGCAAATCTTCCCGGCCATCAAAAAAGTCTACTAAGTTACCATAACTGCTTTCATTTAAAGCAACAGCCATTGCATTAATGGTAAAATCACGCCGGTATAAATCCTGGTGCAACGTAGAACTCTCTACCTGGGGCAAAGCTGCCGGGTAGGCATAAAATTCCACCCGGGCAGTAGCCACATCTATTTTGAAATCATCAGAAAAAATTATTTCCGCAGTACCGAAGTTCTGGTGCTGTCTAACTCGGGCATCGTATAATTTAGCCAGTTCTTCCGCCAGCAGTATACCATTACCCTCTACCACCAAGTCCACATCCAGGCTTTCCTGGCCCAGTAATATATCACGTACCACCCCTCCTGCGGCGTAGATCTTGTACCGCATTCGGTCGGCTATTTGGCCGGCTTCTTTTAAAATTTTTTGTACATTAGGAAGCAGCGTTCGCTCCATAGTCAAGCCAATATTGTAACCGGACAACCCCTCCTGCCCATGATGATTATATATTATCCGGTGCCTGGTTTGCACCTCCCCATGCAGTGTACGCAATATATCGGTACGAGAAACAATACCAACGATTTTTCCAGCCTCTACCACAGGCACCCGACCGATATCGTGATTAATCATCAAATCCTGCAGTTCGGACACAGGCATATTGCCAGGCACGGATACAACCCGGACAGTCATAAAGCCCTTTACCGGGGCATGCCCCAGACCGTGGTGAATAGCTTTTTCCACGTCTCGACGGGATATGACACCAATTAGCTTTTCCCCTTTTACCACCGGGAAACCAGTGTGACCATAGCGGAGCATGATTTGCCCTGCCTCAGCAATGCTCATTTCCGGTGCTAGTGTTTTGACCGGTGAAGTCATAATATCCGCAGCACAAATGGGAGGCTGTATCTTACTACATATAACAGTCAGTAGTTCCTCAGCCACATCTTCTAGCACACGGTTTTTAACAACAGCAGCCGCAGCGGCAGCATGTCCACCACCACCAAAGTGCTTCAATATATCCGCAACATTAGCCTGGGATATACTGCTCCGTCCCACTATATGTACCCGGTCCTCCATCTCAGCCAGCACAAATACAACATCCAGCTGCTCAATTTCAGCAATGGTATGCGCTATCACCGCCAGACCGACCACATACTCATCCGTTTTGGACATAGCCAATAACACCTTGGCACCATTAACCTGATACTGCCGGGTATTCAACAGCAAATCCTTGAGCAGCTCTTTTTGTTCATTGGTCATTGGCCGACTTAGAAAATCAGCCACCACCGCCAGGTTGGCTCCCTTTTGCAGTAAAAATGAAACTGCATCCACATCGCGGTGAGTTGTATTCGTGAAGACCAGCGAACCGGTGTCACTATATATGCCCAAACATAAAATAGTGGCTTCCAAGGAGTTAAGCGGCAAACCTGACTCCCTGATTTTTTCCACCAGTAGGGTAACCGTTGCCCCTACAATATCCACTACCTCCAGGGAACCCCGTATATCGCCATCTGCCCAGGGGTGATGGTCATAAATATGCACGTCCACACCAGGTTGGTTTAAAATTTCAGCTACCTTACCCACCCGACGATGGCTTTTGGTATCAACAATAATTACCCGCTTGACTCGCTTTAAATCAATTTGCTTTAGACTGCGTATATTTATGGTGTCTTTATGCAGCGACATAAATTCTTCTACATTACGGGACATTTTGCCGGGCAAAACCAACCTGGCATCGGGATATAATTTTTGGGCCGCCACCATGGAGGACAGTCCATCCATATCAGTATTGGTGTGTGTGGTAATAATTTCCACTGTGCGCCTCCTTGCATTAGTTTCATATTATACCATATTTTATTTGTGCGGTGAATAAACATGCCCCGAATAGCATCTAGCTGTTTCGGGGCGCCGTAAGTGATAAATTAGTATTAATTTGATAAGCATAAAAAGTGCCATCATGTTAGCAGTTGGCACCGGCTATCCTAATCACTTTGCTCTCACCTAACCGCTCCGGCACCATATCATTTCTAATTAAATCGTCATACGTTTCCCGAGCGATAATGATATCTGCCGCACCATCCCGAACCAGCACCATAGCTGGGCGAGGCAACCGGTTATAGTTCATCGACATGGAATAGTTATAAGCACCGGTAGAGGAAACAGCCAGAACATCACCAGGTACGGGAGCAGGTAGATTAATGTCCCAGATCAACATATCACCTGACTCACAGCATTTCCCGGCTATGGACACTGTTTCCTCGGGCTGCCGGTCAGCCCGGTTGGCCAAGAGTGCTTCATAGCGTGATTGGTACAATGCCGGTCTGGGGTTGTCACCCATCCCGCCATCCACCGCCACATATTTACGAATGCCGAGTATTTCTTTGACCGAACCTACCGTATACAGTGTTGTCCCGGCGGGACCACTGATCGAACGGCCAGGCTCCACTAATACTCTGGGCGCTATTAAACCATAGGATTTAGCTAATGTTTGCACTGCCGGTACAAGCATGTCAGCGTATTTACTTACAGGCTGAGGCTCATCTGCGGAAGTATAATATATCCCCAAACCACCACCAAAGTTCATTTCTTCAGGCTGCCAACCTGTTTCCTGGTGTACCATGGTGGCAAACCTGAGCATAACTTCAGCTGCGTGAGTATAGGACTCCATTTCAAATATCTGCGAGCCAATATGGCAGTGCAGCCCGGTGAGCTGAATATTTTCCAGTGCCATAGCATGTTTGATAATTTCCATAGCCTGGCCGTTTTCAATGACAATGCCGAATTTACTATCTATTTGTCCTGTTTTGATGTATTCATGAGTATGCGCTTCCACCCCGGGGGTTAAGCGTAACATTATCTTTACCTGAACACCCGCTTCACCGGCCAACTCGTTAAGCATAAGCAATTCATACCGGTTATCCACAATAATATGGCCGACCTTGGATTCTAGGGCTAATTTCAGCTCGTCAGCCGATTTGTTATTGCCATGAAAATACACCCGCTCCATAGGGAAACACGCCTTTTTAGCAGTATATAACTCACCACCCGATACTACATCCAGGCTCAGACCTTCCTCGGCTATAATGCGGCAAATAGCCAGAGTAAGCAGTGTTTTGGCGGCGTATAACACGACACCGTCATATTTTTCCATGAAAGCCCGGTAGTAGTTGCGGCAGTTTTGCCGAAAGTATTGCTCATCCAATACATACAGCGGAGTGCCAAAACGCTCGGCTAGTTCCACAGTATCGCAGCCGCCAATTTCAAGGTGACCTTTATCGTTAATTTGCATTGTGCCCTGTAACTTCATCGAATTTCCTCCGTTCAGATCAGAAATAATTAAACCTCCCTTCATGCGGAGTGAAAGGAGGCCATACATTTATATCAACCCTTTTCGTTCCCCGGTGATAGCTCTCCACCCAATACGCTGCCATTCCTAGAATACAGCAAGTGAGGGTGACAGTCCGGCACTTATTCAATGCCTAACCAGTCCGGCATTACGAGAATTTAACCGGACTTCGGCGGTGATGCCCTTTCACCACGGTTCACCGGACTCCCGCTCCTCACCGTTGGCTACTTTTGCACACCGCACCTCTATACCTCCTAGCGGAGATGAGGTCTATATAGTTTTGCACATTTTAACACGTTTTAATTAATTAAGTCAATTGGACATACTTTAGGCGGCAGCGAAATTATCTTTGCCGTCAATATATGCTGTAATTAGCAAATAGACCAGTAAGAATCTACTTTTTTCTCTCAAAATTACCCTCCTACCCCCTAGCTTATCCTTGCCTGCTGAGTCAATGCATTACTCCAGCGGCCGCAGCGATCACCCCAGCGGGCAATAATCTGCCCCGATTCCATAATTTCAACTACCTCGCACACATTCGGACAGCCTTCACAGGCAAAACCGCCGGCTTTAAAATCCCTGTCCGCAACCTCAAAGCCCCTAAAGCCGGTGCTTTTTCGATTGGTGGCTTCCCTGGCCAGCATAGCTGCACCCAGGGCTCCCATAACGTCATAATAGGAAGGTACATGTACCGGGTGGCCTAAAGCCTTTTCAAAGGCGGCTTTCATACCGGCATTGGCAGCTACCCCACCTTGGAAAACAACCGGTTGGAGTATTTCTTTGCCTTTGCCCACGTTGTTCAAATAGTTGCGTACTAGCGCCTCACACAGACCGGCTAAAATATCGGGTACGTTATAGCCCATTTGCTGCTTATGAATCATATCGCTCTCCGCAAAAACAGCGCAGCGCCCGGCAATGCGCACCGGTACCGTGGCCTGCATAGCCAATGGGCCAAATTCCTCAATTTTAATATTCAAACGGGCGGCCTGCTGATCTAAAAACGAGCCGGTACCCGCAGCGCACACCGTATTCATGGCAAAGTCAGACACCACACCGTTACGCAGGATAATTATCTTGGAGTCCTGGCCGCCTATTTCCAGTATAGTTTGCACGCCAGGCATTACGTTGGAGGATGCAATGGCGTGGGTGGTAATTTCGTTTTTAATAATATCTGCACCCGTGATTACCCCGGCCAGATGTCTGCCGCTACCCGTAGTTCCCACACCAATCACCTTTAATTTGCCCGGCAAAGCCGCCTGCATATGTTTCAAACCCTGCTGCACCATTTCGATCGGTTTTCCTTGAGTACGCAGATAAATACTTTGTTTTATTGTCCCGTCTTCACCCGTTAATACCATATTTGTGCTCACTGAGCCTACATCAATTCCCAGGTAACCGTACATTACGCCAACACCTCCTCAGTTTGCTTTCTCCTGGCCAATAAATCCACAAATGCCTCCAACCTGGTGATTAGGCCGGCTTCCCCGGACTGCTCGTCAACAATTAACGTCATGGCCGGAATACCCAATTCAGCGCTTATGCGGGGCAAGATGCTCTGGGCTACAATTTCCGGCATACAGGTAAAAGGAAGCAGTTGAATCACTCCGTCATAGCCCTGCTCTGCGTATAATACAGTGCTGCCCACGGTTTCCAGGCCGTGCCCACCAACAAAATGCCTCAGATATTTAGCTGCTTTTTGCTTAGTTAATTTGCTGCTGCGCGTATTTTTAGCCAGCCCCAAAAACAGGTGCTCGTTAACCCATTCGCTAAGATAAATGGAGCGGTCCACTTCCACTCCCATGCTGCCCAGCTTGCGTTCAATATCCTGGTTAGCAAAGGGCTCCAGCAGGGTGTAAATCTCCCCCACCAGGCCAATGCGCAACACCGGCCTGTGTATATCCACCTGTATTGCATTCATCATCTCAACAGCTCTTTGCAGGGCTGCCGGTAGTCCTTCAGGCGCAGCTATATTAATTATCTCTTGCAGCGCATGCTGTAGCGCCCGGTCGGTAGCACCCGCTGTGGTTTCCCTGGGCCGGCAATAGTGAGCCATTCTTTCTAGCTTGTCTACAGCCTCAGCTTTGTGATAACCAAAACGTATACCGTTAATCACCCTCCGCCAGGACTGCTGTCCGGTAATCTGCTTGATCTTATCCAACAGATCGCCGATATGTTTTTGCGGAGGTTCCAGCACCACCAATTCATACTGATAGCCCAAGTCCCGCAAGATGGCATGTTCTACCTGAGCATAGTAACCAAACCGGCAGGGACCGCATCCGCCTGCCATGACGATGGTGTCCGCACCTAAGTCGGCGGCCTCCATAAAATTACCTAAATTTAGTTTTAATGGCATACAAGCAAATTCAGGGGCATGCTTAACCCCCAACAACAATGTTTTTTTACTGGAAGGTGGCGGCACAATTACATCCACGTTAAGGTATTCCAGCATGGCTTTGATGCATATCCACATCAGCCCCATATGGGGATAAACTACCTTCACTGTTATCTACACCTTTCCAATTGCTTTAATAATATGTGGCTGCCACGTCATCGAGTTGACGGCGCCATCTAACCATATCCATAAATGCTTCTAAGCGGGTGACCATACCTGCCTCTCCGGTATGTTCATCGATGGTTAAATTAAGCAGTGGCTTGCGCGAGTCCTGGCGGGCAAACCGTTCGATTAATTCTCCGGTCATAGAGTCCGGCCCACAGCCGAAAGAGGCCACGTGAATTAGCCCGTCCACTTCCGGCCGGTCAAAATAATAAAAGGCAGCACCCACCATGCGCTGGTTTAAGGTCCAGAAGAGCTGCTTGGGCAGCTTCCCGGCTTCACGGCGAAAAACATGCTCAGGTAGTTGATCCGCAGTTACCACATTAGCCCCGTAATCCCTAAGCCGCTTGAGCATATTCATGCTGATATAACGATCGTAAATATTGTAGGGGTGACCGATAACGGCAATGGTCACATCGCTTACGCCAACATCCTGGTCTTGCCGGTTATGGCGGTTACTGTCACAGGTTTCAAACGGCAGCCGGCCGGACTCCATATCCCGGCAGTGATTGTTCAGCGCAGCCATAGAAGCTTGGTAAGCCCTCATAATCCGGACCGGGTTGTGGGTAAACTGCTTGCCCACTGTATAAAATAAATTGTACAAACTGCTGCCTTTGCGGTATAAATCCAAATTGTTATCAATTAAAGGCGGCAGATGATCAATATTGTTACGAACCATATCGGGAAAACCCAGGAACTTGGGGCAAATATATTCCTTCCGGGCAGTGCTGACAATGCGAGGTAAAAATATATAATCTACCCTGTCGTAAAGATCCATTACGTGACCTACCGCCAGCTTAACAGGCAGACAGGCCTCATCAACAGTGGATTTAATGCCTTTTTCCAATATGCCCCGGGTAGTTTCCCGGGAAACCAGGGTTTTTACACCCAGATGTTCAAAAAAGGTCTTCCACTGGGGATAGTAGTAATAATATAGCAACGCTCTTGGTATACCCACTGTAACGGACATGATTAAACCTCCGTTCCGGTACTTAACTCACATTAAGGTATTATGAACTAAAAAATAAATTGGTATACTTAAATGCTTCATTGAAACTCGCACGAAGAAAAAGAAACCTGACGTCTGCAGGTTTCTTTGAACATATGGGTAAAGCAAATATATACACGAAAATTAAGTGCGGTTATTTCTTTTCGGCTGCTGTTTCCTATTTTTGCCCGGCTTGCGGGCCGGCACCGGCAATGCCTGCCGGTCACTATCCCGGGTGTGTAAAATACTGGGTCGAACATTGTTCACCGGTACCGGGCGGCGCACAATAATATTGTACAGTGCTTTAGCATTAAAGGGAATCAGAGGCCACAAGTAAGGCACACCGAAAGATTTGGTGAAGATCAGCAGCACCAGCACCAGCACCATACCCACCAGCAGCCCGGGCAGACTGAGGAAACCAACCATTACTAACAGGAATAGGCGAATCAAGCGGTTGGCAAAACCCAATTCGTAGCTGGGAGTAAGGTAGTTGCCCACCACTGCCGCCGCAGTATACATTATTACTTCAGGATTAAACAGCCCCACGCCCACCGCTAGATCTCCGATCAACAGAGCAGCAATCAAACCTACCGCAGTAGCCAATGCTGTAGGAGTATGGATGGTGGCCATGCGCACCATATCTACCGCTGCCTCGGCGAGCAAGAACTGAATAAAGATAGGTATCTTACCTATTTTGTCAGGACCAATAAATTTCAAAGCGTCAGGTAATATGCTGGGCTGCAGTACTGCCAGCAGCCACAAGGGCAGCAGGAAAACGGAAATAGCTACCCCTAAAAACCTGATTAAACGCATATATACACCCGCTGTAGGGTTCTGCCGGTATTCCTCGGCGTGCTGCAGGTGATGAAAATAAGTAGCGGGAGTAATAATCACACTGGGTGAAGTATCCACCAGCACCAGCACATGCCCTTCGAGCAAGTGAACAGCGGCCACATCCGGCCTTTCCGTATAGCGCACTCTAGGCAACGGGTTCCAATAATTGCCCGGAGTGATGAGTTCTTCTACGGCTTTTTCGGCCATTGGCAGACCGTCTATATTGATGGCTTCGATTTTCTCCCGAATGCTATCCACCAAATCCTTATTGGCAATATCCTCGATATAACAAATAACGATATCGGTTTTAGAGCGATTACCTGCCTGGGCATATTCCATGCGCAGTTTGGGATCACGGATACGCCGCCTGATTAACGCGGTATTAAAAACCAGCGTTTCTGTAAAACCATCCCGAGAACCCCGTACCACTTTTTCCAGATCAGGCTCTTCGGGGCTGCGGGCTGGATATGTGCGCACATCCAGCATAATCGCTTTATCCATACCGTCAACAAGCAGGGCAAGGGGACCGGATAACATCTTTTCAATTAAGTCTTCAAGATATTCTGTTGGCTGAACTTCAACGTAATTGATATGTTGTAAAAAAAGTTTTTGAAAGGCATCCACGGACAGGTCTTCCCGGTCCAATTGATGCAGATTATATAAAATTTCCGTCATCAGTTCGGCGTTGGCAAAGGCATCAACAAACACCATCAACGTCTTGCGACCGCCGATAATCATTTCCCTTCTTACAATATCAAAATTTTTATCAAAGGCTAGCTTCTCGGCCAATAGATCTTGATTAATATCTAAATTCTTACTTAGCCTGGTCTTATCTTCAATGGCAGCTGGTGCCATCGTATCCACTCCTCTTGATTATTTCCCTTAATGCTTTGGTAGTCAGGGGTGCGCCAAAGGCATAGCAATCAGCATAATCCATTTTTCCTACATCACCGATGCCAATAATCACCGGGATGTTTAGTTCATCCAACACCTCCACAGTATCGCCATAGATTACCTCACCGGTGCACCCGCTTACCTGTCCGAGTTTATCTACCGGCCCGGCCACTAACTCTCCGTGACAATCTACCGATAAATCCACATGCGCCCCGTGAGTAAACTCGGTATTAGAGGCCACCGCGAGGGCACCTAAAATACGTATATCCGGATGGAAAGCCAAATAAGCCAGTACCGATTCACCACGTCCCAGTCCATGCTTGCCCTTATCATCCAGCATCACCACCACTGGCTCATGGGCAGCTTGTTTAATTAAAAACACCAATTCTTCTCCGGTCAAAGGGGTGGGATTGCCGGCTGAGGCGGAAATTGTACGTGCCCCAATATTGTGCGCCGCTGTTTCCACCGTTTTTTTAGCCATCTTATCCCCATCCGTTACTACAATAATACTAATTGGTTTACCCACCGATTTTGCTCCCCTTATTGGTTTATATAATCATTAGTCATTAAAAGTAAAGGACACCTTTTATGGTGTCCCTTGCTTTTTAACTGGTGTGAGCCACTTTCAAGTTGGCTTTATACTCAACTACCCGGCCGTTCTCAACATTGGCAGTAAAGTTAACCACTTCCACACCAACAATATTATCGGTTGTTTTAGAGGCCTCGGAGATCGCTGACTGTACCGCACTGCGCCAACCTTCAGTTGATTCCCCTACCATTTCCATAACCTTAATATGCATAATACAATCCTCCTTTTGCTGTAACTAAATTCTACTGGCAATTGTATTATTTGATCTATATCGTTTTTTATACAACATCAGCCCATGGGTATACTTGAGGTTAACATGACATAAGAAAAGCGCGCCCATTCGGTTCCCTTTACGCGCGCTTTTCAGTACTTTAATCCTCAGCGCTTGCCATAAATATGGCAAGCATAATTCCCTAAAGTAAAATTAAAGGAGAGCACAAAAGCTGCACTCTCCTGCATCGGGCTTACTGGGCGCTTTCCATCATATCCCGCAATTTTTGTAAAGCCTGTCGTTCCAGGCGCGATACCTGCACCTGAGAAAGCCCCAGCCTGCTCGCAATTTCCCCCTGAGTTTTATCGCCAAAAAATCGCCACAGTAAGATGAGCCGGTCCCTGTCCGGCAATCTTTTCAGCACTTCCTTGATGGCGATATTGTCCAGCCAGGGCACTTCTTCACCGCCACCATCGCTTAGCTGGTCAAGCAAATAAATAGGATCACCATCATCCTGGTGCAGTGTTTCATAAATTGAGGCAGGTGAAATAGATGCATCCAGTGCCGTTACGACTTCCTCATTGGGAATACCCAATTCAACGGCAATTTCGTTAACCGTAGGTTCACGACCCATTTTGGCCACCAGTACATCCCTGGTCTGCTGCACTTTATAAGCAGTTTCTTTTATCGAGCGGCTTACCTTGATCAGATTATCGTCCCGCAAAAACCGCCTGATTTCACCCACGATCATGGGCACAGCATAAGTGGAAAAGCGCACATTAAAGCTCATATCAAACTTGTCGATGGCCTTCATTAAGCCAATGCAGCCGATTTGGAAAAGATCTTCCAGCTCATAGCCCCGATTTTGAAACCGCTTGACCAGGTTGAACACCAGTTTTAAATTACAATTAACCAGGCGCTCCCTAGCCTGCTCGTCCCCTGCCTGAGCCCGGGACAACAATTCTTTCATTTCCTCATCCTTGAGTAGGGGAAAGCGGGGCAAGTTCATTTCCATTAACCTGTTACTCATGGTTTTTCCCCCTATTGTTCAGACACTGCTTGACGACCTGGTGTCCCTGCCCTTCTGCTCATTTTCACCCGAGTGCCTTTACCCGGAGAAGAAGACACACTAAACTTTTCCATAAATGACTGCATAAAGGCAAAGCCCAAGCCCATACGTTCAGGATCAGTGGAGTAAGCCGGCTCCAATGCTCTGGTAATATCTTTGATACCCTTACCCGTGTCTATAATTTCAATCTCCATAAATTCCTCAACAATTTTTATTTCCAACCGGACCATGCAATCTGGATGATTTTCATAACCATGAATAATAGCGTTGGTCACTGCTTCGGAGACCGCTACCTTAATTTCTTCTAGATCAGATAGGGTAAAATCCAGTTGGCTGGCTAAAGCAGCTACGGCTACCCGGGCGAAAGCCACATTTTCCGGGCGGCTGGAAAATTCAAGTGCAGCTTTATTCAATTTCTGCAACCTCCTTTTCAGGTTACCTTGTATATCTTAAAACCAGCTAATGTATTGGTTAAATATTCAAATATCCTTAGCTTCTTGATTAACTTATCCAATCTTGTCCAGTAACAAGTTAACCGAAGGATATATTTCCATTAAACGTGGCAGCCCTGACAGGTCCAGTACTTTTTTTACCTGAGGTTTGGCACCTGCCAAATAAACTTTTCCTCCTTTGGCAGTAACTCTTTTATAGCGTCCTAAAATAACCCCTAAACCGGAGCTGTCAACGAAATCAACTTCCGTCAAGTCAAAAACAAGACTGTTCACACTGTACTCCGCCAGTGCCAGGTCCACATCTTCTCGCAACGAATCAGTTAAACTGATATCCACATCACCTATCACTGAAACTATTAAACAATTATTTTCCTTTTTAATTGTATAGTTCATAACTGACACCTCAGCTAGCCTGGAATATTTATAATACTGCTACATTTTACCATACCAGGCAAACAATTTCAACCATGATAATAGTTAACAAAAAGCTTCCGGCACATGACCGGAAGCCTATATTTATACTTTGGGAAATTATGCTCACCATATAAAGAACTGAAAAGCGCGTGCAGAGGGAACCGAATGGGTTTAGAAAACCTGCTCCAGGGCTTTATGCATTTGCCGGAACACCGAAGCCCGGCTAACCTGGTTTTGAGCCAGCAGTGGTACGCGCTGCACCTCTTTTCCCCCTTCCAGCAAAACGAACTCACCTACCACCTGTCCTTTGCTTAACGGAGCTTCAATATCTTCCGGCAAAAGCGCCTGGCCCCGGTAATTCTGCTTTTGCCCTTTGGGTACAGCCATGGCAATATCTGCTCCAGCTATCACGCCTACCTGGTCTATGGTACCTTTGCTTACTTTAACATTTTTAACCCTTTCCCCCCGCTGGGCAAATTGCACAGCCTCATAGCGGGCAAAACCGTAATTGAAAATTTTCATGGTCTCCCGAAAATGGCTGCGCGGCTCGGGAGTGCCCAGAACAACTGAAATCAACCGCAACCCGTCCCGTTTAGCTGTAGCTGCCAGGCAATACTTGGCTTCATTGGTCCACCCCGTTTTGCCTGCATCTACTCCTTCGTACCACTTGAGCAGCTTATTGGTATTCCATAAAACAAAGTCACCGCCCCTAATATCGTACCTATAAATGGAAGAAACTTTACAAAATTGCTGGTATGCCAATACCTGGCGTAAAATCACCGCCATATCTTGAGCAGAGGTATAATGATTTTCTGCCGGCAGTCCGGTGGGATTAGCAAACCTGGTATGCTGACAACCCAGCTCCTTAGCCCGATTATTCATCAATTCCACGAACGCTTCCTCTGAACCGGCAATGTGTTCAGCCACAGCTACGCTGGCGTCGTTAGCCGAACCCACAGCTATGGAAATCAGCATATCTTCCATACTCATTTCCTCGCCGGGCTCCAGGTAAATTTGCGAACCGCCCATACTCCAGGCATTTTCCGAAACCGTAACCCGGTCGTTAAGGCTGATTTTACCCTGGTCCAAGGCTTCACAGGCCAGCAGCAAGGTCATAATTTTTGTCACACTGGCCATAGGCAGTTCTTTGTCCTGCTCCTTGCTCCACAGTATCTTGCCCGTAGCAGCATCCATCAGCACGGCCGATTCAGCGGTAGTTTCCAATGCCGCAGCCGACGCCTCAGCAGCAGTTTGCTGCGCCGCACCCGGCACTGTACCGGGTGCGCCTGTATCATTTGCTGCCAGCGCTAATCCGGCCCCGGTGGTGATAACGGCCATAACCAACATTATCGCTAAGATGATTGCACAAACATTTTTGCTGTTCATCACACTTCCCCCCTGTTTTTATCAGCTTAAAATATTATGTCGAACTGAGTGAAAGTTATACGGGCGAAAGTGTATGCAACACGTCAATATAAAAACTTGCTTTTTAAACAAAGCTATTACTCAATCACTTCATAAACAACCGGTAATACCTCAGGCTTTTCCGGTCCGATGACCAACGCATTGCGTAAAATATGGCAGATCTCCAAGTTGATGTCCCGGTTACTGTGCAAAACAGCCAGCACATCTCCTTGTCGCACCTCATCGCCAACTTTTTTCTTTAAGGTTATCCCGGCAGCATAATCAATCGGCTCATTTTTAGTTTGTCTTCCGGCACCAAGCAGCATCGCCGCAGTTCCCACTGACTCGGCAGCCATGCTTTGAATATAACCGGCCAGCTCAGATTTTAATTCTACATGGTTTTGTGCCTGAGGCAACAGGTCCGGTTGCTCGACCACTACCGCCCGGCCGCCCTGCGCTTTAATAAATTCCTTAAATTTACCCAGAGCTTCACCATTTTGCAGCATCCCTGACATGGTTTGATAGGCGTGGTTAAAATCTGCATGAATGCCACCTGCTATCGTCATATAGGCGGCTATGGTTAAACAAACATGAACAAGGCCTGCTTCTCCCTTACCACCGAGCACTTCAATGGCTTCTTTTACTTCATTGGCGTTGCCTACTTCATAGCCCAGTGGTTGGTTCATGTCCGTGATAATTGCAACCGTTTTTTTATTTAAATCTTTACCTATCTGCACCATGATTTTAGCCAATTCTCGAGCCTCGGCGTGAGTCTTCATAAATGCTCCAGAGCCCATCTTGACGTCCAACACAATAGCGTCGGCCCCGGAGGCAATTTTTTTACTCATCACGGAACTGGCAATTAAAGGGACAGAGTTAACCGTGGCAGTTACATCCCGCAGCGCATAAAGCTTTTTATCGGCGGGAGTTAAATTACCGGTTTGGCTGACAATGGCTATTTTATGTTTATTTACCTGCTCAACAAACTCCGGCTGGGAAAGTTCCACATGAAAGCCGGCAATTGCTTCCAGCTTGTCTATAGTACCACCGGTATGCCCCAGCCCCCGACCGGACATTTTAGCTACCGGAACACCCCCCGCAGCCACCAGCGAACCAACGATTAAACTGGTTTTATCGCCTACTCCGCCGGTAGAATGCTTATCCACCTTGATACCGTTAATGCCGGATAAATCCATAATCTCACCTGAATTAACCATAGCCATGGTTAATTGGGTGGTTTCTTGGATATCCATGCCCCTAAAATATACCGCCATTAAAAAAGCCGACATTTGATAATCAGGAATTGCACCGCTGGTAAAACCGCTGATCATATAATTTATTTCTTCAGTGGTCAGAGAGTATCCATCACGTTTTTTTTGGATTATATCCACCATTCTCATACGAGTACCCCCTTGAAGCAAGTTCTTAATTCACAGGGGAGATCCAATTCACCCTGAATTTTAGAACTGCAAAATGCCCGCCTGCGGCTCAATGTCCCGGCGGGCGAACAAACATCAATGGTATCGCTCATGCGGCAATGGCTGTTTACTGAGTAATAACTCTGGCAAACTCCTCACCAACAGCAAAATCCAGTTCAAAAAGCCGGGCCACTGTGGCCGCAACATCGCTAAAACTGGCACGGGTTCCCAGGTCAACTCCGCTTCTTATAGCCTGACCGGCTACCAGAAGCGGCACGTATTCCCTGGAGTGGTCGGTACTGGTGGTGGTGGGATCACACCCGTGATCAGCCGTTAGGATCAATACATCCTCCGGACGCAGCGCATTGATTATTTCCGGCACCCGGCAGTCAAATTCCTCCAACGCACCGGCATAACCGGCGGGATCGTTGCGATGACCGTATTGCTGGTCAAAATCCACTAAGTTGGCAAAAATTAGTCCGTTAAAGTCTTCTCGTAGCAAAGAAAGAGTTTTGTCTACCCCATCCATGTTATCGTTAATATGTACCGAACTGGAGATACCTTGGCCTGCAAAAATATCTTTAATTTTACCCACCGCGGCTACCGTCAAATCATGGTCATGGAGTAAATCCAATACTGTAGGCCGGGGAGGTAGGACAGAATAGTCATGGCGGTTAGCCGTGCGTTTAAAAGAACCCGGCGAGCCAACAAACGGCCGGGCAATTACCCGTCCTACCGCATATTCGCCGGTTAGCATTTCCCGGGCTATCCGGCACATTCGATACAGCTCCTCCAGAGGCACCACCTCTTCATGGGCGGCAATTTGAAATACGCTGTCTGCTGAAGTGTATACTATGGGACGGCCGGTTTGCATATGCTCCACACCCAGCTCTTCAATAATTGTCGTTCCGGAGGCCACCTTATTGCCCAGTATATCCCTGCCGATACTTTGTTTGAAGGGTTTAATGATTTCGGCCGGAAAGCCGGTGGGGAATACCGGAAAAGGCTTGTCCAATACCAAGCCGGCAATTTCCCAATGCCCGGTGGTGGTATCCTTACCCGCAGAAAGTTCGGCCATTTTACCAAAACAGGCGTTTGGGGTATCTATGGGGAGCACGCCCATTATTTCGGTCAACTTGCCCAGTCCCATCTTTTCCAGATGCGGCAGTTTCAGACCGCCCACAGCCCGGGAACAATTGCCCAGTGTATTACTGCCGCAGTCACCGTAAAGGTGAGCATCCGGCAACTCACCAATTCCGGCACTGTCCAGCACAATAATGACTACTTTTCTATTTAAAGGCATTAATCTCATTCCTCCTTATAGTAACGCAAAATAACAGGTGTAGGTAAATTTCCTATATAAACAAATATGACATTTTAGCATTTTTTCAACTAGACAAAAAACAGAGCAATTAAACATTATCATAGGTTAACCCAATATTCATGTTACAACCCTGGATTACGCTCGCGGATGGTGTTTATTATAAACCTCTCGTAATTTAGTTTGGGTTAAATGGGTATATATCTGAGTAGTGGCGATATCAACATGACCCAGCATTTCCTGTAGAGCTCGCAGGTCTGCACCGTTTTCCAGCAAGTGGGTAGCAAAGGAGTGGCGTAAGGTATGCGGCGTAATAATTTTAGTTATACCTGCCTCTAAAGCATATTTTTTTATAATTTTCCAGAACCCCTGCCTGGTGAGTCGCTGACCCCGCATATTTAAGAAAAGAGCATTTTCCTTTTTGCCGCCCAAGATTTTAAGCCTTCCCCGACCCAGGTATTCCAATAAAAAGTTTCTGGCTATCGCACCTACCGGAATTATGCGTTCCTTTGACCCCTTGCCTATGCAACGGACATAGCCATGCTCACAATCCACCTGGTCCAAATCCAGCGCCAGCAGCTCGGAAACCCGCATCCCCGTAGCATACATCAACTCCAACATAGCTTTATCTCTGAGTCCGCCCGTGTTGCCAACCCGAGGTTGGTCCAACAATTTCTCGACTTCCTCCTGAGCCAACACGCCGGGCAATTTTTTTTGCTGGCCAGGTGATTCCAAGTTGGCCATTGGGTCGCTGTCCAGTACCTGCTCGTCCATCAGGAAACGGCAAAAAGCCTTCAATGCGGCCATATGCCTGGATATGGTAGCAGAAGACCGACCAGTTTTTTTCAACTCCAAGAGGTAGTTTAGCACAAAATTGCGCTCAACTCGGTTAACCTGCACCACCTGTCTCCGGTTACAAAAGGCTTTGAACTGCTTTAAATCCAGGGCATAGGAAATAATCGTGTTTTGTGCTAAGCCTCTTTCTACCGTAAGGTAAGTCAAAAACTGTTGTATTTTATCCTCCATATATTAACACCACCATCACATGAGCTATTCCACATTCCGTCCACTTATTCCTTTTGCAGCATATAAAAGCACAGGTTGGACACACTTTAATGGTTAATCAAGGCCGGTTACAATAAACTGTAATCGGTCCTAATATGTTTGTCGAAAGTAACTTTCATTGCCTGAGCTGTTCGACCTCAGTGGCTCGTTGGTTGTTTTATCGTGTTCAAACAAGTTAATCTTTACTAACCCGTACAACTGTGCCACCAGCAAACACAATATGCACACCACCAGCACCAAGCGGGCAAATAATAAAACCTTGTCTTTGACCCGGGAAATCACCACAAAAAACATACTCTTGTGCCCCTTTGTTCTACTTTAGGAATTATGCTTGCCATATTTATGGCAAGCGCTAAGGATTAAAGTACTGAAAAACGCGCGCAGAGGGAACCGAATGGGCGCGCTTTTCTTGCTGATAACCAATCTATTGATTTGCTGTTATCATGTATATTATTGCATTAAAAGGTACGTTACAAAAATCATGCACCGGTGTTTACCCGTTTGCTAATAATGAAGCCAATAACTTGGTCAATTCCGGTGTAATATAACCCTCCGCTAAAGCAGCCAAAGCAAATACAAGCACGCAGCCAACCATGATTAACGAATAACCGGCAAATTGCGGCCCAATTTGAGTTTGCGAGTTATAAAGTCTTCTAACTAATCGCATGGAGAAGGAGAGTGCGGCTGCCCCACTGATAATTAACGCTGGAATAAAAAGCAGGTTTTGTGGTAGCATGGAAATGAAAACAATCATAAACTCCCGCCAATCAGGATAAGCCGTTAAAAAGCCGATGGTGAACCCCAGCACAAACCCACGAAAAAAGATTAGTGCCAGCACCAGGGGCAGGCAGATAATTGTTAACCCCAGTATATATATCACCAGACCTACCAGTAGGTTGTCATATAATGTACCCTTGACCATTTGAGCCCGGTCCACTTCTATTTCCGCCGCCTGAGCTAAAAAAGATTGCAGGTAATTCTGTAAATCTTTGGTTTGCTCTGGTGGCAATGTATTAACCCCCAGCGAACCCAATAATATGCCTGTACCAAAGATAACTATTACAATAAGATAAAGCGGCCAGCTTTGTCGTAAGTAGGCAGTCATAAACCCGCTCATGTAACCCATAAAACCGCTCCTTTTATATAACCTGTCCTGCTATATATATGAGCGGCCGAACGCTAATTATGACCTTAACGTAAATATTCTTCGATAATTGTTCGGGTAATATATTCTGCCGCCAGCACATCCTCCAATGAATTGCCACTGGCGGCCACTACAGTAATTCCACTATCCAGTGCCCGGGCTTTTCTTATGGCCCGGGTAGCCGCAGTACGGGCAGGTGCCGCTCCCTTTTGCACCATGGTTCTGGCCACGGTGCCGGTGAGTACCGCCGGCGCCCCAGCCTGAACCGCGGCATCGTAAGCCACCCCTCCGGTGGCTGTAGCTGCTATCACCACCTGATTTTGCATATCAAATAGCTTAGGTGTTTCAGCACCAATATTGGGTATTACAGCTGCTATTTCTGCACCAGCCTTAGCCAAACCACCGGCCACTTTGCTGACTTTGCTAAGCCGTTCGGCATCAGTGCCTACCCGGGGCTCAGCCACTAAAACAACCCTGGTGCCATGCTTCCGTGCTGCCTGCCCGGCTAAAAAGCCAATGGCGGCCGGGTCTATCGTTACAGGAGGCGCAGCTCCATCAGGCGCTGCCCCAAACACAGCGCAGGCACCGGCATCAAGGGCAGCTTCCAGTGTCGTGGACATATCAATAACATCCACAATCACTACCACATCTCCCTGGCGGGCAGCTTCAGCTGCTCCACTGGCATTAACGGTCATTTTCACAACGGGAATTTTCAAGGTATTTCCTCCGGCATATATAAATTCTAACCGCATAATATAATGGTATATTCTGGTTATAGGAGGATCTATCATGCGTTTATTCGTAACCAAAGGTGGATTTTGCTTTAGCGGCAAGATTAGCGAATTCAGGCAGCTAATCCGCCCCTGGTCTCAATCAAACATTACACTGCGGGAATACATTAATCTGGCTCTGCACTAATAACCATAATATACTTGAATACGTAATTAGCTGTCTGCTTCATTTAGAACTGCAGTTAACCTGGCGGCATAGCTACCCGCAGCACCAGCGGCCAGGAAAAAGACCGGGTCATCAGTCGTTGAGCGCCCCATGGAGGTAACCTTTATACCCCGACATGCCAATTCGGCCAGCGCCGGCCAGCCATCTTCCCAGACCAAGCTGTGCTTACCATCCGACCAGGCTTGGCTGAGCTGGTCCTGTACTAAGACGTGTTGCCTGGCGTCAGCCAGTTCAGGCAGCACTACAGTACAGGAAGTAAGGGCGATTTTGCCCAGTGCAGTCACTGTATGGTGGCTAATGCCGTAGTGTCTTTCCCGGAGATCAGCAAAGCTTATGCGGGGAATGGCCACTGGCCGGCCGCCCAGTATATTCACAGCGTTAATTATTTCCCCCTGCTCGACACCGGTAAAACCCAACGGGGAAGCAGTGCCTACAATCCCCGGACCCATAGCCACAATAATTACATCCGCCCGGGCTATTGTTTTTGCCGTAAGCAGCGCAGTATATATATTGATACACTCCCAATCACCACCAAAAGCGTGGCCGCAAGTAATGGTGGCATCCACCATTCCTGTGGCTTTTAGGTCATGCACCAGGTTGCTCATAGGCAGCGGCAAGGCAGCACCATCCGTCATCACATACACCACCCTAACCCGATTTCCCGCAGTCGCCTTGATCCCTGCCGCAGCAGGTGCCAGCATACTGTGCAGCGTACCCACTACCACCGGCAGGCCGTCCAGTGAAGTAGTATTTTTTATTGCTTCCGCGCAAGGACTATCCGGTTCTTCCGCAGCAAGAACTTTGACCTGACAGGGACTGTAGCGCAGTTTCATTATGTGCCCGGCTTGGCCGGCATTATGCTCCGTTCTTGATACATTAGACATCACAAAATGAGCTCCGCCGGTGCCTAATTTTCTAGCCACTGCGGTGGTATTAAGCACCACTGTATCTCCGGTATCCACCGGCCCGGTAAGTAAATCATAATTATAGGCTTTTTGCTCAGACTCCCCAGGTATTTGCACAATAATTTCCGTAAAGTTCCGTCGCCGGGCTTTAACTGCCAGCACCCGGCCCTGCCGTATTCGGATCAAAATGCGTTTGCTCCCTTCCCGGTCCCCCAGCCGGCTGCAGTGTTAATTATGGCCAACACATAAGAAGCATCCAGCACCAGGTCACTGACTGTGATAAACTCATCGGTAGTGTGCACCTTTTGCATGGCAATACCCAGGTTTACCGCCGATATACCGTGTTCGTTAAATATGTGTGTATCGCTGCCACCGCCCGTGCTTTTGACAACCGGTTGTAAACCCAAATCCAGCGCCGCCTTTTGCGCTAGTTGCACTACCGGAGCATCTACAGGCACGTTCATAGCGGGATACATGGTTTCTACTCTCACCTGAACCTGCGCACCGCCCTCCCGGGCCGCTTTTTCCAAGGCCTCACAAATTACCCGGGTCTGCTCAATTCGTTTTTGCTCCTGCAGGCTTCTAGTCTCACCCTTGATCATTACTTTATCCGGTACAATATTAATGGCCACGCCACCGGATATAATGCCAATATTTGCAGTTGTTTCGTGGTCAATGCGGCCAAGCTGCATACCGGCAATAGCCCTGGAAGCCACCTGTACGGCATTAACCCCGTCTTCAGGGTTGATCCCGGCATGGGCTGCTACACCCAGCATTTCAGCATATATCTCATCCTGAGATGGTCCCTGGTTGATGATAGAGCCTACAGAGCCATTGCTGTCCAGCACGTACCCCATCCTGGCCTCAAGGCGGGAAAAATCCAAGAACTTGACGCCTGCTAACCCTACTTCCTCACAAATCGTAAATATTAACTCCAATACACCGTGCGGCAGTTTTTGTTCCTGCACCACCCGCACTGCCTCCAAGATGGCCGCAATACCGGCTTTATCGTCGGCACCCAGCACGGTGGTCCCATCTGAGTAAATTATGCCGTTTTTTTTCACAGGATTAATGCTGCGCCCCGGGGATACAGTATCCATATGGGCCGATAACATTAGTGCAACCGCATCTTCATTGCCAGGCAAACGGGCAATTAGATTTCCCGTATTTGAGCCGGTTTGAGAGCCGGCATCGTCCACATAAACTGTGAATCCAAGCTGCTGTAGTTTGTCCCTAAGCAGAGCAGACATAGGTGCCTCCCGCCTGCTTTCACTGTCCACCCGTACCAATTCCATAAACTCAGCCACCAATCGTTCCCTATTAATCAATCGGACCCCACCTTTGTAAACTAATGTTACTAATATAATAACCGCCAAAAGCCCCGCTGTAAAATAACGAGTTTCTGGCGGCAAAATAATAGGGTTATGTATTTAAGGATTTTTTTCCCGTCCCAACATATCTAAATAATTTAAAAAAGCATTCCCGGAAATAATCCGGGTAAGGGAATATCTTTCGGTTATGATGTGCATGATCACCAACATGGCCAGATAACCGGCACGGTAGTATCCATCTAGAGAAGCGGCAGCTGTCAAACCAATAATGATCCCCAGTGTGTTAGACCCCGCATCTCCCATCATCGCCCTGGCTTTAAAGTCCGCCGGTAAAAAGGCCAGCAGAGCACCCAACGTCATGGTCGCCATCACCGCTTCTGAACTGCCCAGCGCCGCGGGCAACAACAGGATATAGAGTAATATAAAAACCTTGCCGGCCCGGCCGGGACGCAGGTCAAATAAATTAAGCAGGTTAACTGAAAGAGCAATAATCAAAGCGCTGTCCATTATGCGCCAAATATTTCCAGGATACAGCTGCACGGCTAAAATTAGCGCTAACATCCCGCCACCAAGCGCTTTTACGGCCCCGGTGGTTAAGCTTCCCCGCAGCAAAGCTTTGAAGTGTCCCAATAGCCCGGACGCCTCCCGGTTGCCCCAAAAATCATCCATCAATCCTAAAAAAGTCGCCCCGGCCATAGCCAACAAGTAAAGAACAGCATTTTCACGCAGATCAGGCGGCCATATAAAAAATAAGGGCATTACCGCATAAACTGTAGAAATAAAAAAAACAACCCCTGCGGCTAGGGGAATTTTTTCCCCTTTAAAGTTAGGTCGCACAAAATCTGCCTCAACTATCATGGCCAGTACCTTTTCCCTTATAATAAGAGCGATTAGAAAAGCCAGTACAAAACCCACCGGCAGGTAAAACATTTCTGGCTGCCAATTCAATGCTCTCACCTCGAAACTTATTTCAATACCGCAGCTTTAACCAGTACTCGGGCGACATGACAAAACTGCCTGCCTCGGTGGCAAAAGCCTTTTAAATCGCGCCCTGTTTCAGCATGAGTCATCTGCACCGGCACTTCCAGCACTATAAAGCCAGCCCGGGCCGCTTTAATTGTAAGCCCTACCTCAACCCCGTAACCCGAAGCGAAAGGCAGCAATTTATCCATTACCAAGCGAGTCATTACACGCTGACCGGATAATGGGGACTTCATTTCCAGGCCGGTATAAAATCTAATGCCCTTCCTGGCTAAGCCCTTAACCAGGCCAAAACCGCCCTTCAGGCGCGGCGGCGGGAATTGAGCCACAGTCATATCAGCCCGGCCTACTAGAACAGGCGCTAACAACAAACGCGCCTCTCTGGCTGATTCCCCCAGGTCTCCATCCAGCAGCAGAACTATATCCGCCTTAATTTGCCTGCTGCCCTCATTGAGCGCAGCACCTTTCCCTTGATTACTGGGTAAGCTGATCACCCTGGCCCCAGCAGCAGCGGCCAAATTGGCTGTTTGATCGGTAGATGCATCGTTTACCACTACAATTTCATCCACTTCAGACAGCTCAGACAGCGCCGCTACAGTTGCGGAAATGGTTTTTGCTTCGTTATAGGCCGGTATCAAAGCCACAACCCGCTTAGCAAAAATAGCCACTTTTGTCCTCTCCCTTAACAATAGACCATGACGACAATAAATTTTAAACGTCCTATCCTTGTAAATCAGGCATTAGTTTTTGTGCTGTAGATTTGACTCCATAATGACCCGGCTGTCCACTTAATACCAGCACCATGGCCATTTGACCGGGTGCGGTATCAATATTATCCACCGTACTGATATGCTTGTGCTGGTACTCTTTCATGGATGATGAAATAACATCAGTTTCTTCAACTCCCACCACTGGGATGTTTAAATTTTTAAAATAATCTATTAAAGATATATCAGCTTGCATATTTCGGTCCTCTTCGCTGTAACTACCACCGGCAATAATTAGTCCATCAACAGGAATGCCATATTCCCCATTAGTTTTAAGCAATTCTCTTTCCACCAGATAACTGGTAACCGCCTCATTTTCACCGGTGGTTAGGCTGTTGGCTATTTCAATTCCCAGCCTTTTATATAATTCGTCGCTGGTTGCAATCGGCCAAACAAGTTCCTGCTGTAATGTAGTGATAATTTGCTTTTCATCGTCAATGGCGTTAACCGAAGTGATGGAACTAACCCGCCCCCCGGCATTTTTTATGACTTCAGACAGTTCCGGTGGAAAACCAAAATTATTCAGTTCCACAATGGCAAAAGTTTTCCCGGTCAACTTGCCGGCTGTTAATAAAGGCAGCACTTGTTTTTCAAATTCTTTATGCATGTTAGCATCTGTTTCCAAGGTATTTGCCCGGGCTTGTACAGTTTCATTGGTTTCCCGTAAAGTTTGTAGTTGGTTTTCCAACCCGTTGGTAACTTGTTTCTGATAATCAATCAGCGCATCATTGCCCAATATAGTACTGCCAATTAAAATACCTACACCCAAGGCTAAAAAAACAGCTACTAGCGAAGCAATGTGGTATTTATAATCAATAATCATTAAATATCACCTATATTCCCCGTTAAATTCCGACCAGGAGACGAAATTGAATGAGCCAAAGACGCAGCAATTCCCTAGTAGCAGGAGAAATCACCGCTACTGCGGCTACCGGCAGCAGAGCGGCCAAAAAAAGGGGGGCCAGGTGTTTGGCTTTCAGTCTGCTTTTGTACAGTTTACTGACTCCTTTAGCATCAATTAATATTGAACCTACTTTAGCTCTAACTAAAAAAGTGCTGGCCATGCCCTTGCGTCCTTTTTCAAGAAAATCAATCATATTGGAATGAGTTCCCACTGCCACGATCAGCTCTGCTCCCTTGTCATAGGCGATCAGCATTGCTATATCCTCGCTCGTCCCTGGCGCAGCATAGGTTAAAGCCGATAAGCCCATTTCCAGCAGGCGGGCCATACCGGGCGCTCGTCCGTCAGGATAAGCGTGCACTACCAGTTCTGCCCCACAGCGCAAAGTTTTATCGCTCACACTGTCCATGTCACCTACAATAATATCAGGCCGCAGGCCAAACTCCATCAGAGCATCTGCGCCACCATCAACTCCAACTAACACAGGTTTTATTTCATCGATATAAGATTTTATCGCTCTTAAATCTTCCTTATAATTATTGCCGCGCACAACAATAAGGGCATGTCTCTCCAGAAAAGCTGTAGTGACGTCCGGCACTTTGTATTCACCGCAGATTAAACCGATTTCATTTTGGGCGTAATCCATAGTGTTTTGGACAAAACTAGATAACACATCTTCTATATTAGCTTTGGTAGCATCCATTTTTTGCTTTATTTTATCAACGGTCAATTCTTCCCCGACTGCAAGTACAACATCAGAGAGCATGACCTGGTCATTTTTTACCTCAATTTCCTGGCCTTCTGTTAAAATGGCAAATAAATCACTGCCCGGGCAATCAAGCAATTTGATACCCGCTTCCACAATGGTTAAAGGCCCGCAGTTTGGGTAGACCACACTCATGGAAGGGCTGTTATTTATCACTGCTTTTACATGAGCTTCTACTAGAGCATTAGCGGCTACCTCGTCCAAATCACCGTGGTCAATTACGGCAATATCACCGGGTTGCAAGCGCTTAACTAAATGTTTGGTTTTTTTATCCAACCGGGCTACGCCTTTGATGGCCACTTGAATCACCGCCTTTAATTTTTACATTTTACAGTTTCTGCTTATTTGGGTCAAGACTATGACGAATTATATACGATATAATCAAAACCTATTAAGCTTTATTATACCGCAAAACAAAAACACCTCAAATTTATTGTGCCTTAAATATAACAATAAATTATTGGTGTGTAATCATGGCCTCATATAGTTAATATATAGTATGTTTGCTAATATATGTGCATGTTTTAGTAATATAATATTTTTTTTGCTTTGTACTAACTTACCTTGACCTCAATGCGTAATTTATCGGCTACCATAGCAATAAATTCTGAATTTGTAGGTTTGCCACGCTGCAGGTTAATGGTATAGCCAAAAAACTTAGTCATCATTTCAATATTACCCCTATCCCAAGCCAGTTCAATTGCATGCCGGATGGCTCTTTCAACTCGACTGGGAGTAGTTTGGTATTTATGAGCGATCATTGGGTAAAGTTCTTTAGTAACCGCTCCAAGTAGACCAACATCCTCAATAACTTGTAGAATAGCATCTCTAAGATAATGGTAACCTTTAATATGAGCCGGCACACCCATTTCGTGGATTATATTAGTTACTGCAACATCTAAATTTTTCGGTTTGGCCACTGTAATATAAGGTGAAACGTTAAGCCCGCCTCCAGCTAACTGTCTGATCCGGGTAGCTAAAACCTCGAAATCAAAAGGTTTTAAAATATAGTAATCTGCACCTAGTTCCACCGCTCTTTGCGTTATACTTTCCTGACCAAAAGCTGTTAACATAATTACCCTGGGTCGATATTTATTATCGTTGAGTTTTTCCAGCACACCAATCCCATCTAAATGTGGCATAATCACATCCAACACTACGACATCAGGCGTTTCAGTTTGAATTAAATCTAATGCCTCTAAGCCATTTTGGGCAATACCTACTAAATTGAACTCATCCTGCTGTTGTAAGAATTCTTTTAATAAATCGCAAAATTCCCTGTTATCATCAGCTATTAGGACTTTTATTACCTTTCTCATTATTTCCCGCCTCCTGCCAAACACCTTTTTTTATCTTGTATTTACTTTCGACGCGGAAGGGGGAATACCTTTATTTTTTCTTAACAAATTGTTAATATTTTACTATTTTGTATTATAGAATTTTCAGTTTATGCCGCTTTTTTCTTCACATGCTTCGCGTTTAATAAATTTGCTTCAATTAGCATATTTTCTGCCAACACACCATACCCTTTAGCCGGATCATTAATAAATACATGTGTTACAGCTCCAACCAGCCTGCCATTTTGTATGATGGGACTACCGCTCATGCCTTGAATAATACCTCCAGTACGCCTTAACAACTCCTGGTCCGTGACTTTTATGATTAACTCTTTGTTGTTGCCGGCAGGTAATATATCTATAATTTTAATATTAAATTTTTCAATTTTATTACCATCCAGTACAGTTAAGATCTCAGCCTGACCCTCTTCAATTTGATATCTCATGGCTACCGACATGGGTTTATTGTAATATGGATTGTTAATCCCTCTTTGTAGCCTGCCAAATATTCCGCAGATGGTATTTTTTTCAATATTTCCAATAATATCGCTATTCCCTTTAAATATACCTAATTTTTCGCCAGGGGAACCCTTTTGGCCGGGGTGAATCCCTTTAACTGTTGCTTCGACAATCTTGCCATCCACCGGGTTTAATTTGTGACCACTATCAAAATCCGCAATTACATGGCCCAATGCCCCATAGGTTTTTGTTTTGGGTTCATAAAAAGTTAATGTCCCAACACCGGCAGTACTATTTTTAATGAATAATCCAATACGATAACGGTCAGTTTTGTCACATAGAACCGGTGTAATTTTTGTTAACTTTTTTTCATTGCCGTGTTTAATCAGCAAAATAATATCTCTGCCCTGCCTGCCACATTGATTAACAATTTCCTGTAATTGATTCTCACTAGTAATTTTAGAGCCATTGATTTTTAATATCAAATCACCTACTGCAATGCCAGCTGACCTGGCAGGGAAAAATGTACGACCGTTTTTTTCCACTGCGGCCTCACCAACCACCATTACGCCTTCAGTATGCAGTAATACGCCCACAGATTGACCGCCTGGTATAACATTAACAGGTTCCACTACATTAACCATCATCCGGTGAATAGGTAAAAGACCGAACAATCTCAACTGCATCTCTAACTGCCCAGGTTTTGAAGCTATAGGAAGGGAGGTTGCGGGTTTACAGGTAAACTTATGGTAATGATTACCGTTAATAGAAGGGCTCTCCGATATCGAGTGCAGGTCTAAACTAACGTTTTGCTTAACAGGTCCTGGCAAATCAAGGCCGGAAACAAGGTTATCGCCTACATTAATATTCTGCCTGGAAGGAAGAAAACAATTCCAATAAGAATTCAGTGTTATAAAAGATGCCATCAGAGCAAATACTAGTACAAAAATAGATCCCAATAATCTGCAATGCTTGCTGCGTTTCAGACATCATACCCCCTTAAAAAATTTTTTGAGGGATTTCAAACTATCGAATAATAAAAAATAAAATCACCGCCTTTAAAAAACTGTTTTTAATATGTCTTTAAATTGGCCTTGTTTAAGTTCATTTATTCCGCCCTTAAGTGCCGCACATTGCCACCGCCTGTAGACATGCGGCTTGGCTTTGTATTGTAACATATTGATAACGGGCATAAAAAAAGGTGGTTGGCAGCAACCACTTTTCATACCAGAAATATCATGTAACCAGACAACCTGCGTTTTGCATAATTATCTTGGAACTATAATAATACTAATTCGCAAAGTCAATAACTAAATTTTATCGTCACCGCACCTGGATAGTAAATAAAACTTTTAAATTAGGACAAACGGTTGCGAAGCAAGTCGCGCGCGTGTTCTAAAAGAGCCTGTGATTCTTGGTCGCCGCCCAGCATGCGTTTCAATTCTTCAACACGCTGTTCTTCATTTTTCAAGGGGATTACAGATGTTACTGTTCTTTGGCTGTTAATTGATTTTTTAACTAAATAATGTTTTGCTGCACAAGCTGCAACAGCTGCAGCGTGAGTCACACAAAGAATTTGCTTGGTTTGGCTTAATTGTTCTAGTTTTTCCGCCACCGCCTGCAAGGTATAGCCACCAATACCCGAATCAACTTCGTCAAACACCATAGTGTTTATTTCATCGGCAGAGGTTAGGATAGATTTAAGAGCCAGCATAACCCTTGACAACTCACCACCGGAGGCGGTTTTTGCCAGTGGGCGTAACGGTTCGCCCGGGTTGGGTGAGATAAGAAATTCCACAGTATTTTGACCTTGAGGGCAAGGCTCAGCTATCATTACCTGCACTACAAACTGCACATTGCTCATCGCCAGGTCTATTAACTCTTGCTCAATCGCTTGCTTCAGGCGGTTAGCTGCTTCCAGTCTGCCTGCTTCCAGCTGCTGCGCCATAGCTTTATATTCCTGATAGCTTTTTTCCACCTGTGCCTCGATCCCGGCCGCATCTGTTTCCAGAGCTAGCAGTTCCTCTAACTCCTCGGCAATTCGCTGGCGGTGAGCAAGTATTTCGGTGATTGTCCGCCCATATTTCTTTTTTAGCCGGTCAATTACACCAAGTCTTTCCTCAATATAATTTAACTCACGCGGATCTGCCTCGACACTATTTTGGCAGGAGGCCAGATCGCGGGCGGTTTCTTCCAACAGGCATAGAGCTGAAAAAACATTATCCTGGGCGTTTTTCAACCCGGGTAAATACTGACATAGCTCATCCAGGTTTTTTTTGGCCTCACCTAAAAGATCAACAGCAGGAGGACACCGGTTGGCACCGCTGTGTAAAAGTATCAACGCATGCCCGGACAACTGAGCTATTTTTTCAGCATTGGCAAGTAAATTGCGCCGTCTTATTAGTTCCTCTTCATCTTCACCAGCCAGCCGCGCGGCATCAATTTCATCCATTTGATATTGAATCATATCCATACGCTGCTGTCTTTCCCGGCTGTGACTGATAATTTTCTCCTTAAGCTGGTAGTATTTCCGCCACAGCCTGTAGGCCTGCTCAGTTGCCTGCAATAAGTTGAGCACTCTGGCGCCACCATACCTGTCCAGCACTTGCAACTGTTTATCCGCCAGCTGCAAAGATTGCTGGTCGTGCTGACCGTGCATATCTACCAATAAACCGGCGACTTCCCGGTAAACAGCCAGATTAACAATCCGACCATTAATGCGGCAGGGATTGCGTCCCTGGCGATTTATTTCCCGACTCAAAATTAACATACCTGGCTCTTGCTCGTCCATTTCAATACCATTTTGGTCCAGTTGTTCACTAACACCCGGCAACAGGGTAATATCAAAGGTAACCTGGACAAGCGCCCGCTCTCGGTCTGTACGAATCAATTCTGTCTGTGCTCGCCCACCCAGCGTAACCCGCAATGCTTCGAGTACTATAGATTTGCCTGCACCTGTTTCACCGGTAAGCACATTAAGACCCGGGCCAAACTCTATTTCCACCTCGTCAATTAATCCAAAATTTTTTATGTATAATGCAATCAACAAACCATTCACCCCCCGGTAAGAGCAACAAATTTCTTCATAGTGGCATGAGTGAATTTTTTAGTTTTAATAACAATTAGGATCGTGTCATCCCCGGCCACCGTACCAATAACTTCGGGCCAGCCCACATTATCAATAGTGGAGGCCACCCCTTGGGCCTCACCAGGTTGAGTTTTAATAATAATCAGATTTTCACTGTTATCCATAGAAATAACAGCATCCCTGAAAAGCCTTTTCATTCGATCTTCATTTCTTGGATTAACTGAATCGCCCGTCAATGTGTAGCGGGACATACCTGAATTACCGGGCACCTTGATTAAACCCAGTTCTTTGATATCCCTGGATATAGTGGCCTGGGTAACTGAAAACCCGGCTTTTTGAAGCGCCTCAACCAAATCTTCCTGGGTGCTAATTTCATGTTCTTTAATTAATTCTACTATTTTTTTATGGCGCCAGGCTTTCATTTTCTTTTTTCACCCTTTCTATAAAAATTAAAAAGGGAGCCGCAACCGGTTTATTAATAAAGGCTACCTTAAGTACGCCAAACACAAGTGGATTAAGCCCAGCTGCCATTTCCTCAACAGCCCGGCTTTCTTCACCGGCACCGCAGTGGCCTGTATACACTACCAGGCTGATTCTGCCACCCGGTTTTAACAGTTCCAATGCAATTTGCAGTGCTCTGGTAGTCGTTTGCGAGCGAGTTATTATATCATGATCGCCACCAGGTAAATATCCCAAATTAAAAATGAAGGCATCTACAGGAGTATTAATATACTTATCCATTTTTTCGTGCCCGTCATGGATCAGCTGCACATTTTTATCAAGACCAAATTGGGTTAAGCGCCTGGCTGTTACATCCAAGGCAGCCTGCTGTATATCAAATGCGTAAACTTTGCCGCTTATCCCCACTAAATTAGTCAAATAAAGAGTGTCGTAGCCATTACCCGCAGTAGCGTCTACTGCCACACAGCCTTTATGGAGCACTTCACCAACAAATTGCTGTCCTAAAAGCACCGCGTTTCCCCGTACATTGGCAAAGTTAACGGGCCGTTTATTGTACATTGGTCCCGTCTCCCTCTTTTAACTTTTCTTTCAAAATATCAAAAAATGTTTGATTACTTAGTCTAATAAATTTAGCCACGCACGTGGCCTTACGGATTTTGATCAAATCCCCAAACTGCAGGCGCATACCATGCTGTCCGTCTATAGTGAGCATCACTTCACCTTGTTTGGAACGCAATACTACTTGCACCTCGCTGTTCGCCGCTATAACTAGCGGTCTGGCCCATAAGGCATGCGGGCAAATAGGTGTGACCACCATTAGTTCCAAGTTAGGTAATACAAGCGGGCCACCCGCAGACAGTGAATAGGCCGTTGAACCTGTGGGAGTGGAGATAATTATTCCGTCTGCGTGATAAGTGTTAAACAGTTGACCATCCACCATCGTATCAAAAACAATCATCCGGGCAAAGGCCCCTTTGGTTATCACGGCATCATTTAAGCCCATTATCGGCTCATAAACATGTCCGTCCCTTACAACACTAGCCTGCAGCATCATCCGTTCCTCAATGGCAAATTTTCCGGCTAACAGACAATCTATGGCCTCGAACAAATGAGGGACGGCTACTTCGGTAAGAAATCCCAGGTGGCCCAGGTTGACACCAAATATAGGCACACCTAAAGACGCAGCTAACCGTGCACCGTGCAACAGGGTGCCGTCTCCCCCTAGCACCATCAGACACTGGATTTGACGCACTAAATCCGGTCTAGTACAGCCTGCGGCAGGATGGCCAACCATTCCAGCGGTATCATCGTCCAGCAATAAAGTAACCCCCCGGTCACTTAGCCAGTCAGCAATGTCATTAACTAAACTGATTATTCTTTCTCCTGTCAGATTGGACAGCAGACCAATGGTGTTCAATATTCCGCTCCTTTAGAAAAATTACGGTGCGCCTCAGACACCGCACTGTCAATCAACATAGATAACCCGTCTACTCCAAGGGCGGGTTTTTTGAAATACATCAGGTATTCAATATTGCCCTCCGGTCCCTTAACCGGAGAGTAATCAACGCCTAGCACCTCCATGCCTAAACTTACAGCTGTATGTACAACTTTTTGCAGCACTTCCCGGTGCACCGCAGGGTCTTTAACTACCCCTTTCTTACCCACCGCCTCGCGGCCGGCCTCAAACTGCGGTTTCACCAAGGCTACGCCTTCATAATTATCCAGCAGGTATTCTACCCGGGGCAACACCAGCCCCAGTGAAATAAAAGACACATCAATGGTAACCAGGTCCGGAAGGCCGGCTGTAAAAACATCTCTGCTCATATAGCGAATATTAGTGCGCTCCAGTACCCGTACCCGAGGATCAGAGCGCAGTGACCAGGCCATCTGACCGTAGCCAACGTCTACTGCATAAACCAAAACAGCGCCATGTTGTAAAGCGCAATCGGTGAACCCACCGGTAGAGGCACCGATGTCCAAAACTACTCTGCCCCGCATATCAATGGGAAAAACCTGCACTGCCCGGGCAAGTTTGTACCCGCCCCGGCTAACAAAAGGCATTTTTCGCTTGATTGAAATATCCTCTGTTCGGGCATCAAACCTTTGCCCCGGCTTGTCCACCAATACACCGCCAACCGTTACATCACCGGCCATTAAAGCAGCCCTGGCCCTTTCCCGGCTATCATAAAAGCCCATTTCCACAAGCAGTACGTCAATCCTTTTCTTGTCCGGCACTTTCTTTACGCGCCTCCGCTCAGGCTAATAATTTTCGTACCTTTAGTTCGACCGGAATCAATCATTTGCATGGCCAAATTTACAATATTTTCCGACTGTAACCCGTACTTGTCACGTAAAAACGACTGGCTGCCATGTTCCAGGAAGATATCCTTGATACCCAGGCATTTAACATGTACTCCAGTCATATCCTTAACCGCAAGCAACTCCAATACTGATGCGCCAAAACCTCCTGCTACGATATTTTCTTCTACTGTGATTAACCGGCCGGTGCGTCCAGCCCACCGGGTAATGCATTCCTCGTCTAAAGGCTTTATAAACCTAGCGTTGATCACAGTAGCTAGCACACCTTGCTCCTTTAAAACAGACGCCGCACGGCGAGCTGCCAATACCGTATTGCCTACGGCTAGCAGAGTGATATCTTTTCCTTCCATCAGCACCTCTGCCTGGCCTACTGAAAGCGCCCTGCTGTGCCGGTCCAGAGCAACACCCAGGCCGGTGCCCCTGGGAAAGCGCAGTGCGCACGGGCCATTTAGCTGCAAAGCAGTATGCAACATATGCTGAAGCTCGTTTTCATCCGCCGGTGCCATAATCGACATATTGGGAACACTGCGCAAATAAGATATATCGAATAAACCATGGTGAGTTGGGCCGTCATCACCTACAATACCTGCGCGGTCTACCGCAAAGACCACAGGCAATTTAGGCAAGCACACATCATGGATAATCTGGTCATAAGCCCGCTGTAAAAACGTAGAATAAATAGCTACCACAGGTTTAAAACCCTCGCTGGCCAGCCCGGCCGCCAGGGTTACAGCATGTTGTTCGGCAATTCCCACATCAAAAAACCGCTCAGGGAATTTTTGGGCAAACCCACCAAGACCAGTACCACTGCACATGGCAGCAGTAATGGCGACAATGGCAGAGTCTTGTTCAGCCAGCTTAACCAGCGTGCGCCCAAAAATCTCGGTATACGTGCTGATTTCGTTTTTTTCAAGACTGCTGCCGGAACTGATGTCAAAAGGCCCGATACCATGGAATTTGTCCGCTTTTTGCACCGCCGGCGCGTACCCACGCCCTTTTTCCGTAACCACGTGCACCAGTACCGGGCCTCCCAACGATTTGGCCTGCTCCAAGGTTTCGAGCATAGAAGGTATATTGTGCCCGTCAATAGGCCCCAAGTAAGTAAAACCTAGCTCCTCAAAGAGCATGCCTGGAACTACCAAATACTTAAAGCTATCCTTAATACGTTCCGCAACTTTAGCCACAGTGGATCCGATAGTTGGAATCCGGCGTAATATATGCTCTATTTCATCCTTGCCCCTCGAGTATTTGGGGTCTGTGCGGATGCGGTTCAAATAGCCCGACATGGCACCTACATTAGCTGATATACTCATTTTATTGTCGTTTAGCACAACAATTAAATCCTTCTTCAATTGCCCGGCATGGTTTAAGGCCTCAAAAGCCATACCTCCGGTCATTGAACCGTCGCCAATCATTGCCACCACATTATGCCGGTCGCCTCTGAAATCTCTGGCCAGCACCATACCCAGGGCTACCGATATAGAGGTACTGCTGTGGCCGGTACCAAATGCATCGTGTTCGCTTTCATCTGGCCGTGGAAAGCCACTTAGCCCGCCGTAACAGCGCAACGAACTGAATTGCTCCCGCCTGCCGGTAACTAATTTGTGTACATAACACTGGTGACCCACGTCCCAAATAATTTTATCTTGAGGTGTATCAAACACGCAGTGCAACGCCAGGGTCAACTCTACGATTCCCAAATTAGAAGCTAGGTGACCGCCGTTTTTAGCCACAGTGCCAATAATTTCTTCCCTGATTTCCCCGGCCAGCCGGTCTAGCTGAGCAAGAGTGAGTGCCCGAACGTCCCGGGGGGAATTGATTTGATCCAGATACCTGCCCAAGGTTTCACCTCATCTTGTTGTCAGGTTGCGACCATAAATAAATTTATTTTTTTACGATATTTTTACCCGTTATACTACTGAAAGCTGCCACTATTTTCCCTACAATAAAAATCACACCATTAGCATTGCTGAGGGCAATTTTTTTACCATAAGCCTTACCCCCTACTGTTAATGCAGCAATCAGCGCCGTAATTAGCATATTCAAAAAAAACTGGTTAAGATCCTTGGTTAAGCTGATAATTTGCAAACCAAGGGCAATACCCAGCGCTCCACTCAATGTACCGGCAATATCACCAATCACATCATTGGTAATATTTGCTACCCGATCGGCATTGCGAATTAATAATACGCTTTCTTTGGCACCGGTTACTTTTTTGGCTGCCTTGGCATGAAATGGCGCCTCATCCGCCGCGGCCACAGAGGTGCCAATGATATCTGCTATGATACCAAATAATACAATAAAAAACAGCAGCAAAAACGAAAAGGTCAGGCTATTGATGGTTGCAGCTAAATACTGGGATAATAAAAAGAAAACCGCAGCAAAGAAAAAAGAAAGAAAACCGACAAATATAACGAACTTGCCGGAAACCGTAGACTTATTATTTTTCAACCATTTCACTCCATACAAACCATGAAGATAATATGGCAAAGCCAGGTTTATTAAACCTGGGATGCCAATATATATGTAGAAGAACAAGTGATAACGATACGGGTAAATGTTGTGGCTTAGGTCCAGCAGGTTTTCCCAATTTCGTACCGGCTGTCACCATACCGGCGGTTTCCCTTTAAACGAAATTCCGGAAAGTATAAGTTCCCGGGGCTAGATTACCACTTAGTCCACACTGTAATCCCCGTACCGTCCCAGTACATGGACAGCCTAGGAGTTTTCCTCAACGGGAGTACCTTTTCCTAGCCTCTTTTGCAATGACGGTTTAAACCCACGATACATTACGCATGGGCCCATACGTAACATGCCGTTAAAGGACCTCCACCGGCATCACTCAAGGCAGGCTACGCTGCACGCAGCTTCCCCCACATGCAGGTTTACCCCCCAGCCATAGCAACTGCGCTAGCAAGTTACCACGCACTGGGGTCTCCACGAGGGCAGGGTCAACGCCCACATGCCATTGCGGATCGCCCCGCCCCCTTAACCCCCAGTACCAACCCCCAACTGGGCGTCGGCAGCCAGCACCAGGAACTTCATCGATGTGCCCTTAACGGATTTTTAGGCCCGTCTTCAAAAAAGGGTTCCCGACTAGGATACTGCATCACCTGTTCGTAGAAAACTATAAATCAATTTAACTGCATAATTATAACATAATTATTCATAAAACAGCAAACACTCATTCTCGCCATCCAGAGTCAATTAAGGTCAAGTGAGCCTAGTTTATTACATTATACTAAACCGCTTTCATCAATAAACACGTTTAAGCTAGTTTATCTATACATTTGATTCGATTTCATCATTACTCACTTTAATACTCTCGATGCAGAACAAAATAAATCAGCTCGCGCAAAAAATCAGCTTCAACGCCAAAGAAGTCCAGAGCACTAGTAGCTCGCTCAGCCGACTGTCGGGCCATTGCTTTGGCCGCAGCCAAACCATACAGCGCTGGATAAGTAGCTTTGTCATTGTTTATGTCACTGCCCACCGGCTTGCCTAACTTTTGCTCGTCACCTTCAATATCCAATATATCATCTACAATTTGAAAGGCCAACCCCAGATTTTCGGCATAGATAGTAAGCTTGTTCAACTGTTCAAAGTTTGCACCGGATAAAATAGCTCCAGCCCGCACCGATGCCCGGTACAAAGCACCAGTCTTACGGGTATGAATGTACTCAAGGGTATGTTTATCGATTAACTTACCGGCTGATAGTATATCCACTACCTGGCCGCCAATTAATCCGTCTGTGCCGGCAGCCTGGGCCACTTCAGCGATTACCTGTACTATCCTACCCGCACCCGCAGGCCTATTTTGGGACAGTCCGGCTAATAGCCTGAAGGCCAGAGTTAAAAGTGCATCACCCACCAGTACAGCTATGGCTTCTCCGTACACCTTGTGATTGGTCGGCCTGCCCCGGCGTAAATCGTCGTTGTCCATGGCAGGTAAATCATCATGCACCAGCGAGTAAGTGTGCAGCAGTTCAATAGCACAGGCAGCGGGCAGCACAGTGGTTTCATCTCCACCAACAGCCCGGGCAGAGGCCAGCACCAGGGAAGGTCTAAGGCGTTTACCGCCGGCGAAAACACTGTAACGCATGGCTTCGTGAATCACTTCAGGGTAATTGCCCCTTTGCGGCAGGTACTCATTAAGTGCCTCATCTACTATACCTGCCAGCCTGGCCAGCTCCTCTTTAAAGCTCATATTTACAGCTCCTCTTCCCGAACAACAACCTGGCCATTATCATCCTCCAGCAGTACGCAAATTTGTTTTTCAGCCTGTTCCAAATGCTTGCTGCACTGTTTAGTAAGCTTAATGCCTTCGGCAAACAAATCCAACGATTCTTCAAGGGGCAGGTTGCCCTCTTCCAACCGGTTAACCAGCACTTCTAAGCGTGACAGCGCTTCTTCAAAGGTTAAAGTATCATCATTATTCATTTTTGCCTGTTAGCCTCCACTATCTATGAATACTAATATTTTAAATTATATATTAATCAGCCGGCAGACACCATACTTTTAAGCACCGTCAAGTGTTTGAAGCATTTTTAGGCGGCGATGCCGCCCCTTTAAAGCAAAAGAAGGGCTCACCTGCCCTTCCAAGTTAAATATATTATTTCATCCTCTCCTGAACTACTGCCACGGCCTGTTCTTTGAAGGCAGTGGCCTTGCTCATCAACTGCTCTTTCTCCGCCATTATATTCTGCACATAATGCTCATCTTTAATCATCGGAAGATTTATATCCACACTCAACAGCACCGCATTCAAGGCTGCTTCACACACGTAGGCTGCCACACCGGCATCACTGATGGCCATTTTATTGCCAAGTTTGGCCAGGCGACCGGTAATTTCCAGTGCTTCCAGCAAAACACGAGCTATTTCCATGGGAGTATCAGTGGCAGCCTTAAGCGCCTTCTGCATCATTTCTTCCCGCTTTATCTTCTCATCGTCAGTTTTTTTTGGCAGTCTGAAAACTTTAATGAACTTGCCGAAAGCAGCGATGTCCGCAGCTATTAGTTTTTCCAGCTTATTAATAATATAATAAGCAGCACCGGTAATTTGCTCAACCTCAGGCTCTACCTCCAGATACTGGGGCTTGCCCACGGTGAGGTTGCCCACCATGGCAGTCATGGCCACCCCTAAAGTACCTACCAGTGCAGATACACTGCCGCCGCCGGGCGTAGGCGCGTCGGAGGCCGCTACCGCCACTACCTTGCGAAAGGGAAAATCATAAATTTCACTCACGGAATCACCTCTCATCAAAAAAATCTTGGCGCGGTGGTAAAAGCAATATTGCTGTTATTACGGTCAGTTAGGCCAGCCCCTGCAGCTTAATAGCCTTCAGCAGGTTTTTCTGCACCAGTACAGCAGTCAGGCTACCCACGCCGCCCGGGACGGGGCTGATGGCCCCGGCCACTTCCTTGACGCCGGCAAAATCCACGTCACCGCAGATACCGCCGCCATCTGGAAGATTGATACCGGCATCCACTACCACGGCGCCTGGCTTGATCATATCAGCTGTAACCATTTTAGCCCGCCCTACTGCCACAATAATGATATCGGCTTGTTTGGTATGATAGGCTAGATCAGCCGTCTTAGAATGACATACGGTAACTGTAGCATCATGCTTGAGCAGCATGAACATCAGTGGCTTACCCACGGTTTCACCGCGACCAACGATCACGGCGTTTTTACCCGTAATGGCAAGGCCAGTGCGGGTGAGCAGCTCTATACAGCTATGGGGGGTAGTCGGGAACAGGCCCTCCCCGCCGCTCAAAATATAGCCGCGATTGATGGGATGGGAGCCGTCCACATCCTTCTTAGGATCAACCGCTTCCAGTACCAGGTTTTTATCCATCCCCTTCGGCAATGGCATTTCAATCATAATGCCATGGACCTTGGGATTTTTATTCCAGGCATCAATAATGGTGAGCACTTCCCCTATGGCAGAAGATGCAGACATGGTTTTTAATTCAAATTCAATACCAACCTTGCCGCAGGACTTTTCCTTGGCGCGGGCATAGACTACTGAAGCCGGATCATCACCTACCAGCAGCACATTCAATTTGGGTGCAATCCCTTTTGTTTTCAGCTGTATAACCTCAGTTTTTACTTCTTCTCGGATAATCTCCGCTATTGTTTTGCCGTCAATCAGCGTCGCAGCCATTGGTTCATTATCCCCCCAAGGTGATTATTATTTAATTTATTTTTTTGACCATACACGTTAACTCTCCTCGCTGCAAGTGCAACTGCACTTGATCGCCCACCTGCACCTGGCCTGCGTCGCGCAGCACTTGGCCGGCCGGATCCAAAGCATAACTATATCCCCTGGCCAATGTGCCCAGCGGGCTAAGGGCATCAAGCCGGCCTGCCAGCAGAGCAAGGCGATTGTTAAAACTCTTGTTGACCGTCCGAACACCACCGGCCAGCTGCCTGGCCAGCGTGTCCACGGTTTGCCGCCGCTGTTCAATCAGCCGATCTACAGGCCTGGCCATTACCCGGCTCCTGGAACAGTAGTTTAGCCGCTGCTGGTAACCGCGAATTTGCTGGCCCAGACAGCGGGTTAATCGTGACTTTTGCATCGCCACCAGTCTGATCAAATCCTCACGATCCGGCACGGCTAATTCCGCCGCCGCTGAGGGAGTAGGTGCGCGTAAATCGGCCGCCAAATCCGCCAGAGTAAAATCAGTTTCGTGACCAACAGCTGATATAACCGGAATAGTGGAAGCGGCAATGCTTCTTACTACCAGCTCACTATTAAAAGCCCATAGTTCCTCCAAGGAACCGCCTCCCCGGCCAACGATAATTAAATCTAGATCATTAAGCCGGTTCAGCCGCTCCAGAGCCTGAGCTACCTCCCGGGGGGCAGCCTCTCCCTGCACCGCCACAGGGGCTAGGATAATATTGACCTGCGGCCAGCGGCGGTGCAATATATGTACAATATCCCGCACCGCAGCACCTGTCGGCGAGGTCACGATACCTATACAGTGAGGATAACGTGGCAGCACCTTTTTTTTGTTTGGCTCAAACAACCCTTCACCAGCCAACTGCTGTTTAAGCTTCTCCAGGGCAGCAAAAAGTGCCCCTGTGCCATCCGGTTCCACTTGCTCGGCATATAACTGGTACTGACCGTCCCGGTCGTAGACGGTAACATAGCCTCTGACCCGCACGGCAAGTCCATTGCCAGGAGAGCATTTTAAGAGTCTAGCCCGGGAACGAAACATCACTACTCTGATACAGGAAAAATTATCTTTTAATGTAAAGTAAATATGTCCGGAGGCAGCTTTTTTAAAATTGGATATTTCCCCCTTGACCCAGAGATCCGCCAACTGATAGTCGTTTTCCAGGATTCCTTTTATACGTCCGGTTAATTGCTGAACAGTAAATATTTGCATAAATTCAAATCCTCTAATATATTTTTCCCCAATTGCCGACATTTGATAAAAAACCCCGGCACCAGCTTGCGCCGTTGCCGGGTTTATCGGTACTAATAGATAGTTATTTATTAGTTAAATACTCGTGAATCGAGTCGGCAGCTGTTCGCCCGGCACCCATGGCCAGGATAACGGTCGCCGCACCGGTAACTACGTCACCGCCGGCGTAAACGCCGGGCTTAGAGGTGGCACCAGTTTCCAAGCTTGCTACGATATTACCGTTTTTATTTAATTCCAGGCCTTTAGTGGTTCTGGGCACCAGCGGGTTGGGCCCCTGACCAATAGCCACTACTACTGTATCGACATCCATGATAAACTCAGAACCAGGAATTGCTATAGGACTGCGTCTGCCGGAAGCATCGGGCTCGCCCAGTTCATACTTGATGCACTTCATGCCGGTTACCCAACCTTCTTCGTTGCTGAGGATTTCTACCGGGCTGGTCAGCAGGTCGAAAATCACGCCCTCTTCCTCAGCATGTTCGGCTTCTTCCTTACGGGCAGGCAATTCATCATGTGAGCGCCGGTAAACGATATGGGATTCTTCGGCACCCAGGCGCAGCGCGGTGCGGGCACCGTCCATAGCCACGTTACCGCCACCCAGCACGGCTACCTTCTTTCCGATCTTAATGGGAGTGTCATATTTGGGGAACAGGTATGCTTTCATCAAATTGGTCCGGGTTAAAAATTCGTTGGCGGAGTATACGCCGCAAGCATTTTCCCCGGGAATGCCCATGAAGTAGGGCAGACCGGCGCCGGTGCCGATATACACAGCGTCAAAGCCTTCTTCTTCCATAAGCTCATCGACTGTGGCGAATTTACCCACCACCGAGTTAACTTCGATTTTAACACCCAGTTTTCTCAAGTTGTCCACTTCTGCCTGCACCACTTCTTTAGGCAGACGGAACTGTGGAATACCGTACATCAGCACACCACCCGCCACATGCAGGGCCTCAAACACAGTTACATCATGCCCCAGCTTGGCCAGGTCGGCAGCGCAGGTCAAACCGGAGGGGCCGGAACCTATAACGGCCACTTTTTTACCGGTAGGCGGTGCTACTTCAGGCACCGTCACGCCCATTTTCAATTCCCGGTCAGCAATGAAACGCTCCAAGCGTCCAATACCTACGGGATCAAATTTTTTCCCAAGAGTACAATATTTCTCGCACTGGTTTTCCTGGGGACATACCCGGCCACAAACTGCCGGTAAAGCGTTTTTCTCTTTATTTTTCGCAATAGCGCCCTCAAAATCCCGTTCGGCGATGAGCTTAATAAATTGGGGAATATATACTGATACAGGGCAGCCCTTGCGACAGGGCTCGTTTTTACACTGCAGGCAACGCTTAGCTTCAGCTACCGCTGTTTCTTCATCGTAACCCAAAGCCACTTCCTCAAAGTTATGAGCTCTTACACTGGCTTCCTGGACCGGCATTTCGTGTTTATGCGGGTCAATTGTTTTCTTAGCCTTTTCGTCAGCCATTATTTAGCACCTCCGTTTCCGCATGTGCATTCTCTATATTCCAGGGCTAACTGCTCCTCAGATTTAAAGTAAACCTGGCGCAGGGCCAACTCTGACCAGTCCACTTTATGCCCGTCGAAATCCGGACCGTCCACACAGACAAACTTGGTTTCCTCACCCACGGTAATCCGGCAACAACCGCACATACCGGTGCCGTCCACCATTAGCGCGTTCAAACTAACGATCGTTTTAATGCCGTATTCCTTGGTCATATTGCATACCGCCCGCATCATCGGCTGCGGTCCAATAGCAATTACCAGGGGGATGTTTTCTTTACCCTTTTGTTCAATAATATCTTTTAAAACTTCAGTAACGAAACCTTGGCGCACGTAGGAGCCATCATCAGTGGTAACGTTCAGTTCAGAGCAGGCTTCACCCATTTTATCTTCCCAGAACAATAAATCCTTAGTTCTGGCGCCCATAATTCCGATAACGTGATTGCCGGATTCTTTAAACGCCCGAGCAATGGGATGCACCGGCGCGATACCAACGCCACCGGCCACACAAATCACAGTGCCTACATTTTCAATGTGAGTGGGTTCACCAAGCGGGCCGACGAAATCTTTGATATAGTCCCCTGCTTCCATGGCACCTAGTTGAATGGTACTCTTACCAACTTCCTGAAATACTATGGTTATAGTACCCTTTTCCCGGTCAAAATCGGCAATAGTCAAAGGGATTCTTTCCCCTTCTTCATTGATGCCTAAAATAATAAACTGACCGGCCTTACAGCTTTTAGCAACCCTGGGCGCCTCGACAACAAATTGCTTGATTACCGGTGAATGTACTTGTTTCTCTAAAATTTTGAACATAGAACTCCATTCCCCTCCCTCATGTTTTTTATCAACAAACTTAACCATAAATTATTTCTAGATTAATTGTTTAATTCCTGCAGTCCTTTCAAAATATAAACAATATTTCATTTATTATATACAAAAATCTTGGCTGCTCGCTTGTTTGTTGTCTAATTAGCCAAAGACCTGTTGCATAAGCTTCTAAGTTATATTTCAGTTTGGCGTGCCACCGCACCTAAGATGCCATTGATAAATTTTGCTGAATCTGCACCGCCAAACCTCTTGGCCATTTCTAAAGCTTCATTGATGGATACATTGGTAGGGATTTCCTGTATATACAGCATCTCAAACAAAGCCAGGCGCAGGATATTCCTGTCCACAGCCGCCATCCGCTCCACCAGCCACTCCCGGCTGTGCCCACTAATAGTTTGATCTAACTCAGCAAGCTTATCCAGGGTGCCATACACCAGCTGGCTGGTAAAATCCAAATCAGGACCGGTTAGCTCAAACTGTTCCTGAATATTTTGCAGCGCTTCATCTACGTCCATTTTACCCACATCCACCTGGTACATCACCTGCATCGCCGATTCCCTGGAAAGTCTTCTACTCATTTATTTGATTTCACCTTTCACCCAGCATGCGTAACAGCCGGTCCTTTATATCAACCCGGTCGTCTAATTGTTTGCCGCCAAAATAGCCTATTACAACGCACACAACAATCAACAAGGTCTTTAAAATACCCCAGAATATCACAGATAAACTGATCAATAAGCCTACCAGTACACCAATTATTTTACCCCGATGCATGAGCATCCATTCCAGAATAAATTCCAGATTATCCATTAACAGGCCACTCCCTATTATTCCACCCTGGGTTTAGCTGCTATAAAGCTCTCTACCGCCACCCGCACCTCGGATACAGTTATTCCCACTACCTGATAGATACGATCCTTCACCTCACGTTGGATATCTTCTGAAACAGCGGGAATATTGATATCCGGAGCAGTGTATAATCTTAAGTTCAGCGCAATGCCCTTAGATGATGATACCACCTTGGCCTTAACTTCTTTAATTTCTGGTTTGGCAGCAGCCACTTTTTCCGCCAGTGCTTCTATGGCCGCCAAGGATACCCGCACCTGGCCTAGACCGCTTTCATGCACCACAGCTTGTTTTTTTCGTTCGGGTTTTAAAGCCCTCCACAACAGACGCAAGCCCATAATAATGTACACCACCAGTAAGAGCCATAAAATCTCCTGGTAAGCAAGGGCATTGACCTCCTGCCGAAGCAGTAGAGCCGGCTCCGGCCAACCAGCCAGAAAAATACCCAGTGCCAGGAAGAACAAAGTTAGGGTTGCAGTATACAATACAAGTATGCTACGGTCAAAGGGTCCCATGTACATCCTCCAGTTTTATTTTACCCTGTTATCTTCTTCATTTAATTCATTGGCAAACGCTACTCCTTGTACATTAACGTTTATCTCCACCACCGTTAAACCAGTCATTTTTTCCACGGCGCCTTTTACTGAATCCTGTATTTTAGCCGCTACTTCGGGTATGCTGGAACCGTATTCCACAACAATAAATAAATCCACCGCTGCTTCTTTCTCTCCTACTTCCACTTTAACACCCTTAGAGAGGTATTTCCGGCCTAATTTTTCGGCTATGCCGCCCACCACACCACCGCTCATACCAACCACGCCGGGAACCTCGGTAGCTGCCATCCCTGCAATGATACGCACAACATCATCAGCGATACGTATGGAACCCAAGCTATTTTTTTCTTCACTCATGATTAATTCCTCCTGCTCCATGATGTAATCCTCCCTCAAAACAATTTAAGTTATTATACCAGAAGAGGCAAATTACCGCAATTGGACTAGTTTTTCAATTAATAGATTGCAATTGTCGCCTTAGCCCCCCTGATTGACGAGCAAAGCACTGTACATATCCTACACTGCCCGGTTCGCTTACCGGAAGTTGCGAAAAAAAGCAGACCTCCTAAATAAGGCCTGCTTTAATAAAGATAGCTTAAATCAAGGAATAAATAATTAATCAGTTTACAATATTAAATGGGATTAACCTCAGCGCCATCGTTTGCCGGCTCAAGTTCTTTAACTCTTCTCGCCTTTCTTTCCTGTAAGAATTGCGGCGCTACTTGGGGGAATAAAGCTACCGAAACCACATCTTCGGGTTTTTCAATTAAATCTCCGCCCAGTTCTCTGGCAGCCGGCAGCTCCGGCTCGATTAAGTCCGCCGGACGGCATTCGATGGGTTCCTCGTCGCCGATAATCATCTTGCGCACTTCTTCATTCACCGTTGCCGGGGGTCGGCCATAGTAACCACGCATATACATCTTAGATTCATTGGTAGCCATTAAATAGCGCTGCCCGAAGATCACGTTGAAGGCCGCCTGAGAGCCCACAATTTGGCTTGTGGGAGTGACTAGCGGCGGAAAGCCAAAGTCTTCACGCACCCGGGGTACTTCAGCCAGCACCTCAGGCAGTTTATCCAGAGCATTTTGCTCTTTAAGTTGGTTGATGAAGTTGGATATCATGCCGCCAGGAATCTGATAAATTAAAACATTGGTATCCGGGCTGCAGCTGGCGTGATCGAATTCTGCATAATTCGCCCGCACATCCTTGAAGTACTCGGCAATTTCGGAAAGCAGCTCAATATTTAGCCCGGTATCATAAGGGGTATCCTGAAGCGCACAGACCATGCTTTCAGTGCAAGGCTGTGAGCTTTGTGAGGACATGGTGGATATAGCACAGTCAATTACATCAACGCCGGCTTCTGCGGCCTTCAAATAAGACATCGCAGCCATACCGCTGGAGTAATGGCAGTGCAGCTGCACCATGACACCCAGATTTTCTTTCCAGCCCTTGACAATCTCGTAAGCAGGCTTCGGAGCCAAAATACCCGCCATGTCTTTTAAGCAGATCGAATCAACGCCCAGTTCAACGAGTTCTTTACCGGTTCGCATATAAAAATCGTAATCATGTACCGGGCTTATGGTGTAAACCACCGTAGCCTGGGCATGAGCGCCTTCCCGCTTAACACACTCAATGGATTTCGCCATGTTACGGATATCATTTAAAGCATCAAAAACCCTGAAGATATCCATTCCGTTTTCTACGGCTCTCTTAACAAACTCTTCCAGCACGTCATCTGCGTAATGCTTGTAACCCACCACGTTTTGAGCACGCAGCAACATCTGCAGTTTGGTGTTTTTCATCTGGCGCCTGATAGCTCTGAGTCTTTCCCAAGGATCCTCATTGAGGAAACGCATGCAAGTATCAAAGGTAGCGCCTCCCCACATCTCTATGGAGTTGTACCCAACCTGATCCACCTTTTCCAAAATGGGCAGCATATGTTCTGTCCGCATACGTGTGGCCAGTAAGGATTGATGACCATCTCTCAAAGTGGTATCTGTAATCATAACTTTCCTGGTTTCCGCCAAAATATTACCCTCCCTAATTACATTTGCATTTATACTTTCAGGGATAATGTCCTTAATAGGCGCTGGATCCCTGTTGTAAAGTTCACGGTTTAATATCATTATAAGATACTCAATTATCCAGTAAATCAGCTTAGAAAAAAAGTCAGGCTGTTAGAAGTTAACAACCTGGTTAACAAATTTATTATATATCTGTGTTAAAAAAAATTAAATAGATTTGCAGCAAGTATACAATATATTAAAAAAATACCTGCCTATATACAGTACCATAAATGCTATACATTTACAATCTTCACACACGGTAGATATAGCCAGGGTGGGTAACCAGTTTAATACTTAGTATAACGTTATAAGAAAACCGGGAATAAATACATACGTATCCATTCCCGGTTATGCACTATAGTACATCTTTTATAGTTCTCCTAGTTCTCTCTGGTAATGACAATTACACCGTCTTCGGGTACGCCGGTGGTCTTAGCCACCAACTCGGCAATTGTTAAGTTATTTGCCTCGGATACCATATTTTTACCGGGGCGCAAAATTACGGTAACGGTATCACTATCTAAAAACACAGCGACATCTTGATAACCCTTGGCCCGAATTAAGTTTTCCAGCTCCATTTCCTGGGATACTTGACCGCTTAACTGCATCATCCTTTCCTGGGCAGTTTTGCGCACCTCTTCATCTGTTTCCGAGGTCAATACTTCGCGCAAAGTTTCCATTTCCTTGCCCCGAGCCTGCTCCAGGCTCAAGCGAGCCTCAACAAAATAAGAACCGTCGGCAGTATTCTCCGGAGCATTGAGCGATGCTTGTTTGTCTTCACCAACTGCATCGATCTCGCCGTCTTCCGACTGATTTAGGGTTACCGAGGTAGGAGTGGACGTGTTCTCCTGCAGACCAAACACCTTTTGGGCTACACCACCGAACCCCACAGCACAAAAAGCAATGCCCATCACTATCAGGACAGCCAGAAATATTTTTTTACGGTCTAATTTTATCACTGTAATCAACCCTGCAACCCCTCCTTCATAGGTAGCACGATAATCCTATGCGGTTCCACACCCAGGGCAACCTGTACCGCCCGAAACAAATCGGCCTTTACCCGGGGTGTACCAGCCCCCTGGGCCACCACCATGATACCCGCAACATCGGGCGCCACTTCCTTTTGCACCACCGGCTCTTCCAGTCCCTGATCACCCCGGGCAATTACCACCGTGCTGGAATCGGTGTTTTCAGTGATTTGCCGTGAACCTCCCCCTTGGTCCTTCTCCTGGGTATTTTTAAGACCCGTGGTGGTATTAATGGCGTAATCATTGTTTGTAGATGAAGCCAGCTGCACGGTAACTTCCACCTTACCTGCTCCGGCCACCTGTTCCAGCATGTGGCGCAATTCCACCGCTAATTCCTCTTCCTCCCTGGTCATCAATGAATTTGAAACAACACTGGGCTTACTGGTTCCGCCGGTCATATCGCTATCCAGCGGAACTTTTTCGGATTTTGTACTGAATACGCCGCTATCACAGCTGCCCAACAACATTAACATAATACCCAGGAGCAGCAGCAATCCTATCGACCAGAACTTCTTATTCTTGGGATTAAATAAATCTGTACCGTTCATTCTCTCACCTCCAACAATTCTTACTGAAACTCATATTTAACCTGTTCAGGCTTAAGATTATAGAATTCGGCTATCACCCCGGTTAGCTCAGCAGCTATTTTTTTTTGCTCGGGCGTAGCCTCCTTAACCTGGCTTAACTCATTCACAGCGGTTTTTTCACCCAGATTAACTACCACCGGCTGCACATCCAAAGCTCCGCTCTCACTATCAGTGATATTAAGGCCTTCATTAGCTTCGCCTGCCGGCTCTTTTTCTCCCGCCTGAAATACAATGGTTATTTCTTTAATGTCACTGTTTTCCCCATCAATATTTACCCAGGCATCCACAGCTTGCACCTCAGAATTCATGCTAACCAGAGCCAGCACCTGCCTGGACAGTCCCTCGCAGTACTGCTGCTCGGCCTTGTCACGGTTGATAGCCGACAGTTCCTCACCGGCAGCCATGATATCTTCAAGTGGCGGCGCCCCAATATCGGACACGGTCACCGCAGGCACTTCCTGCATAAACTGGCTGTTCACCAGCCCGGCTACTGCTTGCAATACCGCCATAATGATTAACAGACCTATCACCATTTTGACATAGCGGCGCATATCACCGTTGGGCAGCAGCATTTCCACTAGCACAGCCAGCACTACAATTACAATAATCGTTTGAATCAGTTCACGGAGTACATCCATACCACCGCCCCCAAACTTAATGCAGCATTACCGTAATATTTCCCAACCCCACCACAATGGCCAGAGAAAAAAAGAACAACAGACCAACCATTGCCACAGCGCCAAAAACTGTAAGCAAGCTACCACCCAGCGTGTTTAAACAATTACTGATTTTATCTTCACCAACAGGCTGGATCACCGCTCCGGCCAGCTTATAAATAAAGGCAATAGTCACTATTTTTACCAGAGGGACCACCAGCAGCATGATGATAATGAGCACCCCTGCAATACCTACTGCGTTTTTCATCAGCAGCGATGACCTGATTACCGCCTCCAAAGCATCGCTGAACACACCTCCCACTACAGGGATAAAAGTATGTGTGGCAAACTTGGCCGTGCGAAAAGTTAAACTGTCCGCCACCGCTCCAGCTACCCCCTGCAATGCCATAACTCCCAAAAATATGGTACTCATCAGGCCCATTACACTCATAGCCACGGTTTTTAATAAACCGGCCAGCTTGGACACCTGAAAATGCTCAGACAACCCACTCACAATTTCCAGTACCGCGGCAAAAAATATCAGCGGGAGGATAACATTATTAATAATCGTACCAAAGGCAGCAATGGTGATAAAAATAATCGGGTGAAATATTGCCGCCGAGGCAATTCCCCCTACCGCAACCAGCAGGGTCAGCAAGAGCGGCAGCAAAGCCTGCATAAAGGCGACCATATGATCCACCACTTCCCTGCCCAGCTGGATGGCCAGACCGAAGGAACCAACAGCGATGGATATCAGCACCAGGTAGGCAACCATATGGGTAAGCTGCCCCGTGGTTCCCTTTTCAAAGGCACCGGTAATATTGGTCAGCACTGCACAAATAACCGCCAGTACCACCAGTTTCCCTAGCAATGCTGAGTTGGCCACCACTTCGCGGAATAAATAATTAATGCACTGGTTAAATATCTCAGTAGGCTGCATGGCTATTTGACCGGTGGCCAGTCCGGTGACCAACGCCTTAAAATCGGTTTCCGGCAGTGCACTTTGCAGCTCATGATCCATCCGGTTGACAAACTGCTGGACTTCGCCCATATCCAGCTTACCCAACTGCTCGTCCACTTCCCCGGCGCTCTCAGGAGCCGCCCAGGCTGCCAGGGGCATGGCAAGAGTTAAGCCTATATAGAAGGCTAAAAACAGCAGCGAACCCCAGATGCGGCAATGATAGGTTGCTTTATAGCTCAAGCTTTACCCCTCCCTTATGGCACCAGCCGCAACAGCGCCTGCAGCACCGCTACCACAATGGGCACCGCCAGCACCAGCACCATAATTTTGGCAGCCATTTCAACTTTGGTGGCAAAGGCGCCTTGGTCGGCATCCCGGCAGATCTGGGCAATAAAATCTGCTATATAAGCAATACCGATAATTTTAAGCAACGTGCCCAGGTAAATGGTGCTGATGTCGGCTCTTTCCGATAACTGCTGCAGGATGTCCACAATAGCTCCAATTTTGCCCAGGACCAGCAGAAATATGATCACGCCTACTGCAATACTAAGCAGCACTGCCATGGGCGGCGACTTTTGTTTCAGCACCACGGCCAGCACCGCACCGGTTAGAGCGATACCGGATATCTGTAAAATATCCATACCACCACCGCCTAGAATAATTTAAAAACTGTTTTGACCTCGTCGAAAAGGGTGCCCAGCATTTGGATCACCATGATCAACACCACTGCAATACCCGTTAGAGTCACTGCAAAACCATAGTCTTCTTTGCCGGAATTTTTCAACACCATTGTGGCTACGGCAACTAAAATGCCAATGCCGGCAATTTTAAAGATTAAATCGATGTTGGCACCCATCATGAACATTCCTCCTTTTAATAAAGCGCCAGAACAATAACCAGCCCGCCTAACAACCCCATATAATTCCACAATTTTACGTTTTTAGTAGCCGCCTCTTCAGCCATCGCCATAGCAGTTTTTAACTGTTCCGCAGCCAAGCGCAGGTGCTTGCTTTGATCTTCCCGGTCCGACATACCCAGGTTGTTGCCTAACCCCCGCAGGATACTCAAATCACCTGGACCCAGGGCACTGCGCCGGCTATAAACCTCCAAGGCGCCATGCCAGGCCTCCCTGGCGGAGTAGCCCCGGTGGGCACCCAGCTCAAAAGCCACTTGGCGGAAAAAAGAGGCTGCCGGTACACCGACTTGCTCTGCTACCCCGCTCAGCGCCTCGTACAGCGGTGTGGCTGCGTAGGTGATTTCAGTTTCCAGCAATTGCAGCGCTGAAATAAATTGGCGCAGTTCCACCGGCCTGCCGGCATAAGACCTGGAAACCTGCCAGCCGGCCAACCCACTGGCCACCACCACCAGTAGTCCACCAATCAGCTTAAACACATTTTCACCCCCAAGCCAGGCAGATCCGCACTACTAAAAATTTTCTCCACCGTGCCCACCCCCCGTGAACGGCCCAGCAGCACAAACCTTTCAACTACATTCAGCTGCAGCAGGTATTTAAGAGCCGGGCGATTAGCTAATTCCCTAAGCGATGAGGCATGTATAGTAACGATGACGCGCACTCCAGCATTGAACACCTCTTCCAGCGCATGAATATCCTCCATGCTGCCGATTTCATCGGTGACAATCACATCCGGTGACATGGCCCGCAGGAGCATCATCATACCCTGCGCCTTGGGACAGCCATCCAACACATCCGTCCTGACACCCACATCCATTTGTGGCACCCCTCGGTGGCACCCGGCAATTTCCGAACGCTCGTCCACCACACCCACCGTCCGCCCGGCAAATTGCATACCCGGCAGTCCGTTGCTCACCTGGCGCACCAGGTCCCGCAGCAGCGTGGTTTTACCGCAGCGGGGAGGCGAAAAAATTACTGTATGATAAACATTCTGCGCCTGATGTTCAATCAAATGCTTAATCAATCCATTAGCCGCCCCCTTAATCTCCCGGCACACACGAATGTTTAACCCAGACAAGTACTTTAGTGTTTTAACCCGTCCATTTTCCAGCACGGCCTTGCCGGTAAGCCCTACTCTGTGGCCGCCGGGCAATGTGACATAACCGTTTTTCAACTCTTCCTCCAGGGCATACAGGGAAGAACCGCTGATATTATGCAATACCTTTTCCAGATCGGCGGCGTCAACAAGATATGCCCCGTCCGGCTCAGATACCGGCGTCCCATCCTGGCGGAGGAAGTAATCACTGCCCCCCAGACCCAGCATCAAAGGCCTGTCCCGCCGCAGCCTGATTTCCTCTAACCCATTAAGATAGCGAGGCGTCACCCGGGCGATCAGATCCGCCAAATTGGACGGCAACACAGCTGCAATCTGCCGCCACCCACCGGCAGGGCATTGAATAGGTTCGGCCGAGGCATGCAGCACCGGTTTAGTGATCAAATATTTGTTCAATTTACCTACCTCCAGCCCAGACAAGGATTTGTATTATACTTTATTTACTGGATTGGTAAAATATGCCCTTATAAATAAAAAAACAAATAAGTACATTTACTTCTACTTTTAACTTTGGAAATACACAAAAAAAAGCCGCCTTGCCGAAGCAAGAAGCAGCTTGATTTAATCAATTTGGTTTGGTTGTTTATATATCATCCTCAATGACGGAGTTCCGGCTATGCAATATTTCCGGCTCATCTGCAGATGCACAATCGTCATTATTAACAAAAACCACCTCATCGCAATTGGGACAAGTAACCTCAATAATATCCTCATCATCCATGATGCTCGGGTGAAAGAGCACTGTCTCCCCGCAGCCGGGGCAGTCCGCTTCCATATATTCTTCCAAGTCCTCGTCATGCAGGTCATTTTCCAGCGTATATAAGTCTTCATCCAGGGTTTCAATGTATTCTTCCAGTTGTTCTTGGGATTCTTCCAGCTCTGAAAATGAATCGGCAAATTGATCTAAAACATTAATAATACCACCCAGCAGCTTGCCTTCCTTACTATCTTCCTCAACATTCATACCGTTGGCCAGCCCCTGCAGGTAAGCCACTTTTGATTTAAGTTCAGACATAAAAATACCCCCTTGTAGTTACTATCAAAAATAGTATCTCTCACAGCGGGGGTTTTTAAACATATATTTCCTGCATACGATAAAAAGATTGCTTTTTTCACAAGCTCTTTTAAGCTCTTTTGATATAATGACCTGTGCGAGTGTCTACCTGCAGCACATCGCCTACATTAATGAAGAACGGTACCTGCACCACGTAGCCGGTTTCCAAGGTAGCCGGTTTAGAACCACCGGAAGCAGTATCACCCTTGATACCCGGTGCTGTGTCCACCACTTCCAGTTCCACCACATTGGGTAATTCCACACCAATGGAGCGTTCCTGGTAGGACATAATGGTTATAGTCATATTTTCCTTGAGAAATTTAATAGCATCGGCCAACTGCTCTTTAGTCATACTGAACTGGTCATAACTTTCCATGTCCATAAAATTATACTCTTCACCGTCATTGTATAGGTATTGGGTTTCCCGATGCTCAATTCTAGCCTTAGGCATTTTTTCACCGGCGTTAAAGGTCTTGTCCACTACGGCGCCGGTACGCAAATTTCTAAGCTTAGACCGCACAAAAGCTGCCCCTTTGCCCGGCTTAACATGTTGAAATTCTACTACCTGATAAACATCGCCATCCAGTTCTATAGTCAGACCGGTTCTGAAATCATTAGTTGAAACCAAACTACTCCGCCTCCTCGAATTATACTGTTTTTTACTTTTTTAACACCCGGCAAACCTGGCCTTACTTGCACCACCAGCCCGGGTGCTATGGTGAGTTAAAGTTCGATAAGTCTGTCCTTGGGCGAGCCGGTCAGCAACCGGCAGCCGTTTTGCTCTACCAGTACGCTGTCCTCAATACGTATTCCCCCTGTGCCGGGCAAATAAATACCGGGCTCTACAGTTACCACCATGCCAGCCTGTAAAACCGTATCATCCCTGGCAGAAAGGCTTGGCCCCTCATGCACCGCCAGGCCGACACCATGCCCGGTGCCGTGGCCGAAATATTCTCCGTATCCATGTGCAGCTATGACCTCCCGGGCAGCCTTATCCACCGCACTGGCCGGCACACCTGCTCGTACCGCTGCCAATCCGGCTAACTGGGCTTCCAAAACAATGCTATATATTTCTTTCATTTGTGCAGTTGGTAATCCCAGTGACACAGTCCTGGTCATATCCGAGTTATAATGATCCACCATTACACCAAAATCCAGCGTGATGACCTCACCCGGACTGATTAATTTAGCTGAGGCCTCGCCGTGTGGCAGCGCAGCCCGGTACCCGGAGGCTACAATAAAGGGGAAAGCTGTTTTCTCCGCACCACGGAGGCGCATAAAGGTTTCCAATTCCAGTGCCACTGCCCTTTCGCTAATCCCTGGCATGATATGACCGCAGATGTGCTGGAAGCCTTCATCCAAAAGGGACATCGCTTTCTGGATGGCAGCCAGCTCATCCGGCTCCTTGACCCGCCGGAATTGCTCAACCACACCCTCCACTGAACGCAAGGACACTGCTCCCAGCTTATCCATCTTATTTTGTAGTGTAGCGTAAAATTGATAAGTTATGTAATCTCCCTCAAAGCCCAGAACAGAAAATTTTAACCTGCCTGCTAAATCCACCAACGCATCAGCCAAGGTGGTTTCAATCTTAATTATTTCCAAGTGCGGGCTTTGCTCCCGCGCTTGTTCAATAAACCTAAAGTCGGTAATGATATAAGACTGCCCGGATGTAATCAACAATGCTCCGGCATCACCGGTGAACCCGCTTAAGTAAAAACGGTTTTCAGGCTGCACAACAATCAGCCCACCAACAGACTTATCCCGGAGGGCCGCGACCACTTTGTTTACACGCGTTTGCATATAATCCTCCATCACACCGGTAAAACCCAACCGGTTAATATGCCCCGTTATTAGAACACGTATGACCGGGCACAGCTTATTTGCCAGTCACCAAACCCACCGCCGCCCGGAGAGCCAGCTGGTAACCCAAGGCCCCAAAACCGGTGATCTGCCCTGCCGCCACCGGGGCAATCACTGAAAGACGACGAAATTCCTCCCGGGCGTGGATGTTGGTAATATGCACTTCCACCACCGGTAAAGTAATGGCCGCTACCGCATCACGCAGGGCGTAACTGTAATGGGTAAAAGCGCCCGGGTTAAAAACCACCGCATCGTACTCAGCCAAGGCGGTATGCAGCTTGTCGATCAGCACACCCTCATGATTGGACTGCATAAAACCGATATCTACTCTCAGCTCTCGGGCCAATTTCTGCAGCGAAGTGTTAATTTCCTCCAATGAACCGGTACCATACACTCCTGGTTCACGCTGACCCAGCAGGTTAAGGTTCGGCCCGTTGAGAACCAGTATTTTCACCCGCATCACCTCAAAAAGATGGGATTATTTTAACATAAATGGCCTTACTTGCATAGCCGTACGATATCAAAGCTTGACCTCTTAACCACTGATGCTCATGTGGGATACTCTAATGGTCGGAGCGCCCCGACCGCCGAAAAACTCCAGGTCATTGGCCACGGCATCCACCTGTCCCAGCATTTCCATGATATTGCCGGCAATCGCCAAGCCCCGCACAGGGTAAGTCAGCTTACCCTTTTCAATCCACAAGCCGCTTGCCCCCAGGGAAAAGTCTCCCGAAATGGGGTTGGCAGTGTGCAAGCCCATCACCTCAGTTACATAAAAACCGCTGTCTATATCACCAATAAGCTGCTCGGCAGTTTGCCGGCCCGGTTCAATAAAAAAGTTGGTGGTGCCCACCTCAGGCGTTCCTTTAAAAGAACCCCGCACCCCGTTGCCGGTGGATAACACCCCTTCCTTGGCGGAAGTATAGATGTTATGCAAGAAGCCCTGCAACCGGCCGTTTTGCACCAGCACCGTCCTGGAGGTGGGCACCCCTTCACCGTCAAAAGGCGCCGAGGCGATCCCGCCGGGCAGTGTACCGTCATCAATAATATTGATTTGCTCAGAGGCCACCTGCTGACCAACCTTACCGGCCAACAGGGAACGCCCCTTTTGCACCGCTTCGGCAGATAAGGACGGTGCCAGCAGTCCTAAAACACCGGTAGCCACGTAGGGCTCCAGCACCACGGGTGCCAGCTGCGTCACCCCGGACTTAGCTCCCAGCATACGCGTAGCCCTGTTCGCGGCCTGTTTGCCCAGAGCGGCCGGATCAAGGTCGGCAAAGCGCAGGCTGAACTTCATGGCAAACCCGGTCTGGCTGTCCTCTCCCTCGCCCGCTACCAGAGTAATGTACATACCGCAATAAGCGCCCCCGTAATACACTGTCAGGCCCTGGGAGTTCGCCAGGGTCACTTCGGCCTTGCCGTCCTGATAAGCTGAGCTCTCGATGATACTAACCCGGTTATCGGCAGCCCGTGCTTCGCTTTCCATGTTGCGAGCCATATTGATTTTATCTTCTACAGTAGTGGCCCGAATAGACGGGTCATATAAGTCCAAAGCCGGGTAACTCTGGGCTGGGTAGGGCAGCAGCCGGTGCGGGTCAGGCTCAGCCAGACGGGCGTTAGCTAGGGCTTGTGTTACCGCATCCCATACAGCTGTTTCACCCAAATCTGTAGTAAAAGCAAAACCCGTTTTGCCGTCCTGGAAAACCCTGATACCCATGCCCCGGTCTTCAGCTAATTTCAGAGTCTCCACCCTGTCGTTGCGCACTTCAATTTCTAAATCCTTGCTGCTGCTAATATATGCCTCGGCCATAGCAGCGCCAGTCTGCAGCGCCTTATGTACCGCGTTTTCTGCAATAGATTGGCATTTGACATCCATATCGTTTTCTCGCTCCTCTCAATTAAGTTATTATAATTCAATGAAAAACAAACTATTCCTTTAAGTGCCAATATTAAACATGCAGCAAAAATTTTGCCCCAACGCAGATCAGGGCAAAAAAAAACTGCCATTACGGCAGTTAATGCATAAAACACGAATTGGCAGTCAGAGCAATCAAATCTTTAAATGTAACCGGTGCCAGCTCCTGGACGGAAACTTGAACCACTAGATTGGGATCCAGCATAGCCACTATGGCTACCCTCTGCTCAGTCTGCTGATCTGTATAAAAACCAATAACACAAAACTGGGCTTCCTTCCCGGCTACCTTCCGGGTTACAATATCGCCAATTTTCATGAAAAAATACCTCCTAATGGAAGTACCACCAGCAGGATACGATTCCAGGCATCGTGGCATCATAATATCAAACATGCATTTTATGCTCTTGTGCTACAACATATGCCTTTTTATTTGCAGTTGTGCTAAAATAAATCTTACCCGCACTGTGTGACATTGGTTACGCTGGCAAAAATTAACTCATGATTAGTACATAACTTTTAGCAACCCGGGTGAAAATATAAACAGCATTTAAACTACATAATAGTTATTCAAATCAAAAAGGTGGTGCAATATAATGGATTTTAACTTCAGACAGAATTTCAACACCGACTGGCCAACCTGGAAGAACTATTTAAAAAACGCCATGGAATTTGCCGACGAACTTGGTATACCCAAGGATAAAATCAATTCCCTAGCATATCAGGTGGGCGATCTGCTGGCCCAAAGTGTGCCTCCAGCTAACCCCGAACAGCAAACCATCAAAGAGCTGTGGCAGGTAGCCGACCAAAACGAGCGGCAAATCCTGGCCCGTTTAATGACCAAGCTAGTAAACCAATAGCACTTGCGACAATGGTAATTAACAAAGCAGTGCAGCATCGGTTAAGTAAAGCACTCCAGCTGATAGAGTGCTTTACTTTTACTTAAATACACATGCTACAACCCGGAAATGTGCAAATACCACCTTATGATTGGGCCTGAATAAAAGGCCGCCATTACACCGCCAAAGGCCAGGAAAGGGCCAAAGGGCACGGCATCCTTTCGGCTTTTTCCCCTCAGCGCCAGGAGAGCAATACCCGATAGACCACCCAGTAAAAAAGAGCTGAAGAGCGCAACAATAATATTCGGGAAGCCCAGATACAAACCCATGAGCGCAGATAGTTTGATATCACCGCCCCCCATACCTCCATTTGATACAACAGCAATGAACAAAAATAACAGCCCGGCAACAAAAAAACCAACTAACCCGTCAACTAATTTACCTGGGCCAGATAAAAAAACCAAAGGCAGGCCCAGCACACACCCCGCTAAAATAAGCTCATCCGGAATGATTTTATGCTGGTAATCGATGAACGCAGCAGTGACCAGCACAGCACAGAATAACCACATAGCTACAGTCTGCCACTGCCAACCCCAAAAATGATAGGCACCCACAAACAGCAACGCCGTGAGCAATTCCACCAGCGGATACCGGGCGGATATTCTTTCTCCGCAATAACGGCAGCGCCCTTTAAGCAGCACATAACTAAGCAGGGGTACCAAATCCGGCACCCCGAGCCGCCGGCCGCAGCCGGGACAGTGGGACGGGTTAGACACTACCGACTGTCCCCGCGGCAACCGGTATATGCATACATTAAGAAAGCTGCCGATGCAGGCACCAATAATAAACACTAGCACTTGAACAAAATACATGGCATTCTCCACGTGTATCCTTCAGCCTCACTCTTACTCCCCGTGACCGGTACCGCCAACCACTAGTTCCTTTATTCTTATGGTAGGCTGAGCATCACTCACCGGCACACCCTGACCATCTTTGCCGCAGGTGCCGATAGTAAAGCCCAAGTCGCTGCCCACTGCCTCGATAAGCCGGAGTACCGCGGGGCCGTTGCCGGTCAGCGTAGCACCGCGCACCAGGGGTCCAACAACGCCGTTTTCAATTAAATAGCCCTCAGCCACATCGAACACAAAATCACCGGTCGTGGTATTAACCTGCCCCCCGCCCATTTTTTTAACAAGCAAGCCATTTCCGGCATCGCGGATAATCTGGGCCGGGTCATCCTGACCTGGCGCGATATAAGTATTGCCCATGCGAGGAATAGGCTTATGCTGGTATGATTCCCGGCGTCCGTGGCCATTGGGCTCAACCCCGTCCCGGTGAGCGGTCAACCGGTCGTACAGAAAATCTTTCAAAATCCCGTTCTCAATTAACACCACTTTACGGGCCGGCACACCCTCATCATCAAAGCTGTAGGATCCATAGCGGTCGGGCAATGTGGCATCATCCACCACCGTGACACACGGCGCCGCCACCTGCCGGCCTTTTTTCCCTGCGTATACGGAAAGCCCCTTTTGCACCAGGTCGGCCTCCAGCCCATGGCCGCAGGCCTCGTGCACCATAGTGCCGCCCGCTTCTCCGGCCAACACGACCGGCATCTTTCCCGCCGGCGCCGGCCTGGCCGTCAACATCTGCACAGCCCGCCGGGCTGCTGCGACACCGACCTCCTCCGGTTTATATCGCTCCAGCAGCTCAAAACCGCTATGACTGCCCACCGCCTCATAGCCTGTTTGGATCACCGCGCCTTCTGCCGCCACTGCGTTCACCATCAGCCGGGTGCGGATCCTCTCGTCCTCCACAAAATATCCCCGGCTATTGGCCACGGTCACCCGCTGAACAATATCGCCGTAACCAACCATCACCTGCTTGATTTTGGACCGGTCTACCGCCCGCGCAGCCTCATCAGCAGCCCGCACCGCATGGACTTTCTGCTCGGTACTCACTTGGTCAGGCCGCTGCAGTACCTCAAATTTAACCGGCGATTCTACCCGCTGCAGCACAAAAGTTTTTTTCTCACCGCCCTGGCCAGCCACGGCATGACTGACAATTGTGGCCGCCTTTAGCAAACCCTCCCGGCTCAAATCATTGGTATAGGCATAAGAAGTGATGTCGCCAAGTAAAACCCTGATTCCCGCCCCGGAATCAATACCCGAGTGGATACGCTCAATTTTGCCGTCCTCACAACCGATACCGGTCAGTTTTTTATACTCCACAAACACATCGGCAAAATCGCCGCCGTTGGTTAATGCGACGGCCAGTACCTCGCTTAAAGTATCCTTATCCAGCACACCGTTCACCGTCCAGTTCAAATTTAATATAAACAACAGCAAATGCTAAAATAACCTGAAAACAAACAAATTATAGTGGCTACTTATTAACAACCTATATTTTACTTCCAAAGCATTATTTTTATTATACTTTGCTCACGAATAATATTATATCATGGAGATAATTGGTATGATAGATAAATCTGCTGCATTGTGTATGTGATTAAAATACGGCACGTGATTCCTCCCATAATTTTGTTTCAATATTAACCGTTAAGGCACCGTCCACCGGCTCAGGGCTGAGAACATGGCATATTTCAAATAACCCCGCTCCCACAGGTTCATATATCAAGTCACCAATGCAAGCCGCACCATGAAGCGATGCGCCGTCTTGAGCATATAAAGAGCCACCGGCTATAATATTGGCATGTATATTAAAGTTATGGATATCTACATCCCCAAGAGCAACCAGTGTTAAACTTCCATTACCTATACCGGTATTTTCTCCCCCGGAAACGCCGGTTTCCATATTTCCCGTCACATTAATATCGCCGGTGGAAAAAATCAATGCCGCCCCCTGGTAATCACCGGAAACATTGACGTTACCATCCACATAATAAAAACCGTTATAATCTGTTATAACCCCGCCGGAACCAAATTCCACATCGTTATAAAAAACATGACCGTCTTCCGTTGCCTTCTGCAAGTAATAATTCTCGTCCAGTTCCGGGAAAGATGGTATGTAATCGTAATTGCTATGTATTTGACCAGCACAATCACCCGTGACATTACCGCTAGCATAAATATCACCATTGACCAGCATATTGTCCGGTATGTTAATACTGCCATTTATAATTATACTACCATCCACTGTTATATTATTGTACATATCAAAAGAAGCCGGTTGGGCGGATAGGACAGCAAGCCCCTTTAAATAATCTTCCACACCATACACAGCAACCATACACCTTAATGTTTTTTTGGCCAGCAATTCACCGGCATCGTTTTCACACCGTCCAAGGGAATTAATTAATAAAGAATTGCCAATATAATGCCTTTGTTTTATTGCCCCGACTGAATATGTAACATAATCACTAACCGGTGTTTCCGGGAAAACCTGAGTAAAAACATCATTATTACCGGCTGCGGGTAAGTTATTCAACCAACCAACGTTCTCTTTAATAGCAGCGATGGTTTTTTCAATACCGGCATCGGCTGCGCAATGTGCCTTAACATACTCTTCCTCCCTAACAACATTCGTATAACTCCCTATGGACATAGTTCCCAAAGCCGAGGATAATATAAAAAGGACAGTGGTTATCATTATCACCAAAACTAAGGTTTGTCCTTCTTTGCCACTCAGAGACTTTTTCACAACCCAATCACCTGATTTTTCTAATTTCTCAGCATAACAGTTGTGGTTACGTCCATTGTCCCGCTATCGCCCTTTTCTCCGGTTATTTTCAACTGAACTGTACAGGTGTCCGTTCCCATATTAACAGCTTCTACAGCAAGCCCTGTGACATATCTAGCCACCGGATTATGGCCATACCCGTTTATAGAACGTATTAATTGATATGCTGCCTCAGTATCACCGCTTTTACTTATCCGATAAGAAATCACATTATCATGTGGATCTTTAAAAATAAGCCGACCACTTCCACTATTATCAATAGATGTAATTTCAGTCGCCTGACGAACCTCACGGGAAATCCTGTCTATACCAACGCGCAGGTTTTCTTGCACTTCCAGTCTATTCAGGTTCCAATAGCAGGTTCTTACACAAAAAGCAAATACAGAATTTGCAGTACCCAGTACTATAACCATTAAAAACATAGCCACTAACAAACCAACCAAAGTAGAACCACCAATTTTGGACACCTTTAACATAATGCATCACCTTTTAGCTCTGGCCCCAGCAATAGTTATAGATTTCTCAAGACCGGATACCGGTTCAGTAAAATATACCGTAACGTTGATATTCTTTAAAAATTTATTATTTTCGACATCGTACTGTACGTCTACAGCATATTGATATTCGCCAAAAGAAGCAGGACAGTCTGTTTTGGGTACTGATGTAATGGTTTCAAATTCCAAACCCATTATTTCGTCCAGCTTCCCATGAGCCAGTTCTATTGCTTTAAGCCGCTGCATAGATCCCGCCAGCTGGTATGTTGAAGTGGTAACAGCAAATAATACGGCAACAGAGCATATGCTCAATATTAATACCGAGCTTATCACTTCCATGAGGATAAACCCCTGCTTATTAGTAAGCAAAAGTATCCCTCCCATGATAACGGATAACGTATTAACCATATTCATGATCCTGTGGTTACCAGAAATCAGGTTTGAAAACTAATGATTTTATTGCCCAACAATCTGCCTATATGATAAAATTTATACAATTATCAGAAATTTCCTGCCTAAACAGAAAAACATTTCTAAAAAGTTACATAATTTTGTAACTTCTTTTAGAACAACGCAAAAACAAATGAATTTACTGAGTAATTGATTCAAAACGAAGTTCAAGGAATGCGTTAGATATGAATTACTATAAAGCATTTACCGCCAGGGATAAGGGATATTCATTAATCGAGCTAACCATCGTTATCCTGATCATGAGCATATTTATGGCCATAGCTGTGCCGTTTATGAATAACTGCATTGCAAATCATCAACTGCAAACCGAGTGTATGCAGTTACAACAGCATATTCGTTCAGTGGCGCAGGAAGCGCTGGTTAAGGATTCCGACAGTTTCTATATTAGGCTGCGATTAATAGACGATAAATATATTATTGCGGCTCCGTCAGGCAACAGTAATTCGACAATTGTGCAATTGCCTGACGGAATAGATTTGGCTTTTTCCAATTTCCCGCTCGATTACATTAGATTCTCCGGCAAGGGTAAGCCGGTCGTAGGCGGGAATATTAGATTGGAGAGTAAAAAGACCGGAAAAATGCAATATGTTATTGTTGCCGCCATAACGGGGCGGACAAGGATCAGTAACCAGCCACCTTTGTCAAATGAATAACAAGTTCGCATTGCCATTGCCCTCATGCATATCCAACCAGCATTAAAAAAAATAATAAATATAATACTAAAAGGAAAGAGGTGACTGACCATGCCGGTAATTACCGTGGACGGCCCTATATTAACCAGAGAACAAAAGTCGCAACTAGTCAAAGCCATCACCAAAGTTACCAGTGAAATAATCCAGCGGCCGGAAAAATCCATCATTGTACTGATCGAGGAGAGGGAACGCGACAACGTGGGCGTAGGAGGCATATTGCTGTCCGATAAAGACTAAAACCATAAGGAGAGTGGATAGTTGACGGCATTTACCAACGTTAAATACATGAACTGCTACGCCGTACCCTTGGTTGCTAACGAGGAACGCAAACAAATGCTGGATAACGTCGGAGGTTTTATCACTCACTGCTTAACAGTCAAGCGCATCCATAATATAATAAATCCGGAAGGTGAACCGGACCTTCCGGATTTATTGCTCAACTCAATATTATGCCGGGGGCGACAAAATGCAAGCATTGGCCAATTTTATGCTTTCCGAAACTCAAATACTGGACATCGCCAGCCGTTTTCAGAAAGCCATGACGGATGGCCTTGCCGGTAAGAACAGTTCATTAAAAATGCTGCCTTCCTTTTTGACCAAGCCCACCGGACAGGAAAAGGGTGTTTACCTGGCCGTGGATTTCGGCGGTACCAATGTACGCGTGTTAACGGTAGAACTCCAAGGCAACGGGGCTTACAGCACTCTCCAGCGACGGTCGTTTCCCCTGCGAGACCGGGGAAAAGGCTACGACTTTACCAGCCCGGAGACTGCCGGCAGCGATTTGTTTCAGTTTATTGCCGAGCCAATGGATACTATCCTGGTACCCAACCAATCTTACTCCCTCGGCTTTACCTTTTCCTTCCCCAGCCGGCAAGCAGGGGTTAACCAGGCTGTATTAATCAAATGGACTAAAGAAATTCAAACCTCCGGCGTGGAAGGCCGGGACGTTGCCGAGCTGCTGCAAAAGGCGCTGGCCGTCAGAAACTTAACTCGGGTTATGCCCATGGCCGTTATCAACGACACAGTGGGCACATTGCTAACCGCGGCTTATGGTGACCGGCATGCGGATATAGGGTCAATATGCGGCACCGGCCATAACACCTGTTATCTCGAGCCAAGTTCACCTATAACAGGCCAACCGATGATTATTAATATGGAATCCGGCAATTTTAATGAACTGCAGGCCACTGCTTACGATCTGCAGCTGGACAGGCAAAGCCAATTACCCGGAGAGCAGTGCCTGGAAAAAATGGTCGGCGGCCAGTATATCGGTGAATTAACCAGAATAATTATTCAAGACTTTATTAACAAAAAATTACTTTTTGCATCCGGCCGGCCGGAAATATTCTATACACCATATCAAATAAAGGCCGAACATATAGCCGGAATACTAGCCGACAAAAGCCCGGACTTAACTGGCGTCTCGCATTGGCTGAAAACAATCTGCCAAATACACTGCTCACCGTTAGAAGAGCGAACGACCCTGCGCAATATTGCATCCGCTGTGATTACCCGTTCCATACAGCTTATAGCTGCAACCTATACCGGTGTGTTAAAACATATCGACCCGGGCTTAGAGCACCGCCACACCATCGCCATAGACGGTTCATTGTATGAATTAATGCCCGGGTATGCAGATAAGTTAAACAACATCCTTAAAAACATCTTCAAAGATAAGCCCGGCTTTGTTACCACTAAACTTACCAAAGATGGCTCAGGGGTTGGAGCTGCCATAGCGGCCGCCATTGTCGAAGAGTAAACAATTGAATATCACTCATGTACTCCATACATAAGAAAAACCTGTCGAGGAAGAACAAACAGGCATAACGTCTAATATTGCAATCTTAACGTCATAGTCTTTGAAAACTTATACTCACGGGCTTCGTGTCACTGTTTTTCAACAGGTTTGCCTCTTATAGATAAAACTATTTAACATTTATGAATGAAACCTGATTTTTACCGTTCTTTTTACTAATATATAATGCTTTATCGGCTATGTTTACCAATTCACCTACAGTTAAAGCGTCCTCGGGAAAGCTAGATACTCCAACGCTAACATTCACTGACTCATGGTTGCCATTCTTATCCATACAGCTTTCCGAGCCAATTGACACCCTGATGCGATCGGCTATTTTACAGGCAGCTTTTTTGGCAACTCCCATCAACACAACTGCGAATTCATCTCCACCATAACGTGCTATGACATCTTCATCCCTGGTGCAAAACCTTAATATATCGGCAATTATTTTCAACAATTTGTCTCCGGCAACGTGCCCGTAGATGTCGTTATATTCTTTGAAATTATCGATATCGATCATTAGAAGAGAAACGGGCAATTCATGATGTTTGGACCAATCCAATTCTCTCTTAAAACGCTCATAAAAATAACGATGGTTGAAGAGACCGGTTAAACCATCGGTAATAGCTGTCTTTTTGACATATTCATAATCGGTGGCATTTTTTATGGCAATGGCCGCGTGGGAAGCTACTATGGAAAGCATTTCAAGCAACTCGTCTATAATTTCTTTTTTCTGATCAGTAATTATACTTAAAATACCAAGAATTCTGTTTTCCACCAGCATGGGAATGGCCAATAGCGTACCGGTACCGGAACAAGCATGGTCCCAAGTCTGGGTTCCCAAATCAACCACCTGGTTTTCCTTTTTGCTCAATACCAGTTGGTTAACTTGCTGCAAAATGTTAAGCTTAGCTTCACTCTGACCGACGGCACTTTCATAATGTTTAATTAATGCTAATTTAGTGGATTGATCCTCCATTAAATAAATATAACAATCTTCGTAATCAATAACTTCTTTGACACAGACCAAAATTTGATTCAATAAACGATCAAAGTTTAGATCAGAGTTAATGGCTTTACTAATTTTATGTAACGTTCCCAGTTCCATTACTTTTCTATCCAGTTCTTCGTTTATTAAAGCCAGCCTTTGGGTTATAAATTCAATTTCATCAACATAAACCTGCAGCCTCTTATATGCTACTTGCATAGACATAGCCTGCAGCAAATTATCTTTAAGCTCTAGATATTCTTTATAAACATTACCGTAAAAGGTCATAATTTCGATCAATAAACTAAATGATTTATAGATCTTTTGCACCCATTCACAATAGGGGTAGGATTTGAGCAATTCCTTAAATGACTTTAAATGTGTTTCTACAATTTCCTCGGGCCTTATTCCTTTATTAATTAATTCTTTGCTGAATAAAGAGGCCTGATATAAACAGGACTCGCTTTCATCTTCCAAGAAATTTTTTAAAATTTTTATATATTGCTCCCCGAAGTCTTTTAGCAAAGGCCCGCCCCCTTTTTTAAGTTGGTTATACTATTTTAATAACCATTATTGTTCTGTCGTCGTTTTTCATATGATCTTTTTCAATCTTTTGAGCCATTTCCCAGGGTTCTTGGTGTAAATAGGTGCTTTTATTGATAAAGTCACGTGATATCCCATCAGAAAATATATAAATGTAATTGCCACTTTGGACCGTCCCTTTATTTACATACGGTGATTGCGGTATAGCACGGCCTAGTGTACCGTTATTGTTAACTAAACTTATGGGCTTGTCCGCCCATATATAACCTTCGACATTACCTATTCCGATATATTCAAAGGCACCTGAAGCCAGGTTTAACCGCAATACACTTGCCGCGGCACCTCGTTCACCAAAAACATAAAGTTGACAGTTTAACAACAAATTTTTCACATTTAAATGAGTATATTCTTTAAAAAAATTAATTACTCTCTTGGCGGCCCTAGAAGCATCTGCACCACTACCCAGACCATCGATTACGGCAAAAAAGGCATAGTCTCTCTCGGAAATGGCAAGATAAGCATCACCGTTCAAGTCACCCTTATTCTTGGGCTTCGAAACCACCCCGTAGTCTACCTTAACCATTTACGCACAACCACCTGTGTTCCTTCACCCGAGCCAGACCGTATACTAAATTCATCCATTAATCTTTTGGTGCCGGGAAGTCCGGCACCCAGACCCCGTGAAGTGGTATAGCCGTCTTGCATGGCCAGCTGAATACTATCAATGCCGGGTCCATTATCCGAAGCCAATATTTCAATACCTTTCCGCAAACCGTTATTAATTGCCCGAAGATATATAGAGCCTTCTCCTGCATAAAGAACGATATTACGGGCCAGTTCAGAAATAGCTGTGGTGATCCTGGTTTGGTCCACCAACCCAAACCCCATTGATTTAGAAAGATTTCGCACTGCCTGCCTGGCAGCGACGATATCCAATTCATTTTCAAGATGCACATTTATTTCTTGCATGCTTTCCATACTTTTCACTCCTCACTATGCACGGAGAAGATCAATACCTTTTTGTAAATTTAATGCAGTACGTATACCTTCTAGGGTAATACCCAGCTCTATTAAGGTAATCGCCACACCCGGTTGAATTCCGGTTACTACCACATTAACCCCCATTAGCTTGGACATGGAAGATATATCGCTTAATACTTTAGCCACAAAGCTATCTACAATTTCCACCGCGGTTAGGTCAACCAGTACTCCCACAGGTTCTTGTTGTGATATGTCCCGGGCCAGGTTCTCTTGAAGCTCAAGGGCCGCCGTATCGGTTAAACTGCCCTGGATAGATACCACCAAGCAGTTGTCTATTTTTAAAATAGGGATTTCCATTATTTGTTCACCTACCCTTTTGCACGGGTGTTATTTTCAGGCCGATTATATTTAGTGCTGTTTCTAAACCTTTTTTTAAATTGGTATTGGTTATGACACTACTAAATAAATTAACATCCAGTTTAATTATGGTTTGGGCCATATCAGGGCTGATCCCTACTAAAATACAAGTGCTGCCCAGCAACCTAGCTGCACTAGCTGCGTTAAGCAGGTTTTGGGCAACTGCTGTATCAATTATAGGTACCCCGGTAACATCTATAATAACAATTTCCGCATGTTCGGAGACTATAGCGTTTAATAATCGCTCTATTGTTTGCTTTGCTCGAAAGGTATCGATAGTGCCAACTAGCGGTACCACCACGATTTTGTCAAAAAGCGGTATTATTGGGGTTGACAACTCATTAAGAGCTTGCTGCTGCTGTATTATTGTATTCTCCCGTACCTTAATGTAAGCTTTGCCTATGCTAATTCTTGACTCGCCGATAATTTTGACTATTACCTTAAAGTACTCGTTTATCTTGTCCGGTTGCTCATAATATTCCTTTTCAATTACGTCTATTAACTTATCCCGCAATACCGTCAATATTCTTTGAATATCATTAATGTTGTAGCCTTCATTGACTTTTTGCCGGATTAAATCATCAAAGAATCTAATATAATCTTCATCTACACCTGATTTTAATGTTAATATTAACTGGTTGACCAATTCGCGTAATCGACTTATCAAGACAGAATATTCAATCTCATTATCTAGAGGAATATTCTTTATCATCGTTGCTGTTTCTTGTGCAATTTCTTCAACATTATTTGTTAAGGTTTGAGTCAATCCCATTTACATACCTCCTGGTTATCAGCATTGGCACATCCAGCATAAAATTGATAATAATTGTTACTGAGGCAATTTTCTACTAAATTTTATCATAATAATATTTAAATATCTATACTTCTATTTTTAGAAAAACCTCAACAACCTTGGGATCAAAATGCTTTCCAGCCTGCTCAATGATGTGTTCACGCACCTTGCCTTCAGGCCAGGCAGAACGGTAAGGGCGCTCCGAGGTAAGTGCGTCCCATACGTCAACCACGGCAAAGATGCGTGCCGCAAGCGGAATCTGCTCGCCTTTCAGCCCGCGCGGGTAGCCCGTGCCGTCCCACTTTTCGTGATGGCAGTAGGGGATGTCCAGGGCTGGGCGTAAGTAGTCGATTGCCGAAAGCATTTCGTATGCATAAACCGGGTGACGGTACATGGTTGCCCATTCTTCTTCTGTAAGCGGGCCGGGCTTGAGCAGTATCCGATCAGGAACGCCCATCTTTCCAATGTCGTGGAGCAGCGCGCCCCGGCGTACGTGCACCAATTCTGCATCACTCATCCCTAAAGCACGCGCCAGGTACATTGTCATCTCAGTGACACGCCGGCTATGGCCTTCGGTTCCTTTATCCCGCAGGTCCAGGGCATGTGCCCAGCCTTCAATGGTAGCGTCATAGGCCAGGGTTAGTTCAACATTGGAGTGCTGCAGGTCATTAAACAAGGAGGCGTTATCAATAGCGATGGCCGCCTGCCCCGCCAGGGCCTCCAGAAAGTCCAGCCACTCATGATCGGGGTCGAGCTGTGCACGGTGAAATACTTCCAACACGCCATTGACCTGCCCTTTGGCAATAAGCGGTACGCCGTAGTAGGATATGAAACCCTCATGCGATATTAGCTGGGTGAAAGTAAAGAATCCCTCTGCTTCCGGTAAATTGGGGATTTTAACGATACGCCGCTCCAGAGCAGCCCGTCCGGCGTACCCCTCGCCCAGGTGCAAGCGGGAGCGCTCGATAGCCTTGGAGAGGAAACCACGACCGGCAGCATATTCCAGCGTCTGTGTATACTTATTAAGCAGCAGAATACCGGCGGCGTCAACGTCCAGTTGGGCGGTTACCTGGTCCAGGATAACGTTGAAGGTGACACGCTGGTCCAGACTGGCGGTAATAACCATATCAATATTGCGCAAGGCCTGCAAATGTTCGGAGTGACGCTTTATTTCTTTAAACAGCCGGGCGTTTACCAGCGCAGCGGCGACTTGTTGAGCATAAGCCCGGAAGAATTCAACGCGCTCAGGTGAAAAGAAGCCGGACAGGTCGCTGTGCAGCATCAGTGCGCCAAAAGGTTTACCGCGGCTGATAAGGGGAAATGCGGCGGCACAGCAATATCCCTGCTCCAGCGCGGCCTTGCGCCACGGAGCAAAAATAGGATCGGTGGCGATATCCGTGATAATAACCGGCAAGCCGGTACGGATGGCGGTGCCTGTTGGGCCCTGCCCATGTGATGAGTTATCCCAGCGCAACGTTATTTGCCGCGGATATTTTATCTCCCGGGGAAAGTAAATTGGCAAACTTACACGGCCATCCTCTTCGGCACTACTAAGCCCGGCTAAGCTCGCCCCGAAAATTTCCACACAGGTACGGGTAACATCTTCGGCCAGTTCCTGTAAATCCAGACTTTGCCCGAGTTTCTGCGCATTATCATATAGCGCACTGATGGTTTTCAGCTGGCGCAGGTTCTCTCTGTAAAGTTGATGGATACGGTTTTCAGTCCTTGTGCGTTCGGTAATATCTAAAAAAGATGCTACGCTCTTTTTTGTTCCCGGAATCATGTCAACAGTCATAAGGATGTCTTTAACATTACCCTGCCTGTCAATGAACCGCAATTTACAGTTCCTTAGAGCAGCACTTGGGTCAGTTTTTCGCGTGCGATGAAATGCTTTTATTCTCTCCAAATCATCTTGTACGATAAAATCCGTCCAATTTTTCTTGCCCTCCAAATCGTCTTTGGAATAGCCGAGAAGTTTTTCCGCTTCCGTGTTAGCCAGGGAAATTATATCTTTTTCCTCGATAATAACCATCGAGGTACCGGCAGTTTCAAAAATAGTTCGGTACTTCTCTTCAGACTCCCGAAGTGCATTCTCTGCCAACTTGCGCTCGGTGATATCGCGGACAATAGCTTGCGTCGCCGGTTTACCCTGGTAGGTGAAAGGAATTGCCGCCACTTCTACCTCTACAACCGACCCATCAAACCGGGTGAACTTCTCTTCATCCAACGGCGCTGTCTTTCCATGTTCCTCTGCTTGTCGTATGCGCTCTTTGACGATTTCCCGGTAGTCCAGGTGAACAATATCCATTAACGGCTTTCCAATGATTTCTTCGATATTAGCCGCACCTAAAAGTTTTACAGTAGCCATATTCGCAAAGACGATCCTGCCTTCGCAGTGGATGATAATAGCATCAAGTGAAAGTTCAACAAGTTGACGATACTGCTCTTCGCTCTTGTGCAGTGCTTCTTCCACTTGTTTTAATTCACTAATTGGAAAATTCAGTTGCTTTGAAGGCTTATTAGCAGTCGAAAACATTATTAACACCTCGAATCCTCCGGAGTTAACCAACCGGAAGGTTTGTTTACATTCCATTATTTTGCTAAAATCTTTGCTCCTACTAATTTTTATAAAAATTCTCGACAAACTAAAGAAAAACCTTCGAGATTTAGACATTTTTCAACAATTTTATCCATATAATTCGGCACGAGAAAAGAACACCTGTTCCCCCACCGCGGTCGGTTTGGCTTATGAGGATGTCAGTTTTAAAAGCAGGGGGGGACAAGGAAATTTAAACGGACTGTTAATATATCAGAGTGCTTAAATAAAATAGGCTTAAAGAATAATTGAAGTTTAATCAACTAGAACGTATTTTTAAATGCTTATATTGATAACGTCTGACCGTTCACTCGTAACACCATTAACAGTTTGGGTGGTAAAATAATCACCATTAGTCAAAGAAATATCATTTACTAAATCAATATACGTGTCTCCATCTTCATCGAACGTATAAACGGGTTCTGGTTCATTTACTCTATAAATCTTTATAGTAGCAGCATTTCTTACATTCGAAATTCGTAGAGATGTAATGCCCGAAATTGTTTCAATAGATGCACCTAACTTGGGTGGTTTTACTTGAATTGTAAACTCATGACTTGAGATATCACCCTCGGCGTCAGTTACTGTAACCTTAAAGGTGAAGTAACCCTCATTAGCAGGGGTTCCCGAAAATTCACCGCCGCTATTAAGAAAAAGTCCCAAGGGAATCTCACCTTGTCCCGTGAAATAATAAGGCGGGTTACCGCCTCTAGCTAAAAATTTATGTTCATAAGGTTCACCATTTATTGAATAATTTAAATCAGTATTTGTTATTACTAAAAAAACTTTATCCCGGTATTTTATGGCTGTACCGCTGACATTTGGGATGTAAGTTAAATTAAGCACAGATACTTCGGAAGAAACTTCATATTTTTTACCTTCATTCTTTTTGCCAGATATAAGGAATTTTATCATAGAAGTTTCTATTTCGTTACCATAAAAATCTAAAGAAAATTCTATTCCTTCTGAAATACCAACAGGTACCTGATAAGCTGCCTCAGCACCTTTCTTAACCATTATTTTCCCGTCATCTAAATACATATAGTTATAGCTATCATTGAATTCAGCATCTGATGGTTTAGTTGCAAGTATTTCCATTTCTGTTGCATAACGAACTTCATCACTAATATATTTTGCTTTTAACCGTACGTTTTGCTGCACATTGGAATTCAATTCGCCGGTTACAAATGAATTTAAACCAAAGAAAAAAAAGCTAAACCCAATCGCCAAAGTTATTAATAGTAAAAAAATGGCCACTATTAACTCAACTAAACTATAACCATTTTCTCCCTGAATGTAGTTTAATTTTACATTACCCACCGAAGCATCACCTGATTTATTTTACATATTATCTGGTAAAAAAGTAGTCAAAGAAACTGTTCTCACATTACCATTGCCGTCTAAATAATCAATGTTCACAGTTAGTTCTTGTCCATATATCCCGTTTATAGTATTAGGTGTTCGCACTACTTCTCCGGCATTATCACCTAAATATGTTGTATCCAATAAAGCATTCTCCATTTTTTGTTGTGCTTCATAAAGAGCATCACTACTATAACCGGCTGACATTACACCTGAAAAACTAAAGCTAAAAAGAGAGACGAATGCAAATACAATAATTAATAAGATAATCAACGCTATTAATACTTCCACTAGAGCAAAGCCATTTTCATGCTGTTTCCTTTTACCCACAAACCCACCCTCTTAAACAGATACTCTAAATAATAATTAGCCCCTTCCCCATATAATTTTATCTATGTTATATTCTGAACTAATTACTCTTGAATCTTCAAAAATATCTTTAATTTTTTCTTCATTTGTGATTTTTATTAACTTATTAGAATAGTACTCTCCAACATTATTTGGATGAACCACATCTTGCGCTAAGGTAACTCCTGCTTCATTATATAAATAATATCCAGGCAATATTATTGTTTCTTCACTGTTGTCTCCTTTTTTCCAAATCACATCGTCTTCAAAAACTACCACACCAAAACGATTCATTCTAATGGTTTCTAAAGGTATACTATCCCCAATATCCAAGTCATTTCTTAAGTCAAGGCCCTTTTCTTCTAATGCTAACCCTTCAAAAGTTCGTTCCGTTGAAGAAGATAAAAGGTTAATTATTGCCATGTTATTACCATCCTTTTTATCCTCAAGTGATACAATTCCCTTAAAAATAATATATTTCGCATCCAGACTAATACTTCGAGATTCTTTAACCTCAAAACTGTACTCTCGTGTGTCGTTTTTACTATATTCCTGCGCTCGAAATTCAATAGAATATGCTAAAAAAGTGTTCTCCTGGTTTTGCACATATTGCAGACATTGGTTATTGGTACTATAAAGAATTACACCATTATCGGGTAACGGATTATCAAATGCCTTATGTAAAGCATTATGACTATTGCCCCCAAACCAAACAGCGGGTCTCTCTATATCTATTATAACGTGATCAAAGATTGATAAAAAAACTGTTAAGACTACTAAATCCTTAATGCTTGGATCCGTTTTTAATACACCTTCTGAAGTTATTTTAATCTTATTACTATCTAAATCAAAATCATGAAACTTTACTGTGAAGTTACCGGTGGCAATATCTCCTTGGATAACACGAGATGCCAATTCTGTACTTAGGTCTTCAATATTTTCCGGTTTATTATCAGAATTAAATAAATCACTTATAACTTTAAAGCCCATATTAGCCCCTGCACGAGCAACATAATGTGCTTGCATATGTTTTATATCTCTCGATACTTGAAGGGTATCTGCCATACTGTATTGCCACAAGCTAACTCCCAGTAATCCTAATACAAGCATAACCATAAGAACAATAGGTAGTGCCGCACCCCTTTTATTTCCTAGAACAAGTAAACTCACGATGTTGCCCCCAGTCAAAGCTTATGTAATAAAATTATATACCAAAAAATTATATTATTAATTAAATACTTAGCAATTATTTTGATTCTCGTATTTTATTAAAATATCTTAGAACTAACATAGGTCTGCTACACATGAATATCCCTGGTGAGCGTCTAAATTTCACTATGTAATAATAAAACATTTTTAAATAGCAAAAAACCAACCCGCCGTTTTTAGCTTGCATCGCGGCGGATTGGTTTTTATCGCTTATATTATTTTGTTATAACTACAGCTCCGTTAACCAGTTCAATTACAGCACCTAATTCCTCATCAATAAGGCTGGTCGGAATCATTGTGCGACCTGCTTCAAGGTAGGCCGGTACACTTAAAGCTTTTTCCAGCCCGTTGACCTTATATTTGCTTTCATTAATAAATACTAAAATTGTTTTATCACCTGCGGTGATGTGCACCTCATTGGGAGCATACCATTTAACCCCACAGCCCAGTGCTTCCAATACAGCTCTGGCCGGCACTATGGGATGTTTGTTGTCTTTAATTGCAGGTTTCACTTCAGTATCGATGATATTTCCGTTTACTATAACTATTGAACCGGTTTCCTCAGTAATGGGTGGTTCGATTACAGTTACCTGCTCCGGTCCCGGAATTAAAGATGTTATATCGGTACTATTAGCGGCATTTAATTCCGGTGCATTTACAACCAGGTTATGATTAACTTTAGTGGTGGAATCAGCTGTAGCAGCAAAGTTTAATAATAATTCACCGGTGGTATTATTTTTAGCTGTCGCCTTGACAGTGGTATCGGTATAAGCGGCCTCTGCTTGGTAATTACACAAACAATTCATTTCAAAATTAAACTGGGGGCCGTCTTGAGCATTAAAGTTACCTGAAATATTGTAAGTGCCTTCCAGGTTATCTTTTGTCCCGACACTGTCTATAACAACGGCAAGCTGTCCTCCCACTGAGCCGTCGGGAGATTTAAAGCCTAGGTCCAGATTAAAGTTTTTCTGCCCGCCGGGTATAAGAGACGCCTCATAAATAAAATCATTGACTTCCACGAAGCTGCTAAACAGTTTTATTTGCTCCCGGGATATAACAGGCATGCTGTCAATGCCGGTAATAATTGATTGTTTTATTTGCTCCGGAGTAACTCCCATCTGTTCATAACTGTATTTGTTTAAATTAACTACAATGTCGGCTGCTCTATCTTTCTCATTTTTTATTTTAGTTAACAGGTTGTATATAACATCTTCAAAACCGTTTTGGTCTAATTGTAAAGTAACTTTGCTGGCAGATAGGCTGAAATACTGATCCGGTATGGCTTCCACCAGGAAAAGCAGTAAATCTTTGTATTCCTCGGGTAGTTGCTGGTTTTGATAACTTAGCATCTGTTCCCAGACACTCTTAAGCTGTTCATTAGATAAATATAGGTACTCAGGACTTTGTTCTAAAATGGTAGGGTTATCCTTAAATGCATCGAGCCCGAATTCTTTAAGTAAGATAAAGATATCTTTATTTAAGATAACCTTATCATCTTTTAAATAGATATCGCCGTTGTGTTTATTACCATCAATGTCTGTGGTATAGCTAACTTTAATAACATTATTAGCTGCATCTAGTTTTGATAAAAGGTCAATAGACGCACCTTTAAATTGGCCTATCTCTTTAGTAACGCTCCCGTCAAACTCAGTAATCTTAATACTGGTTACATCCTCAGACTTTTCGTAAAAGCCTTTGTCAACACCTAAATCAAAGTTTTTAATGCTGGCTATGACCAGGTCTTTCGCAGTAGGTTGCGCCGCACTGGTAGACAAAACCACACAAAAACATAAAGATACAGCCAATAAAACATTTAACAGGGTTCTTTTGAACAAGCGGACCACCTCCATAAAAATTATACATCTTTATTGGGATTATACCATAATTAAATAGTTAATCAAAGAATAAGGTGCCAGGCACCCAACTTATTAACTTATAGACAACCTTTATAGTCTAATCAACTCCACTCAATAGCTTGGAAATTGCCGCAGCTGAAAGGTTAATATTCTCGCCTATGCTCTTGTAAGAACAGACACCAGTATCAGTTAAAATTTCATCCAAGCTCTTTTTAACAATTTCCTGTTTAGGTGGAATAATTGAGGTCATAAAAGATTTATCGCCAATTACTTCTCCACATTCATAATCAGTACTATCTTCCTGATCCATAAATGAAGTATAATGCATAATTGCTTTTTCCCTATCATTGGATAATATGCCCAACAGCAAATCTATATCAATATGTTCACGGTTATAATAGCGGCCATAGCTACTGTTGATAAAGTGCATCAACTTGCTTAACGGGACATCTTCAACCTGCAAAACTAAGTGGTAATGATTATCCATAATTACATAACCGTAAAGCTTTAACCCGGTGTTTGTTGTTCTTTCTTTAATTTCATTTAACAAAAACATCTTATCTTCACTTTTTTCAAATATGTACTCTCTATTGTTTCCACGCTGTATCACATGGTATAAAGCTCCTGAATACTATACTCTTGGTTTCCTGTCCAAAAATTAACACCTCCTGATAATATTTTAACAGGAGGTGTTTCTGCTTTCAATAATAAGTTAATAAGTTGGGTGCCTGGCACACTATTTCTTTTTGTTTCATCGCTGTATCACATGATATAAAGCTACTGAATACTCTACTCGTGGTTTCCTGCCCAAAAATTAACACCTCCTGCTATATTCTAACAAGAGGTGTTAATTCTTTCAATAATAAGTTGATAAGTTAGGTGCCTGGCACACTATACGGTGCTAATCAACTCTACTCAATAGCTTGGAAATTGCAGTAGCTGAAAGGTTAATATTCTCACCTATGCTCTTGTAGGTATATTTCTGTTTTAACGCTGCTTCAGCATAGCTCACTTTGTATTTTACAAGGTGTCTTTTTCTTGAGCCGTTTTTTATTAACACAAAATCTGTAGAACAGACACCGGTATCGGTTAAAATTTCATCCAAGCTCTTTTTAACAATTTCCTGTTTAGGTGGAATAATTGAGGTCATAAAAGATTTATCGCCAATTACTTCTCCACATTCATAATCAGTACTATCTTCCTGATCCATAAATGAAGTATAATGCATTATTGCTTTTTTCCTATCATTGGATAATATACCCAACAGCAAATCTATATCAACAAAACCTTCTCGATTATAGCGGTAATACATGTCGCTGCTCCATCTGTATTTGTTAACTTGAGCACATATGCCGGCCTGTACCGGGTTCCGGTGCACATACCTTAGTACTGCCAAGAGATATTTTTCATTCTGAATATGTATAGCTTTGTAACGGCCATCGTATACATGCCCTGTACGATTATGTTCGCGGTTATAATAGCGGCCATAGCTACTGTTGATAAAGTGCATTAGCTTGCTTAACGGGTCATCTCCAACCTGCAAAACTAGATGATAATGATTATCCATAATTACATAACCGTAAAGCTTTAACCCGGTGTTTGTTGTTCTTTCTTTAATTTCATTTAACAAAAACATCTTATCTTCACTTTTTTCAAATATGTACTCTCTATTGTTTCCACGTTGTATCACATGGTATAAAGCTCCTGAATATTCTACTCGTGGTTTCCTACCCAAAAATCAACACCCCTTGTTACATTTTAACAAGAGGTGTTTCTGCTTTCAATAATAAGTTAACAAGTTGGGTGCCTGGCACCAATGAGCTTCCAATGAGCTTCTTAACCCGGAAATACCCCAAACCCTGGCATTCAGTGGACAAATCCACCTCACCAAACTGCTCTAGCACGTTTAGTTTTTCCGTGTTAAGTATTTGCCTGGCCAATTCTAGAGTATTATCCGCTGTAAACAGTGGGAAGTTTAATGAAGTCAGCTCACCATTTATTCTTAGTAAAGGCGCAACTCCCGCCATAATATGCAAGTCAGAGGCACCCCGAACAACTGCTTGTTTAAGTAAATCATTGATGTGCATTAACTATAGTCATCCTTCCTTGAAAAGGTGCCAGGCACCAAACTTATTACAATAATAAGTTGATAAGTTAGGTGCCTGGCACACTATACGGTGTTCAGCAAGCTTGTGAACCGAAGGCATGAAAAAAATGCATTGAAAAAAAATAAAATACGCACCCCCTAATTTCTGCTCGAGTGCGTATTAATTAATAGCAACTAATTAAACTATTAGATACAGATAATTAGATAATAGAAAAGAATAAGTTAATAAGTTTGGTGCCTGGCACCCTTAGCTTTATTCAGATTCAGTTTTTTCTAGCATACCCGGTGTAACAGTTACAACACCGGCAGTAGTAATCGAAACCGTATACCCATCTGCCCAAGCTCCACCGCTACCACTGACAACACTATAACCAGTAGGAATGGTAGCACCAATGGGGTTAGTTGGATACTTTGCTAAATAACTTTTCCAGTCTGTTGCAGTTGTACCGGCGTCAGAAGCTGCCCATGTTTTATCCCCCGATAATGGTGCATTCTCTGAATACATCATTGCGGCAGCCCCTTGAAGTGTACGCACATTTGCGTTATGAGCGTTTATCTTCGCATTAATTTGAACGTTATTATAAATCGGAATAGCAATTGCCACCAAAATACCAATGATGATCACAACCACCATCAATTCAACCAGAGTGAACCCTTTACGGTTCCTCAGCGCACGACAAATTTTTTGATACATTTTTTCACCTCCTTTTTTATGAAATTTCACCCCGATAGGGGTTAAAGCACATTTTACCAAAATCATTATATCAGATCGCACTCGTTTTTAGACACATTTAACCAAAATTTTTGGCTAATTTTTCTTATCCCCCATCTCGTCAATCAAATCCTTAACCAACTGAATCTTATCCGGTGTTTCCTCCACCCAGAGTACATACTCCGGATTATCCTTATCCCCGGAAAGGTTCCTTGATATATGAAGCTGTGCTACAGGCACACCTGATAACTCGCTAAGTAAATCACGCATAGCGCTTAATCTAGTATGGGCATTTTCCCCGGATTCTTTTAATACCGGTGCCCTGGTTGCCTGACGGGTTGTGTCCATGCTCACCAAAGCGCTGCGCAGCTGGGTTTCCAAATACGGTGGGCAGATCACCATCAATTCATGCCCGAACCGGTCATAGTTGTAAGCAATGGTTTTTACTTCACTAAAACCAAATTCCTCCAACCTATCCGCAGCATCACCGGCTGCTATGTTTTTGAGCTGGAATACAAACACCTTGTTCTTATTGGCAGCCTGAATATCCAGCTGTTCGATCATGGTTTGCACCTGCTCCCAGCGGGAGAGCACTTCGGTGTCAAATACCAGCAGCCGGTTATCCAGCAGCACGTAGCGTTTTAGTTCCACCCCGACACCGGCCAGTAATTCCACGGCCCTTTCCGGAGATACCTGAGTCAGGGTAGCGGTTTTATGCTCCAGGGAAACCTGGTTTTCCATGTTGTCCACCGAATATATTATTTCCCGCACTTTTTTTAACGCCTGGGCAGTGCCCTGCACCCAAATGGCGTTCTCGTTGGTATTTACGGTAATAGCCGTCATATCCAATCCCAGTTCGCCCAGCAAGGTCTTCATTTCAGACGGCGGTATGTAAAAAAGGCTAAACCTGGTTAAAATCATCTGGTTAAAAAAATCCTTTTTCAATTTATCAGCCGGGCCGACCACGATGATCTGGCCGTTTTGCAGATAGGCCAGTTCCTGAGACTGGATGATTAATTCCAGGGCCTGCCTGGCGGTGGTATTATCTGCCTGGAAGTTTACTTTAACGGGTTTGGGGTCCAGCAGGATAATATTGGCGTTCATCTCCATGGCCAGCGCGGATAGCGCGTCTCTTAAATCCACACCCCGCAGATCCAGGGAAATCTTCTCGCCGCTTTCCTCGTCTGCTACCTCCACGTAAGCACCCTCCACTGCGCTGAGGGATTCGGTTGTTGAGGAAGCCGGCATTGCTTCACCGTCGGCATATGCCGCAGTGCAGGCTATAACCGTTAAAACAAGTAAAATAGCTACGCCCCAGGTAAGTTTATTAACATATGAGCAGGACATCGTCCTAACCCCCTCCTTCACCCGGTGTGACGCACATTATTTGGCGTTACCGTGGAATTCCAACTGCATGGTCTGTGTGCCTGATCGTAAAACCACTACATCTCCGGTTATTTCGGCAACCGTCCATTCACCGGAAATTTTTTCGCCCACACCGGCAATATAAGCAGTGCCGCCCGATTCAATAATGGCCAGATTACTATTGCCTCCCACGATAACCCCTTTTAAAATCATATTCCTGGCAAAGGGGTCCCTTGGCTCAGGGCCCGTATCCTCTATTTTTCGCTTAGTTTCCGGCAGATAGGTGGTAACGGGACCGGCGGAGACCTTTTGCTCTTTATCTTCAGCCGCGACCTTTGGCAGCTGGGTCTGGTCCTCCTCGGTAGAACCGTAATTTAATTTAATAAGTAGCACCAGACCAACCAGGACGACAACCAATAAAACTCCGCCCAGTATTACACCCTTTTTGTTTTTCTCAATGAATGAGGCAATTTGTTCCCTGGATATTTTGCTTGCCATTTCATACTGCTCCTTCCGGAGTTAACATTAGCGGGCGGCATAAAAAGCGCTGGCTGTGATATCCGCTTTCAAACCGCTCTGATTCTGGCCGCCTTGGACGACTTTAACTTCATCCAGCCGCAGGGCGCGCGGCCCTTCCTGCATTTGATTGAGCAGGCTGAGTATGCTGTAGTAACCGCCTTCAAAAGTCATTTTAAGGGGCATTTCCGTATAATCCTTCCGGTCAACCCGTTTTTCAAATCGGATTTGTTTTAGTTCCACGCCGGCATCTTGGCAAATGGTGTCGATGTCCAGCATCAGTAGATCCTCTTCAGGCTCAGTGGGCAGCAATCTTTCCATGCTTTCGGCCTGATCCTCGAAGTAGACGGCCTGATCCCGTATCTGCAGCAGTTCCTGCAGCCTGTTTTGGGCCAGATCAAAAGCCTGTTGTTCTTGCTGCAGCGCCACACGGGCCTCTTTTAGCGCGCCCAATTGGGCATAAAATAAAAATAGTAATAGTAAGAGGGCTATAACGCCCAGGGCAACCAGCAGGGTATTATTGCCGGAGAGCTTTTTGTCCATCAACTGCCGCCCTCCTTTGACGCTTGATTTTGCTCGGAAACGTCCTGTATAATATCGGCTTTTATTTCAAAATAGACAGCCGCTTCCCCGTCCAGTGATTTTTCGGAGGAAAACTGACAGGTTATGCCGCTTAAGCCGGATACTTGGCACATATCCTCCAGCCATTTGGCCACCGAAGCATGATCTGTGGCGTAACCCTGGATAGTTATCTCACCGACGGATGCGGGGCTTTGCTGGGTACCAGGCTCGGCCTGTCCACTGCCTTGAGCAGGCTGCTTAGCATCGTTACCCGGTTTGCAAACAGCTGAAAAGTTTGTAAGCCAAACGTTCTGTGGTATGTACCGTCCGGTATCGGACAGCATGCCTGCCCAGTCAAGCGGTTCACCAACCGCTTGTTTAATGATTGATTCCGTTTGATGTACTAAAGCCTGCTGCCGGGCGTATGGTGCAAGGGCGGGAATCTCACTTTCCATAGCCTGTCTTTGTTCAGACAGCTGGTTTATCTCCGCCCGCATATGTAACGTGGCGGCCAGCAGCGCGCAGTAAATGCCCAGCAGGAATACCAAAGTAAAGCCCCCGATGGTTAATAACATGCGGCGCCTGCGCTGCTGTTCCTGCCGCAGTTTAATTTCCAGAGGAGTTAAATTTATGCTTACATTCATGTTTATTTCTCCAAGCCTCGCAGGGCCAGCCCAATACTGACGGCATACTCGGGGCCATACCGGTGCAGGTTAACATCCCCGGCCTGCACCGGCCCGTGCAAATTAGTCAGGGGATTAATAACTTCCACGGGCAGTTCCAAGTCTGCCTGCAAATACTCAACAAGCCCCTGCACAGACGAGCCCCTGCCGCTGACAATCACTTTATCCACCACAGCTGCCTGGCCCTGAGCCATGTAATAGGTAATTGTTGAACTTATATCACCGGCCAGGCCGTCAAACCAGGTGCCGGGTCGAGTCTGGTTATCCTCATCCATAGTGGCGGCCACCTGCTGTTCAGTTGTTTTTTCTAACGAAATTAGCTGGCCGGCGGTTTGTGTGACCTGCGCATGAGGCACCACCCTGGCAAAACGGGGCACTCCCCCGCCAACCAGGAGCAGGGTAATCAAATCGTTGGATATATCCGCTAGAACCATATTCGACGCTGAAACATCCTGGTCAATAGTTCTCATTAAAGCCAGGGGGGAAGCGTCCACCACTCTCGGAATCAAGGATGCGGCGTTCAGAGCATCCAGACTGTTATATAGCAGGTCCTTTCGAATGGCTACCAGCAGTATCTCTAACTGCGGGCCTTTGTCCCCGTCGATTTCGCCTACCACGGCAAAATCGAAAACCAGTTCGGTCAGGGGTATGGGGAAGTATTCATCTACTTGAAATCGCAAAGCTTTAGCCAGCTTGTCCGCGGCGATTTTGGGGAATGTAGCGAGGCGCATCATTAGGCCCTGGTTGGCGACACCCATTACCACTTCACGCTGGTCAATGTCCGTTTTGGCCCATAATTCTTTTAGCGCATCGGCCACCAGCTGCACATCCTTAACTACACCCTCCTGCACCGCGCCTCCGGGAATCTCTACCTGCCCGGCTGATACCAGTTGGGCCTTATTACCGGTACCGTTTAATTCGATCACCCTGATTACTTCGTTATCCAATTCCAATCCTACGGCGCCGGACGGTTTAAAAAGCCTCAAAACGAACCATCTCCCTGTTTTCCTTCTCCGTCATGTAATAACCGGGCCATTTGGTTCAAACTTTCATGCAAAACACGTGAAACCTGGCGCTGGCTGATGCCCAACCGCTGAGCAGCCTGCACCTGGGGCAAGCCCAGGTAAAACAGGAGGTAAATAACTTTGCGCTGCAGTTGATTTAACCCCCCTATTGCTTCTTTTACGGCAATGCGATCATCTAAATCATGGTCATTAGCCAAGCCACCTTGCCCAATATCAACGCGGGGCAACCGGTCAGCAAGTATTAGCCAGGTCGCTTTTGTTTCATCTGCATGTATATTCATAGAAATTTCCTGGCGTATATAATGTTTTATTTCACCTAAAATACAGTGGCTGGCGTAGGTACTAAAAGCAATCCCCCGTTTATGGTCGAAACGTTTGATGGCCTTGAGCAGTCCTTCAAAACCAGCCTGGACCAGGTCGTCCCTAACACTGCCCCTGGCATAAAGATTAGCGAAGTGATACACCAGCTTGCTGCCGTATTGCACTACCCGGGCCAACTGTTCTTCATTCCGGGTTGCTCTATAGGCGGCTATATGCTCCGCAATCTGATCCGGTTCCAATTCTCAACCTCCCATTGATGTTACCACTGTAAATATTGGCAGATATATAGATATGAGGATTGCCCCGACGATACATCCGATAAATATAAGCATCAAAGGCTCGAGCATGGCTGTTAAACCTTTGGTCATGGTGGCTACCTCTTCCTCGTAAAACTCGGCCACGCGGCCCAGCAGCGTAGGGAGTTGCCCGGTTTCTTCCCCTACCGCCACCATGTTGACCAGCATGGGCGGAAATAAACCGCTCACTTTCAAAGGACCGGCAATGCCCTGACCCTCCAGTATACTTGCACCTGTCTGCTTAACCGCATCGGCAACCTGCATGCTGCCGGACGCCGGACCGGCGGCTTCCAGGGCTTGCAGCACGGGAATACCGCCACCTAATAGAGTTGATAATGTACGGGCAAAGCGGGCAACAGTGGCTTTCTTCATCAGCTCACCAAATACCGGTACCCTGAATTTCAATATATCCAAAGTTTTTTTACCACCGGGGCTGGACAGGTATAAACGCAGTCCCACGGTGGCCAGGCTAAAAGCAAGTATGTATAAATACCAGTAACCGCGCAGGGAATTACTTATACCCATGACTACTTGAGTCGGCAGGGGCAGCGGCACGTCTTTGGGGAAAAAGCCAATAAATATGGGTACAATAAAAAACATCATCGCCAGTACCACGCAAACAGCGAATATCATAACCATGATAGGGTACATGGTGGCGGAACGAATATTATCCCGCAGGCTTTTGTCCCGGTCCAGCTGCTCGGAGAGGCGCTTAAGCATTTCCTCGATCATGCCGCCCATTTCACCCGCCTTGACCATATCTATATACATGGATGAAAAAATACCCGGGTGGGCGCTGAGAGACTCGGATAGGCTCATGCCACCTTCCACGCTGCGGGCCACTTCCCCTACAGTCCGTTTCAAAACGGGGTGTTTGGTTTGTTCATGCAGTGTGTATAAACAGCGGGTCAGGGGAATGCCTGCGACGAGCATAGCAGCCAGCTGGCGGCTAAAAAAGCTTAAATCACCGATTTTAACTTTGCGCTGCAGGGTAAAAGCCTTGCTAAAACTTGATTCTTTTGCCTCCTCTACTTCAAGTATGGTATAGCCCATTTTCTGTAGCTTGGAGATAGCTGAAAACTCATGCTCGGCCTCCAGTTTACCATCTACAGGCAGGCCGGATTTATCTATAGCCTGGTAAGCAAATAATGGCATAAAAAAACCCACCTCAGGTGTCAAGTTAATTGATCGAAGTTCTACGCAGAGCACGTTCCAATTCAACTTTATCAACGGCACGGGCCAGTGCCATATCCCTTGATATCAGACCCGTAATACATAAATTGGCTAGGGCTTGATCCATTGTCTGCATCCCTATTTTGCGGCCGGTTTGCATGACTGTGTAAAGCTGGTGTTCCTTACCTTCGCGAACCAAATTCTTGACCGCCGGGTTAGTAAGCAGCAGCTCTATGGCAGCTATTCTGCCCTTCCCGTCGGTCCTGGGCACCAGCTGCTGGGCTATCACGCCCTGCAGGGAGTCGGCCAGCTGCTGCCTGATCTGGCTGCGCATGCCCTCCGGAAACACGTCAATAATACGGTGGATGGCCAGCGAGGCAGTCTGAGTGTGCAGGGTGGAAAAAACCAGGTGACCGGTTTCGGCAGCGGTGAGGGCTATGGCAATGCTTTCGGTGTCCCGCATTTCACCGATTAAGATAACATCCGGATCATGACGCAACACATGCCGCAGTGCAGCCGCGAAGGAGTGGGTATCACTGCCCACTTCCCGCTGTTTAATGATGGATTTCTTGTGGCTGTGCAAAAATTCAATGGGATCTTCCACAGTGACGATATTGAGGGCGCGCTCTTCATTAATCATGTTAATAATTGCCGCCAGGGTGGTGGACTTGCCACTGCCGGTAGCACCGGTAACCAGTACCAACCCGCGGGGCAGCCTGGACAGGTCTATAACCGCGGGGGGTAGACCCAGGTCTTCAAAACGGGGAATATTCACGGCCACCACCCGGAAGTTCACCGCCAGTGACCCGCGCTGCCACATGATATTGCCTCGAAAGCGACTTACTCCCGGTATGGAATAAGAAAAATCCAGTTCCAGTTCTTTATCAAGCATTTCCCTTTGGTTGGGACTCAGGATTGGATAAACCATGTCTTCAATATCCTGGGGTGTAAGCCGGGGCAAATCTATCATTTGCTCTAGTTCCCCGTTTACCCGTACCACAGGACACACGCCGGCATTAATATGCAGGTCCGAACCCTTCATTTCCACGGTTTGGGCCAAGATGTTGTTCAAGTCAGGCAATTGCTGCTCGTTCATATGATCACCCTCATTATTTCTTCCAGGGACGTAATACCCTCTTTAACTTTGTTCAGGCCGTCCTGGCGCAAAGTTACCATACCCTCGGCAATAGCGGTTTTTCTTATTTCGTTAACTGATTTACGTTCCAGGGCCATTTTTTGGATGGTTTCTGAAATAAACAGCAGTTCATATACCCCTATTCGGCCTTTGTAGCCGGTATTACTGCAACGCATACAGCCCGCCGGATGGTATAACTTGACCCGGGTTTCATTTTTGGCCAGGGGGAAGCCGGGTATGGCCTCCAGCTGAGCCCGGTCCATCTCATAAGATTGTTTACAGTTGGGACACAGCACCCTTACCAACCGCTGGGCCAGCACGCATACCAGCGAAGATGATATTAGGAAAGGCTCAATGCCCATTTCTGTCAAGCGGCTTACGGCGCCCGGCGCGTCGTTGGTGTGCAAAGTAGAAAAAACTAGGTGACCTGTAAGGGCCGACTCAATGGCCAGTTTGGCTGTTTCATGGTCCCTGATCTCCCCCACCATAATGATATCCGGGTCGCTGCGCAGTATAGAACGAAGTCCCGAAGCAAAGGTAAGGCCGGCTCTGGTATTAATCTGTACCTGGTTTACGCCTTCCATCCGGTACTCCACAGGATCCTCGACGGTAATGACATTCTTGGCCACCTTGTCCACTGTGGCCAGGCTGGCGTACAGCGTAGTGCTTTTACCGCTGCCCGTCGGGCCGGTGACCAGTATACATCCATATGGCATAGCTAAGGCTTCACGATACCTCTGCAATATTTCAGGGGCAACGCCCAGTTCTTCCAGGGTAATGATTCTAGACGAGCGATCAAGCAGCCGCAGGGTCAGTCTCTCGCCGAAGCTAGCCGGCAGCGAGGCCACCCGGGCGTCAATGGATTTGCCTTCTATTTTCAGAGACATACGCCCGTCCTGGGGTAAGCGCCGCTCCGCAATATTCATGTTGGCCATGATTTTTATGCGTGAAACCAGAGACGCATGTATTTTACGGGGCAGCTGCATCATATCATGCAGTACCCCGTCAATCCGAAAACGCACCCGCAAGTGGGTTTCATAGGGTTCAATATGTATATCGCTGGCTTTGGAACCCACAGCCTGGGCCAAAATCATATGGGCAATTTGAACAGCCGGCTTAGATTCCTGTTCATCAGAGTCTATGTTAATATTCTCTTCCTGCTGTTCTCCCTCGTTGAGGTACTCAAAATCCATGCCCACCCGGCTATATTTGTCGATAGACGCCTCCAGCTCGCTGTCAGGCACTACCACAGGTTTAATATCAAAGCCGGTCATTATTCGCAAATCATCAATAGCCATGAGGTTATTGGGATACTTCATGGCCACCGTAAGCTTGTCCCCGTTAAAGGCTACAGGAAGAGCTCTATATCTTTTCAAGGCTGCCACAGGCAGCGTTGCTACGGCTGCGGGGTCTATGGTTACATTATCCAGAGAAATATAAGGAGCACCCGATCTCTTGGCAGTTATTCTGGCAATGTCCTCTTCAGTGCAATGCCCGTCGCGGACTAGTATTCTACCCAGGCTGTCTTCTTTGTCTTGGCTTATTTTTTGTTTCTCCAGCGCCCGGTCCAGCTGTTCCTGGGTAATAACGCCCTCTTTAACCAGCCAGGTACCCAGCAAGTTTTTTGTTTGCCCGTTCATCATAACCAATTAACCTCATGTTAATATCAAGTTGGCAGCCATTTAACCTATTTATTTAACTGGCTAAACAATGTTCGAGCTTTAAGTTACACATTCTAACCAATTAAGATAAATTATAAGAACAAATCTAATTAATAACAAGGTATTTACAAAAATAAATTTAAAATAAGCCATGTTTTGCATTAGTTAAGCCAGTATAAAAATCCGTTCTGCCTTTTTCTCACGCCCAAACGTAAAAACAAGAAAAGCGCGCTCATTCGGTTTCCTCTGCGCGCGCTTTTCAGTAATTTATTCCTTAGCGCTTGCCATAAATATGGCGAGCATAATTTCCCAAAGTATAAAAAAGCAGCGACTTAGTTACGCTGCTTTACCCCGTTAAGTTAGTTTCGTGCTGCCTCAATAGCCCGGCTGATGTGTTCCTCCGCTGTATTGGGGTGGATAACCGCCCGGCCTATGTCCACCGGAAGAATAAACGTTATTGCGCCGCCAACGGTCTTTTTATCCCCGTGCATGGCTGCGACCAGGTCTGCTCCGGCCAGCTCCGCCGGCACAGTGGTGGGCAGACCGGCCTGGCGCAGCAGGATGGTGATTCTATCCGCCGCAGCCCGGTTGAGCCTGCCCAGCTGCACTCCCAGCTTCGCTGCCACAGCAGTGCCCATGGCCACCGCTTCGCCGTGGGTGTAACGCCCGAAGCCGGCTAAAGCCTCGATGGCGTGGCCCGTGGTGTGGCCAAGGTTTAACAGCGCCCGATCGCCCTGTTCGGTTTCGTCCTCTTCTACCACCCGGGCTTTATTGCTGCAGGATTGCACGATAACATGCGCCAGCGCTTCCGGTTTCAGCGTCAGCACCTGCGGCAGGTTTTGCTCCAACCAGGTGAAAAATTGCTCATCGCCGATGATACCGTATTTAATCACTTCGGCCAGGCCGGAGCGCAGTTCCCGGTTGTTTAAGGTGGACAGTGTATCCGTGTCCGCAATCACCAGCGACGGCTGGTAGAAGGCCCCGATAATGTTTTTGCCCCGCGGGTGGTTTACGGCTACCTTGCCCCCCACGCTGCTGTCCACCTGGGCCAGCAGCGTGGTGGGCAGCTGCACAAAGGGTACGCCCCTCATGTAGGTAGCTGCCACGAAGCCGGCCAGGTCGCC
>JAENYF010000077.1 GCA_016841905.1 Desulfoscipio geothermicus | reverse complement strand
TCTTTCATGGTGTTTTAATATCCAATCTGCTATGGGAGCCAGGTCGGGAGCCGATGCTGCTATTCTTTGGCCAATTTCGCAATGACGCTGCATCTCAATAAATTCTTCCTTAGTAAGGGAGTCATTTTTAAACAATATCCTGTCTGATATACCGACTTTGCCGATATCATGAAATTGAGCCAGCAGAAGCAAATCAGCTATTTGGCGTTCAGAAAGGCCAATGGCTTTGGCCAGACCTTCCACCAGTCCCTTCAGGCGATCCGCATGTCCTTCGGTAATAAAATCCCTGGCCCCTAATGCCTTGGTCAGGATATTTACGATGGTACTCCTGGCACTCTGGCGCTGGTGCAGTTTTATCCGGTACATGTTATCATCAGCTTCTTGAAAAAGTTTATCCATATTTACAGGTGTTGCATTACCAACTGCATAACCAATGGATAAACTTAACAGCATTGTTTCTTGTGTACTGTTATAAACTGATATTTCATCTTTAATTCTCTGACAGGCACTTTCCACTGCCGCTTTATCGCTATTTGGCAGCAAAGCTGCAAATTCATCACCGCCAATGCGGGCCACCACATCGCTACTGCGAAAAGCCTTTTGGATAAGGCAGGCCGCAGTTTTAAGTAATTGATCACCTACACTATGTCCTAAGGTATCATTAACCAGTTTTAGGCCGTCCACATCAGCAATTACTATACCCACCGGGTTAAAGCGCCCACTGGCCAGGCGGCGCATCTCCTGTTCAAAATAAGCACGGTTGTATACACTGGTGAGGACATCATGAAAAGTTTTATGTTTAAGCTCTTCTTTCCTTTGCCTTTCTTTGGTAACGTCACGGAAGACCAGAATAGCGCCTAAAATGTTACCGGCAGCGTCCATAATGGGGGAAGCGTTGTCAGAAATGGAGCGCTCCGTACCGTCTTTGGCGATTAATACCGTATGGTTGGCCAAGCCTACTATCTTTCCTGCAGCCAACACTTTATTAACCGGGTTTTCAACCGGATCTCGGGTGTATTCATTTAAGATGTTAAATATTTTACCCAGGGGTTGGCCCATGGCCTCGGTCCGGGTATATCCGGTGAGGGTTTCAGCCACCTGGTTAAGTAGAGTTACATAACCTTTCAAATCCACAGCGATTACCGCATCACCAATACTGGCCAGGGTAACGACTAGTTGTTCCTTTTCCTCGCACAGTGCCGCCTCTGCTTTTCTACGGTCTGTAACATCATGAATTGTCTCAATAGCACCGCTATAATTACCCAAGTGGTCATATAAAAGCAATGCCTTACAGCGGTAATAAGCACCTTGCCCGTTATTAAGCGCTGGAAGAAAACGTTCAACGCACAGAACTTCCTCTTGTCTTTCAAGTAAATCGTATTTTTTCAATGTCTGCGGATCATCTGGAGTTAATAAATCAATCAAAATTGGTTCGGGATTACCATAAAAAGGTATAGCATAGGCATAATCACCTTTACCTAGGATATCCTCTTTACTAACTCCCGTCATCTCTTCCATAGCTTTGTTCCAGGCAATGACCTTTTTATGCTTATCAATAACAAGAGTAGAATCGGGCAAATAGTCAATTATGTTTTTTAACTGGTGGTTAGCCAGTGCTAATTCTTCCCTGCTTGTATGCAGTTCCAAAACCTGCTGTTCCAAATCCTTTTTAGTGACGACCAGTTCTTCCTGTAATTCAGCCCACAATGTGCATATGCCCAACTCGATACGGTCAAAATAGTTTAAAACTTTTATTTGACAGCGTCTTTCATAATCGGGCTCCCATCCTGCCCGCAGGACAAGGTCAATATAACTTTGGCGGTATAACTTAATTAAGCAAAAAATTATACTATAATTTAGGCCACGCCGCAGATAGCTTTGCGCCTTCAGCTTACCAAGGGTGGCTACAGCATCTTCAGCATGATTGATGTAACATAAATAATTCAGTGCCAGACCATCCCCTTGTAAAAATTCTACAAATAGGAAAGACAAATCAAATATAGTCAGGCGAAAATCCTCCTTATTTAAAAGCGAAGTATATTCATGGCTAAGGTTTTTAACGTATGCCAAGACCTTTGCTGTTAAACAATCTGCATTGTTTTTTATTAAGCAAATAAACCGTTCCATCTCTGGCACCCCATAATTCTTATAAAATAAAACACCGGTTCCCAACGCAAAAAAGCTTTGCCCCATTGCAAAAAGGCAAAGCTTTACCGCAATAATAAAGCTCAATTCTCCTTTCCACAATGGGAGGCACACTAGTTTCCCCGTGTACCCTAAAGGCCGGGTGACCATACCGTTGGCTAAGGTCACCAAGCTCAGAGATTTGATTTATATTGCATTTTTCTACTTAATTTAATAATCTCCTGCTTAATTTGACAATCTCCTGTGGGGACATGGGGACGTTTCATTTGTCATATAATTCTTTTTGTGCTATTTTTATGAATGGGTGATAAAAAATGGCAAGGAGAGCAAGAAAAAGAAGCAACACAGGGATTTACCATATTATGTTGAGAGGTATAGATCGAAGAAATATCTTTTTGGATTGAAGAATCTGATGATGGTAATAATTCTGAGGAGAATGTAGCAGCGGAAGAAAAAAGGCTTAGGATTCCCCAGGATAGCAGAGAAAAGATTTAAAAAAATGTATTGTGCGTGGCAGGTAGAGATGAAATGTCCATTTATGCAGCAGCAACCAGAAAAAAGGTATGCCGTAATGATAATATATTGGCTTCTTGATATAGGAAGCCAATCTTTCTTTTTGGGCCTTTATATTATGCTTTGATAATTTTAGGGAAGAGGTATATAATGTAATCTTGTTGGATTTGGGGGGTATAGGTTGACTGAATTGAAGTTATGGACGAAGGATTTTGTTTTTATTTCGCTGGCCAATTTTTTTGTGGCACTTACTTTCTATTTATTGATGACCACGTTAACTGTTTATGCAATTGAAGAATTCAATGCTTCACAAAGCAAAGCTGGACTTGCCTCCAGTATTTTTATAATTGGTGCCCTTTTCTCACGTCTTCTAACCGGCAAATATATAGAAGTAATTGGACGTAAAAAGTTAATTTACGGAAGCTTGGTACTGTTCTTAATTGCTGTACTGTTATACTTTCTAGTCAATAATTTAAACTTATTACTGGTGGTTCGTTTTCTACATGGAACTGCTTTTGGCATTGCCACCACAGCCATGTCAACAGCCATAATGGATTTGATTCCGGCGGGTCGGAGAGGAGAAGGAATAAGTTACTTTTCATTAAGCGCAACCGCTGGAACTGCAATTGGACCATTCATAGGCATTTTTATTACCCAACATGCAGATTTTAATATGATGTTTCTAACCTGCACGGTTTTTTCCGTCATAAGTATAATCATAGCATCATTTTCCAAAGTTCCTGAAGCTAATATATCAGAAGAACAAATTCAAGCAATGAAAAAGGGATTTAAATTACAAGATTTCTTTGAAATAAAGGCAGTTCCTATATCAATCTTTATGATCATTATGGGAATAGCTTACTCAAGTATTGTAGCCTTTCTTAACTCATATGCAATTGATATACAGTTAGAAGATGCAGCCGGTGTCTTTTTTGTAATTTATGCTATATTTCTTTTTATTTCAAGACCATTTACCGGCAGGCTGCTGGATATTAAAGGAGATAATGCTGTCATTTATCCAGCCATAATATTTTTTACGGTGAGTTTAATATTACTTAGTCAAGCACATAGTGGTATGGTTCTTCTGTTAGCAGGGGTATTAGTTGCTCTTGGTTTTGGCACGATGATGTCCTGCGCTCAGGCGATTGCTATAAAAGAATCACCAAAGCACAGGATAGGGTTAGCTACCTCGACCTTTTTTATTTGTATGGATGGAGGAATGGGCATTGGTCCTTTTCTGTTAGGGATGCTCATCCCCCATGCCGGCTATCGTGGAATGTTTTTTATGCTGGGGGTTGCTGTATTTTTATCTATTATTTTGTATTATTTCTTGCATGGTAAAAAGGTGGCTGCCAATAAAATACCACGCCTTACAACTCACCATCAGCAGCCAAATGTAAATAACCTATAAGATTCGGTGACTGTCCGCATGCCGAAGGGTAAAAGCGCTCTGCAGTTCAATCCTTTTCTTTCGATATGTTTTCCTCTATTTCATCTATACTCCACAGGTTAAGAGGCTTGCAGATTATCTCGTTAACCCGAAGTTTTTTTATACTTCGTGAAGAGGCTGCCTGCATTACCAGAGCAGTATCAGAGCCCCGTACCCGTCCAGTCCCGGCTATGGCGATTAGCGTTTCGCCGCTTTTTAAATATCCCGCATCTGTAGCCATGAGAACTATTTCAAAACAAACCTTAACCCCCTGACTAAAGCAGCGCAGCAGATTGGCCATAACACTGGGAGTGGTAGAGCCATACATACTGTCGGTATGGAAAAGCATAGTGCCGAAATGTACTTCGTGGCCGGCATCCCGCAATGTTCGTACTAACTCCTGGGGAAATGGATTTTCCTTTTTACTAAAACCAAACTGGTTGGGTACCACAATTAATTGAACTGCGCTATCTTTAAAAAATTTCATTGCTCTTCGGGCTGTTGCACCGGTGGTTGAGGCAAGCACTATTTTTTTTACGTCCAGGTTATTCATTCTTTCCTTTACTAAGCTAAATGTTTTTTCAGTATTATCCTCTTTTATACTTTCGAAATAAACTATCTTACTTTCCATTGTTTATCCCCTTTCTTTAATATTAACTTTTTATGTAGTGTTATCTAACCTACAGTTTAACCTAAAAAACTAGGAAACACAAGGGGACGGTTCTTTTGTGTCAAGATGGAGGACATAGTAGAGAAAAGAGGGGTACAGACGATGGACCAGAGACACAGAAGAACCGTCCCCTTGTGTCTAGATTTATCTTTTTTATCCGATAAAACTGATAATAAAATAATTCTATGTTGACTATAAAGGATTATTTTGATTTATTGTTTAATTACTAAGCAACCAGGGATTAAATATTTGCGACCAAATTTATGGCCACGTAAAAAGGGTGATTTGCATGGGTTTAATAGAAAAAAGACCGGCTATTTGTGGAGTTTGTCCCGGGGGGTGTGCCGTAGAGGTTACTCTTGATGGAGGCAGGCTGGTTAATGTGCAGTCTTTACAGGGAGCACCCTTTGGCAACCTGTGCATCAGGGGCAAGCACGGGCCGGAAGTTGTTTATGCCAAGGAAAGATTAAAAACCCCGCTGATCCGGGTAGGCGAGCGGGGGGAAGGTAAATTCCGGCTGGCCAGCTGGGATGAAGCTTTGGATTATACAGTGCAGAAAATGCAATCAATTAAAGATAAATACGGCCCGCAAGCACTGGTCAGCCACTCGGGCCGCGGGGCTTTTGAACAATCCATGCTGGACTTTTGCAACATCAAAACAGATACGGTGGCGTCCAAGCTTTTACTGCCCTTTGGTTCGCCTAATATCGCCAGTTGCGGTTCCCTTTGCTTTGTTTCCTTTGGCATACTGGCGCCTATGGTCAACTTCGGTATTCCCGGTACTGCACTTGAGCCCGATTTGGCCAACAGCAAGCTAATGGTGATTTGGGGCTCAAATCCCATTACGGATTCACCGCCTTTTTTATTTAAAAAGATAGTTAACGCTAAAAAGAATGGTTTAAAAATTATTGCCATTGATCATATGCAAACCGACATTGCCCAAAGGGCGGACCAGTGGGTGGCTGTGCGTTCCGGGACAGACGGGGCACTAGCCCTGGGCATGATTAATGTAATTATTCAAGAAGAGTTATATGACCGGGATTTTGTGCAAAATTGGACGGTAGGTTTTGCCGAGCTGAGCGATTATGTGCAGGAGTTTACATCTGAGGCAGTCGAGAGAATAACCCGGGTTCCCGCGCAAACCGTGGTAGACCTGGCGCGGGAGATTGCCACCACGAAAAACGCGTGCCTGCGCACTTATACCGGGCTGGAGTATACCAATAGCGGCGTGCAAAACATCAGAGCGGTATATATTTTATTCGCTATTACCGGTAATCTCGACGTGCCAGGTGGGTTATATATTAACCTGCCTTCAGGCAGCACCGTGGATCAGGAAGAGTTTCCTCAACCGGACGGAGTTTTACCCATCGGCGCGCGTGAATATCCATTGTTTTATGAATTAACCCGCTGTGCCCATTATATGGAACTGCCCAAGGCCGTGCTAGAGGGTGACCCGTACCCGGTAAAGGGTTTGTTAATTAACGGCGCGTCTACCATAACCTCCTATCCGCAGCCGGAGATTTGGACAGAGGTTTACCGCAATCTGGAGTTTATGCTAGTTATTGATATCATTATGACCAGTGACGCCATGTTTTCCGATGTAGTGCTGCCTTCAGCTACTTATTATGAGATAAACTCCTACCAGCGTTACCCGGGTTATGTGCGTTTGCGTAAAAAAGTTATCGAGCCCATAGGCGAGTCGCGCAACTGCACTTTGATTATAGCTGAACTGGCTAAAAGGCTGGGTTACGGCCATCTGTACCCGCAAAGCGAGGAAGAGGTACTGACCAAAGCTTTCGCCGGGAACCCGGAACTGCTGGAGTTATTAAAACACAGCCCCGATGGTGTTAAAGTGGCTGTTCCGGAGCGCCGCTACAAAAAATATACCACCGGGCAGCTGAGAAAGGATGGCCGGCCGGGTTTCCCGACAGCTTCAGGCAAGCTGGAGATTGCCTCGTCATTATTGGCTAAGCACGGTTATGATAAATTGCCTGTTTATATTAACCCGCTGGAAGGGCCTCTGCGGAATCCTGAGTTAGCCCAGGATTACCCGCTGGTCTTGAACACCGGGGCTAGGATTCAGTCAACCTTCCGCTCTCAGCATTTAAATGTGCCCGGACTGGTTAAATTGCAGCCTAAACCCCAGGTATTAATTAACCCGGCAGATGCCGGCGACCGTGGCATTAAAGACGGGGATAAGGTAATGGTAATTACGCAACGGGGCAGAGTAACCTTTTACGCTAGGGTAACGGAAAAGGTTCTGCCCGGGCAGGTAGAGGTAAATATGGGGGGAGGCAATCCAGCCCAAGTTGAGGCCTGGCGGGAAGCTAATGCTAATGTGCTGACCGATTTTGCCAATCGCGATCCGATTTCAGGTTTTCCGGTGTTTAAGGCACTGCTCTGCCAGATTGAACCGGTCGAGTAACTGCCGGCAACGAAAAGGAAGAGGGGTACCCAAGTGGTCCAAAAGATAGTGGATTATAAATGTAAAAGCGCCGATACAGCCGGTATTAACGAGACCATTATTGCCGATCTCCAATTAGAGTTTCCTGAGAGCTATAAAGACGCCAATATTATGGCTGCAATCTCTTTAGCCACCAAGAAAGAGGAAGGCAGCCGGGTTTGCCTGTTACCCTTTTGCCATACGGTAGAAGCAGAAGCTCTGGGCGGTTTGATTAATTTAAGCGAAGGTAAATTTGGGCCCCGGGCAGCAGCTTATGCGTATAATTCCGTGGAGGAGCTTTTGCATTTACCGGAGATTGATTTTAACCGGGGAAGAATCAGCGAGGTGCTCAAGGCTTGTCAAAGGCTTAAGGCGCAAGGTGAGTTAGTTGTTTTAGAAGTCTCGGGTTTTTTTACCATACTAAATTCCTTAATCGACATTACCAAAATCTTTAAGGCCTGGCGTATGGACGTCAAGTCAATTAATCAAATTTTTAACTTTTTAGCCGAAAACTTGTATTTATTTATTGTTGAAGCGAAAAAAGCAGGGGTTGCTATGGTTTCCTATGCAGACCCTGCGGGAAGTGTCAATATTATTGGGCCCAAGTATACGGAACTGATCGCCAGGGACTATACATTGCCATTATTAAAGCAGGCAGCCGCTTTGGCAGACAACAGTTTTATCTTCCATTTATGCCCTAAAACAAGCTTGATCTTGCTCAGCCTGGGGCTGGCCGCAAGAAAGAGTGTGGATTTGGGGCAAAGGATTAATTACGTTGAAGCCTGTTTAAAGTCTAGGGGCAGGGAAAAAATTATTGGCCAGATCTGTATTAAAGATGCCCGGGCCATGATAAACCACGGCAAAATTATGGCCTTGCAGCTTGTTTAGCCAACCAATTATTAAAAAATACAGCGGGAGGGGTCAAAGGATGAAAAGCAAAGAAACCTTATTAAAAGAGCTGTCGGACTGTGTAGTTGATATGGAGGATCAAATAGTGGGCCAAGTGGCCGGGGAATATGTCGAGGCAGGCTATCCGGCTTTGGACGGTATAACCGAAGGCCTGGTAGACGGCATGCAAAGAACCGCCGAATTATATGAACAGGAAGAATACTTTATTCCTGAGCTGTTGATTTGTTCAGACGCCATGTATAACGGCCTGGGTGTCTTGCGGCCGCACCTGGAAAAGACTGAAACCGAGGAGAAACGCAAGGTTGTTATTGGTGTTGTCGAAGGGGATACGCACGATATCGGTAAAAACTTGGTTCGCATCATGCTGGAGTCGGCGGGCTACGAAATGCATGATTTAGGCAGAGATGTTGCTTTGCAGTGCTTCGTGGATAAAGCCAAAGAAATCAATGCCGACGTTATTGCCATGTCTACCTTAATGTCGACTACCATGCCGGGCATGAGACAGGTGATTGAAATGCTGGAAGCGGAGGGGCTCAGGGATAAAGTAAAGGTGATCGTCGGCGGCGCGCCCATTTCTCCGGCTTTTACCCAAAAAATCGGTGCCGACGGCTATTCCGCCACTGCGGTAGAAGCGGTCAAACTGGTAAACCGGCTCCTGGGTGCCGAGTCAGAGCAAGTTGGAGCATAGTCATGCCGGCTTATACTCCAAAGGAAAGGCTCCTGGCGGTGGCACATAAACAGCCGATGGATAAACCGCCGTGTATTTGCCCCGGCGGCATGATGAATATGATGTTCCGGGAAATTATGGAAAAATCGAACTGCCTGTGGCCGGAAGCGCAT
>JAENYF010000076.1 GCA_016841905.1 Desulfoscipio geothermicus | reverse complement strand
TTTTACCGGCTAAATCCTCTTTACCTTTAATATCCGTGTTATCTGATCTGACCACAATTACATCTGCCAGTTTATAATAATTATCGCTTAATTCCACTGCCTTAGTAGCAGCGGTGGCTTCTTCCGGAGACATCGCCGACATGATCACATCAAAATCTCCGTTGTTTAAGCCGGCAATCAAACCTTCCCAGGGTGTATTTACGCATTCAACCTCTACGCCCCATTCCTTTCCAATGGCAGCTGCCATACTGGGGTCAAAACCAACAATCTCATTGTTTTCGTTAATACTTTCGAAGGGTGGATATTCGGGGCACATACCAACCCGCAAAACACCACTGTCCTGCACTGCTTGCAATGAAGCATCAGTTGAACCAGTCTTGGTTGCTTCGCCGGCTTCTTGATCGCTGCTACCGCAGCCTGCCAGTGTAAAAGCAGATAAGACCACCACCAAGGCCATTACTAATAACTTAAACCGCCTCAATTTTTCTCTCCCCCTTTAATGTTTAATATAGCTTCACAGGTTACTCGACCATATTGCTAACTAAGTTTTTGATCAGCTCCTGGCAGGCTACCTCCGGGTTCTGCTCATCAATGGCCAGGAATCTGACCTTTATGCCCGCTTGCTCCAGCATTTCCTGCAAAACTTCCATCATCACGCCCGCTTCCGGCAAGGTAGCCAGTGAAGCCAGCTGCGCCGTCAAATCATGGCCATAAACTATCTCTCCGCCCCAATTGCCGGTGCAGGTATAATACACACCACAGGCAGGGCTGCCATCTAAACCGATGACCGCGGTTATTGCATAACCGTTTTTGTGAAAATCAAGCACCTGCTCCAGGATTGGCTGCAGCAAACTGCGGCATTTGCCACGAAACGCCGGGAAATCTAATTGCTCCTTGACCTGACCCCAGCGTTTGATCCCAAAGCAACTTTGCTCAACACAGGGCAGCTGAATAATGCCAAAGCCGTGCTCCAGTAAGACGGACACAATTTGTTTGCAACCGGCCGGTTCTGTAGCAATACCGTATACCTTGGCATTGATATTTAAAATACAATGGGCTAATAAAACGATTTTTTTATTTCTCTTCACCAAATCACCGCTTTTTCTTTTCAATATTACACCAGTCGATTTTATAATGCCAATAAATAAAATTTATCTATTTGTGTTTAGTATCAAGATGTTTTTTCACCAATTCTGGGGATAGCTGGTATCAGCAGAGGAGTTATTGACCCTCAATAAGGGCCTCTTTTGTTTGCCAAACAACCTCAGCCTTTAGATGAGTAGTGAGTAAGGAATAATAAAAATTTCTTGTGTTTTTATTTACATTAATAAATATATTAAATAATAAAGATAAAGGTATCATATTTATGATGTCGAATACACTTAATCAAATTATTTAGCCCAAGAGAATTAAAATGTTGAAAGGAGAGATGTCTTTTGAACAAGCAGCGGTGGTTGCTTATTGCTGCCGGAGGTGTAGCGGGACTGCTGGCGGTAATATTAGTGCTCATGGGCAACCCGGCTAACATGGGTTTATGTCTCGCCTGTTTTTTGCGGGATATATCAGGCGGTCTGGGCTTGCACAGGGCTGCGCCAGTACAGTACATAAGACCTGAAATTATCGGTTTGGTATTGGGTGCTTTTATTGCCTCTAAGGCTACCGGAGAATTTAGGGCTATCGGCGGTTCCAGTTCCTTTACTCGTTTTGCTTTGGCTATTATTGCTATGATTGGCATGCTGGTATTTCTGGGATGCCCCGTGCGGGTTATGTTGCGTCTGGCAGGCGGAGACTTAAACGCAGGGGTAGGGCTGTTAGGCCTAGTAGTCGGGGTGGCTGCCGGGGTTTGGTTTCTCAAATCAGGTTTCAGCCTCGGCCGGGCTGTCTCTCAGCAGAAAAGCAATGGCTACTTGTTTACGGCATTTATTGTGGTATTATTTATCCTTTTGCTGGCTAAACCTGCGTTCTTGTTTTTCAGTGAGCAAGGGCCAGGTTCTATGCATGCACCTGTTTGGATGGCGTTGGCAGCGGGCTTGGCGGTGGGGGTATTGGCCCAGCGCTCCCGTCTGTGCATGGTTGGCGGTATCAGGGATTTTATTATTTTAGGTGAGGGTCACTTGTTATATGGTTTTGTAAGCTTATTTGTGGTGGCTCTGATGGGTAACTTGGCTGTAGGAGCATTTCATATCGGGTTCGCCGGTCAGCCGGTGGCTCATACTGATGGCTTGTGGAACTTTATGGGGATGGCGCTGGCAGGTTGGGCGTCGGTGCTTTTGGGAGGTTGCCCGCTACGGCAGTTGGTGGCCGCCGCAGAAGGGAACACTGACTGTGCCGTCACTATTATGGGATTGATGGTCGGGGCGGCTGTATCCCATAATTTCGGCCTTGCTGCCAGTGCTGACGGAGTACCGCTGGCCGGTCAGGTAGCTGTGGTTTTAGGTATGCTGGTTGTGTTTACTATAGGCATGATTAACCTTCCGGCGGTGGCAAAAGGAGGTGTGAGTGTTGGAAAGGGAAGTTGACGCCCGGGGCTTATTGTGTCCGGAACCAGTACTGCTGACCAAACAAGTTTTAGATACCATGAACAGTGGTACTGTGAAGGTACTGGTTAGTCACGCCGCAGCACGGGAAAATGTGTCGCGCCTGGCTGAAAATAAAGGGTGGCAGATTGAGATAGCAAGTCAGGGAGAAGATATATTATTGTTTTTGACCAAGTAGTTGATGCAAACACTTTTTGCAAACCAATGTCGTCAATCTAAGCAACCATAAAATAACACACTAGTCAGACAAAAAATTAGCACTGTAAGTTATTTGATGCTTAGATTGACGACATTGAAAGGTCTATGCGAAGGAAAACACCGAATGAATTTATGTCCCTAATATTTTCTACCTGATATTTAAACATTGATTTTTGAAGTTTGAAGGGTTTGATAAATTCACCCTTTAGGTATTCGATTTGCGCAATTATATAAGACTAATGTGATACCGCACGTTGAGACCGTGGTATTAATGTCCAGGGTGGAGAAGTAAGTGTGCTAAAAAGCATGTAAATAAGGGGCTTTGGAGATTTGCAGGTGACTTCAAAACCCCTTTTTTTATTACTCCATAGGAATATGCCTATGGGTGCGGATTGATAGTTAAGTGATCAGATTAGGTGTTTTTTTCGACGAGTGAACAGGATGGATGTTGCTATAAAAAAGCCGTTATGCTGCAATAAATTCAACTTTGCAATTATAAAGTTAAAAAATGCCTCATTTTACGTTATTGTATTTTTTATTTTAACGGAATATAATAATTTATATGTAAAAATTACAACTTTAAAACAATAATAAATAGAAAACATTTAGTAAAAACATTGGCGGTGAATTCAATGAAACCATCATTTGAAGAATTAAGATAGAATTAAACCTAAGAAATATAAATCTCATATCTAAGGTATCTGTCCGAGATGCCTTCAAATATAAATGAAATCAAGTGAAGGAGGATTAATTTATGGAAGAGATGAAATGCCCAGTGACAGGTAAAACGAGAAAAGCAATCTCCGGTAGTGGTACATCTAACAAGGACTGGTGGCCGAACCAACTGAACTTGAAAATCTTGCGTCAGAACTCAAACTTGAGTAATCCAATGGGCACAAACTTCAAATATTCTGAAGAATTTAAGAAACTCGACCTTGAAGCAGTAAAGAAAGACCTGTATACATTGATGACAGACTCGCAGGAATGGTGGCCTGCCGATTACGGTCACTATGGACCTCTCTTTATCCGCATGGCATGGCATAGTGCTGGAACATACAGAATGGGTGATGGCCGAGGCGGTGCATCGGATGGAACCCAACGTTTTGCACCGCTTAATAGCTGGCCTGATAACGTTAACTTAGACAAAGCACGCCGTTTACTTTGGCCAATAAAAAAGAAATACGGCAAGAAAATCTCCTGGGCGGATCTCATGATCTTGGCTGGTAACTGTGCTCTGGAATCCATGGGATTCAAGACCTTCGGGTTCGGCGGCGGCCGTGAGGACGTTTGGGAGCCGCAAGAAGACGTTTACTGGGGTTCTGAGTTTGAGTGGCTTGGCGACAAGCGTTACTCTGGTGAACGGGATCTTGAAAATCCTCTTGCAGCCGTTCAGATGGGCTTGATTTACGTGAATCCGGAAGGCCCGAATGGAATGCCTGACGCAGTAGCTTCCGGCCGTGATGTTCGAGAGACATTTGCTCGAATGGCCATGAACGATGAGGAGACTGTAGCGCTTATTGCTGGCGGGCATACCTTTGGAAAGACACATGGAGCCGGACCCGCGGCTCATGTAGGTCCGGAGCCGGAGGCTGCCCCCCTTGAGGAAATGGGGCTCGGTTGGAAAAGCAGTTTTGGCAGCGGCAAAGGCGGAGATACGATTGGCAGCGGGCTGGAAGGTGCCTGGAAGCCGAACCCGACCAAATGGGACATGGGATATCTGAAGACGCTGTTTAAATATGACTGGAATTTGGTGAAGAGCCCTGCCGGTGCATACCAGTGGGTCCCATCTGATCCGGCTGCTGCAAACACTGTTCAGGATGTTCATGACCCTAACAAGCGACACGCTCCGATGATGACCACAGCTGATCTCTCATTAAGGATGGATCCTATCTATAGGCCTATTGCTGAGCGGTACCGAAATAACCCTGAGGAATTTGCGGATGCTTTTGCCCGTGCTTGGTTCAAACTAACACACCGTGATATGGGTCCGCGTTCACGTTATCTCGGACCTGAGGTGCCTGCTGAGGAACTAATCTGGCAGGATCCTGTGCCTGCAATTGTTCATGAATTGATTGACGAACAGGATATCGCAGATCTTAAGAGCAAAATACTGGCTTCAGGACTGTCGGTTTCTCAACTTGTAGGGGCGGCTTGGGCATCGGCATCAACCTTCCGCGGTTCAGACAAGCGTGGTGGAGCAAACGGAGCGCGCATCCGTCTTGCACCTCAAAAGGATTGGGAAGTAAATCAGCCGGCGCAACTGAATACAGTGTTACGGATTCTTGAAAAGATTCAATCTGAGTTCAATAGTGCGCAGGCCGGCAACAAGAAGGTTTCACTCGCCGACTTGATTGTCCTGGGTGGATGTGCAGGTATCGAGCAAGCTGCAAAAAATGCCGGTCAGAATTTGTTCGTTCCTTTCATCCCGGGGCGAACGGATGCACTGCAGGAACAGACAGATGTACAGTCATTTGCAGTTCTTGAACCGAAAGCAGATGGGTTCCGCAATTACCTCAAAACTAATTTTTCCGTATCAGCAGAAGAACTCTTAGTCGACCGCGCACAGCTGTTGACTTTGACCGCTCCGGAAATGACAGTACTCATTGGCGGAATGCGTGTCTTAAATGCCAATTATGGGCAATCTCAGAACGGTGTCTTCACCAAAAGGCCCGAAACGCTTACAAACGACTTCTTTGTGAATCTGCTTGATATGGGCACAGTTTGGCAAGCAACCTCTGAAGCTGGAGATGTGTTTGAAGGCCGTGATCGCGCGACAGGCGAACTCAAATGGACCGGAACACGAGTAGACCTTATCTTTGGTTCAAATTCCGAGCTCCGGGCAATTGCAGAAGTCTATGCAAGCGATGATGCTCAGGAGAAATTTACCCAAGATTTCGTGTCCGCTTGGAATAAGGTAATGAATGCAGATCGTTTTTAGCGTCATCATAGTTCCGGAAAATACTTCTTATTTTCTTTGTCCAGTAAATCCAGCAGCTTAGTGTAAAGTGAACCTAGCAGTTCCTCACCCATATTGCGCCGGTCATGGGGCATATTAAGGTCGATGATCTCAAGGATTTCAGTCGGCCTGGCCGCCAATACCATAATCCTGTGGCCCAGGAGAAGTGCTTCAATAATATCATGAGTAACAAACACAATCGTGCGCGGAGCTGCCAGCCATAATTTAATAACATGCCGCACCAGTCCCAGCCGCATTGGCGTGTCCAGTGATTTAAAAGGTTCATCCAGCAGCAAAATATCATGAGGATAGGCAAAGGCCCGGCAGATGGCGAGACGCTGCTTCATACCACCGCTGAGCGCTTTGGGGTAACTGTCGCGGTAGCCGTCAAGACCCATTATTTTGAGATAATGGTCGATGAGTTTATTTTTCTCAACTGGTGGCAGCACATCCCGTAATATGAAATCAAGGTTGCCGGCGACTGTTTTCCAGGGCAATAACCTTGGTTCCTGGAAGACATAGCTTACCCGCTTACCGATCGAGCCTTTAATCAGGCCCCGGTCAGGCTGTTCTACCCCGGCCAGCATTTGCAGGATGGTTGTCTTGCCGCAGCCGGAGGGACCGATGATACAGTTACCCATCACATCCAATGACTCAGTTTACGACGGGTCAGGTAGGCTAACAGTCGATCCGTTAACATGCCCAGGACAATCAGTGTAATAGTCCAGGCAAACAGGTCGGCGGTCTCCAGATTAATCCTGGCCACGGCCATGCTTGCCCCGATACCCGTTTGCACGCTTAAAAATTCAGACATAGCCACAGCCTTCCAGGTGGTACCCAGCGCATTGGCAATGCCAGCCATGAGGTAGGGAGCTACCTGGGGCAGATAAATCTCCCTGATTATTCTATCCTTGTTGATTTTAAAAACGGAGGCCATCTGCAGCAATTGCCGGTCGATGCTGTGTACACCCTGAAAGACATTAATCACAATCAGCGGCAGGGTAGTGACAAAGACAATAAAAACAGGGACCCTGCTAAAGCCAATCCAGATCATCGCCAAAAGCAGCCAGGAAATCAAAGGTGTAACCTGAAATACCACGACCACCGGACGAAAAAGGGCTGCTGCCACCGGATTTAAGCCAATCAGGAGTCCCAGTGGCGTACCGATACCCAAGGCCAGTCCAAAGCCGGTAAGGCCGCGGGCAATGGATTGGCGGCCGTGTTCCCAAAGTTCTCCGCTACCGGCCTGGTCGATGATAGAACGCCCAACCTCCATTGGCGAAGGTATAATGACGTGATTGTAAAAACCGGATAACACTTGCCAGAGGGCGAAAAACAGAACCAGACCGGCAAGCTGGACCAGAGTTTTAATTAGCCAGGAAGAATTTTTCATCCGGCAGCTTTCCTCCCACCATGTCCGGTGATAAATCAAGCAGTGCCTTCAGGTATGTATGCACATCAGCTTTGGCGCTGCTTGCGGGTACAAACTGCAGGCGGGTACGGGACATGCTCTGGATAAAAACCGGAGCTTTCATGTTTAGATGCTTTTCCACCAGTGGGGCTACACTTACGGGATCAGCCACGGTGGCCTCCAGCTGCCGGGCGTAAGCCAGTTGAAAATCGCGCACTGTTTCCGGGTGTGCCATGGCAAAATCGTTGCGTACAACCATCCCTGTCTGGGGCAGTTTGGCAGAGTTGCCTGCTGCAGTTTGCCAGTCACTGTAAAAATCCCTGACCACCCTGGCTTGTTGGTTATTTAGAATAACTTGGGTAACCATAGGTTCCGGCAATACGGCATATTTAACCAGGCCGTTAATCATCATCTGAGCTATTTCCGGCGAATCCAAGTAGGTTAACTTGACCTCGTCTGCTTGGACACCTTTTTTACTGAGCAGGTACCGGGTCAGTACATCCGGGGACGAACCTTTAGCTCCCACATAAAGGTCCTTACCGGCAAGATCGCTCCATTCTTTTAGCTCAGGATCAGCAGAAACCAGATACAGGATGCCCCAGGTGCTGACATTGGCCAGTTTAACAGGCAGGTCCTTGTTATAAAGTTTGGCGGCAACGTTTACAGGCAATACGGTAAAATCTGCTTCACCTTTTACCACCCGGGCAGTGGCTTCCTCAACCGTCTTATAAATGATCAATTCCACACTGGTATCGGGAAGTGTGATGTTTTCAGCCAAGCTGAGCAGAGGCGCGGTGGGAGGACCGACCGGCGCTTGGACGATAATCTTTTCCGGTGCGGGAGCTGGTGTTTCGTTTGTTTTGGCACCCTGGCTGCTGCAGCCGGCCGCCCATAAAATTACCAGGAGTGAGAGCATGATGATTAATGATTTCCGCATTACCGGCACCACCTTTTTTTTAATTTAACCTGACTTATGCCAACTAAGTCATGCATTTTGTAATTCAATAATTAGGTTACATGCTTTTGCGCAAAAAAGAAAGCTTAAAATTATTTTAGTAGATAGGTATTAGCTCGTTTCCTTTTACATGGTTCAACTGATGGTTTTGTAAAGGTATCATGGTCCAAGCTGTCCTTTTTTAACGTCTGTGACAGTATGTATAAATTTCGTCTTACTCTTAAGCTATTCCTTTCCATTGGTCTTAAATATGCCCGGTTTTTTCTAATTTTAACTATTATTCGCTCCTCAGCGTTGCTCTGTTTTTCCGTGGTTCCGAAACGTCCCTCTGTCTGCCTCTTAATCTTTAAGCCTGTCGGGGAAGAACAGCGGGCTGCCAAATTTATCCACGCCAAATTCTTTGATTATTTGTTGGGTATCTTTATCGATCATAAACTCTATGAACGCCTTGGCCCCTTCCGCATTAATCCATTCAAATTTTTCCGGGTTAACCTGCATAGCATGATAAATGTTTTTTAGCGCCTCATCGCCCTCGGAAACAATCCGCAGTTCTATATTTTTAGATTTGGCTACGAATGTGCCGCGGTCGGTTAATATGTAAGCCTGTTTTTCATTGGCCACGGTAATGGTAGTGCCCATGCCCCGTCCGGTTTCCTGATACCAGTTTTGGTCCTTGGGGTCAATGCCGGTTTTGGTCCAAAGGTTTTTCTCCGCTTTATCTGTTCCCGAATCATCACCCCGGGCAATAAACAGCGCTCCATAATTAGCTATTTTCTTGAACGCCTCTATTATGCCGGTGGCGCCTTTTACCTGAGCCGGATCCTGGGGCGGTCCCAGCAGCACAAAGTCATTGTGCATAACCAACTGGTAGTTAATGACCACCTGGTCGTCCACCAGTGGCCTTTCATCCTTCGGGGCATGCACCAACAGCACGTCGGCATTGCCCATTTTACCTATTTTTAAGGCCTGCCCGGTGCCTACGGGCACTGCTTTTAACGTGTAGCCGGTTTGTTCCTGGAACTTGGGTACCAACACATCCAGCAGACCGCTATCCTGGGTGCTGGTGGTGGTGGCCAGTATGATTATATTGATAAATTTGTCCGCCAATATCGGGTCAAATTGCGACCCCGCACATCTTTTAATTTCTTTTAGAGCATCGGCACGAGACATCGCTTGGCGGTAAGGACGGTCGCTAACTATAGCATCATAAGCGTCGGCAATGGCTAAAATTCGACATTCCAAGGGAATTTCATTCCCTTGCAGTCCCAGGGGATATCCCTGGCCATCCCATCTTTCATGGTGTTTTAATATCCAATCTGCTATGGGAGCCAGGTCGGGAGCCGAT
>JAENYF010000075.1 GCA_016841905.1 Desulfoscipio geothermicus | reverse complement strand
GTTAGGCTTGTTTTGAAGTTTTCAAACTTGGCTGCTGATTAATTTACAATATCTGTCTGATTCGGACGCTGTGGCGGCTTATAAGGGGTACTATTTCAGTGGTCTCGGACGGTTCCCCTGTGTCTCTAGCTAAGCCTTTCGGTTTCCCCTTCATTATTATCTTGATGATTTCATATGCTAATATTTCACTGATTCGTTTGGTTGCATCGCAATCCAGGCAGCGGTCTTCGCTACCCTCTTCCGTATATTTTCGAAGTCCTTTAATTGCTTTTTCCTTTTCTATATGTAAAAATCCTAAGATCAGCTTGGTTTCAAAAAAAATTGGAACTATTTGTTCCAAAATCTTATCTCAACTTAATTTGAAAGATGCCTTGTTAGGAAATTCCATGTAAAGCCATATCAATTCCTCGCAATCCCTCTAACGCCCCGCAATCGAGGGATATATGATGTTTACTGATTTGAGGATCCCTTGGGTTGATGCGAATAACTTTTGCTTTATACCTGTCCCCTAATCTTTCGCTTAGCCTTCGTATGGTTGAAATTACCGTCCCCGCTCCCATTTCGACTACCACCAGCGGCTCATTTCCACAACGTTTTAAAAATTCTTCAAATTTATTTTCCTGATTATCAGTTCTTGTACTAATCCAGGAGAAATCACCGAACATTAATATGTTCGGCCGTGCAACGTCACCGCATTTGGGGCATCTTGGTATGTTCCGCGCCCGAATTTCTTTATGATCCACGATAACGTTCTCATTATTTCCCCAGATAGCCATGGAACAAGGTTGGATGCACTGCAGATAGTGAATTGAACCATGAACTTCATAAATACTGTCTTTTGCAAAACCTGCTTTGCTAAACTGGCCATCCACGTTTGATGTGACAACGAAATAATCAAGCCGGTAATTTTTAATCCAATTAAGCAGCAGATAAAAACCATCATGGGGCACCGTCTTGCGATATAAATCCGTTCGGTGACCGTAAAAACCCCAGCCGAAAGCAGGGTCACTGACAAAGTAAGCCGGATCGGCAACCTCGTAAAAATTGACCCCAAGCCCTTCGTATATGGGGTAAGCCTTCCAGAACCCCTGATCACCCCGGAAATCCGGCAAGCCGGAATCTACCCCCATACCCGCCCCTGCGGTAATTATCATAGCCCTGGAATTCCTAATCGCCTCGGCGGCCAGCAAGAATTTTTCCTGTAACCTCATAACAACCCTCCATTAGATACGCATAAGCAAGCATCTCTGCCCGTTCTCGGAATCATATCCACTACTGAGCCATTCCTAGTTTTCTGGACACGGTTTCGTGAACATAACTTAGATTTACATAAAGTTTTATAAACTTGCCCTAATTCCCGATTTATTCCACGGTCCTATTGACATGGGGACCCCTGCACCCTCTGGACTCCCTTTTATTAGGCGGAAATAAATTGTTACGGCAATTTCCGTCTTCGAGATTGTACCAGAGGGTGCCCCCCATATCAATGGGCTTTCGCAGCATATGCTGCAAGATATGAAAATAAATCATTTACCCGAATAAACCGGAAACAAATCCTCGGGTTTTAGGGCTGTCGGGAGACTCAAATAGTTTTTTGGTTGGTGCTTTTTCTATAAGCCGGCCGTCCAGTATAAAGGCGGTCTCATTGGATATCCGGCGGGCTTGAAAAAGGTTATGGGTAACAATAATAATACACAATCCCTCCGCTAGTTGGGTTAATAAATCTTCAATCAGTCTCGTGGAAGCCGGATCGAGACTGGAGCAAGGTTCATCCAGGAGTAATACCCGGGGCTCCACCGCTAATGCCCGGGCTATGGCCAGACGCTGCTTCTGGCCACCGGATAGCTGTGCCGCAGGCCGCTTAAGGCGATCCTTCACTTCATCCCACAGAGCTACCTGACGTAGGCATTTTTCCATTATGGCATCTAAATCTGAGCGATTTTTAACTCCATAATATCTCGGGCCGAAGAGTACATTTTCCATTATGCTTAGAGGCAAGGCCACCGGAGTCTGATAAACCATGCCTACTTGTCGGCGCAAAACCGACAGATTCCTGACTTCCTTTATTGAACCCCCCAGTACCCTTATGTCCCCATGGCTATTAAACCCTCTTTCCATTTCCGCAGTACGATTAATACTGCGTAATAACGTTGTTTTGCCGCACCCTGAAGGCCCTATTATGGCAGTAATGGATTTAGAGCAAAACTCCACGTTAATATTATGCAAAACTGCCTTTTGGCCATAAAAAGTATGAAAATCTATAAATTCAACCGTGCTCAATGTCTATTTATCCTCTCTTGTAAGCTACTCAACGATAATGCCAGAATATTAATAAACAAAAGCAAGCCCACCAAAACCAGAGCTGTCGCATAAGCATGGTTCATGGATATATGCTCATTAAATAGTATATAGAGATGATATGGCAAAGCCATAACCGGTTCCAGTAAAGCCCCCGATGAACTGGCTATAACGGCAGCTGCAGTTACCATGATCGGGGCAGTGGCTCCGGCTGCATACCCTAACGCCAGCAATAATCCGGCAGTTATGCCTGCTACTGCCCGGGGAAAAATGACCCGATATAATGTATAGGATTTGGAAACCCCCAAAGAGTTTGCCACCAATCGATAATTCTCATCAACCGCCAGGAGAGCATCCCGACTGGATACTACAATAACTGGGAAAACCATTATAGCCAGGGCTAACCCTCCAGCCAGTAGTGATATTCCCCAGCCCAGGGTAACAACCCCCAGAGCATAAACGAACAAACCGATAATAATTGAAGGTATCCCGGCCATGCTCTGCACCAGAAGGTTGATAATTTCAGCCAGGCGTCCGCTGCGCCCGTATTCACTCAGGTATATGGCTGTCAGCAAGCCTGGAACAATGGATATGACTAAGGCCAGCAAAATGAGCCAAAGGGTTCCTTTTATAGCCGGGAATATTCCCCCTTCAGTACCCAGGGGAAATCCGCCGGGGCTCTCTAGAATAAATCCGCTGTTGATAAATGGCCCCCCACGCCAGATGAGGTAGATTATAATAGCCAGTAAAATCACCAGTATAAGAAGCCCGGATACCCAGAACCAACCCAATAGCAGCTGATCTGTGATGGCTTTTTTCATATAAAATCAACCCCCCTTTTGCAATCGGTTCAAAAGAAGGTTTATGCCTATATTCACTGCAATGACCATTAAGACCAGAACCAGTCCCGCAGCAAACAAAGCTTGGTAATGGGAGCCGGCAGGTGTGGTACTTCCCAGCTCCAGGGCAATCAATGCCGACAGCGGTTCACCCTTATCAAACCATGAACCCGGCAGCCGCAGCGTATTTCCAGCCAGCATAAGCACAGCCATGGTTTCACCCATAGCTCGTCCAAAGGCCAGTACCAGTGCACCCAACATCCCTTTTCGGGCTAAGGGAACCAGGATGCGTAGTGTCAGATACTGTCTTGAAACCCCTAGAGCAATACCGGCATGGCGGTATTCAGGTGCTACCAAGCGCAGTGCAGCTTCAGAGTTAGCCACTATAAATGGAATGACCATTATTGCCAGTATCAGAGAAGCAGCAAAAAGAGATTCTCCGCTGGCTAGATCAAATTTCACTTCAAAAAATTTCACCAAAACTGCTGCCCCAAGAAAACCATAAACAACTGAGGGGATACCTGTTAGCATATTTATAACCGGGCGTAAAATTGCAGCCAGTGGTCTTGGAGCAAATTCTGCCAAAAATATTGCACACCCAAATCCCAGTGGAGCCGCAATAAGCAAAGCCCCTCCTGCAACCCACATCGTACTGACAATCATTGACAGGATACCGATTTCAGGCGGAGTGTTTAGAGGCCTCCAACTTGATCCAAATAAAAAACCGCTTACTCCAATTTGTGACCAGATAGGCCAGCTCTCTCGCAATATAAAGATCAGCATAGCCAAGAGCAGCAGTGAAGAAACAGTTGCTACACTAATTATGATGGAGCTGATTATCTTTTCCTTTAACTCTAAACCTCTATATATCAATTGCTGTTACCTTCTTTACTGATGCAAAAACAAACGAGCAGGTGTTACCTGCCCGTCATGATGTTACAGATTATTAGCGAGCAACCGGGACATAACCTAGTTCCTCTACTACTCCTAGACCTTTCTCAGATAGCAGATAATCTAAAAACTTCTGTTCCATATTATCCGGTTTATCTTTGCTGACCAACAGCAGCGCCCGGCCAATTTTATATGCCCCTGAGTTGATATTTTCCAAGGTAGGTGCGATTCCATCAACGCTAATGGGTGTTATTTTATCAGGATTCTGGTTAACCAATCCGCTGGACACATAACCTATGGTATCCTTATTATCCATTATCTTACCAGCCAACGCCCCCATGGAAGGAATTTGTAAAGCCTCATCGGATATGGGGGTGCCCTTCATAACTGCTGAATCAAAAACTTCGCTGGCCCCGCCGCCAAGATCACGAACAGTCACTACAATAGAACGGTCGGGTAAGGCTGGATCAAGTTCTTGCCAATTTTTAATCTTGCCCGAGAAAATACTTACCAGCTCTTCAGTTGTCAGGTCGGGCTTTACTTGGGCAACTGGATTTTCTGAATTAACACCAATAATCAATACATCGGAACCCAGCTGGGTAATGCTGCCGTTGGCAAACTGCTCTTTTTCCTCATCTTTTAAATTTTTGCTCACCATTCCAAAGTCAAATGTCCCATCAACAGCTGATTTCAGGCCAAAACCAGAACCACCGGTTGACACAAATATAACAATGGGTTCTTCCGGCAAGCTGGTGTCAACTTTATCCCAGGTTTTGAACTCTTCAGTAAAGCTATCAGCACATTGAGCTATGATGGGTGCCAGGGTACTGGAGCCCCCGATTTTAATAGAGTAGTCCTCTGTTGGAGCCGCATTATTCTCACTACCCGTTTCATTGCTTGCACAGCCGGCAAGCATAGTAAAAGCAAGAATACAACACAGCAATACACTTAACCATATTCTCCTCTTCACCATTACAACCTCCCATTTATCTATTTTTATACTATAATAGTATATATTACTTATTGTTGTTGGTCCAATAAGTTTTCGTTATAATACAGCGTAATACTATAAGCTCAAAATCTGCCTCCAGCGGAGCTCATACGGGACAAGTTATACCCTACCGTGTGTCATAATAAAACAGTACAGTGTTAATAAGAATATTATGGTTACGGCCGGTTAAGACGGCCTGATTTTGCAGTTGGATGGCACCAAATAGGAAAGGGAGTAGTGGTTATGATCAAAGTATCAATTCCAGGAGGAGAAGACTTAGAACTCCATCATTTGGTTTTGGATATGAATGGCACTTTGACAACTGATGGCTTATTGCCTGATGGGGTTGCCCAATTGCTCGAGCAATTAAAGGGCAAACTCAATATTCACTTATTAACAGCCGATACTTTCGGGACTGGAGCCCAGGTAGCCCGGGAGCTAGGTATCAAAATGTTTACTGTAAGTTCTGATCATGGAACGATTGATAAGGCAAATTTCATAGCTGCCCTTAATCCAGCAAGGGCTGCAGCCATCGGGAATGGAAATAACGATCTGGAAATGTTTAAGCAGGCTGACTTGTCTATTGCGGTTATCGGTCAGGAGGGATGTTCGGTAGCAGCATTACTTCATGCGGATATTGCGGTAACCAATATTATTGATGCGCTAAATTTGCTCCTTCATCCATTGCGGCTTCGTGCATCACTGCGGCGATGATAACTATGTGGCCTTATATTGAATCGGATCCCAAAGCCTCCAAAGATAAACAACCCCAACAGGATTAGTCGGAATACCGCATTAAATAACCAAAGCAGTTGCTCGCATAGCATGTAAAAGTTATAATATGATTAGAATTTTACTACAAGGAGTTGATACCATGCAGATTAAACCCTCCGCAAGCATCCGTCAGAACTACAATGAGATAGCAGATTTGTGCAGGGCTACAGGTGAGCCGGTATATCTTACCAAAAACGGCGAGGGCGATCTCGTGGTTATGGATATAGAAGCGTTTACCCGCCGTGAAAAAATGCTAAAGCTAAGGGAAGAACTGCTGGCCGTTGAGGAAGGCCGTCTAGCCGGACGCACCGGAACAACGCCGGATGAACTGAATAGCTATCTGGACAATATCATCGACGAGGTGGAACATGGAAAAGAAACCAAAACAAATACCATAAGATGTTCGTTGAGAAATGGTATCTCATTCTATACCAAGTCAAGGATCGGACGGTATACGTCGACTACATAATGGATTGCAGGCAGGATTATGGGTGGTTGGTGCAGTAGGTTTGGACAACTAATAAGCTTATTTTTGCCTTAGGTTATTAGCTAAGTTAAACATCAGTGTAAAAGCTGCCTTGTTTAAAGATGGTTTCAACTAGCATAAAAAGCATCCCCCGGTATATTTTGTTGTGGTGACTTAATTATACTATAGGTGGAGATGCTTTATGTGTTTTTAACTAGGCTTTTTCAGTAGTCTCTGTCGGCCTATTTCAGAAATTTTCTAAGTTTTTTCCTGGCGCGGTCCACGGCATGGCGAATCACCGACTCATCTTTACCCTCCAGGGCGGCGAGATCGGTATAAGACCAGCCTTCCAGAAAGCACTTGCGGATGAGGTATTGCTGGCGATCATTAAGGCAGGACATGATTTGAGCAACACTTTCTTTTTTGATAAGCTGCATTTCAGAATACGATTCATGATTAAATGAGTGTTTTGGCAGCTCCGGTTTGTTGTAAACAAGAGCCGCATGACCACCGGCATCCCGGAAAAGAAAACCGTCAATTTTCTCCAATGAGGTATGGCGGTCCGCACGAGCGTTCCGGCGCTCGTTTTTGATCTCCGCTACGATTGACTTCATGTAAAAGGTGCCGATTTCATCGGAAACCTCCAATTCGAAAAATCTGCCGTCTGCATCTTTGTAGTTAATTTTCATTGTTTGGCTCCTTCGGTTTTCAAAATTTGGCTTTGAAAATCCGCAGGAGCCGCCGGCCTAAATCCGCAAAGAAAAAGACGGCAGGTGAATACCCTTATCGGGTATCCGCACTGTCGTCTGGCGCTCTTGCGGATTTTTAGCTATTTACTTTTATTTACTGCAACTAGGTTGCGTCGGTCTTGCGCGTATTGGTAACTTTAATCGACCCGGCCAAACTTAACTGTAAAAGGGTCACGCAGTCCTTTTTGACGATTTCAACAATTCCGGCATCGCTCCGGATGCTGCAGACAAGTTTGTCGTCAAGATTCCTAACCTCGTTCATATTCCGCTCGACACTCCTTTCTTGGGTAAGCTTTTTTATACCATAATTTCCTAAAATATAAAAAAAGCCGGGGTACGAAAATCCTCAGATTTCCGCTTTACCCCGGCTATGTGGTGGCTCCAGATATGGCCCCTAAGTGCTCAGTCAGTAAAATCCTATTCAATTAGTTGGTTATATTTTAACGCAGCTGATTGATCCAATTAAAATAGCTTGCCCAGAGACGATACAAGGCTTAATCCTTATTACAATTGGCAGTGTATAATGCTAAGCTTTGACTCTTAAGTGGCTCTATAATCTCTGCGGCTAGCTTATCGCAGTCTATAAGAATGAGGCTCTTGCACCTGGCGCAGCGCGTAGATACTTTACCATGCGAGTTTATGATACGCAACGGATTTTTCCTTCCTGCATGCGGGACAATAAACTACGCCTTTGATGCTGTTGGCTGTCTGATGGTTATGGCCGGCTTTGGTCACAGGATCCCTCCTTAGAAAAATATACTTATACACGTCAATCATTTGGTTGATATATGACCTAAAAAAATGTGCCTGTGCACATAAACCGCCTCACTTTTATCAATCTTATGGTTGACATACTTAGTGTTTTTTTGCACCCCATATATCCAGGGTGCAGTTAATTACAGATTGAAATCAAAAAGACTTGACGGCCAGCCCCTATAGGATCGTCTAGGCTTTCTGTTCGGCTCGTTTTCAAATCCCAGATTAAGCTGCTTTATACGTATCTTTGCGGAGGTTAGCGATACTTTGAAAACATCAGCAAGGTGCTGGGCAAGGAACTCTTCTTCAAATCCGCAAGCATTGTCTAGCAAGCGTTTCCTCAAAACCGGTTCGCTACATATTAGCTCCACCATAGATTTTGGCATCAGCATAGCAGCACTGAAATATTTAGCCTGATGCTCAATCCAATCGTGGTCGCTTGTTAGAGACCGCGGTTTATTACCGATGCCGTTACCCTCAATATCCGCAGCCCGACAAAGAGTTGCAGCTATCTTTTCCTGGGGGGGATCCAATTGAAAGAGGGTTGGCTGACTGTCGTCTTCCCAATAAATTTGTAAGTGATAGATATCGTGCCCACATTCATGCATCATCGTGGAGCGAAAGATCGACTCTTTAGAATCGTCCAATAAACGATTATCGATAACAATTGTATCAGCATCTATAGGACAGTATTCAGCACGACCAAGCTCAGGATCAAATACGGGTATTTTTCTATTATTAAAAACCATACGGCCCCATATATGGCCATTATTTGAGAGGTACTCGTAATGTATATTTAATCCGAGATAGTTCTCGGCAAAATCCTCAACATCAAGAGGCTGTGGAGTTTTCAATAGTTCCGGGTTATATTCCAGAAGAAAAAGCTCAGCGTCAGTATCAATGTCGGCATTACGGAGAATAGGAACTCCCGTCTTGCCGATTCTGAAGCGCGGATGATACATATAGCTATGGCTACTCCTTTCTTTTTTTGAGTTCATCTACAAACCGCTGCCAATCCTCCTCGTTTGCGTCAAGCTCTTTTGCCAAACGCAATGCCGACATGGCATAATCTCTTTGCACGATATAATCAGAAAAATCCTGTGGTACGGTAACATCCTTTGATTTGCGAGATTTAGCCGCTTTATTGTACATGATCTCGGCTTGCTCGTCTGGAAGGGCAAAAAATGCTCTGAGCTTGTCCAACCTCTCGGCTGTAAAAGCACTACGACGCCCCTTCTCAACCTCGCTGTAAAACTGCGGTGAAACGGCGATGGCTTTGGCTGTTTCACGGAGGGATTTGCCCCGTTCTTTGCGTAACATTTCGATATATTCGCCAAAGCTCTGCTCATTATTGGTTTTCATGTTATCATCCTCTTATTTCCTTTCAGATTCAATTAATATTCCCATTAGCCGTCAATCATCAAGCTAATGGTTGACAAGGGTTATTTTAACACTTAGTTGAGTTTCTGTCAATCGTTTGGTTGATACTGCTCTTCTCCATTAGCAAGTGAAACTTGTTTTCTTTAATAAAAACTCTGCTGAAATAAACACCAATCCACCGCTAATAGTGCAGGCTAACTTTCTGAAAAGGTATGAGGAAGGAAGTGCGGAGAAATTGTGGATATATTTTAAAATTTCCGGTTAAATCATTTTATAATTTCCTGGACTCTTCCAATCTGTCCATCAACAAGTCTTACCTTAATTCCTCTCGGATGTGTCATTGAGTTTGTTAAGACATCTTTGACTACTCCACGTGTCCTTTTCCCTGTACCTTGATCTTTTTTGGTTACAATATCCACAGTTACCCCCGGATAAATATTTTTCCTATTTTGACCTTCCATAGATATCACCTTTTACTCCCAATTATTCCATACTTCAGGAATATATCCAACCGTAGCATGTTTACCGTTTCTGACAATTGGTGTTTGATAAAGTTTCGGATTTTTAAAAAGAACTTCTTCCGCAACGCTTCCAGTTCC
>JAENYF010000074.1 GCA_016841905.1 Desulfoscipio geothermicus | reverse complement strand
ATGCTGTGCATGGTACAAATCGTACTCGGCAAGCAGGTTCTGTAGGCTGGCTTCCGAAACTACATGGCCATGTTTACATACTTGTACAGGACATGCCATTCCCCTTCATTGGCAATCGTCTGTCTTTGCAGCAGGTCCATAAAGGATACCCCGAGCGTCGTTACGGCCGTTATCATTGCCACAGATATAATAACGCCGATAATGGTAACCAGCGTTCTCCTTTTGTTCTGCTTTAAATGCCTGAATGTTAATTGATTAATAGTATTCATGGTCGGATCACCTCATCTTTGGCAATCCGTCCATCTTCAATCGACAGCACACGGTCCGCCTGCAGGGCAATTCGTTCATCGTGGGTGATTACAATGAGTGTTTGCCTAAAGGATTTATTAAACATTTTTAACATATCGATGATAAATGTTATAGAGATCTTCCCACCTTCGGGAGTATGTTCCACACAGTTTTTAAAAATATTAGTCAAGGCTTCAGCTGTCCAATTCAAATCCCCCTGGAAAAAGACTGTATCTTCTCCCTGAAGCAACAGGGTTTGTTCTTTAATATCCATGGGGATCAAGACAAGCACAGAAAATATACAGGCGAAAAAAACTGTAGCGGACGAAAAAAAAGCAGCGGCAACAGTCGCCGTCACACCGATCAATCCCATAGCCAGTAAAAGAATCCGAATCTCCCTGTTCCGCCACATCTTAATCACCAACCTTATAGCCCAAACTACGCACTGTTTTAATCAATGCAGGATTCTGCGGGTCATCTTCTAATTTTTCTCTTAATCGTTTCATATAGACCGTCAGCGTATTATCATTGACAAAATCCCCGGCAATATCCCAGATCTGCTCCAAAAGCTGATTTCTGGAAAGAACCTGTCCGATATGATTAGCAAAAACCAGTAATAAGCGATATTCTAAGGCCGTCAGACCGACCTCCGCACCATTCTTATAAACCTTGCCTTCCAGCGTATTAATTTTAACGTTTTTCAGATTGATGATTGTTTTATTTTCGTTTCGATTCTCAGTTTGTTTGCTGTTTCGCCGCAGGACTGATTTTATTCTGGAAATAAGCTCCCGAATGCGAAAAGGTTTGGTAATATAATCATCCGCCCCCATGTCGAGTCCCATCACGACGTTGACTTCATCATCCACTGCCGTTAAAAAAATTACAGGGATATCACGCTTCTTTTTGATTAGTCTACATAAATCATAACCATTTCCGTCGGGCAGGGATAAATCAAACAAACATAGGTCAAATTGGCTTACATCCTCAGCGAGTATCTTTTTAGCGCTTTGGGCGTTATTGCAAAGAACGGTGGAAAAGTTTTCTTGCTGCAGCGAATATTCCAATCCGGCGGCTATTGTTTTATCATCTTCAACAAGTAAGATTTTCATGTATCTCATCCATTCTTCCGTAATTACTGAATTGTTATCATTTTCTCCATTTATTATACTAAATAAGATAAATGCTCGAGAAAATTCCGGAAAGTCCAATTGGCTTTCCGGAATTTAAAGTAACTTGAACATGCTTTCCGCTGGGAAGTGCTTAAGATGCTATCTTCGTCAACTGTGATTCGAAAATGCACACTCGCTCCTGGCAATACGGACAAATAGCTCCGTTTTATGCTCTGCGAGACATGGTTAGCGCTGGAATTCTATATCGCTTCAACCTTACACAGCAGGGATTTGAAATCGGGATAACCGGTAACGGGATCTCTAGTTACCATATCAGTCAGCATGTTGACATTAGCACCGGACCAACCATGCGGCACCGAAACTACGCCGGGCATTAACCTTGGTTCCTCTTTAACCCGCATCATAATACTGCCATTGCGAGTGGAAAGGCGAATGCGCTCACCGTCCTTGACTCCGTAACGACCGGCAGTTGATGGATGCAATTCGGCAAATGGCTCCGGCTCCTGTGCTCTGAGCTGAGGAACATGCCGCATCTGGGTGTGGGTAAAGGCTTGCCGCCGGGCTCCGCTGATCATAATTAGCGGGAACTCCTTGGCCAGTTCAGGTGTGCTTACCGGGCTTTGCGCCGGCTCATAGTATTTTGGCAGCGGGTCATAGCCGGCATCTTCCAGGGTCTTGGAGTAAATCTCAATTTTCCCGCTGGGCGTGTTAATCTTTTTATTCTTGTAAGCGTAGTAGTCCTGCTCAGCGAAATACATGCCAATTTCGGTTTCTTTTAACTGGTCCTTAATACCGCTTGGTTCCACCATCATATCTATCACTTCTTCGTCCGTCTTCCAGGGGAATAATTCGCCAAAGCCCAGACGATGGGCCAACTGGGTCCAAATCCACCAGTCAGGCTTAGACTCCCCTACCGGTTCAATAACCGGCCTAGAATACGAGGCAAAGGGTTCGCCGTGCACTACGCCATAAACGTAGGACAGAGAGTGCTTCTCCATAAAGGTGCAGGCAGGCAGGAATAAATTACCCAGTTCGGCAGTGTCGGTCATAAAAAGGTCGATAGTCATCATAAATTCCATGGATTTAAAGGCTTCGATAAACTTGTTCGCTTCCGGGAAGGAAACCACCGGATTGGCTGCCGCTACGATGGCGCCCCGGACCGGATAAGGTTTGCTTTCCAGGGCTGCCTGCGGGAACAAAGTGGCAATGCCGTAAGGAGATTTTCTGCCCCAGAAAGAATAGAATAACGGATATTGATCTGCACCAATGGGTTCTTCATCCATCGGTAAACGCAGGTCGGTCATGCGCAGATAAGGAATGGTTACCCAGGTACCCGGCTTGTCGATATTGCCGGTAACAGTCTGCAGGATGTTCAGCAGCCTGGACAGTTGGAAGCCATTGCCATGTTGATCCAGCGTATTGATCCCCTGCACGATACAGGCAGGCTTGGATTGGGCATAAATACGGGCTACTGATTTAATGTCGGATACCGAAAGCCAGGTAATTTCTGCCGCCCATTCCGGTGTATACTGCTGGACATGCTCCACCAGTTCTTCAAAACCGATAGTGTAGCCATCTACAAATTCTTTGTCATAGAGACCTTCGTTTATTATTACGTTGAGCATAGCTAAGCCAAGTGCTCCGTCAGTGCCCGGCCGGATTGCCAGGTGCAGCCCCAGCTCAGATAACTGCGTCCGCTTGGGGTCAATGGTAATTAGGTCAAGCACTCTATTTTCGGCTTTTTCCCTGATATCTTCAGCCAGCATACCCTTGGAGCCATCCGGGTTATGTCCCCAGAGCACGATACAATGGGCATCAGCCGGGTAATCCATTGGATACCGTCCAAAGGTCATCTGACGGGACATGATCCGGGAACGATAACAAATGTTTTCTACTGATAAAAGGTTGGGGGTGCCATAGGCAGATTTAAACCTCTGGGCAAACCCGGCCACTTCAATATTTTCCACGCCCATGGAGCCACAGAAAATGGCCAGTGCTTTAGCTCCATACTTGTTTCTGATTTTGTCCAGTTCTTCGGCGGCATAGTCCAATGCCTCATCCCAGCTAACCCGCTGCCAGGAATTACCCACTTTGCGCAGCGGATATTTAATACGGTCCGGTGAATACACAAATTCCGGCAGGTACTCGCCACGGGGGCAAATATACCCCTTGGTTACCGGATGTTCAGGTAATCCCTCAACTTTAACCATTTTGCCGTCTTCCAGCGTCACTTTAATGCCACAGTCCCACACACATGACATGCAGTCACTTACCACGGTCTTGCGTTCCGTCACTATGCTCACTCCTTAATATAATTTTTAGTTGGTTAGGCATTAAATTACCAAACCAACAAACCAACTTAATTAACCAAGTCCGGCACCCCATGCTTGTGCTTCCAGCATATCTTTAGGCGTATTTAAATTTAAAAAAGCTCGTTCCAGGTGCGGTTCCACAAGGGACATCTCTTCTTCCTCAAGGTACCTGACCCTGATCTCGTCGTATAAGCGTCTTATTTTACCCTGCCCCCGGACCAGGTGTTGTTCCATGACCTCCAGGCAATTCTTGTTATACAAGGCATACAGCGGCTCAGCATATCCTCGATAGCGGGGCACTACTGCATCATAATCTGCCGCGCATTCAATCATCAAACGGGCCACCGGAACGCTGATAAATGGCAGGTCGCAGGCCGTTACCAGCATCCAGGGATGAGCGGCCTGCACCAGTCCTGCGTGTATGCCTCCCAGCGGTCCATGCCCTGGCATAATATCACTGACAGTTCTATCCCCATATTTGGCATATCTTTTCGAGCGGTCGGTTACAATGACTACTTCATCCACCATCGTTCTTAAAGTATCGGCAATGCGCTCAATTACATAATACTGTCCCAGTTTAAGCAGAGCCTTGTCGGTACCCATCCGGGAACTTTTGCCGCCGGCCAAAATTACCCCCGAAATAGCTGCTGCTTTAGGTAACATAGGGATCATCAACTCCTTTAGCTGGTTGGCTGGTTAATTAACGACCATTAACCCAAAAGGTATATTGATTTGGCACACCCTCCTTGATAAAGAGATCGGCTAACTGCTGTTGCTATCAGGTATGCATCATAAATATTGCCGATTTTCGTGCTGCTTAACTTTCATTATGTACTGGAAGATGTAGGCTTTACGGCTACTTGGCAGTCAAGTTAATTAACGTTCATTAACCTAAAATCATATTATCATATACCTTACACAATTGCAATAAAAAAATAACCGGTTAAAATAGCCGGTTATTCTTGTGCAATGGAAAATCTGAGGTTCATCGTTATGAAAACTCTAACTAATTAGATGGTCAGTCCAACAATACAACAGTTTAATTTGATTCTTGTTCAGGCATTATTGCCGGATTAATATTGTTGTTCCGCCCAATGCCATTGTAGATAAAGCTAAACATCATCTCGCCGACCTCATCTACAGTAAACCTTCCATTGTTCGAAAACCAGAAGCTGCTCCGAATAACTACAGATGCAATTAGGTTACCGACAACCTGGATATCTATAGGGGCAAAGTAGCCTTCGTCAATACCTCTCATGATGATTTTGCGGAGAATACGGTCATATGAATCACGCAGCTTGATAACTTCTTTTTTGTGTTCATCGGATAAGTCTTTTATTCCTGTGTCGGATAACATTATGCTTGACTGCTTCATACCGGCCAGAAAGCTGAAATGGCTCTTGATTAGTGCCCGTAATTGTTCAACCGGACTTGTTTCTTCATCTTTCTCCAGATATGCAATGGAAGAAACACCTAGTTCAGTAATACCTCTAATTACTTCATATAATATTTCCTCTTTATTCTTAAAATAATTATAAAGATTGGCGGGTTTGCAGTTACATGCTTTAGCAATAGCTTTCATACTTGTGGCATGATAACCATGCTGCCAGAAGAGCATGCTGGCTTGTTCAAGCAGCCATCTTTTCTTATCTAAGGTCTCGATTTTTTGTTGCGGTCTTGTCACTTTCAAATCCCCTACTGCTCCCTTCAGTATTTGTGTAGAAAGCAGAAAGATAATATCACAAAACTTGGATATTGTCAAAAAATCGGTCATAATCAATGCCCGCGATGTTATAGGGGGCCGCCCCCGCGGCCTATTATTTTGATAATTTTAAAAATTATCAAAATAAGTTGCAATTAATAGTGTAAAAGATATAATAAATTGATTGAAGTACCTTGCCATCCCGGGTCGCCGGCTCAAATTATACTAACTAACTGTGTTGAAAGGGTTGAACAGAATTTTGCCGGATCAAACTTTGCAAACCAAACGTTTATGGACAAGCAATTTTATTATACTAATAATTTCAAACTTTGCATTATTTATAGCATACTATATGTTGTTTCCTTCTTTGCCCGTCTACATTAAAGAAATAACCGGAAAGGATGCCCTAACCGGCCTGGCAATGGGGGCTTTACTCCTGGCCGCCGTGCTGTTCCGCCCCTTCGCCGGACGCTTGATCGACACCGGTAAACGTAAGGTTTATTTTTTATTTGGTACGGCTGTCTTTTTCTTTTGTACCCTTGCCTTCAATCTGGCACCTACTCTATTAGTCCTTTTAACAGCTCGTTTTATGCAAGGTTTTGGCTGGGCTTATTGCAATACGGCTGCCGGTACTTTAGCCAGCGATATTATCCCCAAATCTCGCTTAGCTGAAGGGATGGGGTACTATGGTTTGTCTTTAAGCTTAGGAATGGCGACCGGTCCCGCTTTAGGTCTTTTTCTGATGCAGCGTTACAACTTTCAGCTTATGTTTTATATTTGTGCCGGATTCGTATTATTATCTTTTCTTTTAGCACTATTAATAAATCACCAAAATGTAAATATAATGACCAAAACCCCGGCCACAATAAAAACACTTATGGAGAAGAGAGCTCTTCATCCTTCCCTGGTAATGTTTTTTGCAGCCATTGGCTATGCGGCTGTTGTTTCTTTCCTAGCCTTGTACGGTCAATTCCGCCAGGTAACTGATATCGGTCTTTTTTTTATCGTGTACGCCCTTAGTATTACCGTTTCTCGCCCCTTTTTCGGTCGCATAGCCGATCGTAAAGGATATGATATTGTTATGGTTTTTGGGTTAATTCTTTGTAGTTTGGCTATGGTAATTATCTATTTAGCTCATGCTTTACCAGTTTTCATTTTAGCCGGCCTAGTTTACGGAATCGGTTTCGGTGCTGTCCAACCCACTACACAGGCTCTTTCCGTTCTATACGTACCGCAGGAACGGCGCGGGGCTGCCACCGCTACTTTCTTTTTATTTTTAGATTTAGGTATGTGTTTGGGCTCCGTTCTGTGGGGTTTTGTTGCTCAATACATTGGTTATGATTTAATGTATCTAATGGTAATTATACCTTCTCTGCTTGCCCTGCTTGTGTACCTTATTTTTCCCCGCCAGGCTAAGATGCAGCGCGGGTTCACCTGCACCAGGCCGTAGCAGCGGCGACATTGCAAATATCTTGCTAATACATTGATGATCTAGAGCAAGAACAAACAAATATAGCGATACATTGGAAGAACGCTGCATCTATATATAGAATGCTGCCTGGATATGGGTAGCCACATTATATCCAGCCAAAAACTACGCGAACCTGAAAGCAACAACACTTTATGGTACATGAATCATTACAGGATTTCTACATACCCTTCTGTTCCATGAACGCGAATTCGCTGCCCGTCTTTGATTAGTTTGGTAGCATTTTCTACTCCAACAACTGCCGGTAAGCCATATTCACGGGCAATAACTGTTCCGTGGGTCATCAATCCGCCGACTTCGGTGACCAGACCTTTTATGGATACAAATAATGGTGTCCAGCTGGGGTCGGTAAAGGAGGTGACTAATATATCCCCATCTTCCAGATCGGCGTCTTCCATGTTTAATATGACACGTGCCCGTCCCTCTGTTACTCCGGTGGAAACAGGCAGGCCTGCAATAGCTTCGGCCGGGAGATTTTCACGTTTGTAATCACCGGAGAGTATTTCACCGTCGGACGTGATTACACGCGGGGGAGTTAGTTTTTCATATGATTTGTACTCGTCTTTTCGAAGGCTGATGATCCGGTAATCCATTTTATTGGTGCGTACGACTTCGCGAAGTTCTTAAAAAGTGAGATAGTATATATCTTCTTTTTCACAAATTACGCCTGCTTGCACGAGTTGCTCGGCTTCTTTCAGTAAAGCCTGCTTATAAACGAAATAACGATTAATCATGCCGTATTTTGGATATTCACGATAACCTGCGAAATTCCGGATTAGGTCGATCATTTGTTGGTGGCCTACAGATACATAGACGTGATTTTCTTGGTCATTTGCTTCTGGGATGGGGTATAAGGTAGTGATTGGCCGACTCTGGACAATATAAAACCTATCATCGGCCAAACACCATTCGATGTCCTGGGGGCAGCCGAAATGTTCTTCAATCTTTCTGCCCAAGAGCGTGAGGCTCAAAATCCGCTCGTCAGACAGCGCTTGTCTATTCTGCTGCTCAGGCGCTATTTCCTGTTCTTTCGTGCCGCCGTCTTTTAAGGCATAAATGGCCAGCTTTTTGGTGGCTAACTGCTTATCGATAACCTTGCCGTTACCCACTTTATAGATATCGGCATTCACCAGGCCGGAGACCAGGGCCTCACCAAGTCCGAAGCCGGCATCAATGGATAACACCTTTCTATTAGAAGTAACGGGATCAGCGGTAAACATTATCCCTGCTGCCTGCGGGAATACCATCTTCTGAACAACCACAGCCAGGTATACTTTACGGTGGTCGAAGCCGTTTTGCAGGCGGTAAGTTACCGCCCTCTCGGTAAACAGCGATGCCCAGCATTTGCTGATGTGCTTTAGGATGGCCTCCTTACCGATAATGTTCAAATACGTATCCTGCTGGCCTGCAAAGGAGGCCGTCGGTAAATCCTCCGCAGTTGCGCTGGAGCGTACTGCATAAGCATTTTGTTCTCCGAGCCTGGAGAGGTAGCTGGTGATCTCTTCACTAATGTCTTCAGGGATGGCTACCCCTTCGATGACCCTGCGGATTTCACCGCTAAGTTCACTGATTTTATCCCGGTCTTCCACCTTGAGAAGCGATAACTCAGCCAGTAATTATATGTTTACCTCCTTTGGATTCCATAATTATACCCTTCCAGCAAACTGCCTAACGTAACGTGCTATTGCATTATAGCAGTGACAGATGCGAACATATGTTTTAATTAAATTAGGGAGAAGTAACTTTAATTTTTGTGCCGCACCGCGGCCTTTTCATTGCCTCCAGTTTCTTTTCTTTCGGCATTTTTTCTATTGCATATCTTAATGCAGTTCTAGGCATTATTTCTCTCTTGCTTAAAACATACTGATATACGTCCTCTTCATAATTATTACACGTGGATTTCAGCATCCAGCCGTAACCTTTTTGAACCAGGTAATCGGTGTCTAATAACAGTTTGTCTGCAATTTTGAATATATCATTTTTAAAAAGGCCCTTCTTCGCCGGTATGATAAGCGATACAGCGGATGCGCGCCTAACCCATCTGTTTTCAGATTGGGTCCACTCTTTAAGTTTTTCTATGTACGAAGGAAACATTTCCAGAAATGTCCCTATGGTATGGTTGCAAAGGGTATCGCATGATGCCCAGTTTGTTACGTATTCGTTTACCCATCTTTCAAATACTAAAAAGTCATCTTCGGTATACTGCTTATTCACTTCATACGACCAGTTGCACGCAATAAAGGACTCTTCCATCATTCCTGACTTCCATAGCTGCTCACATAAATCAAATATGCCTTTTTTAGGAAGGTCTTTGATTGTTTTAAACGCCTTTTTTGATATTTTAGTGACTAATGCTGTTTTAACGCCGTAAAGTTTAACTTCCTCCTTAAAGAATCTTTTGCCGCTTTGCTTTGTCGTCTCATCGGCGTTTTCGAGAAGTTCCTGCCTTATCTGCTCTATAAAATTTACCATTTGATCTCCTCCCAGCTCATTATCAGAACCATATTGTCTTTATAATAAGATAAATCACAAGCAACCATATGGCTACAATTGGCAAGGTCAAATACCATTTCTTGGGTTTGCCGTCCGCCCATAATCCTTCAGCATCAATACGACATTCCGCAAACATATCAGGCGGAATCAATCGTACTGTCAGAGCAATAAGACCTGGCAATATAATTACGTCATCTAAATAACCCAACACGGGTATAAAATCTGGAATAAGGTCAATTGGAGATAAAGCGTATATAATTGTTATACCGGCAACAATTTTTGCTATCGTCGGTGTCTCTTTTTTCCTTAATGCTATGAAAACAGCAGGAATATCTATTTTTAATTGTTTAGCTCTTTTTTTAAGATTCACAAATATATCTTCCTCCTGCATCCAGCGGCCGGCTGATCCGATGATTTAAGATTCCATCATCAGCGCTCCGGCTCCTGCACCAGCTCAAAACGATATTTTTGCGTAACTTTTGGGTATTTCACATGGTCCACTTCACTTAAAAACATATCGTAGGGACGAATAT
>JAENYF010000073.1 GCA_016841905.1 Desulfoscipio geothermicus | reverse complement strand
AACCTGTTCCCCAACTGCTTACAGATGTCCATCGATATGATGAGACAGAAGAAGAAATTCTTCTGGGATATGAACAAACTGGCATATCGTCATTGGCTCGGCACCAACATGAGCAGTGAAGCTTACCTCGGCTTCAACGCCTTCGCTACCAAGAAACTGACCGGTAAAGATACCATTGACTTCATTAAATATCGCCAGATGCTTGCTGAAGCACATCCGTTCGATCAGGAACTGGTTGACGCAGTTTTGGGGCCCCGTAAATAATCATATAACTTTAAGCAGATGCTTTAATATTTGCTAAAATAATATATAGGTGGAGAGGCGGGGCTTAGCCTCTCCGCCTGTTATTATTATTGTACAGTTGTTTTTTTGCAGCGTAGTTAGTCTTCGATTGAACATGGGGGTATAGTATGAGTTATAAATTTATTAAAACAAATAACGCGGATGGATTAATTACCATAACCCTGGACAGCCCGCCTCTTAATGTTTTGACTATTCCGATGATGGAGGAATTGGCTGACGCGTTTGTGTGGGCTAAAGGGCAAGCTGGAAACATTATTCTGTTAGATGCAGCTGGTAAAGCCTTCTCAGCCGGTGTAGACGTTGCTGATCATACACCCGATAAAGTAGACAGAATGATTGCGGTTTTTGATAGTATCTTCCATAGTATGAACGACAACGAGAAGCCTATTGTGTGCGCTGTTAATGGCGCTGCTTTGGGTGGCGGTTACGAACTAGTGCTTTTCTCCGATATGGTAGTGGCTTCGGAAAAAGCAAAGTTAGGACAGCCGGAAATTGCTGTCGGTGTTTTCCCACCCTTGGCATCCTACATGCTCCCCAGGTTAGCATCTTTGCCCCATGCCTATGAATTGCTTTTAAGCGGAAAGGTTATCAATGCTGCTGAGGCTGATAAGCTTGGCCTGGTGAACACTGTTTTACCAGCTGACAATTTTGCTGAAGGCGTACAGGAATTTTGCAAAAAGTTTATGGCCATGAGCCCGCTGGTGCTGGCATACACTAAAAAAGCCGTTAAGGCTGGTCTGAACAAGGGTTTTGTTGAAGGACTAAAAGCTATTGATGATATATACCTGAAAGAATTAATGCCTACTGCGGATGCCCAGGAAGGCTTAAAAGCTTTTATGGAAAAGCGTACCCCAGTATGGCAGAATAAATAAGTAATTTAAAATTTGAGGGAGGTCTTCGTAAATGGCAGTACCGACCATGATAAATACCTGGCAAATGGTGGAAGCTGGCAAGTTAGAAAAAACCCAGATTCCTGTGCCGGAATTGGCTGATGGCGAAGTATTGGTTGAAGTAGCAGGCTGTGGCGTGTGTCATACTGACGTGGGCTATTTTTATGATGGCGTGCCTACAGTGCAAAAGCCACCGTTGACACTGGGTCACGAAATCAGTGGCGTAGTTGTTAAGGCCGGTAAAGATTTTGAAAACCTGGTTGGCAAGGAAGTTATTATTCCTGCTGTAATGCCCTGTAATAATTGTGATATTTGTGCTTCTGGCCGCGGCAACCGCTGCTTAAAACAAAAAATGCCTGGTAACAGTTTGGGCATTTATGGTGGTTTCTCAAGTCATATTCCCGTACCAGCCGAAGATCTTACCATAGTGGAAGATCGTGGAGACTTTGAATTAAAAATGTTGTCAGTAGTGGCAGATGCCGTTACTTCTCCTTATCAGGCAGCTATGAAGGCTGAAGTAAAAGAAGGAGATTTGTGCATCGTTACCGGTGCTACCGGTGGTATCGGTGTTTACATGACTCAGATTTGTAAAGTACTGGGTGCTAAAGAAGTTATTGCTATCGCCAGAAACCAAGAGAAATTAGACCGTTCTCTGAACTTTGGCGCTACCAAAGCCATCAGCACAATGGATAAGACCAATAAAGAGGTTGTAGGTGAATTTAAGGCTTATTGCAAAGAAAATAAATTACCGTCTGCTGGCTGGAAGATCTTCGAGTGCACCGGTAGCAAAGCCGGTCAGGAAATTGCTCTGGATCTGCTTTCCTTTGTCGGTCGGATGATGGTAGTTGGCTATGGCATGCAGAAGGTTGAATACATGCTCTCTAAGTTAATGGCCTTCGATGCTGAAATTATGGGGACATGGGGCTGCCTGCCCAAGTATTATAAGGACGTTATGGATTATGTCTTGGCTGGCAAAATCCAGGTTAAACCTTTCGTGGAATATCGTCCTATGAGTCAAATTTTACAAGCGTATGAAGATGCACATTCTGGCAAACTGACTCAGAGAATCGTGTTAGTACCTGACTTTGAATAAGCACGGAATAATATTATTGGCAATGTAAAGTTTTAAATTGGAGCAGGCCCCCGGTTTAGATTATTACGGGGGTCTGTTTCTTCTAAGTTATATTAATAATTTATTTAGAAATTAGGTGCTTGATGATGAGTTTTCAGGGTGGTTTCTATAACCTGGACATGGAAGAGTATCAGCATTTAATTCAAGTGCCCCTAGGCAAAGTTCACGCCGATAAAATCATCACCAATGCCAATTTAATCAATGTCTATACAGGTAAAATACAGCCTGGGATTAATGTGGCGATTAAGGGTAGTAGAATTGCTTATGTTGGTACATCAAATAACATGGTGGGTGAGGCAACAGAAGTTATAGATGCCACGGGTCTATATTTGGCACCGGGCTATATTGGCCCCCACGAGCACACCGATTTTGGCGCCAACCCTATAGCTTTGACCAACGAGATTTTGCCTCATGGCACAACGTCTATTTTGACGGATACCACGTCAATAACGGGTGCTTTAAGGGCGAAGGGTGTTCAGGGCATGATGGATATGACTGAGCCCCTGCCTTTGAAATTCTTTTATTGTGTATGTGCAGCAAATCCCATTCTTTCCGACATCGAGGGCGAAGAATGCCTTACTATGGAGGAGTTCACCAGCTTTCTCAATCACCCCAGGGCAATTGCCGTGAGTGAGATCGTGGCCTGGGTCAGGGCTCTTGATCTTGATGAAACTCTCTTAAGTAAGCTTGCTTATGCGCGCGGTATAAAAAAGCGTATTGAAGGCCACGGGGCGGGCTGCTCGCCGGATACACTAAATGCGCTGGTCAACGTTGGAATTACATCCTGCCATGAGTCCATTTGCGCTGAAGATATACAGCATCGAGTTAATCTCGGTGTACACGCTATGTTTAGACACGGTTCTATTCTTAGCGATATGGAAAAACTCTCCAAGGTAATTACCTTGGATCCGGAGTTTGATACCAGATGGTTGATGATGACCCCGGACTGGTTTAGCCCAAGTGATATTTTGACTAAGGGCTATATGAAATATCTAGTTGAAGATGCGATCAAGTACGGTATACCTCCAGTTACGGCAATCCAAATGGCCACTATAAATGCCGCCCAGTACATGAGGGTTGACCAAATAATTGGAGGTATTGGACCTTCGCGGTTTGCCGATATCTTATTTTTAGAAAGCCCGACGTTGCCTGATCCGGTAAAAGTTATGGTTAATGGTGAGATAGTAGCTGTGAACGGAAAGCTACTCCAAGAACTACCCTTAAACCTGCCCCAGCTTACTATTGAACACTGGCGCCCTGGACGGGTTCCTACCTTTAAGGCTACCCCAGAGCATTTTGCCGTTAAGGCTACCGCAGCGGATGGGGAATATGAGCAGGTGCCGGTGGTTAAAACTGTTAACCGTACCATCACTAAATTGGACTATGCCGATTTACCGGTCAAGTCCGGACTAATCATTAATGAGGGTGAAGATATACTTAAGATTAGCATGGTGCACATAAGCCGAAATAGGCTTGTCTCTGCCTTTGTGAAAGGTTACGGGGCATCCATCGGAGCTCTGGCCAGCAGTACCTCACATGACCACCACGCACCATTTGTAATCGGCAATAATGATGCCGATATGGCACTGGCCTTTAACCGTTTGCTGGAAATAGGCGGCGGACTTGTACTTGTGGATGGTGGTGTTATAATAGCTGAATGCCCCATGGTGATTGGCGGCATTATGTCAGACCAGGACGTGGGCAGTTTGGATAGGGCACAAAGGGTAATTGAAGAGTACCTAATAGAGCGGGGCGCCCACTCCGGGCCATTGATCACTATGGATTTCATGGCCCACACCGGAGTGCCCTTTATCAGAATGACCCCCTCGGGACTTTACGATGTGCGCAGTAAAAAGATATTATTCGCATAATCTAAGTGCAATTAGCTCCCCGAAACCGAAGTTAAGAATTATGAATAATACTAAAAATCCTTTTAAATGCCGCAGGAAAAGCTTTTTCAGCTGGTGTAGATTGTTGCTGACCACACAACTGATAAAGTAAACAAAATGATTGAGGTTCTGGACAGTCTCTTTATTAACATGTACGAAAACGAAAAACCTATTGTGGCAGCTGTTAATGGTATAGAGCTGAGGGGTGGTTATGAGTTAGTGCAATTAACCTCCATGCTCCATGCCCCATGCAATGGAAGTGGTTTGAGCGGCGAAATTTTTGACGCTGCTAAAATGAACTGATGGTTCCGCTGACGCCAAGCAAGGGCGGAGCGCCTATATAGAAAAGCGCAAACTAGTTTGGTAGGGAAAGTAATAAATCAAGATGGAGCGGCTGAAAAGACAACTTAAGGAAAGTCATTTTTGCTCAAGGAAAAGGGTGTACATACTGGTTTGCGCACTTTTTTTTCCCCATAATCTCACGGTTAACTAAAGCTTACTATAAAGGGGTCGGTAAAAATCAATCAACAAATCAAGTCACTGTGATGTGTTTGGCATATTAAGGTAAGTTGTCTGATTTGAGGCAGTATAATGAGTGCTTGAGAACTATTGACAACAAAAAAATAAATCAGTAAAGTAAAATGTGTGACTTAAAAACGAAGCATTGCGTATCGGGAGAATGGCTTATGACCGAAGACCAAATAAGCAAAAAATTAAAGAGCAGCAAATCGGATTTAATGATTAAGGAGCATTACCTTGTATCGGAGGTATTGCTGCCGCTGGTTCAGGGTGCCAGTGGTTTAGATCTACTGTTTGAGGTGCGCTCCCTTAACCTTTACAGGCAGCCAGGTGAAATTTGTTTTCCAGGCGGGCATGTGGAGGAAACCGAGTTTAGCCGGCCGGGCTCTGCTGCTCTGCGGGAGGCCTCAGAGGAACTAGGACTCTCTATTGAAGACATAGTGCCCATTGGCGCGCTGGACACGTTAATTACTCCTTTCGGGGTGCTGGTACATCCCTTTGTGGGGCGAATATTGTCACCGGAGAGTATTGAGCCCAACCGGGCTGAAGTGGAAAAAATTTTTACGGTGCCCTTATCCTTCCTATGGGCTAACCCTCCGCAGGTGAGCAGCTTAGAGGTAGCAACCCGTTACAGCCCTGATTTTCCCATCGACCGGGTGCCGGAAAAATACCGGGGGGGTTGGATTAAGCGTTGGTCTTTGCCCGCCTATATTTACGAGTATCAAAATTATTTTATTTGGGGCATGACGGCCTTAATACTCCATCATTTTATAAATATCATTACCAAAGACTAGCTTGGCCAGCTTAAATCCAGGACTGCAATCTATACTTATCCAGTATGGTAACCTGGCCTTTTTTTACATCGATAGTCTTTTGCTTTTTGAAATCATTCAGTATGCGATTGGCAGTTTCACGTGAAGTGCCAATGAGGCTGGCCAGGTCCTGATTAGTCAGTGAAATGTCAATTACAATACCCCGGTCGGTTTTAATACCCTGTTCACCGGCCAGGAATAACAGCATGCTGGCAGCGCGGCGGGTGGTATCCATTAAGGCCAGCTCGATCAGCTGGTTTTGGGCGATGCGTAGTCGCCGGGCCATAATTTTAAGCAAAGCCAGAGCTATGTCAGGGTGACTGCCGACAATTTTCCCCATATCTGCGTTTCTAATCAAGCCCACCGTGCAATCCTCGACTACCTCGGCGGTGGCCGGGTAGGTGCCTTCATCAAATAGAATCACTTCTGCAAATACTTCCCCGGGGTTAATAAAATGCAAGATGTGCTCCCGGCCATCTTTGGTCTGCTTGGTTACCTTCACCCGACCGGACTTAATAAAAAATATCGCTTCTCCAAGCTCACCTTCCATGAAAATAATCCGGCCTTTTTGATAGCTGCGCTCTAAAATTGATTTCTCTACTTTTTCTAGCTGTTGTTTGTCTAGCAGGCTAAATAAGGGAATGCTTTGCAGTATTTCTATATTTCCCGCCATGGCTATGCTCCTTGCGATATAGATAATGTTGTTGTCTGTTATTATAACATGTTTGCAAGCTTGGCGGGCAGGTAATGAAAAAGCCGGAAATTTATCCGGCTTTGACTAAATTAATAAATTCGTCACCTAAGTTAGTGGCACTGCATATTTTGCTTTTCCCTTCGGTAGATATCTCAACCAGCCCCAAAGCATATAACTGCATAATAATATGATCCAGTACAGCCCTCTTGACGCGGGCTGTCAGCGAAAGATCCTCCTTATTCATGTTGCCTTGGTCTAACAGGGTTTGGAGCACTCTCTCCGCCTCCTTGGGCAGTCTTTCATTGGCTTTAACCAAAAAATCCGCCAGGCTTGTGGTAGATAACATATGAATTCTAACCTCCTGTTTACAGTTGTTATTTAGCTATAGTATGTGCATTTTTTGCTTGATTAATAAGTCAAAAAAGCCGGGTCAGAAGGCCAGGCTTTTTATGGCTGCGCAAATCATTTTTTGATTGTCTTGTGAAATGAGCTAGTTTAATTGAGCTGCTCTTGTGGCACATTGGGCAAAGCAGTAGGTGAGTAAAATTTGTGAAGCTGTTTAATATATCGCAAATTATCTTCAGTACTGGGATGGAAGACCGAACTTTGATGTAAGTAAAATAAATATCAAGGCGAATGAATACACGGAGCAGCAAGCAATATTTTGTAGGAATATTCGGTTAACTTAAGGGCAAAAGATAAAGGCTACCATTTCACCAAGTCATAAGCACTAATTAAGCCTTTGGATAAATACCCATTATTTACATGATAATGGAATTCTGGTAAGTTAGCTCGCTAAGCATTTCGATGTGATTTTTGCTGACATTTTTGCCAATGCGCACCATCAGCATGTTGGCGGAATGTTCCAGAATTTCAGGGTCATCTGTATGCCGCCGCTTAAAGCCCACTGCTCCATAAAGACGTTTGATCATACTCTGGTATTCCCATACCCCCAGGGTGCTGGTTTTTAAATCCCAGTGCCAATAAAACTCGGTGGTTATTAGTACATATTCTTCTAATACTGGATTTTTAAACGCTTCCTGTAATAATGCTTTGGCGATACCCTTTTGTTGCCATTCTGAGCTAACCTCAATCGCTCCTAATTCAAGAATACGTGGGTGCTTGCTCCACCGACTGTACTGGTAGGGGTGATGAAATAAAACATAGCCGATTATTTCCTGACCAGAGCGGGCAATATATACTAATCCTGCAGGATGCCCGGCTACCAAAATCATAGCCTCTTTTTGCCGCTTGGGATGCCTGAAGTTGTTTAAATTCCGGTTTACATCCAATGGAACCAGATGCTCTTTAGTAACAGGACCTTCAATTATTATCGGTCCATTATTAGTCAATATCTCTTTAGCCATTGACACCACCGCTTTTCGCTTAGTTTATAAATATTTGACAGACTTGATGGGTCGCTGCTGTTTACCAGACAAAATTATAATATTCAATAATAATGATTGTTGTCAAGATATATTTTAAAATATTCTGAATAAGCTTCAGAATTCCTGCTGCATTCAAATAAATTTTTAAAAAAAAATAATTTTATTTGTGATACTAATTTATAGCCTTTTCCAAGTCCGAATGTATGTGCAGTGCCGACCAGCATGTGGTATGATATAAAAATATGCCGCTCCAGTCATTAGGAAGGTGATTAATTGTCCGGTATTATGCAGACGGTTGCTGAGCACTTGGCGCTGGCCGCTAGGACAGCGCCAAGTGCTTGGGACAGGATTACTTGGACATCCAGGTGCTGGTAGGAGACGACCTGCTTCGGTTAGCCGATGAAATGGATAAATTCGGGCAAACAAACCGGAAAAATTAATTTAGATCGGTTTGCGAAAAACATTCGGCGTTCTGATGCTGTATTATTGGTGGCTTTGCGGGAGAACAAGCCGCGAAGCCTTAATTGCGGTGCGGTCACGATACATTCGCCCAATTGGCAAGCCGGCGGGGACTGGATTTTGAAGACCCGTCTTGTGCCTTACGGGTAGTTGAACTGGGTATCGCCGTTGGTTCAGCGGCGAAAACAGCGGGGCTGCTCAATGCTGATAACCGGGTGATGTAGCGTCCGGCGGCGGTGGCTAGAAAACTGGGACTTGCCATTCCCATCTCTGCCACAGGTAAAAATATGTATTTTGACCGGCCGGTAAATTTTTGGGAGGCGCAACATATTACTAGACAAACGCGTAAGCTTGAACATATTAAATACGCCATGGAAATGCCTGAGGTATTGGGACAATCCGGTTTTGCCGACCTACGGCTGGTGCATAACGCGCTGCCTGAACTTAACTGGGACCAGCTGGACACTTCCTGCAGCTTCATGGGTAAACAATTAAGCGCCCCGCTAATGATTAATGCCCTAACTGGAGGACATGTCGCGGTGCACGTAATTAACCGGGCGCTGGCTAGAGCGGCGGCCGCTACGGGAATTGGTATGGCCGTGGGTTCGCAGCGAGCGGCGCTGGACAACCCGATGGTGCGCGATACGTTTACTGTCGCCCGGGAGGAAAATCCCAGGGGTCTGCTGCTGGCCAATCTGAGCGCTTTTTGTACCCTGGAAGAAGCCTTGGCTGCTGTTGATATGGTTAAGGCCGATGGCATCCAGCTTTATCTTAATGTAAGCCAGGAATTGACGATGCGCGAGGGGGAAGCTAACTTTAGAGGTTGCCTGGCAAATATTAAACAGCTGGTGCATAATTTACCGGTGCCGGTGCTAGTCAAAGAAGTAGGCTGTGGCATGGCGATGGAGACCGTAGCTACCTTGGCTAAGGCTGGTGTGCGTTATCTGGATATCGGAGGTTATGGAGGTACCAATTTTACTGCCATCGAAGGCAAACGCGCCGGTGAAATCAACATCTCACTGGAACAATGGGGGCTACCTACGGCAATCAGTCTGTTGGAGGCGTTAAATGCCGGATCGGGGATTTCTATAGTTGCTTCGGGCGGGCTGCGCACCGCTGAAGAAGCTGCTAAGGCGCTAACTGCCGGGGCTACACTGGTGGCGATGGCGGGACCACTGCTGCGGGTATTAATACAAGAGGGACCGGAAGGCCTGGTTGTATTTATCACTGAGTTTATTACTGACCTGCGCCGGGTGATGATGCTAGCAGGAGCGCAGCATCCAGCCGAGCTATCCCAAAAGCCTCTGGTAATTACCGGCTTAGTTGCCGAATGGCTTGAACGCCGGGGCATCAATATAAACCATTATGCCAGGCGATAATTTCGACACTAACAGGTTATCTTGGGGGACAGAAAGAGGCAGCTGCACAACGAACCAGGTAGTCTGTTTTGCAACTGCCTTTGACTGCTTGTTCCTAAAAATGCCTGGGTTTGCAGATAATTTCCTTAACTTTAGAGTCAAAGAAATGGTCAGAATGGGCAGGTGTAATAATGGCCGCGGTATCGGCTCCTTTGGCGGAACCGCCGATAGCCACGATCTCTTCCCCAAAGGGAATCAAGCCGGCATCCAGGGCCATACCGCTGATTTCAACACATACCTTAACCCCCTGGCCCAGCATGCGCAGGGTCTGGGCCATGATCTCAGCCGGATAAACGCCCCCGAATTTGTTACGGATAGCCCGGTCCACTCCCGCTAGCAGGTGGGTGGTGCACAGTACCCGGATATCATGCTGTTGCAGCACGGCCATCGTTTCCTCGCTCATACTCCTGTTGCCGGGGGTGTTGTAACCCGCGTGATAGGTGACACAGATCACCCGGCGACCACAACCAATCAACTTGCGGGCAGTCTCCCCGCTGCTGGAAGCTACCACAATATTTTGGATATTTAATTCCTCAGCCCGGTCCAGTGCAGATTGAATTGTCGCAGCTGTGTTACTGGGCCCTTTATTTTCCCAGTACATAAAAACCCCCCTTTGTATTTTTGTTCATTTTAAAATAATATGATAGATTTGGCAAGAAAGCAAACTAATGGCAATAAACGAGAGAGTTAGAATAGCAGAAGTACTGAAGGATTTGGGGATATTGAGTTAGCGTATGTTTATTTTGCGGGGATGCGCTATTTGTCAAAAAAACGAGTGGTAAAATAGGTCAGCTGATTTAGAACCCTAGTTGTGATATGATGAAGATAAAAAAATAAAGGCCTGTTGGCCTTTTGGTGGACGAGAGGGGATTCGAACCCCCGACCCCTGCGTTGCGAACGCAATG
>JAENYF010000072.1:6059-10513 GCA_016841905.1 Desulfoscipio geothermicus | reverse complement strand
TCACTCCAATTGCTCTAGAAGAAGGATTGCGCTTCGCCATTCGTGAAGGTGGTCGTACCGTGGGTGCTGGTGTGGTTACCGGTATTAACGAATAATTGTTGACGCTCTTCTTTTAGGCGAAAGGAGGTCAGTGCATGAAAAGTCAAAAGATCCGTATCCGGCTTAAGGCGTATGATCATCATATGCTGGACCAATCGGCCCAGAAAATTGTTGAAACCGCTCGGCGGACCGGCGCTAATGTGGCAGGCCCTGTGCCCTTGCCCACGGAAAAAAATATATATACGATTTTACGTTCTCCGCACGTCAACAAAGACTCACGGGAACAATTTGAAATGAGAACTCATAAGCGGCTGATTGATATCATGGAGCCCACACCTAAAACGGTGGATGCGTTGATGCGTCTTGACCTGCCCGCCGGTGTGGATATTGAAATTAAACTGTAAGCAAGATAAGAAAATAACAGATAGCAGTCTCGAAGGTCAAGTTCAGCGAGGTATGGTTACATTGACATTGACTTTGTACGCTGAACCGCTGACGGCATCGAAAAGCCTATGAAGCAATGTACTTCGAGCAGGCTCGGGAGGTGCATGGAGCAATGCCCAACGCAATATTGGGTAAGAAGGTTGGTATGACCCAGGTATTTACAGAACAAGGTATCGCCGTGCCGGTAACCGTTATTGAAGCCGGACCCTGTATGATTGCGCAAAAGAAAACCGTTGAACATGACGGCTATAATGCCATTCAAGTAGGGTTTGGTGATAAACGGGAAAATTTGTTTAACAAGCCAATGAAGGGCCATTATGAAAAGGCGGGTATCAAGCCCAAGCGTTACCTGCGGGAAATGCGCGTTGATGACATTGATGCCTATGAAGTAGGGCAGGAAATCAAGGCGGATATTTTTGCACCCGGTGAAAAAGTTGACGTTGTGGGTACCACCAAAGGACGTGGTTTCTCGGGTGGTATCAAACGCCATGGCTTCCACCGTGGCCCAATGGCTCACGGTTCCAAGTATCACCGGGGTCCCGGTTCGCTGGGGGCTAAAGGACCGGCCCGAGTGTTCAAAGGCAGAAAACTGCCGGGGCACTATGGCGCTGAACGGGTGACCATACAGAATTTAGAGGTTGTCCGGGTGGACGCCGGGCAAAACCTGCTGGCTATAAAGGGAGCCATTCCAGGCCCGCGTGGTGGCTTGGTTATGGTCAAGCAATCCGTTAAAGCCAGGTAACGGCGCGCAGCGAAAGGAGGAAGTCATTCATGCCCAGAGTTGCCATGTATAATATGAACGGTGACCAGGTCGGGGAAATCGACTTAAAAGAAGATATTTTTGGTATTGCGGTTCACGAGCAAGCGCTGCATGATGTTGTAACCATGCAGTTAGCCGGAAGACGGCAGGGTACCCACGATACCAAAACGAGAGCCGAGGTCAGCGGTGGTGGCCGCAAGCCTTATCGCCAAAAAGGTACCGGCCGCGCTCGGGCCGGGTCGAGCCGTTCACCCATCTGGCGCGGCGGCGGCACTGTATTTGGGCCACACCCGCGTAATTATAGCTACCGGATTCCTAAAAAGGTCCGCAGGCTGGCTATGAAATCGGCACTGTCGTCCAAAGTTGAGGGTGGCACCATAGTTGTATTGGAAGAGTTAAAGCTCGATGTGCCCAAAACCAAGGATATGGTAAAAATACTTAGTAACCTCAAAGTTGATAACAAAGCTTTAGTAGTAACTGCCCAGAGAGATGACATGGTTTATAAGTCGGCTCGCAACATTCCGGGCATTAAGCAATTAAGTGTTCCGGGTCTGAATGTTTACGATTTACTGGCGCATAAAACACTGGTCATTACCAAAGACGCGGTGGCCAGGGTTGAGGAGGTGTTTGTTTAATGAAAAACCCTCGCGATATTATTAAGAAGCCAGTAGTTACCGAAAAAAGTATGGGTTTGGTGGAAGAAAACAAGTACACCTTTATCGTGGATATGGGTTCCAACAAGATTGAGATCCGTAAAGCCGTGGAAGAATTATTTAATGTTAAAGTTGACAAAGTGCGTACTATGCGGGTCAAGGGCAAATTGAAGCGGGTTCGTAACCGCTGGGGCAAGACACCCGATCGTAAAAAAGCCATTGTTACTCTTAAAGAAGGAAAAATTCAGCTCTTTGAGGGTGTTTAGTGAAATGACTCTCTCGCTGTCCAGGCAAGGGCGCGGGAGCGCGATAAGGAGGGAAACTAGGTGGGGATTAAAAAATTCAAACCCACATCGCCGGGTCGAAGGTTTGTTACAGTTTCAACCTTTGAGGAAATAACTGCCAGCGAACCGGAAAAGTCCCTGCTGGAACCGCTTAATAGCAAAGCCGGCAGAAATGCCAATGGCAGAATAACTGTGCGTCACCGTGGCGGTGGACATAAAAGGGCATATCGGATAATTGATTTTAAACGGGATAAGGACGGTATACCAGCTAAGGTAGCCACGATTGAGTATGACCCTAACCGTTCGGCACGTATTGCCCTGCTGCATTACGCTGATGGTGAGAAACGTTATATTCTTGCTCCTGTGGGCCTGCAGGTAGGCCAAAAGGTTGAATCAGGTCCCGAAGCTGATATCAAAGTGGGCAATGCCCTGGCTTTGCGTAATATTCCAGTGGGTACAATGATTCATAATCTTGAGCTGCACCCCAAGGGTGGCGGTCAATTGGTTAGATCTGCCGGCACGTCTGCGCAGCTAATGGCCAAAGAGGGTAAATACGCACATGTGCGCATGCCCTCTGGAGAAATGCGTTTGATTTTACAAGATTGCCGGGCTACGATTGGCCAGGTTGGTAATGTGGATCACGAGAATATATCTGTTGGTAAAGCCGGTCGCACCCGCTGGCTTGGTAAACGCCCAACAGTGCGCGGCGTGGTAATGAACCCGGTGGACCACCCGCATGGTGGTGGTGAAGGCCGTTCACCCGTTGGCAGAAACCCGGTAACTCCCTGGGGGAAACCGGCTCTGGGTGCACGCACACGGAAGAAAAAGTCCAGTGATCGTTTAATTGTTAAGCGGCGTGGTAAAAAATAAGATAATGTACAGCTGCAGGAAGGAGGCTAGCCGATGGGTCGCTCTCTAAAAAAAGGCCCGTATTGTGACGAAAAGCTCCTTAATAAAATCCAAGAGATGAATGATAAGGGCGATAAAAGGGTCATTAAAACATGGTCCCGCCGTTCCACCATTTTTCCGGATATGATCGGGCATACTCTCGCAGTGCATGATGGCAGAAAACATGTTCCCGTATATGTTACCGAGGATATGGTTGGACATAAATTAGGCGAGTTCGCCCCCACGAGGCTTTTCAGAGGACACGGTTCTCATACTGAAAGGTCAACGTCCTTGAAGTAAACGTGTAAAGGGGGTATAACAACCATGGAAGAAGCAAAAGCGGTTGCGAAATATATTCGCATCTCCCCACGTAAAGTGCGTCAGGTTATTGACATTATCAGGGGTAAGGATGTGCAAGAAGCGCTGGCAATATTAAAATTCACACCTAAGCGGGCATCTGTACCAGTATCTAAGGTGGTTAAATCAGCCGCCGCCAACGCCGAGCATAATTATGAAATGAATAAGGATAACCTGTATGTGGCCGCTTGTTATGTAGATCAAGGACCCACCTTGAAACGGTGGCAGCCCCGGGCTATGGGGCGTGCGGATGTGCTGCGTCACCGTACCAGCCACATTACTGTGGTAGTAAAAGAAAAAAAGGAGGGTTAGTGTGGGGCAGAAGGTAAATCCCGTAGGGTTGCGCATTGGCATTATTAAAGATTGGGAAGGTAAATGGTATGCAGATAAGAAAAACTTTTCCACTCTTTTGCTAGAGGATTATAATATCCGCAAATTTGTTAAGAAAAAATTGTTTGCCGCAGGCATTGCCCGCATTCAGATTGAGCGGGCTGCTAATAAAATAAAATTATCTATTCATACAGCCAAGCCCGGTATTGTTATCGGCCGGGGCGGTACCGAGGTAGAAAGTTTACGCAAACAGCTGGAACAAATGACCGGTAAGCATGTCAATATCAATATAGTTGAAGTGAAAGTACCTGAAATCGATGCCCAGCTATTGGCTGAAAACGTGGCTTCGCAATTAGAAAGAAGAATTGCTTTCCGTCGGGCTATGAAGCAAAGCGTCGGCAGGGCTATGAAGATGGGCGCTAAGGGGATCAAGATTTCATGCAGCGGTCGTTTAGCTGGGGCTGAAATTGCTCGCACCGAGTGGTACAGTGAAGGCAAAGTTCCTTTGCATACATTGCGGGCTGATATTGACTATGGATTTGCTGAAGCAAATACAACTTATGGAAAAATCGGTATTAAGGTTTGGATATATAAAGGAGAAGTTTTGCCGGAAGGTAGAAGAACCACTGCCGGTAAAGGAGGCGAATAGGCTTTATGCTCATGCCAAAAAGGGTAAAATACCGCAAGCAGCGCCGCGGA
>JAENYF010000072.1:0-5959 GCA_016841905.1 Desulfoscipio geothermicus | reverse complement strand
GTAAGACGTGGGGAAGTAGGTGAGGCAAGTGAAAGCTAAGGAACTGCGTGATATGACTGTTGAGGAATTACAAAAGAAAATGAACGATACCAAGGATGAGTTGTTCCGGTTACGCTTTCAATTGGCTACTGGACAACTGGATAACGCTATGCGTATCAAGGAAGTTCGTAGGAATATTGCCCGCGTTAAAACTGTCATTCGGGAAAGGGAAATTGGTATCAAGCGGGCCTAGAAAAAACTTATTATCCCGATGCAGGAAGGGGGTAGCCATGTTGACGGAGCGCAACTTGCGCAAAACTAAAACAGGCGTGGTAGTAAGTAATAAAATGGATAAAACAGCTGTAGTGGCTGTGGAATCATTAGTAAGACATCCACTTTATAGTCGGACTATAAGACAAACAAAAAAGTATAAGGTCCACGATGAAGAAAATATATGTAATATTGGCGACAAGGTCAAGATAATGGAAACCAGGCCATTGTCCAAGGATAAACGATGGCGTGTGGTGCAAATATTACGCAAGACAGAGCAGTTATAGCCGCCGGTAGCCCGCCGGGGTTATTGTGCAAAGGAGGCTAATACGGTGATTCAAGTACAAACAATGCTTAGAGCGGCAGATAATACTGGTGCCCGTAAGCTGATGTGTATACGCGTGTTGGGGGGGTCCTTGCGCCGATATGCCAGCTTGGGCGATGTGGTGGTTGCCTCCGTCAAGGAAGCCACACCAGGCGGCGTTGTTAAGAAAGGGGATGTAGTTCAGGCGGTTATAGTCCGAACCAAAAAAGAAGTCCGACGTCCCGATGGTTCTTACATTAAATTTGATGAAAACGCTGCGGTAATCATTAAAGATGACGGAACTCCGCGTGGCACCCGAATTTTTGGGCCCGTGGCCCGGGAATTAAGAGAGCACGATTATATGAAAATTGTCTCCCTGGCCCCGGAAGTATTGTAGTAGATGCCGCTACAGGAGGTGCAACGGATATGACCAAACCCAAAGTGCATGTGCATAAAGGCGATACAGTATTAGTGATTCGTGGTAAAAGTGCCGGTAAAAAAGGCAAGGTGCTGGAGGTGCAACCAGCCAATAGCCGCGTGGTAGTAGAAGGTGTTAACAAGGTAAAACGCCACACCAAACCTACCCGTAGTTTGCCGCAAGGTGGTATTATGGAGAAGGAAGCCCCGATCCATAGTTCAAATGTCATGTTGTATTGCAGTAAATGTAATCGCCCCACTCGAGTGGGTAAGAAAATACTGGAAGACGGTAAAAAGGTTCGCCAGTGCAAGAAATGCGGGGAAGTGCTCAGCTAACCCGGCGGAAGGAGGGTATAGGTGTGCCAAGGCTCAAGGATAAATTCAGAGATGAAGTAGTTAAGGCCATGATGGAAAGGTTTGGCTATAATAACCCCATGCAAGTCCCCAGGCTGGAGAAGGTAGTTATTAATATGGGGGTGGGTGAAGCCATCCAGAATAGTAAGGTTATTGATGCTGCGGTGAACGATTTGATGATTATAACAGGCCAGCGGCCAGTGGTCACCAAGGCAAAAAAATCCATCGCTGCTTTTAAATTACGTGCCGGGATGAACGTAGGTTGTAAGGTTACACTGCGGGGCGATCGGATGTACGAGTTTGTCGACAGGTTAATGAATATTGCGTTGCCTCGCGTGCGAGACTTCCGTGGTACATCCCCGAAGTCGTTTGACGGGCGGGGTAACTATAGCATGGGTGTCAAGGAACAACTTATATTTCCGGAAATCGATTACGATAAAATTGATAAGGTCAGGGGCATGGATATTATTTTTGTCACCAGTGCCAGGACTGACGAAGAAGCCCGGGAATTGCTCCGTTTGCTCGGGATGCCGTTTAAAGCTGCCTAAGAGCGATATTATTGGCTTGTAACAAAAGGAGGGAAATGTGTGGCTAAGAAGTCGATGATAGCCAGGTCCAAGCGCCCTCCCAAATTCACGGTGCGGGCGCACAACAGATGTAATATATGTGGCCGGCCTCATGCATATATGCGCAAGTTCGGGATTTGTCGAGTTTGCTTCCGGGAATTAGCGTACAAAGGTGAGATTCCTGGACTGAGGAAGGCCAGTTGGTAAAAGGAAGGAGGTACTCCTTAGATGGTGATGACTGATCCTGTTGCTGATTTCCTGACACGTATCCGAAACGGCAATATGGTTTTTCACGATAAGATTGAAGCACCCGCTTCCAAAATGAAGCGATCTATTGCAGAGATTCTTAAGCAAGAAGGTTTTATCCGGGATTATGAGTACATTGAGGATGGCAAACAAGGTGTTATTCGTGTTTACCTCAAGTACAGTGCAGGTAAAGATCGGGTAATTACTGGTCTCAAACGCATATCCAAACCCGGGTTGCGTGTATATGCTCGCAAAGATTCTATTCCCAAGGTATTGGGAGGATTGGGTATTGCCATTATTTCAACCTCCCGGGGGATTATGACCGACAAAAAAGCCCGTAAGGAAGGCCTCGGTGGCGAGGTTATCTGCTACATCTGGTAGAGCAGGGCATAGGAGGTGTAAGGCATGAGCAGAATCGGCAAAAAACCGGTACCGCTTCCCGATAAGGTTACGGCTACATTGGATGGTAACACCGTGCGGGTCGAGGGTCCTAAAGGGAAGCTGGAAAAAGTATTCCACCAGGACATGCTAATTAAGTTTTTAGATGACCGTACTATGGTAGTGGAGAGACCATCAGATAATAAGCTACACAAGTCTCTACATGGTCTCACACGTACCCTGTTAAATAATATGGTACAGGGCGTTGCCAACGGATTTCAAAAGAATTTAGAGTTGGTGGGTGTAGGGTACCGTGCTACCATGCAGGGCAGTAAGCTGGTATTAACTGTGGGTTACTCGCACCCGGTGGAAATAATTCCACCCGCGGGGATAGAAATAGAAGTGCCGGCTCCTACCAAGATATCGGTTAAGGGAATTGATAAAGAAATGGTAGGTGCTATAGCGGCCAACATTCGGTCGGTTAGGGAGCCCGAGCCTTATAAAGGAAAAGGTATCAAGTATGAGGGTGAACATATCCGCCGTAAAGTGGGCAAAGCCGGGGCTAAACGTTAACGGGGGAAGGAGTGAAGTGGCATGTTTAAAAAACCTGACCGTAATACGCTGCGCAAGAAACGTCAACTGCGTGTACGTAACAAGGTCAATGGTACCGAACAGCGTCCCAGGCTGAATGTGTACCGCAGCCTCAATAACATATACGCCCAGATAATCAATGATGAGCGTGGCGAAACACTGGTGACCGCCTCATCCCTTTCGCCCGAAATTAAAGGTTCGATGTCTGGAGGTGACCGGCAAGCGGCTGCGGCAGTGGGCAAACTCATTGCTACCAGGGCTCTGGAAAAGGGGATCAAACAAGTGGTGTTTGACCGAGCCGGTTATGTTTACCATGGACGGGTTAAGGCTCTGGCCGATGGTGCCAGAGAGGGCGGTCTTGAGTTTTAAGATGTATCGGTTAAAAAGGAGGGGAAACGGTGTCAAGATTTGAACCACCCAAGTCCGAGTTTTCCGAAAAAGTAGTATTTATCAATCGAGTGGCTAAAGTGGTCAAGGGCGGCAGGCGGTTCAGCTTTTCGGCCCTGGTAGTTGTCGGAGACGGTAACGGCGCAGTAGGCGCCGGGTTGGGCAAAGCCAGTGAAGTGCCTGAAGCTATTCGCAAGGCTGTTGAGGATGCCAAGAAGAAACTGGTTAATGTACCTTTTGCGGAGGCTACAATTCCGCATGAAGTTATTGGCCGATTTGGCGCGGGAAGAGTGTTATTAAAACCTGCTGCACCAGGAACCGGTGTTATTGCGGGCGGTCCTGTCAGAGCTATTATGGAGTTAGCTGGTGTGAAGGATGTTTTGACGAAGTCTTTGGGTTCTAACAATGCCAATAATGTGGTGCGCGCCACTTTTGAGGCTATTAAAATGTTGAAAACGCCAGAGCAAGTTGCCCGCATGCGCAATAAATCTTTGGAAGAACTGTTGGGTTAGGGGGGTATTTTGTGGCCAAGCTGAAGATTACCCTGGTCAGGAGTGTTATAGGTAAACCGGAGACCCAAAGAAAAACTGTACGCGCCCTGGGCCTTAAGAAAACAAATCGTTTTGTTATCCAGGAAGATACACCCCAGATAAGGGGCGCAATTAATAAAGTTTCCCATTTGCTTAAAGTGGAGGAAGTGTAAAGGAGGTGCACAATGAACCTGCATGAATTGAAACCTACCCCTGGAGCACGGCGTAAGCCTACCCGTAAAGGTCAGGGTATCGGATCCGGATTGGGTAAAACAGCCGGTCGCGGGCACAAAGGCCAAAAAGCCCGTAGCGGCGGTGGAGTGAGACCTGGTTTTGAGGGCGGTCAGATGCCCTTGCAAAGGCGTATGCCCAAGCGGGGATTCACTAATGCACCTTTCAAAAAGGAGATCATTACGGTAAACCTGGATAAATTAAACCGCTTTGAAAACGGTACCGAGGTGACCCCTGAAATTTTGCTCGAAGCCAGAGTGATTAGAAAGATACGGGATGGGGTTAAAATCCTGGGCGAGGGCAACCTGGAAAAACCACTAACCATTAAAGCCCATGCATTTAGCAAGTCGGCGCTGGAAAAGATTGAAGCTGCCGGCGGCAAGGCTGAGGTGATTTAATGTGGCAACACTGCTGGATGGCTTGAAAGGTGCATTCAAAGTCAGTGAGCTGCGTACCAAGTTACTGTTTACTTTATCGATGATTTTTATATTTCGCGTCGGGGCTCATATTCCAGTTCCCGGGGTGGATGTTGATGCGTTTCGCGAGCTAATTAATACTGCCGGTGTAATATTAGGTTTTTTTGATGTTATATCAGGCGGCGCTTTTAAAAGTTTTTCAGTGTTTGCAATGAGTATTATCCCTTATATCAATGCTTCAATTATTATGCAGCTTCTCACGGTGGTTATACCACATCTGGAGCGTCTAGCCAAGGAAGGCGAAGAGGGACGCAAGAAAATTTCGCAGTATACTCGGTATTTTACCGTGATCCTCGCTTTTCTTCAGGCTGTCGGCATGAGCGTGATGATGGGTAAATATGGAGTTTTGCATAGCCCTGGTTTCTTCAGCTACGCTGTCATAGTGTTTACTCTAACGGCTGGTACGACTTTACTGATGTGGCTTGGCGAACAAATTACTGAGCGTGGTGTTGGCAATGGTATTTCATTGTTGATCTTTGCCGGTATAGTTAGCCGCCTCCCTTCAGGTATCCAAAACTTGTACCTGCAGTTTGAGGCCGGCACAATTAATGTATTGAGCTTGCTCATCCTATTTGTTATCGGTGCGCTAGTTATTGCCGGAGTAGTAGCTGTCCAAGAAGGCCAAAGGCGTATTCCTGTACAATATGCCAAGCGTGTGGTGGGTCGCCGGGTTTACGGCGGGCAAACAACTCACCTGCCGCTGAAGGTGAACCAAGCTGGTGTAATTCCTGTAATTTTCGCTTCTTCACTGATGATGTTTCCTGAACAAATTGCACGCTGGTTCCAGGGTTCTGCCATAGCGGAATTTTATATTCAATACTTTGGTTGGAATTCAGCAGCACATACGTTGATTTATGCTTTACTGATTATTGGCTTTACTTATTTTTACACTGCAGTAATTATGAACCCGGTGGACATGGCAGAAAATATCAAAAAGTACGGTGGTTTCATACCTGGCATCAGGCCTGGTCGGCCCACAGCAGAATACATTGCTAGAGTTATGAACCGTATCACCCTGGCCGGGGCTGTGTTTTTGGCATTAATTGCTATTTTACCAAACTTCGTGTTGTTGGCTACCCGAATACCGAATATTTATTTTGGCGGTACTGCACTATTAATCGTCGTTGGCGTAGCTTTAGACACGATGAAGCAAATTGAATCGCAACTTTTAATGAGAAGCTATCAGGGATTTATCAAGTAACCGGGGTGTGTGTATGATTATCTGTAAAT
>JAENYF010000071.1 GCA_016841905.1 Desulfoscipio geothermicus | reverse complement strand
CTATTTTAGACATAACCTTGAAAATGGAAAACCACTTTTATGCAACGCTAGTGAATCATATTATAAACCAGTCTTGCACAGTCATATCTAAAATTATTTTTTTATAAAAATTTTTCACTTCTCCCAGGTCTGGGAGGCTTATAGCCTCCATATATTAAGTACTTGTGCATATGTTAAGTCTATTGTAAGAATAATCTATCAAATTTGTCAATAGCCAATAAATATCTGTCACATTAATTCATGCTTCAGGCGTTATGATCGATGAGTGGTATATTTAGTGATCTTGCATCTAAAGCCTTACCCACTAAGTTAACAAAAACCAGGGAACCGGAAATAATATCAACCATGGTAACGTGCCAGCTACCTCGCTCGCCCAGGCAGGCCGCGTGATAAATTCCGGCGAACCTGCTGCCCCATCTCCAGAGTGTGCTGAAAGTCATATTGAGCGTTAGCCATCAGGTAAATGGCATTAGCCCCGGCCTGTTCAAGGTTGAGTGACTGCTCGATAACCCGCTCTAGGGGCTCTACCTGCTGTCCGGAGAAGACTTTATTCCCAGCCGCAAAGGAACAAAAGGCACAATTACAGTTTTTTAACTCAGATAATCATTGTGGGAAAGAATAGAATAAGTGAACTTTAATTATACTTGAAGAAAGCAAAGAATGGCGAAAGCATATTGATTTGCATGTCTTTGCTTATGTTGAAGAAGCAAATTCTGTCTATGCAAGAAAAACAAGAGTCAAGTCTATTACGGAAAGCCGATTCATCATGCCGTGTCATATCCAAAGAAATTTAACACGATGGATATGACCAAGTAACGCGATAGGAGCGCTTGAATGCCGATTACCCCATACCGCTATGTAATTTTTATACTAATCTCCATGGCCTATGTTTTAGTATATTTTCACCGCACCTCAACTGCGGTACTGGTTCCTGAGCTGATTACTGCTTTTAAAGTTGATACAGCGGCGATGGGCCTTTTCAGTTCTATGTACTTTTATGCCTATGCCATGTGTCAACTGCCGGCGGGCATTTTGGCCGACCGCTGGGGAGCCCGCAAAACCACCTCAGCCTCGATGCTGCTGGCCAGTGCCGGCACCTTTCTGTTGGTCAACAGCAGCACTTTTGAACAAGCTATGGTCAGCAGATTTCTAGTGGGCATAGGGGTTGCTTTCATATATGTTTGCGGCATGCGGCTACTGGCGGATTGGTTTAATAAAAATGAATTTGCCACTTATACCGGGCTTTTTACTGCTATCGGCAATTCCGGTGCCATGGTTTCGGCCGCTCCGCTGGTAGTTTTAATAACTGAAATGGGCTGGCGCGGGGCCTTGACGGTCAGCGCCGCAGTCACGGTGCTGATCGCTCTGCTCTTGTATGCTCTGATGCGGAACAAACCGACAGACCTAGGAGGAGCTAATCCGGATGATATTGAGGATATTAAAGCGGTTGCTTCCCCACACTCCGGAGTAGGTAAAACCCTGGGCATTTTGGTCAGGAAATATAACTTTTGGACCATTGCCACCTTGTTCTTTGTGCTTTATGGTACCCAAATGGGCTTTCAAGGACTTTGGGCTGGGCCTTACCTGCTGAATGTTTACCAGATGACCAGCAGCCAGGCCGGTTATTTACTGATGCTTATTCCGGCGGGGCTTATTGTCGGTGGCCCGGCAGCAGGCCTGCTAGCTGACCGAATTATCAAATCCCCCAAAACCGTTATTATAATTGGTGTGATCATCAACCTGATCACATGGCTGCTGCTAATCCTGATGATAGATTCCATGTCCTGGTGCCTACTCCAGCTGATCATGTTCATCTATGGCTTTTCCTGTGGTTCAGTGGTGGTCCTCTGGTCCAACCTCAAAGAAAATGTCGACGTCTATATGTTCGGGATCAGCGCCGGTTTTGTCAATATTTTTGTTTTTAGTGGCGGAGCCGTCTACCAGCAGCTTCTGGGGCACATCATTGGCCAGGCTCCGGTTGTTGACCAGTTCATCAGCACTTCCGGCTTTAAATTCGCCTTCATTTTTTGCGCGGTCAGCCTAGCTCTAGCGCTATTGTTCTATGCCACCCAGAAGGAAACCACTTAATAATGCTGCCGGGAAACTAATCGGATGCAGTAAAACACATCAGCTCAAAAAAACGGAGTCAGCTTTTTCAAGCGAAACTCCGGTCCTGTAGCGGCTCAAAAGCAAAAAATGATATCCCGCTACTTAGCATGCACATCTGGTTGATGAATGCCAAATATATTGCCTTCGGCATCATAATAATATCCCTGCCATGCCATTCCAGGCAGAGCATTTTTGGACATAGCAACCCGGCCGCCATTTTTTATAATTTTAGCTTCCGTTGTATCATAATCTTCAACGCCAATTGTACAAACATAGGCATTTAAGCCCTGATTTGCATCAGGTGGAGCACTGCTTAACATCGGTGCCACAATGATTAAACTATAAGTCCTTAGCGGTTCCAGATTAGTTGATGGTACTCCTTGATGGCCCGGTCGCTAGAAAATATGCCGGCTTTAGCAATATTACGCAATGAGCTTTGCAGCCATTGGTCTTGATCGGCATATTTCTGATTTAGTCCTTCCCAGGCCTCGGTATAGGGGATAAAATCCTTCAATACATAAAAACGGTCATTTTCCCACAAGAGACCATTATAAATGTTATGAAAATCATAAGCAGTTTGTAAAAACCCATCCACCAGCTGGTCTATCACTCTTTTTAGGCGTGGTGTGCTGGAATACTCATCCCAGGGGTTGTAACGACCAGCTACACTAAGTTCCATTACCTGAGCAGCGGTTAGCCCGAACAGCGCAAAGTTCTCATCCCCTACAGCCTCGTGTATTTCCAAATTGGCCCCATCCCGACTGCCCAAGGTAATGGCTCCATTGAACATAAATTTCATGCACCCCGTACCGGAGGCCTCCTTACTGGCAGTGGAAATCTGTTCGCTGACATCTGCCGCCGGGTAGACGATTTCTCCCAGCGAGACATTAAAATTCTCCAAGAACACCACCCGCATATAATCATTCACCTGACTGTCATTGTTAACAATTTGCGCAATGGAATTGATCAATTTAATAACGTCTTTGGCCCGTTGATATGACGAAGAAGCTTTCCCGCCAAAGATAAAGGTAGTGGGTTTAATCGTCTTCCCTTCTTTTATAGCGTTATAAAGGTCCATGATTTTTAAAGCGTTGAGTAATTGCCTTTTATACCCATGCAAACGTTTGACATGAATATCAAACATTGACGACGAGTCAATCGCCACCCCTTGCTGCTCAAAAATATATTTGGCCAACCTTTTTTTATTTTTGTATTTCGCTTTGGCTAGTTGTTCCAGAAAACCCTGTTCGTTACTAAAAGATAGCAGTTTCTCCAATTCACTAGCCTGGTTAATCCATTCCACGCCGATGGCTTGGCAAATTAAATCGGATAAAGGCTGGTTAGCATAATGCAGAAAACGTCTATGGCTTACACCGTTGGTAATATTATGGAATTTCTCCGGGGTAATTTTGTAGAAAGCGCCAAATATATTTTCCTTCAGTATTTGGGAATGAATGCGAGAAACCCCATTCACCGAATATGAGCCAATTACCGATAAATGGGCCATGTTAATCTGGCCGTCGGCAATTATAGCGGTTTTCCGAAGCAATTGTTCATTTCCTGGATACCTGCTGCTGATATCCTGTCGATAACGCCGGTCAATTTCTTCAATAATCATATAAATGCGGGGCAATAAAGCCCGAAATAGATCCAATGACCAGCACTCCAGGGCCTCCGGTAAAATGGTGTGATTGGTATAAGAGAAAACGTTTACGGTAATTTCCCAGGCTTCTTCCCAAGACATTCCTTCCTCATCGATCAGGATGCGCATCAATTCAGGGATGCTGACAGCAGGATGGGTATCATTAATATGGAAGGCCACCCGCTGAGCAAATTTATCCAGCGACCCGTAAATCATCTTATAATATGCAATGCTATCCCCAACACTGGCTGCAGAAAGAAAATACTCCTGCTTCAAGCGCAACTCCCTGCCGGCCAGGTTTTGATCTTCAGGATAAAGTATGTTGCTGATGGCTTCCACTTCTGCCCTGTAAGCAGCTGCTTTAGCAAATTCGCCCTGGTTAAAGGACAACAGGTCAAAATCCTGCATCACTGGTTCGGCACTATACAATCTAAGATAGTTGATCCTGGACGTATCCATATAACCTAAGAACAATATATCATGAGGAACAGCCAATACCGGCTCGTAATTTTCATGAATAAAAACAATTCGGTTGCCATCCATTGCAGTCCGTACATTGCCCTTGAATTTAACCGTAATCATCCGGTCCGGTTTGGGCGTGGCCCACACATAACCATCCCTCAGCCAGGGATCCGGTACCTCCACCTGACAGCCATCCACCATTTTCTGGGTAAAGAGACCGTATTTGTAGCGGATCCCAAAACCAAAACCATAGCCTGCTTCCTTTTCCTGCGCCATGGAATCTAAATAGCAGGCAGCCAACCTACCTAACCCGCCATTACCCAAGGGGGCCTCTTCTTCTTGGAGGAGCAGTTCATCATAATTGATATTTAAGTCGGCCAACCCTTCCCGTACAATGTCTTCTAAGCCCAAGTTCATCAGGTTATAAGCAAGCATTTTACCAATTAAAAATTCCATCGATAAATAATAGATACGTCTCTGATCTTTTTCAATATTTGCCTTCACGGCGTTGACCCAATAGCTATTCATCATTTCCTTAACTAAACTTACTAAGGCATGATACTTCTCCCAGTTGTTCGCTAATTCCAAAGGATTGCTCTCCACCCGGCTGAAAGTTTCCAGATAAGCCTTTTTAAAGCTTTCTTTTTCTTGAATCAACGACAATATCCTCCTCTTCTTAATCTAATTATTCATGTGATCTAATGTTTGATGGCAGCATAAATTACAAAATATTTGATTTGTTAATAATATTCTAACACTTCGCCTCTAATTTAACCATTACTTATTCCCAGAAAAGGCATTTTTTAATCCTTCCTGCGGCAAAGTTGCAGTGTCATGGTTTTGTCATCCAGACTGAACATATGTCATTTCGTCCTCTAATCAGCCGTTTGATGGCTGATTATGTTAAGTTCCTCAAGCTGTTAGCTTGGGGAACTTAAGACACAACTTTCAACATATCTTCTTTATTGACTGAACATCAATAAATAAAATGCATTATACACGGTTCTCCTAATTTATTACTTAATTCAGATATACTGTTCCATTGTAACTCACATTCCTATCTATGCTGGTCAACAAGTATTGGATTAAAGGATAGCCCTTTCCCCCGAAGTACCTCTTGCCATACTAATAGATTTGCTCTACTCCCCTAGCAGTTGACCCGCATTTCTCAATCTCTGGTTACGGAAATACAATAAAATATCAGTTCCCACCATAATCATATTAAAGGCATAAAGGTAAATCACGCTATCATAATAAAAGAAAATTTTGTGTAAGATGCCAGACACATATCCCGTAAAAATTACCAGTAAAAACAGCAAGCTTTTGCCCTCGATAGACCGGGATTTATAGGATTTATAAATGGAAAATGGCCAGGCCGCTCCAAAACATAACAGCATAACAATTTCAAATATGCTCATCTAAACACTCCATCCTCTAATACTTGACTTTTGATATATCTTTAAGCCTGATTAATAATTTTCACGTAAACCAGAAAAACTTCCTTCCGTACAGCTCGAAAAAATTTGCTCGGCATTTTATTATAAAAAGTTACATACAACATTTCCATCACTCTTAGTTAATTAATCTTACCATAAACTGCCCCTCTTTTGCATTGGCACTGTTTGTTTGTCATATTCTTTGACAGTATAAATAGATGTATGTGCTAGGTTGATTGACACTCCTGTCAGACAATAGTTATAATACCTTAACCATAAAAAATTTATAACGATAATGTTGCAAAAATAGAGGATAGAGGTGCTATTGATGCAAGAAAGTCATGTGGTTACGTGCTTTTTGGAAAATGATGGGCAGGTGCTTATCTTGAAAAGAAGCAACAAGGTTGGCACCTACCAGCAACGCTGGGCGGGGGTTAGTGGCTTTATCGAACCTGAAGTAAGTGCCGAAGAACAAGCCTGGCAGGAAATTCGGGAAGAGGTTGGTTTAGGTTCAGATGAAGCTACCTTACTAAAAGAAGGTGAGGTACTGCAAATTGTTGACGATAACTTGGATAGAAAATGGTTTGTTCATCCTTTCCGGTTTAACATAAAAAATAAGGATAAAATCGTGCTCGACTGGGAAAACACTGAATATCTTTGGGTTCACCCGGCCCAAATTCCCTCTTATCAGACGGTACCCGGTTTGTACGCCGCCTGGGAGAAGGTCAAATGATGAAGCCTCTCCTCAACGCTATCGATGCTATTATCGCAAACCGGACTAGTGGAGCCAGCGAACTGGCTGTTCAAGCTTTACAGGTACTCGCTAAGTCGGTCAAAGCCAGTCAAGCAGCTACTCCGGAACTATTCACCAGGGAACTGCAGGAGGTCATTGCTGCCTTAGCAGAGTGCAGGCCAACAATGGCAACTATTTATAATGCTGTGCACCGTTTTCAGCAGCAGCTGCAAGCTTGTGTTGAGTTAAGCAGTACCTTGCCCGAATTGCAAACCTGTTGTATGAAAGCGCTGGACCAACTGGAAAAGGATTTCATTGCCAATAAACACCAAAGCATAATCAATGCCGCAAATTTTATTCACACCGGGACAACCATTGCCACCTGCAGTTATAGTTCCACTTTAGTAGATGCCATCCACAATGCTGTACTGCAAGGAAAAACAATGTTGCTGCGAGTAATGAAGTCTCAAGCAAGCGCTATTAGTTATGGGGAACAGTCCCGGCTTCGCTTTGCAGCGGATGGCTTAAGTTGCCGGGTAATACCTGACGATATCTTGCCGGATTCGCTGGATGGGGTGGATTTAGTCTTGCTTGGTGCTGACACCATGTTTAAGGACGGTTCGGTACTGAACGGTTACCCCAGCCTAAAACTGGCTGAGACAGCCGCTACTCACAAACCCCCGGTGCCTGTTTATGTAATCTGCGATTCATTAAAGTTTTCATTGGACCACAGGCTGGATAAAATAGAACCCGGCTTTGAAGCTATACCATTTAAATTTATCACCGGCTTGATATCCGAAGACGGGATATTTAGAGAGGACGGGATGCTAAACTACCTGGGTAGCCGCGCTAATTACCCATAAGCCTTGTCCAAATGGAGTTGGCTTAAGCAAAGATGTGTTCTTCCAATATCTTTGTAAAGCAGTGCGTAGCCATACCCGTTCCCAGAAAAACCATCGCCTGGTTGCGGGTCGCAGGCTCATGATGTAATACCTGGGGTTTAGCTAGGCAGTATACCGGGACAGTGATGCATCAGCAGGGTGGCCGTCTTTATATCCACCGGGGCTCAGAGGCCTGCTTCCGCAATGCCGACAAAAGTTCAGTTTGCCCCTTAGCTAGCAACCTACCAAATCCCACCACGCCACAAACTCAAAAGCAGAGCCGTAGGGAGCTTTCATTTGCAGAATAACTTCGTAGGATTATTAAAGTTATCTATTCCTTATGTTGAAAGGGGCACGCATGGAAGCTAAGCAAATTTCAGTATAATTTTGGCTCTTTTCAAAATCATATCGGCTTTTAATCCCACCCATACATATCAGCATCGATGAATAAACAAGATAGAGGTTCAGTTCAGTTTCCTCTGGAAAGCCCCTGCCTTATGACTTCACGTTAGTCAGAGGTTTCCAAATTTAATGAGCACTACTTACCACTATATTCTACTGATGTTTGACTCAACCATTCACTTCCCCGCTAAAATAGTCTGTAGCTGTCCGACTAGTTCCTGCATCTCCTGGTCAGTGCCGATAGTCACCCGCAAGTGGTTGTCAATGCGCGGCTGTTTAAAATAGCGGACCAGCACTCCTCTTTGCCGCAGTTCGCTAAACAGCTCCTCCGCGATTCGGTTCTGATGACGAATAAAAATAAAATTTGCTGCCGAAGGCACCACCTCAAAGCCAAGCTGCTTAAGTGCACTGACCACCCATTCCCTGGTGGCCATAACCGCCCGGCAGGTAGTGTCAAAATAATCCCGGTCCCGCATAGCCGCGGCACCTGCCACAAGCGCCAACCGGTCAAGGGTGTAAGAGTTAAAGCAATTCTTAGCCCTCTCCAGCCCCTTGATTAATTCTGCAGGTCCAACGGCATAACCAATGCGCAGGCCGGCCAGTGACCTGGACTTGGATAAAGTCTGTACTACCAGCAGGTTGGGGTATTTCTTTATTAAGGGGATGCAGCTTACACCACCGAAATCGATATAGGCTTCGTCCACCAGCACTACTGAAGCGGTATTCCGCTGCAGCAAGGCTTCAATTTGCTCCAGGGGCAAGATACGGCCGGTAGGCGCGTTGGGGTTGGAGAAAATGATCCCGCCATTATCCACCGGGTAATCTGTCAAATCAATCTGAAAATCAGCAGTTAACGGCACGGTCACCGCCTCAATCTCGAAAAATTTACTGTAAACCGGGTAGAAGCTATAGCTAATGTCCGGGTAAAGAACCTGCTTGGCCTGTTTAAAAACAGAGATAAAAGCAAAGGCCAGCACTTCATCAGAACCATTGCCAACAAAAACGTTATTTTTCTCCACCTGAAAATAATCCGCAACCGCCGCCTTTAGGATGTCTCCATTGGGATCAGGGTAAAGCCGCAGGTCCTGGTTGGTGTGCTCACAAATAGCCTCCAGGACAGCCGGCGAAGGCGGATAAGGATTTTCGTTGGTATTTAACTTGATATATTGGCGATCACTTGGCTGTTCGCCGGGCACATAGGGGGCCAATCCCCTGACTAATTCGCTCCAGTAGATGCTCATTACATTTTCTACTCTCTTTCTCTTTTGATAAAAGCCAAAAACTCTTACATGATTGTTTTGTATGCTGAGTAAATTTTACCTCAGTTCGCTGTCCATGTCTATCAAACAGAAGCCAAATGGATAACCCTCAAGGCGTTTAATGTCTTAAAAGAATATCGTAAAACAAACTTAAGATAAGATATTCGTGTCATTAATTAAATTTATTATAAAAACAATACTATAAAATAAATATTGACTTTGCGCCAGTATTATATAATATTAATAATATAATACTAAATATAAGACATAAACCAGAACTGGCTATTATATAGTCAAATGAATTTAGGGAGGTAATTCTTATGGCAGAGCAAAAGATACAAGTTCATGTATTTGGTATCGACGCTCCGGTATCCGTCGGCGGCGGCTGATGTTCTGACTCCGGTTGCGGATCAGATCCCACTGGATGTGGGTCAGATAGAACCATGAAGGATGAGGCGCTTGAACTGGCGGGCAAACTCCAGTATGCTTTTGGTGACAATGTGGAAACAAGTTTTGTTGACGTCAGCACGGATGAAATGAGTAACTATCCCGAGATTGAAAAGATATTAAACCGCGTTAAGTTACCCCTTACTGTTATTAACGGCGAGCCGAGGTTCCACGGCGGTCTTGGTGTAGAAATGATCGTTGAAGCAATTAAGGATATAAGTGTTTAAGCAAAAAGACAATTAATGGTCGGATACTGGTGATTATAGCATCAGTATCCGGCCCATATTTTATACCTCACCTAAGCAGGCATCTATATTAAACAAAATACATCAATTCAATTAAACCTGCAAAAACACCCTCGTCATAATAAGGCAAAATAACTTTATGCACCACTTTGCCGCCCTTCTTAAACGAATAATTATACGGTTCTCGTCTCCCCCGAGCGAATTCATCAGCCATTTCCCTAATTTTTTCTCTCGAAGCCTCTCTTTTGTGGCAAGTCAAAATGTTTTGGCCGATAAGCACGCCTGCCTGCTTGTGGCGCTTGGCAGCGGTTTGGTTAATGTATATTAGCTTTAGCTGCGCGTCTACAACATAAGCGGTAATGCTAAGCCGATCCAAAATAGAACAATTCATTAGCTCCGTCCCTTTTAAACCTTATCTTTTAATAGTAATATCTTTGTAATTTTTTTCGTAGTCTACCTCAGCGTCCTGAGTCTCACTTACAAAACGCAGCGGAACAAACACCCTGCCTGGCGCTATAACCTCCGGTGGGCATGGTAATTGATGAATACTGCTATCAATGTAAGTTACGCCTGTTTCAACATTCATTAGTATGTCACTTTGCCCATAGATATTTACCTGGGATAAGGTTGGTAACCATTCCACTCGGACGTCCAGCGCTTCAGCAATAAAACGCAACGGTACCATTGTAAAACCACCGGCGTTTATATAGGGCGCCGCGTCCAGACTAACAGTGCTACCATTCAAAGTAGCCTGCAGGCTGCCAATGGCTAGTTTTATAATCTTATTATCTATTCCAATAGTTTCAACTTCTTCAGCTACTGGTTTTTCTGCTGGAGCAGTTTTATCACCATCAGCCTGGTTTTTTTGAGCATCACCTTGGTCTGTATCTGCATTTACCTTTACCTTTGCTCCCCCTGATCTGCCCAGCTTATCTGTGCTAGGGAACGGAAACCCAGAACCCGACGGTGCCCGCATTGACATTATTATCTCACCTACATCTTCATCTATGTAAATAGCACCCAGGTACAGCAGAATATAGCTATCCTCTGAAATGGCTGGGGTAGTGTTCACTTTGATCATAATTTCATTTTCATCAAGCTGGGTTACTGACAAATTCCCCTGACCGTAAAGAGCGTTTTCGTTGCCACCATACTTGCGTGGTATTTTAACATAATTCTTTGCATTACCCACCATTACTTCATCGTTACTGAGCTGTTCTACCCAGTCACCCTGGGTCATTGTAGATTCATCCCCATTGCAAAACCTAAAGTCTTCAGGGAGGCTAAATAATCCTATATCGCCATTCTGCAGCGCCCCTCCTGTAACTTTTATTAAAACAGTACCCAGCGAGCTAACCGAGTCGCCTTTTACCACAGGTTGGGTAAACACTTCAATTTCTGATGCGACGGCAGTGGAAGCAAACATAAAAAAAACAGTAAATACACCTAATAAAACCAGCCTCTTCATAATATCCACCTCTTTTTAAATTCTTTAAGATCAGAAGATTATCAAGGTTAATTAAAATAATAATAAAAATTTTAACTACAAATGTAAAGCTTATTTACACATAAAGCAACAACCCTCCGGCACAAAACCAGGGGGTTGCTTAAAATTAATTCCGGCAACGACCTACTCTCCCAGGGACAAGCCCAA
>JAENYF010000070.1 GCA_016841905.1 Desulfoscipio geothermicus | reverse complement strand
TCGCTCAAACGAAGGTATAATCACCCGGGTAGAAACATAATATTACCCATTTCCCCTTAAATTCGGATAAGCTAACATTCATAAATTTTCCCTTAAGAAAAGCTGCCGCTGTAAAATCAGGGGCCGGTTTTCCTACTTTTATCATTGTTTTTTTAACCTCCTTCACTGCTGGTTCACCAGTCACATCAGCTTCAACGGTCATCTTTTTAATAGTTGGCCTTTGACATCCTGGCTTAAACTCTTCTGGCATAAAATTAGCTCCTTTCTAAGAGAATAAAGCTTCTCAATTTAAAATATCATAAAATTAGAAAAACATCAATAAGCATTATTTATAAAAATACTAATTATAACATGTTTTGTTTATCTTGCTGCTGCCACAGACAGCCTGATGGGGCGACACACTGATTGTTTTAACCGATGAAAAGCAGGTCCCGTCAAATGAAAAACAGGGTAGAAAATGATAAATTTATCATGCATCCATAAACAATGGAGGGGAAAGCGGTAACGACTTTACAGTCGATAGTATTATTTTCTTTTAACAGGGGATTTTATGATAATATAACAATCTAATTGGGAAGTGAAGATTTGAACACATACTTTGGCATCTTAAAAAAATTGAAAACGATATAATTATTTATTGCGCCTCAATATTGCTCCCCCAGGAAGAATTACATACCTTTGATGCAAGAGCAGTTGGATTAATCGGACACCTCATAATGGGTGCTACTTTTGGCATTGTTGTTGGACAAGCCATAATTTTCTCAGGTAATACTTCCCCATACCTTGTAGGCATGGGTGTGGGCGCAATTTATTGGTTAATTTTACATCAATCTTTGACAGCTAAATTTTGGGTAAAAAAACAATATAACATTAGTACATTAGTCCAAAGGCTGCATTATGGGAATTATTATTACACTTCATTGTTGGTTTATTAACTGTCTTTTTCTTGTTTAAGTTAGCTTAAATATTTTCTTTTTTACTCAATTGCTGCTCTCTGCCGGACATGGTCTGTCCGCAAAAAAAATAATTGTTCACCCGCTCAAAGGAGGTGAGTATATTATTTTTCCTTTTCGCCGCAAAAAAAAGGCTAATGACATAACTAGAAAGTATAAAGTTATTAATCATTATGAACATGCCTCCGAACTTAGTCCAGCCTTAAAATCCAGACATGTTAAAGATTTACCTATCATTATTAAAGATTCTGTTGTTATTGGTATAATAGCTGGGATAATTGGTAATATTCCTAAAACTGTATTAGCATGTAAAACACAAGGGGACGGTTCTATTGTGTCAAATGAAAGACATGGTTGAATTTGAGAAAGGGGGCGTAAATAAATAACGGATTAAGTCTGCGTTGCAAATATGCAGATAACCGGTTTGCTATTCCACATTGTGCGCCAGGCTTAGCTAGTGACACAAGAGAACTGTAACCTTGTATCTAAAAAGGCGGCATGAAAGCCGCCTTTTTAATGCTTATTGAAACTTGTCCTTTACATCGTTCATTTCTTCTATAGAATCTATGGTTACGTAAGTCGGCACTACTAGGCCAATTTTAGCTCCTTTCAGGTTAGCCCCCAGGTTATCCACATCATCTTTTACTTTGTCATAATAATCACCATGAGTTAAAGGCAGCCAGGCTGAAACAATAGCGTCAAAATCGCCGTTGGCAATACCTGTCCACATAATCCCGGCGTCTACGGCAACCGTTTCGACTTCATAGCCCATGTTTTCTAAAACATTTTTCACTACATGGGTGCTGGCAATTTCAGAGTCCCATTCAACGTAGCCCAGGGTTACTTTGCCTTTTTCGGCGGCCTCTTGTTCAGGTAACCATTCATTAACTTTGTCCTGGTTATCCTGAATCCATTTGCCGGCTGCCTCATCGGGGGTCATGTCATCCTGGATATTCAGCATAACAGCTTCCATGTCTGCAGGTGTCCAATTAAACTTATCTAAAAACTCATAGACTTCCGGCATGTCTTCTTTTAAACCTAAGCGTGTGATGGTGACTATTTCCTCTGCACCGCCGTAAACATCTTTGGGATCATCCAGGTATTTAAGATCCCACTGGGCAAACTTCCAGTGTGGTGTCCATCCGGTTACCACTATCCATTCCTCTTTATCAATGGCTCTTTTGAGGGACGCCGTCATGGCCGCACTGCTGCTGTCCTGCAGCCGATATTCTAACCCGTACTCTTTAATAGCCGCTTCCGTGGTACTCATAACTCCTGCTCCAGGCTCAATACCGACGATTTTACCTTGTCCATCGCTGCCTCCGCCACCACAGCCAAACAATACGGCAGTCAGCAGTACTAACACTGCTGCCAATGGTAATACTTTGAATAACCTGCGCATTTTTATATCTCCTCCTTTTAATTAAATGCAATTGGCTATATTTCATATCATGTACTTAATACCAATTAATTGTTATCCCTCTTGCCCAAACCCTGGGTAATCCGATCCAGTATGATAGCAATAATCACAATAGCCAGCCCCCCTTCAAAGCCCACGGGTATATCTAAACGCTGAATACCGCGAAGTACTTCCGAACCCAGGCCGCCGGCACCAATCATGGCAGCAATAACCACCATTGAAAGAGCCAGCATAATGCATTGATTGATGCCGGCCATGATGGTAGGTATGGCCACGGGAAGCTGTACTTTGACTAATTTCTGATATTGAGTGGAGCCGAATGCTTCCGCGGCTTCTATCAGTTCCACGGGTACTTGCCGGATGCCCAAACCAGTCAGCCGGATTGCCGGTGGCATGGCAAATATCACTGTAGCAATCAGCCCCGGCACCGCACCTGTTCCAAAAAATAGCACTGCCGGAATTAGATAAACAAAGGGAGGCATGGTTTGCATGAAATCAAGCACCGGCATAATAATTTTATGTGCATTATCGCTGCGAGCCGATAAAATACCGAGCGGTATACCTACAAGTAACGCCACAATGGTGGCGGCTATAACCATAGCCAGGGTGTTCATAGAAGGTTCCCAGATTCTTAAATCATATATGAGCAATAAGCCAAGAGATGTGCCGATGGCGGTCTTCCAATTGGTCAGAAACAATACCAGTGGTATTGATAAAATAATAATCACCCAGGGGGAAGGGGCAGTTAGTGCCCAAGCCAGATTGCCCACGATGAATTGTATGACTACCACAATAGCATCAAATAATGATGTAAGGTTATCGGTGGCCCATACCACCAGCACATCTACCCATTCTCCAATCGTTATTTTAGGAAGCATCCGTTTTATTTTCCCCCTTTCGTATCATACCGGACAATACAGAACCCCGCACAATAATGCCCTGCAGGTAGTTTTGTTCGTCAACCACTGCGATGGGGTATTTGGCTTCAGCTACCAGTGGAAGTAGTTCCGCCAGCGGGGTGTCGGGGGCAACCCGGGGGGTATCCTTTAAAAGGACTTCATCCAAAGTTGTTTTATATTCTTCAGCTGCCTTGAGGGCATCTTCCGCCATAACCAGTCCGATCAGCCGCCTGTCCTTGCTAACCATAAATATGCTGGATATACCGTTTTCTCGCATTCTGCGCATGGCGGTGCGGGGTCCGTCTTTGGGGGTAATCACAGTTTCAGACTTTTTCATTACGCCTTCGGCAGTGAGCACTTTAGACATGTCCACGTCCTCGACAAATTTTTCCACATATTCGTTGGCCGGGTTAGTAAGGATTTCTTCCGGGGTACCAATTTGGATGATAGCACCATCTTTCATCAGCGCAATACGGTCACCTATTTTCAGCGCCTCGTCTAAATCGTGGGTAACAAAGATAATGGTTTTATTCAATGTTGCTTGCAATGAAAGCAATTCATCCTGCATTCCTTTTCTAATCAGCGGGTCAAGGGCACTGAAGGCTTCGTCCATCAATAGGATATCGGGATCGCTGGCCAGCGCCCGGGCTAATCCCACTCTTTGTTGCATGCCTCCGCTGAGCTGATTGGGCATGCTATTTTCCCACTCTTTCAGCCCTACAGCCTCTAGTACTTGGTTGGCTTTAGCCAGGCGTTCCTCTTTACTTAATCCCTGAATCTCCAGCCCAAAGGCCACATTATCCACAACGGTGCGGTGCGGGAATAGAGCAAAACGCTGAAAAACCATACCTAGTTTTTGGCGCCGTATTTCCCTGAGCTTATTTTCATCAATACCCGTTATTTCTTCGTCATCAATAAATACCTTGCCGCTGGTTGGTTTAATAAGCCGGTTTATGCAGCGGAGCAAAGTAGATTTACCGCTGCCGGATAAGCCCATTAAAACGAAGATTTCCCCTGCTTCAACTTGAAACGACACATTATAGACACCAACGGTATTTTTGGTAGCCTCCAGTATCTCCTCTTTACTTTTCCCCTCTTGTAACATCTTCAAAGCGCGATTTGGATGCTCGCCGAAAATTTTGACCAGGTTCTCAACTTTAACTTTAGCCATTAGCATTTCAGCCTTTCACAATAAATAAATATCCACAGACAGACAAGTGAAATATCATTACATGTTAGAATCTGTTGTACTTTGTAAAAATATTATTGTTGGGTTGCAATTCTTCATTGACAGTATTTGTTAATTATTGTGGCCATACAATCGTTCATGAAGAGTTGGCAGCACATTTTCTGTATTGCAAAAGTTGTCGTAATATAGCATATTTTATCATAGCAAGTGTTATGTCTCAATGACTTCAAGCAACAATCTTCTAAAAGAAGAATCCGATAACACCATAAGATACACTCTCATAGGTTACCGGATCTGTGTGTTTACGCCGTTATCTGGACATTGAGTACTCATAAAAATACTCCTTTCCGACATAAATTTATTTGTTAATTCTTGCCGGAAGGGAGTATTTAATTTCACTTAAGCACATATTTTGACACAGAAGAACCGTCCCCTTGTGTCACTAAAGCGAGAAAAAATACCATAAAGAGAGAGGGAGTCCAATGGTTTTTGGGATAGGACCAACTGGCTTATTGTAATCATAAATAGAAAACTCAAAGGTTGGAAAAGCTATAATTTATCGAAAACTATAATTAAAAAAAATGGGGAGATATTATGGAGCTAACTATCCTAAACAAAATTGATTTACCAATCTTCAAAAGAAACCCCCAGGATAAACTAAAACTCAATCTGCAAGAGGTTTTCAACCTTTGGTCTTTACTACAGACCAGGTACAAGAATGTGGAAGCCATACAGATCTTAAGAAACTTTATTCATGACCGGGATCTTCAGATCGTGGTGGATCAGGTAATGGAGGAATACCAACGTCAAATGGCCCAGTCTGAAAATGATGTTGAATCCTTTGAGGTAAAAATGATGGAAAGGCCGCCCGTGGACGTTAAAACATCCCAACCGGTGGAAGCACTCTCCGACGGCTTTATTTTCGTAAGAATTTATGAATTTGTACGCAATGATTTATTTCATCTGAGCCGCACCGTGCGTACCACAACCACCAATGACAGGTTAAGAAGTATTTTTAGAAGCTTCTTGACGGCCCAGCTGGATATTTTTGAATTGCTGGTTAAGTACGGTAAAATAAAAGAATGGCTTGATATTGCACCGACATACAAAACAGCCAGGGCGGTGGGAAAAGAGAAATTGGATGTTGCCGAAGCTTACCACCTGGTGGAGCATATAACTTTAAGGTACGACCAAATCCAACTTACCAAGTTTTTTGCCTCGTTCGCCCACGACCCCGAATATGCGGCGATATTAAAAGCCGGTTTGCACACACTTGAAGCGCAAGTGAAAAGGCTGGAAAAAATAATGCTGGAAATGGAAGTACCGTTGCCCAAAAGGCCTCCGGTATCGGTCAAAACTCCCGCCGACCCTGAAACCATAGAAGATGTTTTTACCTACCGCACAATTTATAGGGGTATCCAGGAAGCGGTGGACCTTCACCTGCGAGCGATTGTCGAGAGCACACAAAACGACTCATTACGTCAGCTGTTTAGCGATTTCTTTTCAGTTGAGCTGGATATCAACGATAAGTTGATAAAATACGGCAAAGCTAAAGGTTGGCCGCACCAGCAACCGCTTTATGTATCGCAAACATAATAAAACAGGCAAAAGAAACACAAGGGGACGGTTCTCTTGTGTCTGCTCATAATATTAAAATCGAAAGTAAATAATAGATAAAGCAGCCGCTCAAAGGAGGTGAGTATATTATTTTTCCTTTTCGCCGCAAAAAAAAGGCTAATGACATAACTAGAAAGTATAAAGTTATTAATCATTATGAACATGCCTCCGAACTTAGTCCAGCCTTAAAATCCAGACATGTTAAAGATTTACCTATCATTATTAAAGATTCTGTTGTTATTGGTATAATAGCTGGGATAATTGGTAATATTCCTAAAACTGTATTAGCATGGACTTTTCATTATTTAGGTTATTTGAAATATACTTTCATTCACATTGCAGCAGGGTATTTTGTTCCAGTAGATTTTATTGATAGCCCGGTTTCCTTAGCAACAGGTTTTATAGCTGATTACACAATGGCTGCTGTTATTGGATTTGCAATTTATTTATTGTTGAAAAAAACAGGTATTGATTATGCTGTGATTAAAGGTGTAGCATTTGGAGCTTTTATATATTTGATTTGTTATGGTGCTTTTATGGCTCTTGATATTACCAGAGCAAGCCTTTTGACACCATTGCCAAATTTATTATTATTCTTCCCGCATATAGTTTTTGGCGGTTTTACTGCTTGGATTATTAAAAGATATAGTATTCTTGGTAAAACCAATAATACCTAATTCAAATACTCTTCACATAGATATTTTTAGAAGAACAAAAATTCTTAGTTTACAGTTCGAATATTATTTGCATATAAACAAGGGACAAGTCTTAACAGGTGAAGATTTGTCCTTTTTTACAAAAATGAGAGGAGGTGAAAGCGTGGCAGTTGAATTATTTGAATAATTGGTTAACGTTCTTTTAATTTTCGAAGATATTCGGATATTGATATAATGAGATATAAGCTGGAGGATGTTTCAACTCTGATGGTACCGCGTAAGTGGCATGGATGTATGAGGAGTCGGTCGGCAGGATATTTTTACAAAGAATGCGATAAAATTATCATGGGCAGGCGAAGTAAGAGCCAATCAAGGCGTCCATAGCCAGGAAACCGGAGGAATATAGAATAACCGGTTTGCCATTCCCATTTTGCGCAAGGCTTAGCTATTGACACAGCAGAACCGTCCCCTTGTGTCTGTACGCAATGGGGTAAATTCCAGGCCGGTAATATTAAAAATCACTCCAAGTGAAAATAAAAAGAAGAATATCGCTGTTCCGTAAGTAATGCCTTTAATTAATATGTATCTTTCAGAAATCAATAATAAAAGGTAGACAAAAATAATGCCTAATATTCCGCCCATGAAGAAATGGCTGATTGTGGAAACAATTATTTCACCCGAACTGCTAGGTTTAGTACCATAAAGCAAAATCCCTACAAAGTCGGCATAGCGGTTATGGGATGGGGTCGTAAAAATAATAACATAATTAAGTAGGGTCATAGATATAGCAGCAATTATGCCGGATACCAACCCCAGGGTAAACCGGTCCTTTTTTATGCCTTCTTTTAAACGATTTCTTACTATACTTTCAGTTGATTCTGCCCGTAAATTTTGGCTTAAGTCCGGGGCAAGCTCGACAGCTTGTTCATAATCATAGCGGACCCGAATACTTTCTATGTCAGCTTTTTCGTTACTTAATATTTGCTCTAAATCTTGGTGTTCCGGTATGGATTCTTCCTTAGCTATTTCCCTTTCAGCGTTTTGGCGAAAAATTTTGTACCATAACCGAAAAGACATCTCTTAATATACTCCTTTCCAAAACTTGAAAATGTTTTGTGCTATTTATTAGTATTCCTACAATACTATAAACAATGCACAAAAAACACAGGGGGACGGTTCTCTTGTGTTAACTGAAAGACATGATGGAATTTGAGGAAAGGGGCCTGTATTTTCATACTCAGACGGTGCCGCGTCAGTGGCATGGATGTTAATAGTACGCTTTGCGTGAGATTTACTTTACGCCGTATCCTGTGAACCCCATCACAAATACTAGCAGAATCAGAATCCCAATATGTATTTACATATTTAAAATCACCAAACAACATATTTAGACAAGTTCTCCGAAGGAGGAAATTAAACTTTTGTCTAATAATAACCCTGAGTTTAATAGTCGAGAGGATGAGAATTTTGTTTAACGCGGTGGAGGAAGTTAATAGGGCAAGAGGTGCTAGCAGCAGCTTGATCGAAAAATATGGTGCCTACTTGACTGATAATATGATTAAAGATATTCAAGAGCTTGAAGCTGAAAATACAAGTCTTAAAGAAGAAATCGGAAATAGGGAAATACCTAAAGCTGCTTTAAAAGTCTTACTAAAATATACAACCTCATCAGTAGCCATCATGGATAGCAATTATAATTATGTTTGGGTTAATACGCCGTATGCACAAAAAGACTCACGTAGTGTAGCCGATTATCCCGATCATAACCACTTTGAATTCTATCCTTCCGACACAAAAGAAGTTTTCGAGCAGGTAGTTGGAACAAAAGAAGCTTACATAGCTTATAATTGGCCTTTTACTAATGCTGATCATCCAGAACTAGGAGTTACTTATTGTGACTGGACACTAGTACCAGTGCTTGATTCATCAGATGAGGTCGAGCTATTAGTTTATTTTCGAAATGATGTGACTGAACACGTCAGAGTTCAAGAAAAACTGGTTGAAAGCCAAGAACGTTACCATGCCATATTTAATAACAGCCTTGACGCTATTTTATTAGCCAATCCTAATGGTACTATACTATCAGCCAACCCTGCAGCTTGTCATATGTTTGACAGAACCGAAGAAGAGTTATGTGCTGTTGGGCGGAATGAACTCTTTGACATTGATGACCCAAGAGTTTTACAAGCCTTTAAGAGAAGAGGAGAGGTAAGAAGTTCCACCAGTGAAATGACACTATTACGCAAAGATGGAACGAAATTTGACGGTGAAGTAATATCAATGCTATTTAAGGATAAAAATGGCCAAATTTTATCCAGCATGATTGTACGGAATATGAGTGAACGCAAAAAGACAGAAGAAGCCCTTCGATTGTCCGAGGATAAATTCTATAAAGCTTTTCATCATAATCAAACTATGATGGCTTTTATAAGGTTGAAAGATGATGTGTTTATAGATGTGAACAATAGCTATGCAAAAGTATTGGGTTATTACCGGGAAGAGATGATAGGTAAAAATGTTTTAGAACTAGGCATCTGGGTGGACCTGGGGGAAAAGCAAAACTTACGGAAACAGCTTGCAGAAAATGGTTGTGTCAGGAATAGTGAATTTAGATTTAGAAGTAAGTCAGGAGAGATAATTTATGTGGTTGCAACTACAAATTTATTAGATATAGCGGGTGAAAAATGCATACTTGCTTCATTAATAGATATTACTGAACTAAAGAAAACAGTAGATGATTTGCGTAAATCGAAAGAACTGTTCCATAAAACCTGTAATTCTAACCCACTTATAATGGCTATATTTTCAGCAGAAGATTATACAATTATGGAAGTCAATGATTTTTTCGTGAAAAAACTTGGTTATACCCGGAAAGAGTCGATTGGAATTACAGCAGTTGATATTAATATCTGGTTAGATATAAATGATCGTAAGAGATACTTAGAAGAGCTTGATAAAAATGGCTTTATTGAAAACTATGAAACAAGGTTTCGTAACAAATTAGGTGATATATTAAATGTTTTACTATCAGGATTTTACACAACGTGGAATAATGAGCAATGTATTTTTACTATTGTTAATGATATTACAGAGTTAAGGCATTACCAGCATGAAATGGCTCGTTTAGATGGTTTGAACCTGGTGGGAGAAATGGCGGCCGGCATTGGGCATGAAATCAGGAATCCGATGACCACTGTCCGGGGGTTCATACAGTTGCTCGGGGGGAAGGAGAAGTATGTCAAGGACAAGGAATATATGAATTTAATGATTGAGGAACTGGACAGGGCTAATTCAATTATTACAGAGTTTCTTTCACTGGCCAAAGACAAGACGGTCGAATTGAAAAGGCTGAGTTTAAACCAAGAGGTTAGGACAATTTTGCCCTTGCTCCAGGCTGACGCCATGAAACAGGATAAAAATATCGAAGTGCATCTTGGTGAAATACCCAATGTGGTTATTGACCGGAACGAGATTAAACAGCTTATCATTAACCTGGTCCGCAACGGTCTGGAAGCGATGCCGCCGGGAGGCCTATTGTCCATTAAAACTTTCAAGGATAACGATGGAGTAGTCCTGGCTGTGCAAGACCATGGTAGAGGTATTACGCCAGAGGTACTGGAGAAAATTGGTACACCTTTCTTTACCACTAAAGATACCGGTACAGGGCTGGGGCTTGCTGTGTGCTATAGAATAGCTCAGAGACATAATGCCAGGATAGACTTTAAGACTAGTCCCGATGGGACAACGTTTTATGTAAGATTTAGTAACTAAAGGGAAATACAATTACAGTATTTACAATTATGGCAACTGGACCAACGTGGGTGATATTAGGGGCAGGTATGGATACATTTGCATTTAGAAACCGGAAATCGTAGAAAAGCTTAAGGTATTTGAGATTAATCATCAGCCACACAAGACTTTAAACGTCGCCGTATAAGTTCATCGTATGACCCAGAGGCTTCTTCAGTTGGTTGGGAGTAACCATGTATTAATGGGCAGCAAAGCAAGACCCTGGCCGGACACATCGATATCAGCAAGCCGCTTAGCCGTGGCAACATGCCGCTAACCAAAGTTGCCGGGGGGATCATGGAAGGGAAAAAAGGGGAAAAAGCCAAAGTAGCCATTGTAATTGATGATTTTGGCCAGAGCAACCCCGGAGGGGCTAAAGAGATGCTCTCCATTGACACCCCTTTAACCCTGGCCATTATGCCCAATGGTGAATATTCACGCCAGCAGGCCATACTTGCTTATGATGCTCATGACGAGATAATAGCAACAATCCAATGACCAGGTATTACATACTCATGCATCCTCACGCTGTTTTTCCGGTGTATTCTGGCCAGGCAGGCGTCCCGCCCGGCGGGTCGCTTCCCGCAGTAAGTATTCAATATGCGCGTTGACACTGCGCAGTTCATCGGCGGCCCAGCGCTCAAGTACTTCATATAGCTTAGGATCGATCCTTAATGGGAAATTTTTTCTGGCAGCCATAATTAAAATCCCCTAATATAAACTACCCGTGTTGATAACCGGCTGGGCGGCCCGGTCGGAAACAATGGCCACCATTAAATTGTTGATCATGGCCACTTTGCGTTCTTCATCCAGCTCCACAATGCCTTCCTGCTGGAGCTGGGCAATGGCCATTTGAGCCATGCCCACTGCGCCTTCGACGATCTTTTGCCGGGCAGCCACAATGGCCGAGGCTTGCTGACGCTGCAGCATGGCGCTGGCAATTTCAGTGGCGTAGGCCAGATGGGTTAGCCGGGCCTCCATTACCTCAACTCCCGCCACCGACAGCCGAGCCTGCAATTCCCGCCCCAGCTCGCCGGCCACTTCTTCGGAGTTACCCCGCAGTGAATAGC
>JAENYF010000069.1 GCA_016841905.1 Desulfoscipio geothermicus | reverse complement strand
TGGGCTTGTCCCTGGGAGAGTAGGTCGTTGCCGGAATTAATTTTAAGAAGCCCCCCTGGTTTTGTACCGGGGGGCTTTTGCTTTATGTATAAACATAATAAAATGTGGAGAAAATATTTGATGGATAATAGAATGGAGGTGAAATAATAGCATGAGTAAAACTGCAACCGCACTTTTAGTTAAATTTATTATGACTTTTGTATTTGCTCTTATCGCGCTAACTTTTCTTGTAGACAATAATGCATGGGATTGGGTTTTTTGGGTGGCCTTGGTAGCTACAGCACTGAATTATCTGGTGGGAGACCTGCTTGTTTTGCCTAAGTTTGGTAACATTATCGCATCAGTTGCTGATGGCGTGGTGGCTGCCTTGACAGCGTACATTATTGATTATCTGGTACCTACTGCTTTCCAAACCAGTTTTACTGCTCTGGCTTTATTTGGTGTGCTTGTTGCGGTGGGCGAATACTTTTTCCACCAATATTTGCAGCGTTCTGAAAAGGTTGAACCGTAATTGCATTGCCGAGCCTGATTTTATAAGCCAAGTCCCGAACCTTACTTGAAGTTGGGACTTGGCTTTTTTTGTGTCAATAGTGAGTGTGAAAAGTAATAGCAGCTTATTACAATTAAAACACTTTTTTTTACATGTGGGCCTTTTGATATAATACTGGTAATAAAATCATCCATAATCACTGGAAGGGTTGTGTATTTTATTTGAAAAGCTTAGTTTTAACTGAAAAACCTTCTATGGCCCGTGATTTAGTCAAGGTGTTGGGGCAGATCAAAAAACAAGAGGGTTATCTGGAAGGCAGCGAGTACATAATTACCTGGGCTATAGGTCACCTGGTGGGGCTGGCCCACTAGGAAGGGTAAGTAATACTGATGCATTGGTTTTCGATTTTATGCTCAGTTATTTGTGCCTTACTATCTCTATTATTGGCCAAGCTATAAACTCCCTTATCAATATTCTCAACAGCCGGTGTTATGTGATGTTTATGTAGCTTTTGTTGCTGTTTGCGTTGTGTGAATATACATGGGTAAATATAATGCTTCCTTGTTATTTTATAAAAATCATGCTAAAATATAACCTTAAGTAATGCCGGCATGGAATACCGGCAATTTATTTTCTAATCACTACAATGTTGCATGGTAAGTTGAAATTCTTGTCCGCTGGAGGAAATGTTAGCATTTTAGTAGAATAGTATTTGTAATTATGCTGGATATGGATAAAATAATACTGTGCTATGGAAAACATTACATATGACAACTTAAAAGGGGGAGCCTTAATGAAAGCGACCGCGGAAAAGCTGGAGAACAATACAGTAGTACTTGATGTAGAAGTTGATGCAGAACAGTTAGCCGATGCACTTGAACAGGCATATCGCAGGTTGGTTAAAGATGTTCACGTACCTGGATTTCGCAAGGGAAAGACCCCGCGAGTGGTTTTTGAAAATTTCGTCGGTAAAGCCGCCCTATATAATGAAGCAGTGGAACATGTTATTCCCGATGCATATATGCAGGCTGTCGATGAAACCGGTATAGAGCCGGTTGCCCAGCCTCAATTTGATGTTGAGCAGGTTGAGGAAGGAAAAGAAGTCAAATTTAAAGCAACTGTACGCGTCAAACCAGAGGTTACACTGGGTCAGTACAAAGGTCTTGAAGCAATTAAACCCAAGGTAGAGGTTACCGACCAGGATGTGGAAAAAGAACTTGCTAGGTTGCAGGATAGACATGCTCAATTAATTAACCTGGAAGAAGGTACTGTAGTAGACGGCGATATCACTCTGATTGACTATGTTGGACGTAAGGACGGGGTTGAATTTGAAGGCGGGCAAGGAACCGATTATTCCCTGGAAATTGGGTCAGGCTCTTTTGTGCCTGGGTTTGAGGAACAGCTGATTGGTGCTGCGGTCGGTGAAACTAGGGATATTGCTGTAACTTTCCCGGAAGACTATCACAGTGAAGATCTCAAAGGGCAGGAAGCAGTCTTTACCGTTGCTATAAAAGGTATCAAGCGTAAAGAAATCGCCCCTTTGGATGATGAGTTTGCCAAAGATGTAAGTGAGTTTGACACTCTAGAGGAATTAAAGGCAGATTTGTTGAATAAGTTGAACGAGGCTGCTGAAAATATGGCCAAGCAACAGATTATGAGTGAAACATTGCAAAAAGCTGTAGAAAACGCTACGGTTGATATCCCGGAAGAAATGGTTGATGCCCGGGTTGATGAAATGATACAAAACATGGAAAGTCGCATTATGTCCCAGGGGTTGACAATAGAGAATTACATGCAATACACCGGGTCCAATATTGATGATTTGAAAGAGAGTTTTCGCGATGATGCTCGAAAGGGTGTCCAAACATCTCTAGTTCTCGAGGCTATTGTTAAGGCTGAAAATATTGAAATAACCGATGAGGAATTGGACAAAGAAGTTGCCTCAATGGCAGATAGTTATCAACAGGATGTTAAGCTTTTGCGTAAAATACTTGAAGGCAGGAATCAAATTAAACTTATCCGGGAAGGCATGCAACAAAAAAAGGCTATCGATTTAATTGCCGAGCAGGCTGTGTTGATTGAGAACACAAATCCGCCGGTTGAAGAATAAGGTATTTGCCAAAGGGTTATGTTTAGTGGTATGTTCGTAAACAATATCGTATAATAATAAAGGAGGGAGCCGCATTGTCTTTTCTAGTTCCTATTGTAGTAGAGCAAACCAACCGGGGCGAAAGATCCTATGATATTTATTCCAGGCTTTTAAAAGACCGGATTGTTTTTATTGGCGGTCCCATCGATGATACAGTTTCCAGTCTAGTTATAGCTCAATTGTTGTTTTTGGAAGCTGAGGATCCTGAAAAAGATATTAATCTTTATATCAACTCACCTGGCGGGGTGGTAACTGCCGGCATGGCTATTTATGATACAATACAGTACGTTAAGCCCGATGTGTCCACAATTTGCCTTGGCCAGGCAGCTAGTATGGGCTCTTTTTTACTGGCGGCAGGGGCACCTGGTAAACGCTTTGCACTACCCTACGCCCGGATTATGATCCACCAACCACTGGGTGGCATACAGGGGCAGGCAACAGATATTGACATCCACGCCAAAGAAATATTGCATATGAAAGATACATTAAATGGTTTGCTGGCACAACATACCGGCCAGCCCAAGGATAAGATCGCCCGGGATACAGAACGTGATTATTTTATGTCGGCTGAAGAGGCAAAAGAGTATGGCCTCATCGACAAGGTGTTTGTGAGGGCCAAGCAAAGCTAAAAGAGGTGGAAATATGTTTAATGAAAAAGGTCAGCTGAAATGCTCCTTTTGCGGAAAGCTCCAGGATCAGGTAAAAAAACTCGTGGCCGGGCCGGGTGTTTACATTTGTGATGAATGCATTGAACTGTGTAATGAGATTATCGAAGAGGAATTAAGTGAAGATATCGGTCTGGAACTAGGGGATATTCCCAAGCCAAAGGAAATAAAAGAAATCTTGGACCAGTATGTCATCGGGCAAGAAGGCGCTAAAAAATCCTTGGCTGTGGCTGTATATAACCATTACAAAAGAATCAACCTGGGCGGAAAAATAGATGACGTAGAATTGCAAAAGAGCAACATTGTTATGCTGGGCCCTACCGGTAGTGGTAAAACCCTGTTGGCCCAGACGCTGGCCAGATTACTAAACGTACCTTTTGCTATTGCCGATGCCACATCGCTTACTGAAGCCGGTTATGTGGGCGAGGACGTGGAAAATATTTTACTTAAGTTAATTCAGGCGGCTGATTATGATGTAGAAAAAGCCGAACGCGGGATAGTATACATTGATGAAATAGACAAAATCGCTCGCAAGTCTGAAAACCCGTCCATTACCCGTGATGTATCCGGGGAAGGTGTCCAGCAGGCGTTGCTTAAAATACTGGAGGGTACTGTAGCCAGTGTGCCGCCGCAAGGTGGTCGCAAACACCCGCACCAGGAGTTTATTCAGCTGGATACCACGAATATATTGTTTATCTGTGGCGGAGCGTTTGACGGTATTGAAAAGATTATCCAGAATCGCACTGGTAAAAAGGTAATGGGTTTCGGTGCTGAAATTAAGCCCAAGCAAGAAATGCGCATCGGGGAAATACTTTCTCATATACTACCCGAAGACTTGTTGCGGTACGGATTGATCCCTGAGTTCGTGGGGCGCTTGCCAATCATAGTTACTCTAGACGCGTTGGACGAAGATGCGCTGGTGCGTATTCTCACCGAGCCAAGGAACGCGCTGGTCAAGCAATATGAAAAGCTTTTGGATCTGGACGGTGTCGGCCTGGAGTTCCAGAATGACGCTCTGAAAGCAATTGCCCAGGAAGCGTTGCGGCGGAATACCGGTGCCCGGGGTCTGCGTTCTATACTTGAGGATATTATGTTGGACATCATGTATGATATTCCATCCCAGCAAGATATCACTAAGTGTGTAGTCACTAAGGACACCATACTAAACAAAGAAAAACCCATTGTCATGTCTATGGAACGTCAAAAGAAAAAAGAAGAATCTGCTTAAATAAAAGCCACCCAGCTTAGGGTGGCTTTTTATATTCCTGGTATGAAACAATGACCACGAAACATACCGGATAAAATATGTAAAAGTTAGCAATAATATAGATATCTTAATAGTGGCTGTAATATGTCAGTTTAAGATATATTAGTTTCATCCAGGGAGGAATAAACATGGGATTTTCCGATGGCATAGCTAGTTTTATTACATTTATTCAAGTTTTTTTCGCTGTAATTATTGGGTTATATTTTTGGAATTTACTTAAAACGCAACAAGGTAATAAAACAGTTGTGGAAAGGGAATCCCGCAAAGCATTGGAGAAACTCCAGAACTTGCGTCAGATATCACTTTCTGAACCTTTAGCAGAAAAAACTCGGCCAGCTTGTTTTGTTGAAATTATCGGTCAGTCGGAAGGTTTAAAATCCTTAAAAGCGGCCTTATGCGGACCTAACCCCCAGCATGTAATTATTTATGGGCCACCAGGCGTTGGCAAAACTGCTGCAGCCAGGTTAGTACTTGAGGAGGCAAAGAAAAACAACGCTTCCCCATTTAAAAATGACGCCCGGTTTATTGAAATTGATGCTACCACAGCCCGGTTTGATGAACGGGGTATAGCCGATCCACTGATTGGTTCGGTGCATGATCCCATTTACCAGGGCGCCGGTCCTATGGGTATGGCAGGTATCCCGCAGCCTAAGCCAGGAGCAGTGACTAAGGCACACGGTGGTGTGCTGTTTATTGATGAAATAGGAGAACTGCATCCTATTCAAATAAATAAACTGCTCAAAGTTATGGAGGATCGCAAAGTCCTATTGGAAAGTGCATATTATAGTTCTGAAGACACTAATATTCCGGGGCATATTCATGATATATTTGAAAATGGTTTACCGGCTGATTTTCGTTTGGTTGGTGCTACTACCCGTACACCGGACAGTATTCCCCCGGCTATTCGGTCACGGTGTTTGGAAATTTTCTTCCGTCAATTGATGCCTGAAGAAATTGGTATAGTAGCCGCTAATGCTGTACAAAAAATTGGTTTTAACATCGAAACACAGGGCTTGGAAATTATTAAAAAATACGCTACCAGTGGACGAGAGGCGGTTAACATTGTACAGGTGGCTGCAGGTCTTGCCATCACTGAGGGTAGCACCGAAATAAAAACTGCTGATATTGAATGGGTGGTGAACAGTGGTCAGTATGCCCCGCGCCCGGAAAAAAAAGTGCCCACTATGCCACAGGTGGGTTTGGTTAACGGTTTAGCAGTATATGGTCCCAATATGGGTATGCTGCTTGAAATTGAAGTTGGAGCGATACCAGCAACTCCCGGGCAGGGAAAAGTGGTCGTTACTGGTATAGTGGATGAAGAGGAGCTGGGCAACCGGGACAGAACAATTAGGCGCAAAAGCATGGCCCGGGGCTCAATAGAAAATGTACTTACTGTACTCCGGCGGACGATGAATGTGGACCCGCGGAATTATGATCTACATGTGAATTTTCCTGGCGGGGCGCCGGTAGATGGGCCATCAGCAGGTGTAGCGGTTGCGACTGCGGTGTATTCAGCCATTACCGGTGTGCCGGCAGATAATACTGTGGCCATGACAGGTGAGGTTTCGATCAGGGGTTTTGTTATGCCTGTTGGTGGCGTTGTAGCCAAAGTAGAGGCCGCCCGGCACGCAGGTGCGAAAAAGGTATATATCCCGACTGATAACTATCAGGAAATTTTCAGTAATATAAAGGGTTTGGAAGTACTGCCGGTTGAAACACTTGAAGAAGTAATCAATGGTTCTCTACATCAGCGCAGCCAGGATAAGTTTGCGATAATTAACAGTCAGCAGAGGGAATCTCTTGGCAGCAGCAATTTTGTACCCGCTGCCGGTGCTACTGTAACGGGTGAATATTAACAAACGCTGCATAGAGCATTGGAAACTTCTGTTACTGATGGCAAGAAATACTGAGGTATAAAGTTCATAAAGGTTGTAAATAGCAGTTCTTGGTGCTATAATATGGATTCCACCACCATATGCAGTTTCCTGTATGTATGGAACTTATTGCTATGGCGATGCCCATTGTGTTATGTTACAATTAACAATGAATCTTGCCCATAAATATGTCAATTTAAACATATGGGATCAACATCGAAGGAGGTGCTCCATGAGTCCTGTTGAAATACGAGTGTTACCTCTGTTACCTTTAAGGGGAATACTGGTTTTTCCTTATATGGTTATTCATTTAGATGTAGGTAGGGAAAAATCAGTTCAAGCCATAGAAGAAGCTATGGTCAAGGAAAAGGCCATTTTCCTGGCAACCCAAAGAGAGGCCCAGACGGACGATCCCGTAGAAAAAGATATCTACAGTGTTGGTACGGTTGCTGAGGTGAAACAGTTATTAAAACTGCCCGGCGGCACGATCAGGGTTCTTGTCGAGGGTATAGCCAGGGCTAAGATTAATAAATATATTAGCAATGAGCCGTTTTTCAGTGTTGAGGTAGACCAGTATTTTGAAGAGTATGACAAAAGTTCCCAGGTAGAAGCGTTAATGCGTAACCTGGTAACTCAGTTTGAGCAGTATGTTAAACTGAGCAAAAAGATACCGCCGGAAACTGTGGTTACGGTTGTTAATATTGATGATCCGGGGAGGCTGGCTGATATAGTGGCCTCGCACCTGACATTGCGAATTGAGGATAAACAAGCCATTTTAGAAGCTATTGACATTGTAGTGCGTTTGGATAAGCTGTGCGCTATTTTGGCCCGGGAACTGGAAATTGTTGAAATGGAGCGTAAGATCAATGTCCGGGTGCGCAAGCAGATGGAAAAAACCCAAAAGGAATATTACCTGCGGGAGCAAATCAAGGCCATCCAGCGAGAATTGGGTGAAAAGGATGACCGTGTGGCTGAGGGCGAGGAGTTAAGGGAAAAAGTTACCAAGTCCAAGCTGCCCAAGGAAGTTGAAGAAAAGGCAATCAAAGAAGTAGAGAGGCTGGAGAAAATGCCGCCTATGGCCGCTGAGGCTACAGTGGTGCGTAATTATCTGGATTGGTTGTTAGCTTTGCCGTGGTCTAAGAGCACCAAGGATAGGTTGGATATCAATCTGGCCGAGACGGTGCTGAATGAAGATCATTATGGTTTAGATATAGTTAAAGAGCGTATTTTAGAATACCTGGCCATTCGTAAGCTGTCCAAGAAAATGAAGGGGCCGATCATCTGCTTTGTGGGTCCTCCCGGTGTTGGTAAAACATCGCTGGGCCGGTCCATTGCTCGTGCATTAGATCGCAAATTTGTGCGTATTTCCTTGGGTGGCATGCGTGACGAAGCCGAGATTCGCGGTCACCGTCGTACTTACGTTGGCGCTATGCCGGGACGCATTATCCAGGGCATGAAGACTGCAGGGACCAAAAACCCTGTCTTCCTACTGGATGAAATTGATAAAATGAGCATGGATTTCCGAGGCGACCCTTCTTCAGCGTTGTTGGAAGTACTGGATCCTGAACAAAACAACAGCTTTAGCGACCACTACATTGAAACGCCCTATGACTTAAGCAACGTTATGTTCATTACTACCGCTAATATTCAGCACAATATTCCCCGACCTTTGCTTGATCGGATGGAAATAATTAGTATATCTGGGTATACTGAAGAAGAAAAAGTACAAATTGCAATGCGCCATCTGTTGCAAAAGCAGATTAAGGAACACGGATTAAATGATGAAATGCTGCAGATTTCTGAAAATACCATTAGACGTATTATTCGGGAATATACCCGGGAAAGCGGCGTACGCAGCTTGGAACGCAATATAGCTTCGCTGTGCCGAAAGGCAGCCAAGCAAATTGTGTCGGGGAAGGCTGAGAAGGTAAAGGTAACGGTGCAAAACCTGGAGCAATTCTTAGGCAGACCTAAGTATCGTTATGGCATTGCGGAGCTGGAAGACCAGGTGGGCGTAGCCACCGGGCTGGCCTGGACTGAGGTGGGCGGTGATACGCTAGCTATTGAAATAACTACCTATAAAGGACACGGAAAATTAACGCTGACGGGTAAACTTGGCGATGTCATGAAAGAATCTGCTCAAGCCAGCTACAGCTACGTGCGCAGCCGGGCATTGGAGTTAGGCATTAAAGAAGAGATGTTTGAAGAATATGATATTCACGTGCATGTTCCTGAAGGAGCCATTCCCAAGGATGGCCCATCTGCCGGTATCACTATGGCGGTGGCCTTGGCTTCGGCGCTAACTGGTCGTCCGGTACGCCATGATTTAGCTATGACCGGAGAAATTACACTACGGGGACGGGTGTTGCCTATTGGCGGGCTTAAGGAAAAAGTGCTGGCTGCGCACCGGGCAGGCATTAAAATAGTGCTGTTGCCGGTGGACAATCGTAAAGATATTGAGGAAATACCCAATAACATTCGGAAGCAGCTCGAACTAATCCCTGTAGAACACATGGACGAAGTACTTAACATCGCTTTGCGGGATATTGACTTTTCACCAAAAACGGAGCAGATCGAGCCGCCACCCCAGGTTCAGTATGGAAACGTTATGGAGACCGATGGAGGAACCGAACTACCTAATGAAAATAATTTCAGCTGAATTTGTGACTAGTGCGACGGGACTGGATAAATGTCCTGCTGGGAGCCACCCTGAGGTGGCTCTAGCCGGACGCTCTAATGTGGGTAAATCCAGCCTGTTTAATACCCTGGTTAACCGCAAACGGCTGGCCCGCACCAGCAATACGCCCGGAAGGACCCAGCTTATCAATTTTTTTATCATTAACGATATACTTTATTTGGTAGACCTGCCGGGCTATGGCTTTGCTAAAGTACCGGTACGGGTTAAAGTTCAGTGGGGCAAGATGGTCAATAGCTACCTGGCCGGGCGTAAACAGCTGCGGGGATTATTATTGCTGGTAGATGTACGGCACAAACCCACAACAGATGACCAGCAGATGTATAACTGGCTAAAAACCTATCGTATTCCTACCGCAGTGGTGGCCACCAAGGCTGATAAACTGAGCCGGGGTCGGGCCAAGCAAAACTTGGCCGTGGTACGCCAAACCTTGCAGGTGGTGGATGGAGATCCCCTGATATTATTCTCTGCTGTCACCGGTCAGGGTAAAGATGACATATGGGCTGTTATTGAAAATTGGACGGAGCAAAACAACCTATTGGTGCCGGATGTTTAAAGTGGAAAGTTGGAAATTAAATAGTGAGTAGCTTCGTTTGTCTTGCTGTAGTGGGAGGATTTTTCAAAAAGCCTCCCACTTTTTTTATTGCGTGGTTTTACAAGAATGCATTGTCCTGATTTTGTCAAATGGCTTGCTTTTTAATGGAACTCCACATCGATTGATCTGTTTTGCCCGTGGGTATCCTTAGTCATATGCACTTCTAGTACGCCGTTACGATAACCGGCCTTGGCTCCTTCGGGGCGTACCCTGGCGGGTAAAGAAACGCTGCGCTGGAACCGGCCATAAAACCTTTCAGTGCGGTGGTAACGATTTTCATCCTTGACTTCATTGGCTCGGTTAATCACGCCCGAGATGGATAGTGTATTATCGTCGATGTCAATATGAATATCCTCTCTTTTTTCAACACCGGGGATCTCACAAAGGGCTACCACTTCGTTCTCGTTTTCATAAACATCAACCCGAGGCCCGATGTCCAGATGATGCCTCATGTCCCCATAAATAGGTTCAAAAAACCGCTCCATTTCACGACGCATGGTATCCATGCTATTGAATGGATTGTAGGGTACTAATGCCATATAATCACCTCCAAATTGATTAAAAAATATTATAAGCTTATCTTAATTTAAAAATACATAATGTAAGGAGTGCTTGTCGGCGAGTGCAGTTTTTTTAAAATTGTATTTGTATGAAAAAATGCCGAAAGACTTGGACCTGTTGTGCAAAACAATAAGAAACCCCCTGTGTACTTCAGTTTAATCCAAACTGTAGACCAGGGGGGTTCTTTTATCTCTAATTATTAATTTAGCTTTCAACCAGTTCAGTAACAGGCACTTCTTGGATCTGCCCGTCGCCGTCCAGCGGCCTTACCCTGGCTGTTCGGTTATCGGCGCTTAAACTTTCGATCCATATCGGGGAATCGTTAAACAGCACCTGATGGCTTTGTTTGGAATTAAATATTTGCTGAGCTCTCGAAACATTCATGACAATTCACTGCTCCTTTATGAATAATGATTCTGTGAATAAATATTAGTATTATTGCCAAATCGAACGCGATATAACACCAGGTGTTACTCAAAAATTTCTCTGAACCAGCTTTTTTCCTGTTCATCTTTTGGCGTGTACTGGATAGTTTTAACCGCCTGGCGGGCATAACTGTTATTGACAGCAATCTTATAGGTATAGGTTACGGGCACATCTAATTGACTTGTAGTTAACATTAGTTGTTTAATGTCGTTAAAAGCTTGTTCTTCGATCTGAGGGTCTGGTGTCCACATTTTCATGGTCAAATATTTTTGGGAAATTTGATTCAATATCTTTCGGTCTAGATCACCTAGATGAGTCTTGATTGCTCTGGCTGTAATTTGGGGCTCGTGCAGCATCCATAATTGTGCTTTATAGATACCATTGACAAACCCCTGTACAGAATCCGTACGAGTACTGATTACCTCCGGTTTAACTGTGCACAGCACAGAAGGGAAGCTGTTAGCGGACTCACCCAGGCTGGCAATGATATGCCCGGTACCGTTTTCCTCGGCCATCAAGGCTTGAGTGCCAGAGAGTTGGATATATGAGCCGCTGCCTGATTTAAAAACTCCTAAACGTAATTCAGCAGGGATGCGGTTATACAGGCACAGGTCGCGCATGGGTACCATGCTATTGTTTCTAATAATTTTTTCCATAGCCAGCCCCGGTCCCGTCTCAGGAGGATAGCAGATAATGTTTTTGTTCCTTAAACTCTCCCAGGATATGGTTTCTTTTTCTCTAGCCAATAGAAAGGTGCCGTCTCGATGGGCTAGCGATGCCACAATCAACGGTGCCGATGGATTTACCGATTGGTGGTATATGCAATCCACCGGGTCAGTCAGTATTATATCGGCTAGGTCACCTGCATGGGGATCTTTGGCCGCCGAGTCGGAACCGTTGAGCAGTTGTACTCTGATTCCCTGTTCGGCGAAATAACCTTCTTGCATGGCTACATACAGCGGCAGGTGCAAGATGGTTTTTTCACTTTCCCATACTTTTAAGGGAACCACTTTTTTTTCTATATCCTGTCTACTAAGTACAAAAAAAATACCGCTAATTATTATGATGCCTAAGATAGGCAACAGCACCAAAATATATCTTAGCTTAAACAAATTGGCTCACCCCTAAAACACAAGTATTCAGTTTATTTATAGCTATGCGCTTATCGCTATTTGAGAACTAAAAATCACTAACCTGTTTATAAGCATATAAATACCTTTAGCGCATAGGATATAGTAAAATTTTTTTCGGGGGTAGATTCTATGTTTAAAGGTATAACGTTGTTTAGCTGGTCCCGTAGAAATGGACAGGCCGGTTTGCTAAATCCAGGTGCAGTTTGGTCGGGAGTGGTTTGGGCTCTAATGAGTACGGTGTTTATCTGCACGGCGTTGATGCTCTGGGTTTTTATGACGGCCGGCGAGGTGTATCATTTCAGCGCTCTGCTCAAAGCGGGTATTGGAATTGGTGCATTGCTGGGTGGAGCGGTTAGCGGTAAAACGGCAGGGTATCTGGGTTGGCTGCATGGTGTGACGGTGGGTTTTATTTATTTCCTGGCTGTGCTGCTGCTTTTGGTTGTTTGGAGTAATGGGCTGTCTACTTTGCCGGTTTGGTTTGGTTATAGTCTTGTTTTGTTATTATTGTCTGCTGCCGGAGGTGTTGCCGGAGTAAACATATCTGCGGCAAGTCGTGGCTCGTCAATAAACAGCAGGCAGAGGAAGCGTCTTTCTGTTTAGATCACACTGGTTGACAAGACCAAATAAAATAATTAAGATAAAAGTAGTTAATAACAAGGCAAAGAAGGGGAGTTTGGCCGTAAGTGGCGATCTCAGAGAG
>JAENYF010000068.1 GCA_016841905.1 Desulfoscipio geothermicus | reverse complement strand
GTCGTTAAAACACAATTCTTACACATTTATGCGACAACTATCTTGACAAACACCGGGGGGTCAGGCTTTAACTTTCTTAAACTAACTGTATTATCTAGATAATCGGATATATTGTTTATATTCTTGAGAATGCAGAAGTTAATAAGGCAGATTTACTTTCGGATATTGGGAAATAAGTTGCTATTAAATTTAGTTTTTAATTGAAAAGCTAACGAATAGAAGATGAGCATGCCTGGTATCGGGATAATTTGTAGTGAGATGTTTGGATGTTGACATATGAAGATACAAGGAAGACTCTTAATTACCTTAGCCATTATTTTCGCTGTTTTAGCGCTGGGTAGATTATCCTTACCTAGTCTGGGCAGTTTTCTGGTGGTAGAGGATAATCCCCAGCGTAGCGATATCATTGTTGTTTTGATGGGCAGCGGACCTGACCGGATGCTGGGTGCGGTAGAACTTTATGAGGCCGGGTATGCAGATGAAATAGTGATGGTCAGAAATATGGTTAGAGGCTATGATCTGGTGGTGAACCGAGGGGTAAAGATCCCTCATGATACCGATATTGCCAGGGAAGTGGCAGTGCAGTTGGGAGTGCCGGCAGAAAAGGTGAATATCCTGCCCGGTGATGCGCTCAGTACCCAGGATGAAGCGATCCAGGTGAGGGAATATCTGAAGAGTCAAAAGGATATAGACTCCCTGATTATAGTGACTTCTAAATATCATTCCGGGCTGGCAAAGAAGATTTTTGTGAAGGCAATGGGCTCAATGGATAGGGAAGTTCGGGTTATATCTTGTCCCAGTCAGTATGACGATTTTAATACCGAGGGTTGGTGGCAGAGCCGGGAAGACCTGAAGCGGGGCGTTATGGAGTATACGAAACTGCTTCATTTTTATCTACGGGAGCAATTTGAGTTGTAGGTGCTTTGGAAGCTATATAAGCAATAGAAAGGAAAAAGATAACATATGACTCAAAAGACACGATAAGACCATCCTGGGCACCAGGCTGGAGATCATCCGGCTGTCCGAAGTGATTTGAAACCGGGCGATACCAACTCGGTACTGTCGGACCTCGGGCATTACGACACCGGATTATGCGAGTTAGTAAACTAACTGTTAACCTTAACTTAAAGTTCAAGTTAAGGGGGCAAATCGATTAGGATGCTCGAAATGCTCAAAACAAGAGAAATACTAAGATTAAAGCATAAAACGGACTATCCCTATGTGAAATTGGTAAATCGTGCAACTATGGTAAATTTACCGTATCAGAAGTGCTTATAAGAGCTCAAGCAGTAGGTATAACGTGGCCAGTAGAGTATAGTGATAAAGAATTAATGTCACTACTCTATCCACAACTGGAAAAAAAGCACATTACATCGGAACCTAATATGGAGTATGTATTCTACGAAATGAAAAAAGGTGTAACCCTAATGCTGTTATGGGAAGAGTATAGGCATTATCTCGGAGGAAGCCTCCTATTTCAAATTCACAGCAGGCTGTATGAGTTCTTTATGGAGGAGAAGGTCCTTTTGTAATTGAGCAGCTTGTTGAGCAATACTCAAAAAATAAAACCACCACACCAGCGGAGGTTTTTTCTTCTTTACATAATATTGCTCGTAATGGCAGGGGCGTTTTGGAAATGCTGTAAGCAAAAATCAAAACATCCCAAGCACGTATTGAGGGTCAGTCATTTGTTATGGATCTGTTTCAAATTGTTCTAGAATCTCCGGATATTCTAAGTTAAGGTAGATAAAGATTACCGGTTCACCGCTGTCATTTTCATACTCTTCTTCTGTAACAAGGCGAAAGTTAAATTTTCTCCTATACCAATCTACCTTTTCCCGAATCGAAACCTACTAAAAAATTATTTATACTACCATTTCCACAATTAAATTCCTTATAATTATCATAAAGGCATTCAATAATTGGAGTAAAGACTAAGGTGTATTGGCCTACTTCATATTGCATAAAATTCTACCTCTACCCCTTTTAATAACCTTTACGGAGTAAGGATCGAGTTTATATCTTTCAGCTATTTTTATGAGAAGTTCTTCCGTTTTTCTTTTTTCTGCAAGAAATTTTTCTGCATCTCTACCTTTTATTATAGGATACTCGCGCATATTTACTGCCATTCTTCTCACCTCTTTTTTAGGTGCGGTAGACGTGTCCTTCTTATCCAAGATTATACACTCCTTTGCTTAAGCTTGTCTAGACTAATGAGCAAGATCTCAATAACCAGAAGAGAATTGTATAGGGCATATAAGAGCCATTACCTGGCTTATAATACGCTGGATAAGGCTCGGTGCAAGCTAACCTGCCTTTTAGTGTTATTTTATGCTGTTGAATGTGGGTTAAAAGCAATATGGTTAAAACGTAATAATAAAAATGAAACATCTTCATGTGGTGAACAATTTGATATGTTCGGGCATAACATAAATGCTATTCTTAGTCAGCTGCGTGTACATAAAGATCTGCATTTGCCTAATAAATCACGAATCGTTAAATCGGTTAGAGATGTTTATTCCGAGCAACTTAATCAGGCATGGAGGTATGGTTGTCAATTAGATGATGATGAGCGGTTTGAGGACAAGTTGAATGAAATTATTAATTGGATTAGGGGAGAACTTACATGAGGTCAGGTACTAGGTTATATACATGGCTGGATGTAGAATCGAAAATTAATAAACAAAAATATGATAATTGGCCACCAGAGATAAAAGACATTCAAGTTTTTGCTGACGGTGTAGATGTCTTTTTACGGAATAAGACGGATGAAGACGTGGCAAAAAAATTTTTTAGCTTTTGTTTTGGGGACTGGTATGATAACAATAATAATTTGATCTATCTTGAGAGTACAGCTAAGAACGATAGAAGTATAAATGTGGTTTTCATAGAAGAAAGTTTTGAAGGTACTATTAGAAATAATGAAGATACTTTTAGGCCTTTTTTTGGTGAATTAGCGCTTTTTAATGATTGTGTGGTAGATCAACTTTCGAAGCTTTACATAAACCCTTACCCTTCAAAAACATAACATAGTTAAGTGTAATTTACAATAATATCCATAAATGTTTATAGCATCTACCATATATTAGTCGGAACATAGCCGTTTTTATATCATTAATTAGCTATTTATTCTTTTAATAGTAACAATTTTCCTCCATTATTCGTCAGCTTTTGTATGTTATCTTTTTGATATCGCTACGCTGGGTGTCCCCATTATTTAGCATTAACTCTTCCCCGTCCCCTGTTCTGTTCCTTCATTTATTAAAGATAGCCCTGAAATGTTAGCATTTTATTCTTTTAAAGGTGGGGTCGGTCGGACAGTTCAGGTAGTAGCTGCCTTAAAATCTATCTTATTAGACAATGGTTCTGATAAACCCCAGGTTCTTCTAGTGGATGCTGATATTGAAGCTCCTGGTCTTACTTGGTGGGCAACGGATAAAGGGGAAATACCAGAGTTATCTTTTTTAGATTTTTTAGCTTTGGCAAATGATGATGAAACAGAGCAATACAATAGTACTCTTGAACTTTCAGCAAAAATATTACATGAAAACTTGTTAACAATAGATAAACATAAAGTATATTTTTTGCCCGCTTTTAGAGGTTTGGATCAATTACTTCGTGTTCCGATAAGGCCAGAGCATTTAGTAAGAAATCCTGGGCGAAACTGGTCCGTTGGAGATTTATTATTCCGTCTGGGTAAAAAGTTAAAAGTTGATTACGTTTTAGTTGATTTAAGAGCGGGCTTAAGCGAGTTATCGGCCCCACTACTATTTGATCCTCGTATAATTCGTTTTTTAGTAACAACTTATTCATCACAATCGATAGAAGGAATGAAGCTAGTCCTTCAGCAAATAGCAAAGATGGTTCCATTTAACAATGTAAAAAATAAAGAGGACTACTATGACCCATGTCTCGTTTTTTCTTTGGTTCCTGAAGAGTTGAAGGACAATGATAAATTCATTACGATTCAGAGAGAGTTGCTTAGTCAGTATCCGGACCGTGGTGAAGATGACGCTACACCAGCCCGTTTAACAACAATTACGACGTTTTTTGCTCAACAGCTCCTTTACCTTGAAAGTTTAGAACAGACTTGGGATAAACTTTCGGGAACCTCAGTTTTTAAAGAAACCGATAGGTTATTATCAACCTTATTAACAAAAGGAGATATAAGTAATAATAACTTAACCATAAACAGCATTAAGAGATTACTTAAGGAATTAATAAATATATCCACAGACCTTGAGTATGCTGAATCAGGTAAAAGTAAAAATTATTTACCTATACCAGCTATTCGTAATCTGGGTCAAAAATTTACAGCCAAATTGCCTGTAGCTGTGGTTATTGGTTCCAAGGGTGCGGGGAAAACTCATATGTATTTGCAATTAATACATTTGGGTACATGGGAAAATTTCTTAGAAGATTTGCAAATAGATCAATTAGATATGACGAAAAAAGCCAATTCATTAGAGATATTACCTTTTTTGGAATCTATTAATCTACATGATACGGCTAAAGAATTAACATTAAAAAGAAGGGAAAGAATTTGGAAGCATTTATCTATACCAGAACAATGGAACCAGAGCAAATTACGGGATGAAATTAACAAATATTTGAAGGCTGATGTTGGCTGGGATCATATAAATTGGCGTTCTTACTGGTTTCATTTAATGGGTCTATCTTTAGGTATAATCGCAAATTCAGACACGGAACTTATTTCTATAGAAAAAATACAAACATATTTAAAAAAGAAAAACTTAAAAGTCGTTATGTTAATTGATGGTCTAGAAGATATTTTTGATGATGTTAGAAACAATCCTTATCAAAAACTAGCATTAAAAGGGCTTTTAGATGTACCGGAAGTTTTAAAGGATCTAAGGGAACCTTATTTGGGTATAATTTGTTTTATTCGTCGCGACTTAATCAGAGCAGTAATCAAGCAAAATATTGGACATTTTGAATTTCGATATAGTCCTTTTGATTTAACATGGAATTATGAGGAAGCCTTGCGTTTAGTGTTATGGATATGGCACCAAATAGAAAATAATACAGAGTTTACTATGGAGGATTTGCTTTCCTTTGACCGGGACGAATTAGCAGAACATTTAATCCCCTTTTGGGGACGAAAATTAGGTGGGTTAAATTCTAAAGAAGCTATTACAGCCAATTGGGTATTGGCCGCGTTATCTGATTTTCAAGGGCAGCTTCAGGCGCGTGATTTGGTAAGGCTTATAAAAAATGCAGCCATTGCAAGTGAGAAAAATATTATTCACAAGGATCGTTTATTGCAACCGGCAGCTATAAGAAAAGCTATCCAGCCATGCAGCAATGTTAAAATTTCTGAAATAGAAGAGGAGTTTCCAGGTGTTAAGCCTGTTTTTGAAAAGTTAAAACAATGCTCAATTGAATACCGTAAAATACCTTTTACAGCTGACAAACTTGATTTAACAGCTCAAGATATAGAACAATTAGAAGCTCTCGGGGTATTACTGAAAGTTGATGAAAAATACTATATGCCGGAGATTTTCCGTTATGGACTTGGATTTACATTGGATCGTGGTGCTAGACCGATGGTGCTGGCTTTAAAAAAGAGGTTTTTACCTGGTTTATAAATGTTCGGGTAGGTTATGAGACCAAGATTTCCTATTCGCCTAATTCGGTGTCAAATTGGCCCAGTAGTATGTTCTGTAACATCCGACACAATCTTTCTAGTAAAAAATGGGAATTTTATAAAAAAAGTCCGTGCTGAAAAACTTAAAAAAGGGATGATTCTTGCGACAGGTGAGAAGGTGTTTGTAAATGAATTTCAAAAATGAACTAGAAGAACAGGTATTTAACATTGCTAAGAAAATCTGTAATGATACAAGGAAGACTCTTTATTACCTTAGCCATTATTTTCGCTGTTTTAGCGCTGGGTAGATTATCCTTACCTAGTCTGGGCAGTTTTCTGGTGGTAGAGGATAATCCCCAGCGTAGCGATATCATTGTTGTTTTGATGGGCAGCGGACCTGACCGGATGCTGGGTGCGGTAGAACTTTATGAGGCCGGGTATGCAGATGAAATAGTGATGGTCAGAAATATGGTTAGAGGCTATGATCTGGTGGTGAACCGAGGGGTAAAGATCCCTCATGATACCGATATTGCCAGGGAAGTGGCAGTGCAGTTGGGAGTGCCGGCAGAAAAGGTGAATATCCTGCCCGGTGATGCGCTCAGTACCCAGGATGAAGCGATCCAGGTGAGGGAATATCTGAAGAGTCAAAAGGATATAGACTCCCTGATTATAGTGACTTCTAAGTATCATTCCGGGCGGGCGAAGAAGATTTTTGTGAAGGCAATGGGCTCAATAATGGGCATCTGTTTAACGCCGTATTGTTGCAGTGTTTTTACACTCTCAAATACGGCTTTGTTGTAATCTGCCATCATTCAGCATTATTATCCTCCTCAAAAAGATCATCAAATGATAAAAGCATTTTATCATAAGTGTAACACCGGTGCAACAATTGTGTGTAAATTGACAATTATCTGTTGAATGGGTCACATACCTGTGTTATGGTTTTGGTGTCCGGTGAACCGGGGGAAGGAGGCAGGTATGAAGCCGGGATCAAGTTACATTAGATTAAATTTATCAAACTTTTTGCGGCTGCAGGGAGATATGACGGAAGTGGAAATGGCTAGGACATTAAATGTCAGTCGCACGCAATTATGGCGGATTAAAAAGAAAAATAGCGCAGTTGGTCAGGAATTTATCATGAAATTTAAAAATGCATTTCCAGATGAGCCTTTTGAAGATTATTTCTTTGTTGAAAGTGTTATGTTAAATCAACATCATGCATGCGTGAAGCATATTACATAATGGGAGGAAGCAGATAGCTGGGGCATCTGGCAGCAGGAACAGAAATATGCTGTCGGATGACCCGGAGAAGTGGGAGCTGTTTAAAAAATATAATATCCGTGATGTGGAGGTGGAGCTGGCCATTCGTGAAAAGCTGGCCGCCTACCCCATACCGGAGCAAGAGCAGAGGTTATATGTGCTGGACCAGAAAATCAACGACCGGGGCTTAATGGTGGATATGGGTTTGGTGGACAAGGCTATTGCCTGTGACCGGCAGTTTACGGCTGCGTCCGCGAAAAAGGCCTGCCGGCTGACCGGCCTGCCCAATCCCAACTCTGCTAGCCAACTTAAAGAATGGCTTGCCCGGCGGGGAGTTGAGACGGCGAGCCTGGCAAAAAAAGCGGTGTCCCAATTAGCGGAGAAGACTACGGGCGAGGTGGCGGAGGTATTAGAACTCCGACTATTAATGGCCAAGACCAGTGTAAAAAAATATGAGGCTATGGCGCGGTCGGTTTGCCTGGATGGCCGGGTACACGGGCTGCTGCAGTTTTACGGGGCCAATCGCACCGGGCGCTGGGCCGGGCGACTGGTACAAATTCAAAATTTGCCCCAGAATCATCTCCGGGATTTAGAGCTGGCCAGGGATTTAGTGAAGGAAGGGCTGTTCGACGATGTGGAGCTGCTCTTTGGGAATACCCCCGGTGTGCTGTCGGAACTGGTCAGGACGGCCTTTATTCCCAGAGAAAACCACCGCTTTATTGTAGCCGACTTTTTGGCTATTGAAGCAAGGGTCATCTCGTGGCTGGCCGGGGAGAAGTGGCGGCTGAAGGTGTTTGCTTCCCACGGCAGGATTTATGAAGCGGCGGCCTCGATGATGTTTCACGTGCCTGTGGAAAGTATTACCAAAGATAGCCCCTTGAGACAAAAGGGGAAAATTGCCGAATTAGCCTGTGGTTATGGCGGCGGTGTTGGGGCCTTAAAGTCCATGGGTGCCCTGGAGATGGGTGTTGAGGAACACGAGCTGCAGGGGTTAATTAATCACTGGCGGGCGGCGAGTCCCAATATTGTGCATTTCTGGTGGCAGGTGGATAAAGCAGCTATTGGCGCTGTGAAGGAGAGAACGAGAACCCGCACCCACGGTATTAGCTTTACTTATAAAAAGGGGTTGCTCTTGGTCACTTTACCGTCGGGCAGGGACCTTGTTTATGTAAAACCACAGCTGAGGCCGAACAAATTCGGTAAAGAAGGCTTGACTTATGAAGGTACCGGCCCCGCCAAAAAGTGGGAGCGCATCGAAACCTACGGCCCCAAAATTGTGGAGAATATAGTCCAGGCCATCTCCCGGGACCTGCTGGCGGAAGCCATGCTCCGGCTGGACAATGCCGGTTACAAAATCGTCGCCCATATCCACGATGAAGTGATTTGTGAGGTCGAGAACGGCTCCGGCTCTGTGGAAGACGTGTGCCGTATAATGACTGAGCCCGTCCCCTGGGCCCCGGGTCTGCCGCTAAGCGCCGACGGCTACGAATGCTCGTTTTACCGCAAACAATAGGGGGTCAGGCTTTAACTTTCTTAAACTAACCGTATTATTTGGATAATATGATAAGTCGAGCTGTGGGCGAATGCGTAGGCGAAATGGTCATATGTGTAGTCGAAGTGGTCTATGGGGGGCAAAATTTTAGCCGGGTGTGTGGGCGACGCTGCCGCAATGTGGTCGCAAAATAATATCACCCACATGTATCTCCTACAGACTTGTCCCTTGGGCCGCAAGGGATCGGGCGAATTAGTAGCCTGAGTAGTCTATAACTATATTAATTAATAGATTATATAAATAAATGGTGTATATAAAGCGTATACGCGGGTATAGGGTTTTTTACCCAATCGACTACAACTATCGGCCACATTTACTCTTGGCCGTCATCATCAGCTTAACTAGTGTTGGGAGGGGGCAAATATGCCTGAGAAAGATTGTTTTGCTTACCAGAGGGGCCGGTGCAAAGCCTTGACTGTGGAAAAGTGCCGGGGATCCGGCTGCGGCTTTTTTAAAACTGCTGCCCGGCTGGCCGGAGAAAGGCAAAAGGTTTTTCAATATATTCAATCGCTGGACGAGCATAAACGCCGGCATATCATAGATGTTTATTACGGGGGAAATATCAAACTGTTAAACGGGGAGGAGGGATGCTTGTGATTGGCTGGTCTTATTTGGATAAGAGAAGAGCTGCTATTGCCGCCCTTCAAGATTATACTGCTATGAAAAAAATCTTGGCCATCCAGGGCGTAGAGGAAGGGACCGGTGCAGGAATGATGGCCCGGTCTTTTGATAAAATCGATGTTATGCAGCAGCGCTATAAACATGCCCGGGAATTTATGGATTGGTTTGAACCGGCCTGGTGTTTTCTCGACGATACCGAGCAGCTGGTTTTAACGGAATTTTACATGAGAGATTCCCTGCGCTCGGGAGCAACGGCCAGGCTGCAGATAAAGCTGGGGTACAGCGAGCGAAATGTTGATAGAATCCGCAGCCGTTCGCTTGGCAAACTGGCCAAGTTGTTGTACGGAGAGTAAGTATCACATTACCCCACCCAAATTTACCTCCGGTTAAGGGTAACGTTCCCGGCCGCCCTCGATGATTTGCTGTACCTGCGCTACATCTATATTCGACTGTTTGGCCACTACCATGGTCAGCAGGGTGATGGATTTTTCTAAATCTCTGATCAGCGGCTCTAGCCGCACCAGAAGGTAGCCGGCCACCACCATGGGAAATCCGTAATTAGCGGCTAGTTTCATGATCTCTTCCAATAGGCTTCACTCCTTTCTTCCATGACTGGACGTCTTTTTCAGGGAACGGATACAGACGGGCGGAGCAGAGCCCCACCCGTCGTTTCTTAGTATGTTGTTAGTTGGTTTAGACCCTATTCCTGTTCATAAAGTACAGTGGTGGTGGTGTCAATGATTTCCGCGCTGTGCTTGGATACTAGATCGCCGCCGGCGGAATTGAAAATGTTTTTGGCGATAATCTGGTCCATCGCGGCGGTCACTTCGGCCTGTGTCAGGGTATCCTTGGGGTTGTCCAGCGAAATGGTGGTCTTGGTGCCCGCCTGGTTGACAAAACTCATCTTTAAAGTTTGCGTTACAGCCATATTAAAGCGCCTCCTTTCCCCGGCTTGCTATTAGTTAATTCATGCCCTTACCGGCCGGCCGGGAGCCGGTAATACGTGGCACCATCAATTGTCATTGCTCAACATTTCCCTAAATTTCTTCTTCCAGCACCGCGCTGTCCACGCGCTGCACCGCCGTTACGGTGTACTCCTGCAGTGCGACCAGGGCCTGGGCTACATCGTAAATGTCCTGGTCTAAAGCGGTGGTTTTAACGTTGCTCAGGCTTTTGGTGCGGTAAACAGGATCACCGTCGCCGTCCAGCCCGGTTTGAAACTGCATGCGCAAGGTTGTGCCGCTGGGTACTTTTTCAACTGCCATTTATTTCACCTCCTTATCTTTTACCATATTGTAGCACCGCCAAAACCGGCAAAACCGCACGCAAACCGCCATCTTTTGGGGTCAGGCTTTAACTTGTTTAAACTAATTGTATTATTTGGATAAGTGGATGAGAGGAACTACATAGTTTATTCATGATTGACACGTACAATAGTACGTGTTACTATATTTTTCAAGGAGGGGGAGGGAATTGAAATCATATTCCTCAAAGGAAATATTAAGAATATTAAGCAAGGATGGGTGGTATAAAGTTAATTCAGTTGGTGACCATCACCATTTTAAACACCCAACTAAAAAAGGTAAAGTAACTGTTACTCACCCTCAAAAGGATGTTCCTATTAAGACTGCAAAAAAGACATTTGAGCAAGCAGAGATTAAGCTAGATTAATCTCTGCAACCTCTTAATTTATAAATTTAATATAATATAAATATTTTATTATTTATCGGAGGGTTTAAATTGAAAGATCATTATATTTACCCTGCTATCTTTGACTTTGCGGATGATGGAATAACTATAGAATTTCCTGATTTACCAGGTTGCCTTCCCAGTGCCCAAAATGTTGACGATGCAGTAAAGCATGCGAAAGAAGCTATGGCATTGCATTTATACAACATGGAAATTGATAACGATGAAATTCCCAATCCGACAAGTATAGATAAATTAAAACCTAACACCAATCAAGCAATCCTGCTTGTTGAGGTTTGGATGCCGATATATAGAAATGCTGTTGAAAATAAAGCTGTTAAAAAAACTCTAACCTTACCAAAATGGTTAAACGATTTGGCTGAGAAGGAAAAAGTAAATTTTTCATCTGTTTTGCAAGAAGCATTGAAACATAAATTGGGTATTACAAATAAAAAAGGTTGAGGGGTCAGGCTTTAACTTTCTTAAACTAATATCTTGGTGCATACCGGCCAGAAGTGGGATTACATGCTGAATCAGATTTTCTTTGAAGATTTGGGTTTAAGGGAGCCTGATTACTATCTGGAGGCAGTTGGTGGGGATTTGGGTGAAACTATCGGCAATATTATAGCTAAAAGTTATAAGGTGCTCTCAGAAGTAAAACCGGATGCACTGTTGGTCCTGGGCGATACCAACTCAGCTTTGTCGGCCATATCAGCCAAAAGACTAAAAATACCTATTTTCCATATGGAGGCCGGCAACCGTTGTTTTGATGAGAATCTGTCCGAAGAAACAAATCGTCGCATTGTTGACCATATCACGGACGTGAATTTGTGCTACATCGAACACGCCAGGCGTTTTTTAAACTATGAAGGCGTAGCTATAGGGGTCAGGCTTAAACTTGTTTAAACTAACTGTATTATGCGAAAAGGTTGAGGGGTCAGGCTTTAACTTTCCTAAACTAGCTGTATAATTTATACTAACTATGTCCCGTGCCAAGGCATTATATAAGATAATACTAATATGGTGGTCTGAAAACCTGTTCGTGAGTGCCAACGTTCCTAAGTTGAATAGTATCTTCCGAAAAACTTAATGTAATCTTAATAGACATATTAACACCGACTTAATTAATGGGTTTATTTAAATAACTTTCATTATAGGAATGTGAAAAATTAAACCTTGCAATCATTCAACATTTCTACCTTTACTGATTATTTCATCTGTTTTAGATTTCTAACGGCACGTTCGGTCCAAACTATGGACAGTTGGAAAGTTGGACAGGGAAAAACCGATAGGAGGTCGGTTCCTCTGTCTGCGATCCTGCTTCGACAACTAAAGGGTAAGGTTTTTTTTAGGGGTGCTGATAATGGTTTTTGCCAGCTTTATACTCTATTTTTAAACTTCCGCAGTGCTCTATTTTGCCATAAACAATATAGGTCTGCCGCAATTGCAGGGATAGAGATTAATAATAGTGTCACAGTAGAAAATACCGCTAAAATAATCTTTCTCACTACAATCACTCCTTTTTCATATATTATTCAGTTAATTAAAGAATGACACAATTTTCAGATAATTAAAGGGAAATTATAGTTCCCCACATATATTGATCAATAATTTTGCTGGGACAGCTCCTCACCAATTTAACACATTAACCAACTAAAGGAGTTCGGGATTAAGTATATTCACTTAATGTTGATTAGGGGTCAGGCTTTAACTTTCTTAAACTAACCCCGAATTATTTATCTTCCATTAATATAAATCCGGCTATCGTTTCGGCAACGGCGTCATCCCGGGTACGTCGAGTTCCGGAACCGGAGTATACATCGTAGACAGCGGCGGTCCAATTTTGCAGGAAGCCCTGTTTGTAAAATGCTGTTCGGGAGCCGCACTTGCTGCAATAGCGGGCATTACCGTCATTTATATGATGCGCGGAAACAACAACATTGCCGGAAGAGTCTACCAGGAGCACATCGATGCAACAATTGTGTGTAAATTGACAATTATCTGTTGGTTATGCACAACACGGTGTTATGGTTTTATTGTCCGGTGAACCGAGGGAAGGAGGCAGGTATGAAGCCGGAATCAAGTAACATTAGATTAAATTTATCATTAAATTTAAAAATGCATTTCCTGATGAGTCTTTTGGAGATTATTTTTTTGTTGTAGGTGATGCATTAAATCAACATTATGCATGCGTGAAGCATATTACATAATGGGAGTAAAAACAACGCGGTGCTAAGGGTGATAAGCGATTTAAGGAGCCTAGCCGGTAGCCTTGAAAGTTTGTTGTGGGCATTGGAGACAGGGATCTATCGTGTAGATCGCCGGTCGTTTTATTCTTGAGACACATGGGGACTCTTGTGTCAAATGAAAGACAGGGTAGAATTTGAGAAGGGGGGCGTGAATAATTGACGGATTAAGCCTGCTGCAAATTGCAGGAAAACCGGTTTGCCATCCACATTGTATAAGGCTTAGCTGGTGACACAAAGGAACCGTCCCCTTGTGTCGCCACTTGTGCATTCACGAAAGACAGGGTAGAATTTGAGAAAGGGGCGTAAAAAAAATTGACGGATTAAGCCTGCTTCACATTGCGCATAAGGTTAAGCTATTGGCACAAAAGAACCGTCCGAGACCACTGAAAAAGTCTAGCCAAAAGTCTAGTTAAAAACACAAA
>JAENYF010000067.1 GCA_016841905.1 Desulfoscipio geothermicus | reverse complement strand
TTGAGTCCATGAATATGGAAGACAAGATATTCCGTATTTTGGTTCCCATGGAAGACGAGATTGAACTCAAAGATGGCAAAAAAAAGGTTACCAAACGGAAAATATTTCCCGGCTATGTGCTAGTGGAAATGATAATGACCGATGATTCATGGTACGTGGTGCGTAATACTCCCGGAGTTACAGGTTTTGTAGGTAGCGGGGCTAAACCTATTCCGTTGGATGAGGATGAAGCTCGACAAATTATTAGAACCATGGGCATGGAAGAACCGCGTACTAAGGTTGACTTTAATGCCGGTGAACACGTGCGAGTTATCTCTGGACCTTTTGAGAATTTTGGCGGTACTATTGAAGAGATACTCCTGGAGAAAAGCAAGCTAAGGGTATTGATATCCATGTTTGGCCGGGAAACCCCGGTGGAGCTTGATTATAATCAGGTTGAGAAATTAAATTAACGTGTTAGGAGGTGTGACAGATGGCTAAACGTGTTGCAGCTGTAATCAAATTGCAGGTTATGGCGGGGAAAGCCACTCCCGCTCCCCCGGTCGGACCGGCACTTGGTCAGCATGGGGTTAACATTATGCAATTTGTTAAAGATTATAATGAACGTACTGCGAAACAGGCTGGAATGATTGTACCTGTGGAAATAACTGTTTATGAGGACAGGAGTTTTACTTTCATCACTAAAACACCGCCGGCAGCGGTACTATTGAAAAAGGCAGCCGGTCTGGAGACTGCATCGGGTGAACCTAATAAGAAGAAAGTAGGTAAGGTAACCAGTGCCCAGGTGCGAGAAATTGCTGAATTAAAGATGCAGGACTTAAATGCTACCAATGTTGATGCGGCTATGCGCATGATTGAGGGTACTGCCCGCAGCATGGGTATAGAGATCGCCGGATAAAAAAAGTGGGAGGATTACTCCGTTACTACCACTGGGAGGTAATGTTATATGCCCAAAAGAGGGAAAAGATATCAAGAAGCAGCCAAACAGATAGACCGCACTAAAGTATATGAGCCATTAGAAGCCATTGAACTGTTAAAAAGTATGGCCAAAGCCAAATTTGATGAAACAGTAGAATTGGCGATCAAGCTAAATGTGGATCCGAGACATGCCGACCAGCAGGTTCGTGGTGCTATGGTTTTGCCTCACGGTACTGGAAAAACTCGTACTGTGCTAGTATTTGCTAAAGGCGATAAAGTCAAAGAGGCAGAAGCTGCCGGGGCTGATTTTGTTGGTGCGGAAGATATGGTGGAAAAGATCCAAAAAGAAGGTTGGCTTGGGTTTGAAGTTGCTATTGCCACACCGGATATGATGGGTATGGTGGGTAAATTAGGGCGTGTTTTGGGTCCACGTGGGTTAATGCCCAACCCGAAAACAGGTACGGTTACCTTTGACGTTACCCAGGCGGTGCAAGAAGTAAAGGCCGGTAAAATTGAATACCGGGTAGATAAGGCAGGGAATATTCATGCCCCTATCGGTAAAGCTTCTTTTGATTCCGAGAAATTAGTCGAAAACTTAAAAGCACTGGTTGAGCAGCTTATCCGGGTTAAACCATCAGCAGCTAAAGGCCAGTATATTAAGAGCATTACGGTGACTACTACTATGGGGCCCGGCGTTAAGGTTAGTGCCCAGAAAGTTACTGCCTAATCAAGTTAATTTAATAGTTGTACCTAGCTGCAGACAGCAGGTGCCCGTTATGGGCTTAATGGTTATGCGCCGCCAGCCGAGGCCGGGAGGGTTAAACCTTTTAAGTATTGCTTAAACGGGCCTCTGGCATGTGCGTTTGCGCCGGAGGTTTTTTAGTTGCTAGAAAAGGAGGTGTATATATTGCCAATTACCAAGCAGGAAAAAGAAGAAATGCTGCAAATGCTCAGGGAAAAGATGGGCTCATCGCAGATTGTTATTATGGCTGATTATAAGGGTATTAACGTAGATGCTATAACTAAGCTGCGCCGACGCATGCATGAGTCCGGAAGCGAGTTAAAAGTAGCTAAAAATACGATCATAAAAATAGCGGCCACGGAATTAAGCTGGGAGGGTGCAGTTCCCTATCTGGAAGGCCCTACTGCATTGGCTTTTGGATTAAATGATCCAGTGGCTCCGGCTAAAGTTTTGTATGACTTTATTAAGGAGTTCAAAAAACTTGAAGTAAAAGCAGCTATATTGGAAGGACAGGTCATTAGTGCAGAGCAAGTTAAGGCCCTGGCTAGTCTTCCTTCGCGGGAAGTATTGTTGGCACAAGTACTTGGTGGAATGCAAGCTCCTATGTATGGTTTTGCTGGAGCGTTGCAGGGTTTGCTGAGGAATCTGGTTTATGTACTTGACGCCGTGCGCGAGAAAAAGGCTGGCGAAGCAGTAGGTTAAGTGTTGAGAATTATTAACGATTATCTATAAGAAATTTAATAATTTTGGGGAGGTTTATATTACATGTCTAAAGTTGCAGAAATACTTGAAGCCGTAAAAGGCTTAACCGTGTTGGAGTTGGCCGAACTGGTCAAAGCATTTGAAGAAGAATTTGGCGTAAGTGCTGCTGCACCCGTTGCTGCTGTCGCTGTTCCCGCAGCTGGTGCCGCCCCTGTCGAGGAAGAAGCGCAAACTGAATTTGATGTAGTTTTAACTGCTGCTGGCGATAAGAAAGTTAACGTAATTAAAGTGGTGCGTGAAGTCACTGGCCTGGGTTTGAAGGAGTCTAAGGAACTAGTGGATGGCGCGCCTAAGCCAGTTAAAGAAAAAATTAGCAAGGAAGACGCTGAAGCTCTGAAGGCCAAGCTTGTTGAAGCTGGCGCTTCTGTAGAAATCAAGTAGTTCTCTTAAGTAGGTTTTATAGCCGCTCCCCAATAGGAGCGGTTTTTTATTGACACTTAGGAATTATTATGTTATAATTCAAAAATGTCCATTATAAAGAACATTGGTAAATATAGCAGGTTTTTCCGATTTAAATTTATGGTTAAGCAATATTTTTTTTATGCATGCTTGGTTAACGTATTTGCTATAAAAATATTGGAAATACTACATTAGATAGGTATTTTTATTTTATTAGTAAGCGAGGGATTGTGATAAGGACAAGACCTTGCTTTTCGTCGTTTCTATTAATATTAATGCCTTATTTTGGGGGTGTGGTGCTGTAGATGTATCCTGAACAACTGGGTACTAGAACCAGGTGGAATTTTGGGAAGTTCCAGGAGGTTTTGAAGCTACCTAATCTCATTGAAGTGCAGCGTAATTCGTACGTGTGGTTTCTTGGCACAGGTCTAAGGGAGGTATTTCATGATATTTCTCCCATCCAGGACTTTACTGGTAATTTAGTGCTGGAGTTTCTTGATTACAGCCTGGGAAAACCAAAGTATGGGGTCGAACAATGTAAGGAACGAGATGTTACCTATGCAGCTCCGCTTAGGGTAAAGGTACGCCTTATTAATAAGGAAACCGGTGAGGTTAAGGAACAAGAAGTCTTTATGGGTGATTTTCCACTCATGACCGATAAGGGCACTTTTATTATCAACGGGGCTGAACGTGTTATTGTTAGCCAGTTGGTGCGCTCACCCGGTGTTTATTTTGCGGAAACACACGACCCCAGTGGTAAAAAGCTTTATGGAGCAACAATCATACCCAATCGTGGCGCTTGGCTTGAATTTGAGACAGATGTGAATGAGCAGCTATTCGTGCGCATTGATCGCACCAGAAAAATTCCTGCGACAGTATTGATTAGAGCGTTGGGCTATGGATCCAATATCATGATCACTGACTTGTTTAATGAAAACATACATATCCAAGAAACCCTGGCTCGCGATAATACTGACTCCACGGAAGACGCGCTGGTAGAGATTTATAAGCGACTACGTCCCGGTGAACCACCGACGGTGGATAGTGCAAGGTCGTTGTTAGAAACACTTTTTTTCGATCCAAAACGCTATGACCTGGCTGTAGTCGGTCGCTATAAATTGCAGAAAAAACTAAAACATGGGGTGTTGTACCGCTACCCCGAAAGCGAAAACCAGGAGACCGAATTTGATCCGTATTTAAAAACCAAAGTGCCCAAAAGCAGGGAATTTATTCGTGAGTTAACTCCTCAGGATATTATTGAAACGGTAAACTACCTATTGCGCCTTATGGAGGGCGAAGGTCAGGTAGACGATATTGACCATTTGGGCAACCGGCGCTTGCGTTCGGTGGGAGAACTGCTGCAAAATCAGTTTCGCATCGGATTGTCTAGGATGGAGCGTGTGGTGCGGGAACGCATGACTATTCAGGATGTGGATGTCATTACTCCGCAGGTCTTAATAAACATCCGACCCGTAGTAGCGGCGATCAAAGAATTTTTTGGTTCAAGCCAGCTCAGTCAGTTTATGGACCAGACCAACCCGCTGGCTGAATTAACCCACAAGCGCCGCTTATCCGCTTTGGGACCTGGTGGCTTGAGTCGGGAGCGGGCTGGTTTCGAAGTGCGTGACGTACACCACTCCCACTATGGCCGGATGTGTCCCATTGAAACTCCAGAAGGACCTAATATTGGTTTAATTGGTTCTCTGTCCTGCTATGCGCGTATTAACAATTTTGGCTTTATTGAAACACCATACCGTAAGGTGGATAAGGAAAATCGGCGTGTAACGGAGGAAATAGTTTATCTGACCGCAGATGAGGAAGAAGAACTAGTTATTGCTCAGGCAAATGCGCCGCTGAACGAGGATTTTTATTTTACCCAGGAACGGGTCAACGCCCGTCACGGCAGTGAAATATTAGTGGTGCCTTCAGAACAAGTAGATTACATGGATGTTTCACCCAAGCAGGTGGTTAGTGTGGCCACTGCTTTAATACCGTTTTTGGAACATGATGATGCTAACCGGGCACTAATGGGTGCCAACATGCAGAGGCAAGCTGTACCTTTGCTTAGGACTGATGCCCCCCTAGTGGGCACTGGTATAGAGTACACAGCGGCCAGAGATTCCGGTGTGGTTAAGCTAGTAGACAATAGTGGCGTAGTGGAAAAAGTCGTTGCTACTGAAATAACTATACGCACTGACGATGATCGATTGGAGAAATATAAACTATTAAAGTACACCAGGTCTAACCAGGGCACCTGTATTAACATGCGCCCCATCGTTAATAAGGATGAAAGGGTGGTGGCCGGTCAGGTAATTGCCGACGGGCCGTCCACTGACAATGGCGAGCTAGCCTTAGGCCATAATATACTGGTGGCCTTTATGCCCTGGGAAGGCTATAACTATGAGGACGCAATACTGCTCAGCGAAAAGACGGTTAAGCAGGATTACTTTACCTCAATACATATTGAGGAATATGAATGCGATGCTCGGGACACCAAGCTGGGCCCTGAGGAAATCACCCGCGATATCCCAAATGTAGGCGAAGAAATATTAAAGGACTTGGATGACCGTGGTATTATTCGGGTGGGTGCCGAAGTGCGGCCCGGGGATGTACTGGTGGGTAAGGTTACACCTAAAGGGGAAACCGAGCTTACTGCAGAAGAGCGCTTATTGCGGGCCATCTTTGGTGAAAAAGCCCGCGAAGTGCGGGATACATCATTGCGTGTGCCCCACGGTGAGGCCGGAAAAATAGTGGATGTTAAGGTATTTACCAGGGATAACGGTGATGAACTGCCACCTGGGGTTAATCAGCTAGTGCGTTGTTACATTGCCCAGAAACGAAAAATATCCGAGGGCGATAAAATGGCCGGACGCCATGGTAATAAGGGCGTTGTGGCCCGTATTTTACCTGAGGAGGATATGCCGTTTTTACCGGACGGCACGCCGATAGAAATTGTTCTTAACCCCCTAGGAGTACCATCTCGTATGAATATTGGCCAGGTGTTGGAGACGCATCTCGGCTGGGCGGCCCGTGAATTAGGCATCCATGTGGCTACACCGGTATTTAACGGTGCGTTGGAAGCCGACATTCTGGAAAGTTTGGAAAGGGCCGGGCTGCCAGCTAGTGGAAAAATTACCCTGTATGACGGTCGTACCGGTGAACCATTTGATAATCCGGTTACCGTGGGATATGTTTATATGCTTAAATTGCACCACTTGGTAGATGATAAAATCCATGCTCGTTCTACTGGACCATATTCATTGGTTACTCAGCAGCCCTTGGGTGGCAAGGCACAATTTGGCGGTCAACGTTTTGGTGAAATGGAAGTATGGGCCCTGGAGGCTTATGGAGCAGCTTATACTTTGCAGGAAATACTTACTGTTAAATCAGACGACGTAGTTGGTCGGGTAAAAACCTATGAAGCTATTGTTAAAGGTGAAAATGTTCCAGAACCAGGCGTACCTGAATCGTTCAAGGTGCTCATCAAGGAATTGCAAAGCTTATCCTTAGATGTGAAGGTGCTTTCAGAGGACGACAGGGAAATTGAAATTAAGGAAACTGAAGATGATATTGCCGAAACAGCTAAGGATTTGGGCCTCGAATTGCATGAGGCTCGGGGACGGCGTCGGGATGATGATTATGACGAACCTGGAGGAGAAGAAGACGATGAATCAGGCGATGATGTTGATGAGTTAGGTGAGGATGCTCTTATCGATAAAGAGGTTGAATTGGATGATCTAGATGAAGTAACTGATCTTGATGGGGAATTAGCTGACGATTTCGACCCTAATGAGGAGAATTACTAAAGCAGATAGAAAATCCGAAGGGAGAGAGGTCCTTGCTGGACTTAAATAACTTCGATCGAATTCGCATAGGCTTGGCTTCTCCGGAACAAATCCGGAACTGGTCTAGCGGTGAGGTCAAAAAGCCCGAGACCATCAATTATCGCACGCTAAAACCTGAGCGGGATGGGCTGTTTTGCGAACGTATTTTTGGCCCTACCCGTGATTGGGAATGTCATTGTGGTAAATATAAACGTGTTCGTTATAAGGGCGTAATTTGCGATCGCTGTGGTGTTGAGGTAACGCGTTCTAAGGTGCGTCGGGAGAGGATGGGCCATATTGAACTGGCCGCCCCGGTTTCTCATATCTGGTATTTTAAGGGTATACCCAGTCGCTTGGGACTTTTACTGGATATGTCACCTCGGGCCTTAGAAAAAGTTTTATATTTCGTATCTTATGTTGTAATCGATCCTATGGAAACGCCGTTGCTAAAAAAACAGCTGCTCACTGAAACCGAATACAGAGAGCATCGAGAGAAGTATGGCAATAATTTTAATGCCCTGATGGGTGCTGAGGCGATTAAACAACTACTGCAGGAGATTAACCTTGAAGAAATGAACAAGGAGTTGCGGCAAGAGTTGCGTGAGGTTTCCGGACAGCGTAAAATTCGTGCTGTCCGCCGGCTGGAAGTAGTGGAAGCCTTTCGTAAGAGCGGTAATAGTCCGGATTGGATGATTTTAGACGTAGTGCCGGTGATTCCACCTGAACTGCGCCCCATGGTACAACTGGACGGTGGACGGTTCGCTACTTCGGATTTAAACGATCTTTACCGACGTGTGATCAATCGCAACAATCGCCTGAAGAGGCTACTTGACCTTGGCGCTCCGGACATTATTGTGCGCAATGAAAAGCGCATGTTGCAGGAAGCTGTGGATGCGCTGATCGACAACGGCCGCCGGGGGCGCCCGGTGACTGGTCCGGGGAACCGACCGTTAAAGTCGCTAAGCGATATGCTTAAGGGTAAACAAGGCCGGTTTCGCCAAAATTTGCTGGGCAAACGGGTGGATTATTCCGGACGTTCTGTTATTGTGGTAGGGCCAAAATTACAGCTGCACCAGTGTGGTTTGCCTAAAGAAATGGCGTTGGAGTTATTTAAGCCGTTTGTGATGAAAAAGCTGGTCAATGACGGGCACGCCCATAATATAAAAAGTGCCAAACGTATGGTTGAACGTGTGCGACCGGAGGTGTGGGATGTCCTGGAAGAGGTTATTAAGGATCACCCAGTGATGTTAAACCGTGCACCAACATTGCACCGTTTGGGCATTCAGGCTTTTGAGCCTAAGCTGGTGGAGGGCCGGGCTATTCAAATCCACCCGCTGGTATGTACTGCTTATAACGCTGACTTTGATGGCGACCAGATGGCTGTGCACTTGCCTTTATCCGCGGAAGCACAGGCCGAGGCCAGGTTATTAATGCTTTCAGCGCAGAATATTTTAAATCCTAAGGACGGTCATCCAGTGGCCATCCCAACTCAAGACATGGTGCTGGGCAGCTATTATTTAACGATAGAAAAGCCGGGCGATCTTGGCGAAGATAAGCAATTTTGCAGCAAAGAAGAAGCCATGATGGCCTATGAAAACGGTGTTGTAAGTCTCCACGCCAAAGTAAAAATCAGGTTAGATGGTGAGCTAAAAGAAACAACTGTTGGTCGTGTGATCTTTAATTCGGTTATCCCAAAAGAATTAGGCTATTTCAATCGGGTGGCCGATAAAAAGACACTGAGTAAGATAGTGGACGAATCTTACCGCAGGCTTGGTTTTTCTGCTACAGGTGAGTTCTTAGATGGCATTAAGACCTTGGGTTTTAAGTATGCCACCAAGGCAGGAGTAACTATAAGTAATGCTGACATTATTATTCCCTCCGAAAAGAGAGAGATACTGGATGATGCGGATAAGCAAGTGGGTAAAGTAGAGGTTCAGTATCGCCGGGGTTTGATTACAGAGGAAGAGCGCTATCGTAAAGTTATTGGCATTTGGAATGATGCAACCAGAAAGGTTACCGATGCCCTAATTGACTCGCTGGATAGATTTAACCCGGTATATATGATGGCCAATTCAGGTGCTCGTGGTAACATTCAGCAGATACGCCAGTTGGCTGGTATGCGCGGTTTGATGGCAGATCCTTCAGGGCGGATTATTGACCTGCCCATTAAAGCCAATTTCCGTGAAGGGCTAACGGTCTTAGAGTATTTTATTTCAACGCACGGAGCACGCAAAGGTCTCGCTGATACTGCGTTGCGAACAGCGGACTCGGGATATTTAACCCGCCGCCTGGTTGATGTGGCACAGGATGTTATCGTACGGGAAGTTGATTGCGGCACCGAAGAAGGTATCAATGTCTCTGAAATAAAAGATGGTACTGAGGTAATTGAAAAATTAGAGGATCGCATTGTTGGGCGGATAGCTCTGGAAGATATCACACACCCTGAAACCGGTGAAGTTCTGGTTTCAGGAGGTACAGTGATAGAACATGATGATGCAGATAAGGTTGTCGCAGCGGGCATTAAAAAAGTCAAGATCCGGTCAGTGCTTACCTGCAAAAGCAGGTACGGAGTATGTATCAATTGTTACGGTCGCAATTTGGCCACCGGTCGTATGGTGGATATTGGTGAAGCAGTGGGCATTATTGCTGCACAATCGATTGGTGAGCCCGGTACCCAGTTAACCATGCGTACGTTCCACACAGGTGGTGTGGCCGGTGATGATATTACTCAAGGTTTACCCAGGGTTGAAGAACTTTTTGAGGCCCGCAAACCAAAAGGTCAGGCGATTATTGCCGAAGAGGCCGGTGTGGTTGAATTAAGAGAAGTCAGAGGCCGACGTGAAATAGATATTACCGGTGATGACGGTAGCAAAAATAATTATGTAATTCCTTACGGTGCCCGTATGAAAGTGCATAATGGAGACCGGGTAGAAGCCGGTGATGAACTAACCGAGGGTTCTGTTAACCCACATGATCTGCTAAAAATTAAGGGTATTACGGGTGTGCAAATATATTTGCTTCATGAGGTACAGCGAGTATACCGCTTGCAGGGTGTGGATATTAATGATAAGCATATTGAAGTAATGATCCGCCAGATGCTGCGTAAGGTGCGGATTGAGGACCAGGGCGATACATCACTGTTGCCTGGGGGCTTAATTGATATATTTGACTTTGAAGAAGAAAACAGGCTGGTTGAACTTCAGGGTGGTGAGCTCGCTCAGGATAAACCAGTACTGCTGGGCATTACCAAGGCGTCACTGGCTACTGACTCATTCTTATCGGCAGCTTCATTTCAGGAAACCACCAGGGTTCTTACCGAGGCAGCCATTAAAGGGAAAATGGACCCGCTGTTGGGACTTAAAGAAAATGTTATTATTGGTAAGTTAGTTCCTGCAGGTACTGGCATGAGCCGTTACCGCAATGTAGAAATCAATCCGTTAGAGAAAGTGGCTGTACAGGTGGAAACAGCAGAGCTAATAACAGAGGTTTAAATACAAATAGTACCAGAATTGCAATGCAGCCGGGCACTACACAAATGCCCGGCTTGCCCTTAGAGGCATGAGAAAATAGTGCTGTTCACCGGATATTGGCGAAATTTATTGACTTTGTAAATCAGTAGTGATATTATCCTTAAGTGTGTTATTTTTGGGGGTGGGTGATTATGCCTTATAAACGGCTGCAGGCGGCTAAGGAAAAGTCTGTGGGTAGCAAACAAACCGTTAAGGCATTGAAAAAAAACCTGGCCAAAGTGGTATACGTGGCAGATAATGCTGATAAGCATGTTGCCGAGCCCATTATAGCTATTTGTGAGGAAAAACAAGTACCATTTATACGTGTAGATTCTATGAAGAACTTGGGCAAGGTATGCGGTATCAAAGTTGAGTGTGCTGCGGCAGCTATTATAAAAGAAGATTAATTTTACATTTATCTTAGATTAATAAACGATAAAGGAGGTGTAATTAATATGCCGACAATCCACCAGCTAATCAGGAAAGGCCGAGAGGATTTAACAAAAAAATCTAATTCACCGGCACTTAAAGAATGTCCGCAAAAAAGGGGTGTTTGTACCAGGGTATATACAACTACCCCCAAAAAGCCCAACTCTGCGCTACGCAAGGTGGCCAGGGTAAGACTTACCAATGGTATTGAAGTAACCTCCTATATTCCAGGTATTGGACATAATCTGCAGGAGCACTCAGTGGTGCTGGTTCGTGGCGGTAGGGTTAAGGACCTGCCGGGTGTGAGGTATCACATTGTCAGGGGTGCATTAGACTGTGCCGGAGTACAAAGCCGTAATCGGGGTCGCTCAAAGTATGGTGCCAAACGGCCCAAAAAATAATGAAATTTTTTTAAAGTTTATGAAGTAAGGGGGGAAACAAATGCCGAGAAGAGGGGCAGCACCGAAGCGCGATATCATGCCCGATCCAGTGTATAATAGCAAGGTGCTTACCAAGTTGATCAATCAAGTTATGCTTGATGGGAAGAAAGGCGTAGCGGAAAGTATCTGCTACGGTGCTTTTGATATTATCCGGGAAAAAACCGGAAAGGATCCTAATGAAGTGTTTGAGCAGGCCATGAAAAATGTAATGCCAATTTTGGAAGTTAAGGCCAGGCGGGTAGGTGGTGCTAACTACCAGGTGCCTATTGAAGTAAGACCAGAACGAAGACAGACATTGGCCATTCGCTGGATAACCAGGTACTCCAGAGAGCGTTCCGGAAGAACCATGAGAGAGCGACTGGCGGATGAATTAATCGATGCTTCTAATAACACAGGGGCCTCTGTGAAGCGGAGAGAAGATACCCATAAAATGGCTGAGGCTAATAAGGCTTTTGCGCATTATAGGTGGTAGTGAAAGGGGGGGTCTTAATGGCGAGGCAAATTTCGCTCAGAAAAACTCGCAACATAGGCATTATGGCACATATTGACGCCGGAAAGACCACCACCACCGAGCGTATCCTGTTTTACACAGGGAAAGTACACAAGTTGGGTGAAGTACATGATGGTGCGGCAACAATGGACTGGATGGTTCAGGAGCAGGAAAGAGGTATTACCATTACTTCAGCTGCAACGTCGTGCCAATGGCAAGATCATTGTATAAACATTATAGACACACCCGGGCACGTGGACTTTACCGTTGAGGTAGAAAGGTCGCTGCGAGTGCTGGATGGGGCGGTTGCAGTTTTTTGCTCAGTAGGTGGTGTTGAGCCCCAGTCTGAAACGGTATGGCGGCAGGCCGATAAATACAGGGTGCCCCGGATTGCATACATCAATAAAATGGATCGGGTTGGCGCAGATTTTTTTAATGCTATAACTATGATGCGCAAAAGATTAGGTACCAATCCGGTAGCATTACAATTACCTATTGGCGTGGAGGAAAACTTTGTTGGTATTGTTGACCTAGTTCGCAATAAGGCGATTAGATATCTTGACGACGATTTAGGTGCTTCTAGAGAGGAAGCAGATGTTCCTGAAGATATGCGGGAGCTGGTTAACGAATACCGGGAAAAACTGTTAGAAGCAGTGGCTGAATACGACGAAGAGTTGATGCTTAAGTATATAGAAGGGGAGCAGCTTTCCAGTGATGAGGTAAAAAGCGCTTTGCGCAAAGCCACGCTGGCGGTTAAGGTTATACCGGTTTTATGCGGTTCTTCTTTTAAAAACAAGGGTGTTCAGCCTTTATTGGACGCTATCGTAGATTATCTACCATCCCCGTTGGATGTTCCCGCTATTAGCGGCGTACACCCCGATACAAAGGAAGAAGACACTCGGGTAGCTGATGATGAAGCGCCTTTTTCAGCCCTAGCTTTTAAAATCATAACAGATCCATATGTAGGTAAACTTACCTACTTTAGGACCTATTCTGGACAGATAATTAGCGGTTCGTATGTTTATAACTCAACTAAGGGTAAACGGGAGCGTGTTGGACGTATTCTGAGGATGCATGCTAATCACCGGGAAGAGGTTAAAGAGGTTTATTCTGGTGATATAGTAGCAGCCGTAGGGCTAAGGGATACTGGTACCGGGGATACCCTGTGTGACGAAAAACATGTGGTACTTCTGGAGTCTATGGAGTTTCCCGAACCGGTTATATCCGTGGCTATTGAACCAAATACCAAGGCCGACCAGGATAAAATGGGAGTAGCGTTGCAAAAACTGGGTGAAGAAGACCCTACTTTTAAGGTGAATATTGATGAAGAAACAGGTCAAACCATCATTAGGGGTATGGGTGAACTACACTTGGAGATTATCACGGATCGCCTGTTGCGCGAGTTTAAAGTACAAGCTACAGTAGGTAAACCACAGGTCGCTTATAAAGAGACGATTCGCAGAAAAGCCAAGGCGGAAGGTAAATTCATTCGTCAGTCCGGTGGGCATGGTCAATATGGCCACGTGGTAATTGAGATTGAACCGGCCGAGCCAGGCACCGGTCTTGAATTTGTTAACAAAATTGTTGGTGGGGTCATTCCCAAAGAATATATACCGGCAGTATCAAGCGGTATTACGGCGGCTATGTCCAATGGAGTTGTAGCATCTTATCCGCTGGTGGACTTGCGGGCAACTTTGCTGGACGGATCCTATCATGATGTTGACTCTTCAGAGATGGCCTTTAAAATAGCAGGCAGCATGGCTCTGCAAAACGCGGCTAAAAATGCCGGCGCAGTGCTGCTGGAACCGGTCATGAAGGTTGAAGTTGTGGTCATGGATGAATATATGGGTGATGTAATTGGCGATATCAATGCTCGCCGGGGACGAATTGAAGAAATGGAGTCTCGGGGGGTAACCCAGGTTATTCATGGTGTGGTGCCGCTATCGGAAATGTTTGGTTATGCCACTGAGCTGCGTTCAAGAACTCAGGGGCGGGGTACTTACACCATGCAGTTTAGTCATTATGAGGAAGTGCCGCAAAATATTGCGGAAAATATCGTATCCAAAAGATTTTAAGGATAAAGCAAGGAGGAATAAAACCAACCATGGCAAAGGCGAAATTTG
>JAENYF010000066.1 GCA_016841905.1 Desulfoscipio geothermicus | reverse complement strand
TCTTTGTCAAATCCGTCTTTGTCAAACCCGTCTTTGTCAAACCCGTCTTTGTCAAATCCTTCTTTGTCAAATCCGTCTTTGTTGAAACCGTCCCGGTCGATGCCATCTTCGTTGAAGCCTTCTTTATTGAAGCCTTCCCGGTCAAAACCCGCTTTATCGTAACCACTGCGGTCATACCCTTGAGCATCGAATCCTTGTTCATCATATTGTGCCGTTTCTGCCTGCTGGGATGGACTTGCCACTTCCGGCCGGGCGGGCTCATCAAAAGCGCTGGTGTCGAGTAAAATCCCGTCATCACTGCTATCCGCCCAAGTGATATCCGGCTGTGCCACTCGGCCATCTTGTATCAAAACGGCTGCTTCTCCTGCAGTATCGATGATGGCCCCGGTATTTCTTTGGATAAAAACATCGCTCTCAGCAGCTGTTTCAATAATCATACCGGCATCCGGCCGAGTCAACACCGCGCTTTCCTCGGCGGTTTCAATAAACAGGTCATTAACTGTAGGTGTGCTTTGCCCTCCGTTTGTAATAGCCCCTGAACCATCAATCATATCAACAGTATCAATAAAGATGCTTGGCTCACCATCAATTTCCGGCCGGGTTGGCAACTCCCCGGTCTTCATTTCTAAATCACCCGCCCCGGGGGCAGGTTCAGTGGCCATAGGAGCCGGTCCTGTGTTACGCCGTCTTCTCCCCAGCTGGTTAACCTCTTGGAGAGAAGCATTACTCTGAGTACCAGCGCCAGGGTAAGAACTTCCTGCTACCGGCGCAGGCCCTCCCGAAGCAGGTGGTATCGTAGTTCCCGCGGGAGGTGTAAATCCGCCACCACCGCCGCCAAGCCCTGCCAGTGCGCCCAATATTGTAGCAATCAGGCCCGGCGCCACTACTCCCACCACCGCTTCGGTGGTGTTTGAAGGACCAGGAATAGCGCCTACTGAACCTACACCCGCCGGCGTTGCTCCTGACGCCCCCCTCCAGGGTGAACTGACAGGTGCCCGGGTATCAGCTGAATCCTGACCGGGTTCACTGGCAACTGTAAAATGAGGGGTAGCGTGGACTTGCCCCATACCCTTCCCCCCGGTTCCGGCATTGGTTGCCCAAGTGGAAGGGTCTGAGTCAATAATTGTATATGTACCTGCCGGAATAACCACATTAGGGGAGACTTCCCAATTAGCATTGGGCACGCCCCCCTGACCATCGGAACCACTGGCTTGCCAGGGGCCATATATCTTTCCATTTTGATCTTGTATTGCAATAGTGCCCGGTGTCGCTCCTTGGGCATAATTCCAGTGGTAGTTTCTGATATAGGTAACAAGATGAGGGGTATTAATGCTGAAGGTGTTGGGAACAGTTGGACCGTTATCCACCCAAGCGATATTATCAGTATTGCAAACCGGTACCGGTTCATCCAAGGGCTCTCCGGTTACCTCATCCGATGCGGTTGTTGTATTTGGCTCAGTTTCCGGCTTAGCATCCGGTTCAGTAACCGGCACTGTTTCCTCCTGAGGCGCGGTTTGATTCAAGACCCCATTTAGTTCCAGGCTTTCCACAGTCGACTTGGCTATGCTTCTGGCTTTTTCGAGCTCCCAGGCTCTTCCGTTACCCGAATGAACAATAGTTACCCCTACTTTATATTGAGGCAACAATACATCCACCCCGGCGCCGAGACGGGATTGGAATTCAAACACTTCATAACCGTTGATAGGTGTGGTTTTAACGCCATCGGATTCCCAGAAATAGGCCGATTCAGACAGTGAAGCTTTCATAGCATCTGCATTCATTGGGCCGGCAACTGAAATAAAACAACCTGCCTCTCCCATGTCTCCACTGGCTACATGTGTTACATACTGGTATCCTTCCATGTCCACCGGGTTAGATTCAACTTGAAGCTTGGTAAGGTAACTATTTCCTATTTCGGTGATTACATCATCAATGCTTCCCGCCAGGGCGGTACCGATGCCAAACACCATCATTGCGCACAAAAAAACCACCCACGCTACCATGGCTAATGGTTTTTTTCTATAATGACTATATAACAATTTTATACACCTCCCTGCTTATACCGATTATGGCAAAAAACCAACTAAAATCATCCAACTAGTTGATATAATAAAAGACAAAAAAGTAGGTAATATAACATTTTTAATCCCCTGGACCCCGGCCTTCATAACTTCCATACCGGCGGAGGCGCCGGCGGTCATAATTGCTGCGGAAGCAAAGGGCATTACCGCATCCCAGCCTAAAACCACATCGGCCAACACCGCTAAAACCGTAAATGGGATCATAAAGGACATGCCTGTGTTAATCGCCCGTTTTATAACTTGCCCATCCCCCTCGGTAAGTAAATTAGGGTTAGCTAACTTAAAAGCTAAGGTTAGCAGGTAAATAACCAGTATAGAAAATAAAAAAGCGGCTAAAATGGAAATTATAACCGTACTCATAATTATAGCCGGCTTGTTCAATGCAACCAGGATGCCAAAAATAATAAAACACAAATAAGCGGGAATAAAATAAACACTTTCTTGGTCATCAGCCTTGCGGTAGCCCATTTGCATCATTAATTACTCCACCTCCGAATATTCCCGGGTATAGCATAACTCCACCATGCTTGCAGCCCCGAAAGGCAAGGCCACAGCACCATTATCAAGTTGCCGATTAAGCTGAAAAACGTCCTAAAAAAGACCATCCCCAAAGTATTATGGCACCACAAAGGGTAGTCACGGCAATACTGAAACCAGCCCGTTCACCGGACATCTGCCGCACAGTCATGAGAGTAGGCCTTAGAGCCCACAGTACTCCAGTCACCCCAAAGGCCACTGCCGTCTTCCAACCAAAGACTAGGGAAAACAAAAGGCCCATCAAAGCGTAAATAAAGGTCGGACTATATCCTAGGGCAAAAGCGGATATAACCCAATCAAGGGAATAAGCTTTTTCCGTGCCTTGGCAAAGGGCCCAGGCCAGAGCAGCCATCAAACAGATTCCTAGGGTACCGTAGAGCATACCTAATAATGTAATTAATATAACAGTTGACATTTCTATTTGTCCCGTCTTAAACATGTCAAGGCCGGTTTGCAGAAAAAACAGGGTAAATGATAATCCGGATATTGACAAAGAATAAGGCCAGGGAACCCTGGACATTTGATTTTTGACTACTGCCCCGGGATTTAGTATCATGTTCAGCGATGTTTTCCAGCGAGGCGTTTGAGTAGGCACCAGTGTATTCATTTTGCTTAAATCTCCCTCCCTTAATTCTTGCTATAGTGAGCCCTGACGATGTATTATTGAAAAATAAGCTTATTTCCGAATTCTCTAATAAATAACCGACTAATTATTCCAATATTTTTATGGATAGCAATACTTCCGATATACACACTTCTATTAGTGGCGATTTCCAGACCCGCTAATTGCCGGCTTTTTTTAGAGATGCCAATATATATCAACTCCTTATCATTTATGATGTATTCTTCATAATCAGCATCATGAGGTGTTAAGAATATCTGCTTGTGGCCAACGGTAAGACAATAGCCCCGAGTTTTAAAAAAGCCCACTTTAAGCTTAATATCAAAGGTCATGTAATCCACCTCAATTAAATTCTATCAGATTTATTCAGCTATATAATTCCGTAAAACCAATTGGCATTGCCTATTTTTTGACAATATTTATGCCAATTCTATTGTAAGCTAGTACCACATTTTGATAAAATGGACTAATAGGAGGCATCATATATGAAATTTGCAGAAAAACTTGATTTATTAATGAACATTACAAATACCTCAAATAGTGTCTTGGCTCGCAATATTTCTATGGATGCGTCCTTTATTAGCCGTTTACGCAGAGGTGTCCGCACCCCTGCCAAGAACGTAAATTATCTACAGGTGATGGCCGTATACTTTGCCCGCAATTGCCGTGCCGAATATCAAAAAACTGCCGTTTGGGAAACCATTAAAAGCAACGCTAAATTTCAGACGCAAGGAACTAATACTATGGAGGAACTTATACATAAATGGCTCAGAGAGGAAGATAAAGACAAGGCAAACTCTATAGATAAATTTTTGACTGGGCTCACTCACATTCAGTTTAAGAAAAATGAACTTGCAGCGGATGTTGCCATGGAGAAGCCGGATTACAAGGCCTTCTCCGATGTCGAAGTTTTTTACAGTGTAGAAGGTAAACAAAACGCGGTCTTTGCATTTTTATCTTTGGTGTTGCAAAGCAAAAAACCGCAAACCCTTTTTTTATATAGCGATGAGGATATGGGATGGCTGTCCGAAAATCGTATGTTTACCTTAAAATGGTCAAATATGCTAGCTCAAGTAATTAGGAACGGCAACAAAATTAAAATTATCCATACAGTAAACCGTGGTTTTGATGAAATGCTTACAGCTATAAAAGAATGGGTTCCATTGTATATGACCGGCAGCATAGAACCTTATTACTATCCGAAAATGCGTGACGGCTTATTCCGAAGGACACTATTTATAGCTCCCAATACCGCTGCCGTAACTTCCAGCTCTGTAGGCAGCAAAACTGAAAATGCAGCTAATTTTCTTTTTACAAATAAAGATACAATTAAAGCCGTGCTTGGGGAATTTAACGATTTTCTTTCTAACTGCCGTATGCTAATGCGCATATTTACTCCTTTCAGCAACGACAATTATTTGGCGCTGCTCGCTGAATTTGAAAATGAGCAAGGCAATGCAATCGTTAAAACAGATAGTCTTGCAAATATTACCATGCCACCCAATGTTGTGGAATGTATATTAGCGCGAATAAAAAGTTCTAATAAAGAGCAACTGCTATCCTACCAACTAACCAGAATAGAAAAGTTTCTTAGCAGTTTGCAGAAATACCATTTTACAGAAGTTATTTACCTCCCTGAGCCGGAAAAAATATTCACAGGAAATGTTGTGGTAAATTTTTCCGACATGCTAAACGAGAGCCTAATTTTTTATAAACCCGAAGAATATCGACAACATCTGCTAAATATTATTCAACTTCTTAAGAATTATAAAAACTACCACGTTCATCTAACTAGAGACAAGCATCTGGAAGGAAGTATGCTCTATATAAGAGAAGATGTGGGGGTGTTACTGGGAAAGACCATGCCGCCCTCGGTTGTTTTTGCGATAAATGAAAGTAATATGACTGTAGCCTTTTGGGATTACATAAATCATCTAATTAATGAGAAATCGCAGACTAAAATGAATCGGAATCGTATTATAGCAGAGTTAGGGGCAATGGTGGCCAAGTTAGAATAAATAACCTAACGAATGATAGATACTTTATCGATATACCTCAACGTTTCAGGAAGTCATCCGATGCTACACTTTCGGCGCCGTTTCTTTTCGTTAGCAGATTTAGTTCAACCCCCAATGGTTCCAGTTGTTCCCGCGATCGCTGTATGCCCGTTCAGCCAATTTGCGTTTACTTGAGTGCCCGCCCTGTGATTACCGCATCACCGATAAACCAATGACAGTTCACCGCCTCGTAGTTGCCTCCCGCTGTTTTACACCACATGGAATCGATTGTCCAGTCAACGTAATTTAGTAAATATTAGCAGTCAGCAGAGAGAATGAACGCCCTGCGGAACACCGGTTTTCCTTGTTGGATAATGAAACTAAAGAGTGATTGATTACGTCTAAAAAACAAATGATCTGTAAATAAGACATATTGATGATTGCACCGGTGAATTATATAAATCAGCGAAAGGGAAAGCAATAATGGAAATTGTTCTTAAAGTAGACCACCTCGGAAAATCCTTTAAAAACGTTCAAATACTCCATGATATATCATTTGAAGTATACAAAGGCGAAATCATGGCCATTCTCGGCCCAAATGGTGCCGGAAAATCAACAACAATACGTAACATTATGGGCATTATGTATCCGGATCACGGTTCGATTAAATTTCTTAACCAGGAAGGTATCCCACGCAACAAGATTGGCTATTTGCCGGAAGAACGTGGACTTTACAAAAACGTTAAAGTCATGGACATTCTACTTTATTTAGCTGAATTAAAAGATTACCCGTTAAAAAAAGCTAAAGAACGTGCACTTGCTTATTTTAAGAAATTTGATTTGGAAGGAAAACAAAACACATCGGTTGATGAGCTTTCCAAAGGAATGGGACAAAAAGTGCAATTTATTGCATCGATCCTTCATGAACCTGAGCTATTGATACTTGATGAACCGTTTTCCGGACTCGACCCCGTTAGCCAGGAATTATTTAAACAGGAAATACGAAATCTTGCAGCCAGCGGAACCGCTATTCTATTATCTTCCCATCAGATTAACCTGGTTGAGGAAATGTGTGACCGTATATTTTTGATTCACCGCGGGCAGAAAGTCATATACGGCAATATGGACGATGTCAAACGAGAATATGCCAATTTCAAATGTACCATCCGTGGGGAAAATGACCTCAATGAACTGAAAGGATTACCAAATGTACAGCGAGTTGAACAGAAAGAAGGTTCGATCGTTCTGTACCTTTCCAAAGATGCTCATGTTGCGCACTGGTTGAGGAATTTGCCGGAAACCCTAGAGCTAAACGAATTATCGATTGACCGCATTTCGCTACATGAAATTTTCATCGATATTGCCACCGATAGAAACTTATTTAAGAAAGAAGGCATGATTAGTGCGTAATGCGTTTAAGGTCGCTAAATGGGAATTTAAACGAAATATAAAGAATAAATCCTTTCTCATCGGATTATTTTTAACACCCGCCATTTTTCTGTTTTTCATACTAATAGGTAATATAGTTGATGGTTCTAGTGGTGAGGATAAAGATACAACACGAGTCTTTATCCGCGACAACATCGGTATATTAGACACGCTTCAAAAAACTGCCAAAATGCATGATTTAAACTGGTACATGCAAGCCACGGATATCAGTGAAAAAGAGGTCAAGGAAAAACTGGCATCCAGGGACAACACCGCCTATATTTTTTTGGACGATCGAGCAATCGATACGGGTATAATACCTGTTTATACTAGCGAAGAAATTGATCCGTTATTCATGAACCAGGTTCAGGTGCTGGAAACTCCTATAAAGGCATGGCAGATGAAACAACTAGGCCTTTCTGATGAAGAACTAGCTACCATTTCTAAAGGGATCTTGTTTAAAGAATCAACAGCGGAAGATTCGGCTGCAGACAATAAAACAGCCGAGGAAGGAATGGCTAGCATTGTACCGGGAGCTTTTGCCGGTATTCTCTTGCTTTCCATTATTTTTTCTGGAATGTATATTTTTCAAAGTGCCTCTCAGGAAAAGAAAGACAAAGTTGCTGAAATTATTTTATCATCTTTGACTCCAGGTGAATTGATGCAAGGCAAAATTATCGGATATTTCTGGCTGGGGATGATTCAGGCTGTTGTTTTTTTAGGGTTTGGAATTCCGATGGCCATCTGGAAACTCGATATTCCGATTGTTGAATACTTACTAGTACCTGAAGTTATCTTGTTCATATTTATTGCCATACTGGGTTACCTCTTATTTGCAGCATTGTTTATCGGGGTCGGAGCGACAATGGCAGATATGGCATCAGCCAACAACTTCCAAGGTATGGTAATGATGCTGCCATTTTTACCATTTGTCTTTATTGGACCGGTAATCAATGATCCCTCCGGGCTATTCGCTCAAATAGGCAGCTACATTCCATTTACAGCACCAGGTGTATTAATATTACGACTATCAATACTTGAAGAATGGCCATGGGTGGAAATCATCATCGCACTAGCCGTACTAATTGTTAGTATTTGGCTCTTTATGAAAATGGCAGGTAAAATATTTAAGACGGGTATTTTGATGTACGGTAAAAACGCAACACCAAAAGAAATCTGGAAATGGATCCGCGCATAGACTAAAATAGTGTTGATAAGGGCTACCGATTACTACAGCTTTCATGCAACGCTACTTATATTTATTATGATAATAAATTTCGATGTACCGATACGTGAGTGTGTGTTGCCCAGTACATCGATAGAGAGGAGATTTTAGTTATGTTAACAAAAGCAGTTTTAAACGCTGCACAACCCTACCTGCAGGGTAGAAAAGTGCGGGATGCGGTGGTCGGCATCTCTCTGATGGCTGTCGAACTGGACGATGCTAATGTGGGTGTATCTTATGTGCTGAGGGAAGATTTAAAAGCCGGTTGTTCTATGTTTCCCTATGTTCAAGATATCATTGGTAGAGACGCATTTGATATTGCGCAATGGGTTATATCAGATGGAGATGATTTGCAAAAGGGTATAGGCATGGCGGTATTATGTGCTGCCTCGGCGTCACAGAAATTAGACGATTGCGAAACACCAGAGCGGCCTTTCGGGGTTAATGTAAGGGAAACCGATACTGTTGGTATGATCGGCTACATTGCGCCTGTTGCAAATCTGCTTGGTCCGAGGGTAAAACAGCTGTACATTTTCGATAAAGGCATATCACAATCCGGTGGTAATAATAGTACTGTAGTACCGGTGGAGGAACAGCCCTCCTTGCTGCCGAACTGTGACATTGTAGTAATCAGTGGCACAACGATGATTAACAATACTGCTGACGACCTGCTAAAAATGTGTACGCAGGCTCGTGAAATAGTTATGCTTGGAGCATCAACACCTATGTTCCCAGCAGCGTTTTTAGATACTAAGCTCACTGTACTTGCAGGTTCATGGTGGAAAAGCGAGCACAAGGAAGAGATCTTCAAAAGAATCTCACTGGCATCCGGTATTCGCATGCTTAGCCCCTATGCAATCAAAAAAACTGTGCCCGTACATGCCTAACAGAAGCATTAGCATTATATTGTATAGCAAATTAAGACCTGCACGCCAATGTAGGTAGATAGCATAGCATATTATCTCCGCTACCTTTTAGCGTGCAGGTCAGCCGCTTAATACTTCAAAAAAATGCCTAGTCACTAGATACCCATGGAAGGTAAAACGTTAGTGATTGTGAACATGATTATTGCTGGAGTTAAATCATTACTATATCTTAACGGGTATCTGCCCTTTTAACCTCATTTCCCTCTTGTTAACCTGACAGCATAAGGCATACACCTCAACACCATTATGCATAGCATTGCGCAAAGCGTGTCCAAAAAGCGGATCACTGGTGTCGTGGGCTTAAAATAAACTCCATCCTCCCTTTGCACAATAAAAATTACCGCTGTCCTGTACCCTTAGCTCCTAGCCAGCGAAAGCTCATTGATATGCCTCGCTCCACGTTTGGTAGGGGCATCAGGAAAACGGGCTTCACCATTTTCCACAAGGGTCACAGACTTTACTTCCACCAAGCATTGGCTATTGTCAGAGCCCAGCCAAAAATCTATCCGTCCATCCAGGTAGCGGAATTCCCGGCGTACCAAAGTAAATTCCTTAAATTCCGGCAGTACGCCCTGCTTAATCATATGATAGAAAAGTCGGTTGGGCAGCAGCGAATCAATGGATACCCAAATACCCTGGTATTTTACTAACAGTAGGGTATACTTGGTGCGCCGCGTCATCCCGGCGACAGGTTGAAGGTAAACAGGAGCACCGGGCACCAGCAGTTCACGCATTCTGCCCGTACTGGGCACATGAGCTGCTACCTCCCGGCCGGCCAAATCAATCAGTGCCGTAAATCTATTGGGTCGTGCTAAAAATGTTGCTTTAATTAAATCTGATGGCAGTAGTAAACCGCACAATTTATATCCTCTCCCAAGCATTAACCCGTTATAATATTACGTAAAATTTAACTTATTTAAGTTACTTCGTCAATAAATCCCAAAGCAGGAGCGAGAGATTTGGCTATATTAAGGGTTTTAAATTATTAAACCATATTCTAGATACTCTTGTTGTGGCTTCTGCTCTAAGCATACATAAAAAACCTTAACACCTTTCGTGCAGGTCCTCGAAAATTCCTTTGAATTTCGTTTTGAGGCCGTACTCACAGATGGGGCTCATTGGTGCAAAATGCGACCGAGCATGGAACATAATTCATTCATTCTCATAATATAACATTGTAATTAGATTACATGTTGAGGTGAATAAAATGAGCGATAAAGGTTGGTTACTATTTGAAAAAAATATTGATCAAGGGAAGGCATTAAACCAGGTGCAATCCTGCGAGATTGGGCCAACGAGTGCACGGCAACGTCGTGAAGAGGCATTGCAAGTGCGTCAAAATGCGGCGTTGTTTCAAAAGAACCTTCCTGTACCAGGCCATCCATGTAATGGTGATGAAAGTTTATTTGTTAATAAAATCGGTAATTTTTCCAAGGGGCTACCCCACAATCATCTTGGTGAGGTTAACCTCAACGCCTATAATGATATGATCAGGGCTTTATCCACTGGTAATCCTGAAGATTTTGAATTTATACCTTTGGGGGGTGCTACTAAGCTGGCCAGTGCCCAGACCGCTTATGCATTCGAACTGGTGGGACCGGATACTCATCATTTAAGTATGCTTCCGGCACCAGCCTTCAGCAGTGCCTGGAATGCCAGTGAAATGGCCGAACTTTACTGGCTGGCGCTAACCCGCGATGTGCCATTTTCTGAATATGATACAAATCCGACTACTCTCGCGGCTGCTTCTGAGCTATCTGGTTTTTCCGATTTTCAGGGACCTAAGGACAATGGGGTGGTCACCACGGGTACCTTGTTTCGCGGGAATACGCCTGGAGACTTAACGGGACCATATATTTCCCAGTTCCTGTGGAAGGATATTCCCTATGGGGCTACAACAATCGTTCAGCGGTATCGCACCACAGTGGCAGGCGTCGACCACATGACCTCGTATGAGGATTGGTTGAATACCCAGAATGGATCTCCTTCAAGCACGAATCAATTCGAACCCACGCCCCGTTATATTCGCAATAACCGCGATTTAGGTGAATGGAATCACCGTGATTTCACCTTCCAGGGCTTTCTTGGTGCATGTCTGATTCTGCTCAGTTACGGATCGGCAGCACTGGCCCCCGGTAACCCCTATCTGCGTTCGGCAACCCAAAGTGGTAGATCCACTTTCGGAGCCCCGCATATTCTAGATTTTGTGGCTCGGGCAACGCGAACAGCGGACATGGCTGCCTGGTACCAAAAATGGCTGGTCCATCGACGGCTCCGGCCGGAAGAGTTCGGAGGACGGGTCCACAACCTAATAACGGGTGCCGCAAATTACCCCATCAACCAAGAACTACTCAATTCCCAAGCAGTTGATGAAGTGTTCAAAAAGTTTGGCACATATCTTTTACCCCAGGCCTATGCGGAAGGGTGCCCCACCCATTCGGCCTATCCCGCCGGTCACGCCTGCGTTGCCGGGGCAGGGGTAACCATGCTAAAGGCGTTCTTCAAGGAATCTTTTACTATTCCCAACCCTGTTGTAGCCGATGCCGACGGTCTCTCGCTGCTTTCCTACTCAGGGCAAGCTTTGACGGTGGGTAGAGAACTGAACAAACTTGCCGCCAATGTGGGCATTGGACGCAATGCTGCAGGTGTACACTGGCGTTCAGACGGCGAGGGTCTCAAACTGGGGGAAGCCGTGGCCATCGGAATATTGCAGGATTACAGGCAAACATACAATGAAAATTTTAGTGGTTTCTCCTTCACAAAATTTGACGGGACTACTATAGTAATTTGAACTAGTAGGGAAGCAAAGAAGTAGCTCTTTTTGCATCTCCTTTGCTTCCCGCGGCTTATTGGATGGTTGAAGCTATTACACCCGATGAAAGAACCATTTACCCTTCGGGGCACACGACGGGGCACAAGCGGGTCACGCAGCAGGTCGAAGCCCAAGTAACATTGGGCACAAGCCGAAAAGCTTAACTTCCTTGTTCGCGTGCCTGCCTGTGCCCATAATGGGCGTGCCCCGTAGGGGTAGGATCGGGAATACAGCTTAGCAAGTTAAGTTCAGGCAAAAGGCAATCTATCACCTTTAGCCGAAGAATCAATTTCAGCCTCCCACTATCCTGTTCATGCAATACCAAAATTCAATGTCAAGCTACAGTAAAGCTCCACGAAAACTTTATTTTTTGTCGCAAGTTATTTTATCTTCTCCAGCATAATAAATATTCACATAGTATATATTTCCTTCAACGCTTATATCGGCAATAAATGCTCCCCCCAACACCTTAAGCTACATCGATTCAATATTTAGTTACCCAAAAATTAGCAGCATGATATTAAATTATAGAGCTTTTTAAAATCCATGATAAACAAGTGTTATAGTGATTAGTTGACATAAATTTCCTCAGATGATCGTTACTTATTTATTCTGTAGCTAAGCATTTTAGGTAAGGTGGTGTTAAAAGGTTGCTAAGTTTAAAACCGGAAAAAGATTTTCTCCTTCTTATACTTCTAACTATCCTGTTAAATCTGTTTATTTTATTTGAAATGGCCAATTCTTTGCGAAATGTGTTTGGGCTGCTGTTCATTATTTTTTTTCCGGGTTATGTACTTCAGGCCACACTCTTCACAGCTCAAAATGACTTGAAAATAGTAGTAAGGATCGTTTTGAGTTTCGCACTAAGCATCGCGATAGTATCACTTCTGGGGCTTGCCTTAAACTTTACCCCCTGGGGTATCAAACTGCATCCATTTATAATTATCCTATCCTTATATATAAGTGCTGTATCTTTAATCGGTATATATAGACGAAGTAAACTACCAGAAGAGCAGCGTTTTAAGATAAAAAGAATTAAGCCAACAACCCTGATCAATTTCATTGGTTCGCACAAAGTTTTTTCGGTAGTACTGGTCGGTGCTGTAGTTTTCGCCATGTTTAGTGTATATTCTCTGGTCAGTACACCTAGATATGGCGGATTTACTGAATTTTACCTTCTTACCTCCGATAAAAAAGCCCAGGATTATTCCGAAATGGTAAAAATCAATAAAGATATAGAGTTTATCTTAGGAGTCGCTAATTTTGAATCGGAAGGGTCTCAATATACCATCAAAATCCAATTAGATGGCCTTACAAAAATGAGTATTGGTCCCTTTTATCTTGAGCATGGAAAAAAATTTCAGGAAACAGTAGATTTATCGCCCCCGGCCGATTATATCGGTTCAAAAATTGATTGTGTATTACTTAAAAATGACAATAAAAAACCATACCGAACCCTACATATGTGGATAAGTAAGGGTAATGGAGAATTGTCTTAACTATGATTAATGAGATATATTCTTACCTGCGCGACGGGAGACAAATATTTTTTTTATGGATATATTTGACATCTATTTGTATTGCCGAAATCGTTATCGTAATCATTAGTCCTTATTTTGGGTTGTTTATTCACATAGTAATTCTTTTAACATTATATTTTCATTATGCACTTTACTCTAAACATAATAATATCAGCAAGTTGTATCTTGCCCTGAGCCTAGTTCCATTGTATCGCATAATAAACTTGGCTGTGCCTGTATTTCAAATGACCCCATTTTACTGGAACCTCCTAGTGGGGATTCCTCTTTGGGCGGCAGTCTGTATCTTGATAAAAACGCTCGACCTTAGCCCAATAGAGCTCGGTATTACATTAAGGCAAGTCCCCCTTCAGGTAATTGCTGGATTCTGTTTGGGTGTACCACTTGGGTTATTAAATTATCTAATCCTAAGGCCCCTACCCCAAGTCCCCAAGCTAGATTTCCTGACGTTTTTTTGCTCCACATTAATCATTCTGGTCTTTATTTCATTTTTAGAAGAACTTATTTTTAGAGGTGTTTTGTATCACTTAGCAACAAAGACAGTCTGCCCGAGTTTTGCAATCATTTTTACCAGTATGACCTATGGGTCTTTGCACATTTTCTATCTTTCTTATAAGTACACCCTCCTAATTCTAGGTGCCAGTGTTATCTTGATCTGGCTTGTAAGGCACTTCAATTCACTATTAGGTGCCGTCCTAGCACACGGAATTGCTATTATTAGCGTATACCTGATTTGGCCCTTTTATTTTAGGGATTTGGCTCTTCATATTGAGGTCATTATACGCGAGGTTAAAGAAATAAAAATGGTATGCATTAATCCTCTGTTAAAAAATATGAATATTGGGACTTTGCACCATTGGAATGAGATTGCACCTATAGTCATCATTTTTTTAGTTATCTTCACTAGCGTTGTATAAATAGAATTTATAAACGTCAAGCTTGAAAAACACTTAAA
>JAENYF010000065.1 GCA_016841905.1 Desulfoscipio geothermicus | reverse complement strand
ATGGTACTTGGGCTTGTCCCTGGGAGAGTAGGTCGTTGCCGGAATTAATTTTAAACCCTACGGTTGTAAAAGTAACCGTAGGGTATTTCTATGTGCGCCCGGCATGGGCGCAGTCTAATGGGTGAAAGTCCCTAGTGCGGGTTGATAGTGCCAAGCACATAGCCTAAGGCAAGGGTGTCCATCGTGAGGTGGAATCTGAAGGAAGCTGGCGGCAAACTTCCGGTCTGACGAACAGAGATCACATTAGGCATATGTAGGCTGGGTAAGGATGCATAACAAACTTAAGCCCACAACTATCCGAAAGCCTACGTTGTAGATGTGACAGATAGATGGAAGGAAAGACTGCGTTCTTACCCGGGGAGGTCTCACGGACGGGTGGAAACAGAGTAAAAAGCCCGGTTGAAACAAGATTAACCGTGAGAAGTCAGCAGAGGCCATAGTACCAGAGTTTTCTAGAAACAAAGGGAAGGGCCGAACCAGAGGAGGTGCAGGTCAATGAAAGTCACTGAAAGTGGCAACTTAAAACACAGACAACTTCTTAAAGAAGGCTATCTGCAAATGGTATCTGCGGAACAGAAAGAATATGCAGAAGCGTGCGAGCCACCAAAAATGACTGAAACCGACAACACCGACACAAACCAGCAGAGGGAAGGATTGCTAGAGCAAATCCTGAGCAGATATAATTTGAACCGCTCCTACAAACAAGTAAAGAGAAACAAAGGCGCGGGTGGAATCGACGGAATGCAGGTAGATGAACTTCTACCCTACCTGAGAGAGCACAAGAATGAACTCGTTCAATCCCTCCGGGTCGGTAAATATCGTCCCCAGCCCGTACGTCCGGTAGAAATACCCAAAGAGAACGGGAAGACCAGAAAACTAGGAATACCAACCGTCGTAGACAGACTAATCCAACAAGCTATCTGCCAAGTATTAAGCCCCATCTTCGAGAAGCAGTTCTCAAACAACAGCTTTGGCTTCCGACCGAAAAGAAGCCAGACCAATATCACTGATGGCTACAGATGGGTAGCCGATATGGATTTGGAAAAATACTTTGATACAGTGAACCAGAGCAAGCTCATCCAGATATTGTCGGAAACGATAAAAGACGGACGAGTCATCGCACTTATCCATAAATTCCTGCGAGCAGGAGACATGGTAGGAGCAATGTTTGAAGAACCCCCCGAGGGAGTACCGCAAGGCGGTCCACTGAGCCCCCTACTTGGAAACATTATGCTGAATGAATGTGACCATGAACTGGAGAGGATATGCTGATTTTTTGCAAGAGCAGGAAAGCAGCGACACGTACATTAAACCACATACTCCCCTACATCGAAAGGAAACTATTTCTCAAGGTGAACCGCGAGAAAACACAGGTGGCGTACGTGAATAAGGTCAAATACCTGGGTTACAGCTTCTATATCCATAAAGGAGAAGGAAGGCTTAGGATACATCCCAAGAGCGTTTAGAAACTCAAGGATAAAATTCGGGAAGTCACAGGACGCAGCAATGGTATGGGAACCTTGGCAAGGAAAACCCGACTGAACCAAGTGGTTCGGGGATGGATGAATTACTTCAAACTGGCAGATGCCAAGGGTTTGCTCCAGAGACTGGATGAGTGGATTAGAAGCCGCATACGGATGGTAACATGGAAGCGATGGAAGAAAGTCCGTAAACGTTTCGAGAACCTCAAACGTTTGGGAATCAAAGAAGAAGAAGCGTGGATGTGGGCAAACACAAGAAAAGGCTACTGGCGTATTGCCCATAGCCCAATCTTGTCGACTGCCTTATCCAAAAGCGGGTCAAGCGTGCCGGATACCTCAGTTTGATGGAATGCTACTCTGCTAAATAAGTGTAAACTTTGGAACCGCCGTATACCGAACGGTACGTGCGGTGGTGTGGGAGGTCGGCTGCTCAAATAATGGGTAGCCTCCTACCCGATTTGACCGCAAGGTTTGGATTCGAGGTAATTCCGGAAAACCGCTTTCCGAAATTACCTAAAGGGTCTATCCCTCGCTAAGTTATCGGGGTGTTGAATTTTAATTATAATGTTTTACCCCTTAAATCCTCAATCCTTCTTCACCAGGACGTTGCGCAGTTTTATGATTAGGCAGGCACCTTATCCTTAAGATTTTGCCGCATCCAATGTCGATGCTGGGCGATTGCTTCGATAAATTCTTGGCTAAAGTAACCCATATCCGCCGCGTTCCGGATTGTTACAACCCCCAGCTCGGAAACCAGTTCTGCACAGGTTTCCGTTCCGGCTAAAGCCACCCCCTGTATCGCAGAGGCCGCAAGCAGGTCAACCCCTTCATTGGTGGCACCAATCGGCTTGGCGTGTTTAAAGGCCTCATTGACGAAGTGCAGAGCATCACCCTGTGACAGTAAAGTGTCCACACACTGCCGCCCTCCAGTAACATAAACCACATCATACATAATTGACCCGGCACTTAAATAGTTTTTATTGACTTCCAACTGCCGACCGTCTACGCTTGTCAGCATGCCCTGGTTTTTACTGATGATTTCAAAGTGTACCCCGGCACCCTTTAATGCATCTATAACTTGAGTTACCTCGGGAAAATTAAAACCGTTTTCCGCCAGGATGGCCACCTTCCTAGTCCGTGCTTCCTTAATAGTGTTTTCCTGACTGACAGCCGGGGACGAAGCGGTAACACCGGTCCCGCCCAGGTTCGCCGGGGGATTTGCTCCGATACCCATAGCAATTTGCGTCGCCAGTTGTCCGTCCACGTTGTTGAACATATCCACCACGCGCTGCTTGATCTGCTTGTCCATCACTCCACCCACCTCGAAGTGGAAGGCATCAATAATATGCTGCTTCTCAGCGGGGGACATACTGTTCCAGAAAAGAGTGGCCTGCCGGTAATGATCTCTGAAGCTCTCACTGCGCTCGCGCACCTTTTGGCCCTCTATTTTTTCAGAATAGTGAACGTATCCGTGCTCACTATCCGAAGCGGGCTGTGGCGCATTTGCTTGAAGTGAGTTGGGAAAGTAACTTACCCTGCCGCGATCAATTGTCATGCGGTGGTAGCCATCCCTTTGATTGTTGTGTGCGGGAGCCACCGGTCGGTTAATCGGGAGCTCATGAAAGTTAGGACCGCCCAGACGGATAAGCTGGGTATCCAAATATGAAAACAGACGCCCTTGCAAAAGGGGGTCGTTGGTGAAATCGATCCCTGGCACCACGTGACCGGGATGGAAGGCCACCTGTTCCGTTTCGGCAAAGAAATTATCGACGTTGCGGTTCAGGGTCATCTTACCGATCCTTTTGACGGGGATGATCTCCTCCGGCCAGAACTTGGTGGGATCAAGAATGTCGAAATCAAATTTAAACTCTTCTTCTTCCTCCAACATTTGTATGCCCAGTTCGTACTCAGGGAAGTCACCTTTGTTAATAGCATCCCACAAGTCACGCCGGTGATAGTCGGGATCCTTACCGGCTAGTTTCTGCGCCTCATCCCAGACCAAGGAATGTACACCAAGCGTAGGCTTCCAGTGGAACTTAACGAAACGTGACTTACCCTGGGCGTTAACCAACCGGAATGTATTGACGCCAAAGCCCTCCATCATACGAAAACTCCGTGGAATAGCCCTGTCGGAAAGCAGCCACATCATCATATGCGTAATCTCAGGCAGGCTGACTACAAAATCCCAGAAGGTATCGTGGGCTGCGGAAGCCTGGGGTATTTCATTATGTGGTTCAGGTTTAATGGCGTGCACCATATCCGGGAATTTGATGGCGTCCTGGATAAAAAATATTGGCATGTTATTGGCAACCAGGTCGTAGTTGCCCTCTTCAGTAAAGAATTTGGTGGCAAAACCCCGCACGTCGCGCACAGTGTCGGCCGAGCCACGCGAGCCCACCACAGTGGAAAAGCGTACAAAGACCGGAGTTTTAACTGACGGATCCTGCAAAAATTTAGCTTTGGTATACTCGGTCATGGGCTCGTAAACTTGAAAATAACCGTGTGCCCCAAACCCACGGGCATGGACAACGCGTTCAGGGATTCGCTCATGGTCAAAGTGGGTTAGCTTTTCCCGGAAGTGAAAATCCTCCATCAAGGTCGGGCCCCGAGAACCCGCCTTTAGTGAATCGTCGGTATTTGAAATGCGCGTGGCTTGATTAGTTGTTAACTTCTCGCCATCGTGTTCTGCGAGGAAGTGCGCTAACTGTCCATCTTTGCTATGCTCTTGTATTGCGGCTTGTTGCTTATGCTGCTCTGTATCCATACTTCTCCACCTTCCTCAATTTTCAACTTATTTTGCTATTTGATCTATTGTACCTACCACAGCAAGGTTCTATTCCAGGGAGTGGCTGTCAGCTGCCCGAGTGTATCTACAGCTGGATAATGATTGCGGTTTTACGAAATGTTGGTAGAGCTATATCTTTAGCGTGATTTATCGATATTTAGGATATTTTTTAACCAAGCCCAACGAACCATCCCCAGGGCTGTTTATCGGGTCTTGCCTACATTCTCTTCGACGACGTTCATTACCAGGAGAAAACCTTGCACCGGGCAGAGAACACGGTGACCGGCGTATGCGTTTCCAGGCAGTCCGTTGAGCTAGGTAGTACAAAGCGGGAATATAAAAGCAAGATCCGCTAATGGCCCTAGCGTCTTGGTCGTCACTGAGCGGCACCGTGCAGCTAGCTCTGCCCAGCACCACCGGCAAACCTGGTCACACGATAACTATTCCCCTAACCATAGCTGATGGTCTTGGTACAGCCGGTTTCCATTTTAACTGGATTTTAACCCGGACCTTTTAAGCAACCTTCAACTCAGCAAAGGGTCGCTTATTGCCGGGGAGAGTACTGGTCAGTAACTAGCTCGGCATATAACAACCACCAGCTATGCGTAGTGGGTTACCATGACCAAAACCATGGGCTTGACTGGTGAAGACGGAGAACTATTAAACCTGACCTGCAACTTGCATGGGGATGTCCTGCAGTTAAACTTCAGCGAGCTGCTAGTCTCGGATGCGTTTGGAGCAGGCATGCCGGTGTCAGCCGCCAATGGCCTGATTACTGTGGTCGCCCCGCTAAAAGGCGATGTCAGCGCTGATAACCTTGTGAACATCATGGATATTGTTAGAACATTAAACATTATCCTGGGTAAGACGCAGCCAACCATTGATGAGCGTTATACTGCCGATGTTAACCTGGACGGAGTTGTTGACATGCTGGATGTGGTAAAAATCGTCAACATGCTCATAAAGGTCAACGACTAGTTAATTGCTGCCCTCGGGATTTGACCCGGGGGCTTTACTTTTTCGCTGTCGCAGGTCAATTAATAGACAAGGCGATATCGAGGCTATGCTATCAGGAAATTATTGTTTAATAGTCACCCACAGAGGACCGCTGACCAGAAGTGCCACTATCAGATGTGCCAGGAAATAGGCCTCTGCTAACCCTCTCAGCCCCGTACTGATGAGCATCCAATAACCAAGTCCCAAAGCAATTGCAGCCAGAACTCCGGCCTGAGCGACTATTAAATAGACTCGTTTATTTACTTGATTTAGGGATATAAATGATGTGTTGATACATTGTGGTAACACACTTGCTGACAGTATCCACAATAATTTAGAGCCATTATCATAATACTCAGCACCAAATAAACGTAAAAACCACCCGCCAATCATTATCATTCCCACTAGCCCGACTATTGACAGTATTATTCCCAAAGATAAACTTTTACGGACGAGATGTTGGAGTTTATCCGGCTTTCGGGAACCTTCAGCGAAAAGGGATTGGGCCATCCCAGTCGGGATAACTGACAATACCATAGCCATCATCCAGGCAATGTAGAAATAAGCACTCTGTTCAGGACCGTAATAATTAATAACTAAAAAGGGATATATAAGACCTGGCCCGCTGTTTAATAAACCGGCCAGGTAATTATAGAAAGAATAGGCCGACATTTTTTTTACTGAGTTGGCCGCAAGTGCCGGCCGTGGATAATAATCCTTGTACACCATGGGTAAAAAAAAGATCCAGGATAGCATTATGCCGATTATAATGGCAATTCCCGTTGCAGCAAAAATACCATACCCCTCAAGATGAGCCAGTACCATTACCGGTAAAGGCAATTTTATTAAACATATAATAAAATTTTTCCAAAATACCAAATATGTTGAGCGGCGGGCCAACAGGGCTTGATCAGTTACCAGCGATAATGCTGTACTAACCGTAAATAAAATAAACAAAACCACAAGTAAAAATTCCCCAAGGATAAAATCCAGTACCGGTGACAGTATGCCAATAACCGCCAGATAAATCAAAGAGACTAAAATGGCTATTATTCCTGTCATAGTAAATGTGGCATTAACCAGTTGGCAGGCTTCTTTTTTTTCATCAGGTACAAAACGTACCAGGCCAATGCCCAAGCCTAGATTAGATAGATTACCCAAAAACATTGGCTGCTACCAGTGTGGATCCAATGCCCACCTGGGCAGGTGAAAAATACCTGGTCGTAATGTTCCAGAAAATAAACCCCAGTAAAGAGGTAGCTAAACTATTAAGCATGAGATAAAAAGCATTGCTGTACAAAGATGGTATTTTAGCCTGTCTTGTTAGCACTAACAACTGAAATACAGAGTGCTGGCTTTTTTCTCGGGAATTTATCAGATTAATCACCTGCCGAATACAATTAAGTATGTTTTTTATTTAGGATAAATCGTAATTTGAACTGTGGTATCTTGGGATATTTTTAGGGGTGTTTTGAGAGAGCCATGCCTGGCAATTGTTATAGTATCTTTGACTTTACTACCGTTTGGCTTTAGAACCTTAAATAGATATGAGCCGTTGGGCATATTATCAATGGCCAGCTCTATTTCTTTATCAACAACGGATTCAAGGAGAATCTCAACAGTTTTTTTATTGCTATCGTATACAGCACTTTTAACTATGACACCCGGTCCGGGACACTGGAGAACAGGCATGTGTTGGACAGTTTTTAAAGGATAACTGCCTATTTTTAAAGCCGGCAGTACAGTTGCGCCTTTTCGATAAAACATAAGGACCTGGTTTCCCAGCTGTATCATTTTTTGTCTGCTGCATTGGGGATAAATAAAAGTAAGACCGGGGCTAACTTCACCCTTGACAATTAACTGGTTATCTTTACGATAAACCAACTTCTGCTCTCCTAAATGGTTAAAAAATACTCCAGGTACGGTCAGGTAAACACCGTCGCGGGTATTAGCAAAAGTAATAATTTCACGTAATGACGCTAAAGAAACATCTAACAATCCTTCTTTCTTTCTTGCATAAGGGTGTTCAACGAACATCAGTGGTTTTCCACCTGCCACCCCCTCCTCAAGAGCATCCCTTAAAGCAAGTTTATCTATCAAATGTTCAGGCCGCGCTCCTAACACCCAGACCCGGTTAGGGCTAACTTTATAAAAATGTCTGGGGATGCGCGCCATGCCTTCATATGTGGTAATCCACTGTAGTTTCGTTTCAGAGCATACCTTCGTTGTATCAACGTTGATGCGGTTATAAGGAGCTACATATCCTTTGGGTTCGATACCAGTGAAGTGTTTATATTGCAGCAAAGCCTGGGAAATAACCTCTTTCTGCTTAGCATAAGCAAGTGCGGAAAGGTCTTCGTGGACATAACCATGAGGTAGTATTTCTACACCGGTCTTGGCCATGGCAGACATACTATTGGCATCTGTTTCCTTCATTATAGCAGCAATATTCAGCTTATTGGTAATATTCGTGTAATCCTGCCAGTGGGGCAGGAAGGCACAAAAATCGTCCAGGCGTACCATTACCGGAACATCCATAGCATAGGGTACCCCGCCAATTCTGGACAAGTCCGTAGCCTCACTGATGGCATTTGCCAGAAATCTGTAACTGTACTCATTCCAGGTCAGCGCACTGGTTAAAAGAAATATATACCTTCCTTCAGGCCCGGTCTGTTCTGCCACAATCGGTAACCCATTGGGACTTTCTAAGAGTACCTTGGCATTGGTTCCAAAAACATGGTCATAAGCACCCCAAAATGGAAGGTGGCCATAATTGCTGGTAATACCATAGGTCAGACTGTTTTCATCTACAACCCGGGGTACCCCTTCCGTTTCTTTAATATACTTCCCCCGGGTGATATCCAGGTGTTCACACAGTTCAGGGCTGAGTTCATACAAGACGAGGACCGGCTTGCCTGTTACTTCAGCATAATGGATAACTTTTTCACTGTGAGCTGAGGTCACAGATATCAGCATAGCATACTGTTTTAAGTCTGACTTAGTTATTTTTTCATCCACCAAATCGTACCGGTAGCCTAGATACTCCAGCGCACTAATTGTTTCCCTCTGGATAGATAAATAATCAGTTTGGGGCCAGCCATTAGCATAATTCCATTTGCTATCTATTAATACAGCAATCTTTCCGTTATGTTCCGCTTGTACCGGAGCAGGAAATAATGAAGCGGAACCAAACAATATTAAGGCGAAAACTAGAATAAAAGCACAATAAAGTATTGGCCTATTTTTCATTACTATTAATTACCTCCGTTGTTAGTTTTTTGATTTCAGATAAAATAATCAAACTCGTTCCTACCAAAACAGATAGTGCTAATACTAAATAAATGACTACACTTTGGATTATTAGATGATTAGCTATTAAAAGGCGGAGGACTCCGGTAATTATGGTAATGCTGATAGTATCAAAAATATATGCTGCCGGGCCTCCTAATACAGACAAAATCCTTTGTACGCCTTTAGATGACTGCTGTTGTGGCGGTAAAAAGTCTAAAGACTGGCGGGGGTTGGCCATGCGGTCTATTTGCACATACTTGACAGAATGGCAGATATCCCCGGCAAGCCGGGAATATTGATGAGTTAAAAATGTGAAGAATCCTACCCCTAGATAGATGGGTTCGTTGAAGATTATAGCAAGATAGAAACTAAAACTTGAAAAAATTAATGGGTTTACAATATAATGGCCCAAGGTATCAATATATACGCCCTTCAGGCTTTGCATATGTTTATACCTGGCTAAATCCCCATCCACAGCATCCAAAAAGTACCAAGTAAGGATTAGCAGAACTCCTGCCAGATATTTTTCGAACCCCGGTAACATTAAAAATATTGCCCCGGCAATACCAATAAAGATAGAGCATGTTGTCAACATATTAGGAGTAATGGGTAACCTGGCAATAATGGGAGTAATAATAAAGGAAAGTTTTCTTAAAAAAAGCCGGGCATAAACAGGCTCACCCGGTAAATTCATAATCTTGACCTGAGTTTCTTTAAATTCTTTTTTTGATAAGTGCAATTTACTACCCCCAATTATTAAAAATAAACTAATAGGCCAACAGCTCGTCAATTCTATATTTTTTGATGGTAAAGATTAATTTGTCCGTTATCGTAAAATCGAGTATACCTGTGGTCTTTTCGCAGTTTGCTATCAATAGCTCCAATGTAGGTAGGATTATTATAAAATAATGACCAAAAATTTCTTTCCCAGGGTCCTATTCCAAAATAAAACTCTTCACCTCCCGTGCTGTAAGGCAAATATTTTGTAGAATACTGATCCCAGCTTAAGGAAATAAAATCATCTGTAAATTTTGTATTGCCTAAAATTTGGTGGTAGCCAATAACATAACCACCTGCGGAGTTTTTGGAGAGAAAGTCTGTGCCTCTGATTATACCGGGACCGATATAATCTACTTGCTCATTTCCGTAATGGGCTATGATATGAAAAGGTACTGCCAGAATGCAAAATATACATAATGTGGCCAAGAGCTTTTTATGTTCCAAGTAGCTTAGGCAAAAAAAGGTAAGGGGCAAGAGCATTAATAGGTAGGCTCTCATAAAAGATTCACCACCGTACACAAAGGCACCGGCAACACAGATACTGACTGAAGATACCTTGAGTAAATCATTTAATATTTTTTTATCTCTTTTTTTAATAGTTAAAAAAAGACCTATCAGACCACACAAAGCAAAGGAAGCAGCATAAAGGAATCTAATCTTATTAACCAGTATATGTTCCGGGTTTCCTGTAACGCGGTTATCAATATTTGATTCCCAGGACTTTCCTATTTGAAAAATATCATTAAAGATATTTATAAAGTGAGCATCAAAGTAAACACTTGCACCGTAAACAGTCCAGGCGCCCAGTACAACTAGACCCAACAACACCAGGTTTAAAAAGACCCTCCTTTGAAATAAAAAAAATACTAATAATAGACATAATGCTACTAATGATGAAAGAATATGGCTAATCACCAGAACCACTAGAATTAAAATCAGTATTAATTTGTACCCACAAGCGAGGCTAGAGTTTAGCCACTGGTCTCTGTTTATTAATAGGGTGATATAAACAGCTAGTAGAAAATAGCTCATACTTTGGGGGGAAAAGTAATCCTGGTTTATGAAATTAGCCAAAAGGTAGATAATACCACCCAAATACCAGCCATTAGGAACATTAATTTTTTGCGCAGGCTGTTTAAGCAGCCAAAATATAACGCTAAGCATGAGTAAATGCAAAAAAAAGGGATAGAAAAGTACCAATGGATAAATCTCTTCAATACCTATTACTAACCAAGTAAGCGCTGCAAAGATCGAAAAGCCCGGCCAGTTATGGTAAAAAAGCTCCCAGTTTGAAGGATCAAGCCTCCCCTCTCTATAAATATATTCCACAAAACCGATAGTCTTGTAAGCTGAGGCAAACCTGGGTGTCCCCTCCAATAGAATAGGTATTAACCAGAGAACAGCCAATAGAAAGATACAGTTAAAAATTTGGATAGAATTCTTTTCCTCTTTAACTCCCATGATTATAAAACCACTCAATAGACTTAAAAAGATAGCGGCAAAGTAAAGCAAGGGTAAATCATGAATTAAGCCAAATGGCCCCAGCTCCAAGTGGTTAAATTGGTATAAGCTGGCTGACAATGTAATCAATGCTAATAAACTACAATACAGGGCTATGGTCACTCTTGTTTTTTCATATGACATTTTCATAGTTTAGTTTCTCATAGCTTTATTACAGCTTCCCACCAGGTATCCTAATCCGGTGAAGGATACTCCCAGGAAAGCTGCAGCCAACTGACCGACGGCATCAATCGGATTCCGGGGGATAAGTTTAAGCATGCGGGGAACAAAGTTTAATGCAAGATGCTTCAAATAACGCTCTTCAGTTTTCTTTCCATGGGAAGGTAAAAGTTTATGGATAATGGCAGAAGAATAACCTGAGCTATATGTCCTTTCAATAAAATACTGGAGTTTAGTCCTTGTTTTAGGTACCTTATGATAGATAACCGCCTCAGGGTTATATAATATTTTATGGTCAGGCAACATTTGCCAGATTCTCATGCAGTATTCTGTTTCTTCACCGGTCAACATCTTATCGCCAATACGTCCGATACACGGCAAAAATTTGCCCACTTGATCTATACAGCTTTTTTTAAAGGAACAATTACCACCAAAAACATTTCTAACCTCTGCCAGTTCTTTTACATGTCCTTGATAGGTACAACCTAGCACCCAATAAAATTCCGCCGGGAACCAGGCTGGTTTGTTCTCTTCCCAGCGAGGCAAATTAAGACCACCTACGGCTGCTACTTTATTATCCTGGTATGGCTTAATCATTTGTTCGACCCAGTTCTCACTGGCAACTGCATCGTCATCAATAAATACAATTATTTCGCCGCTAGCAGCATCAATACCATAATTTCTACTGCCGGAAAGTCCGCGCACAGATTGGTTATGTATAAGCCGAATACTTATATCAAGAGTCAAATCCAGCTTTTTATACAGCTCTTCGTTATGGTCCACAACAATAATTATCTCCAGCGGTTGGTAGGTTTGCTGAAATAAGGATTCAATTGCTTCCATCAGGTCGCTAAATCTGGATATAGAATAAGTGCAGATAATAACACTGACTAACATAACCTTTCAACTCCTTGCGTGTATGTCCCCATGGGACAAGCCAGAATATTCTGTCTTATTTATCCCTACTAACGGAAGTTTTTGATGTATTACTTGTTGAAATGCCTGGTGTAAATATTGCATAATATAATACTCGCATTAGTACACTGCAGCCATGGAACAGGGGATTCCGTTTGGCCTTCCCTTTGTAAATAGTTGAAATAGGAACTTCTACAACCTTGAAGCCCTTTCGGCCGGCTATAAATTGCATCTCCGATTCAACAGAAAAACCTTTTTCATGTATCTCCATTTCGTTGATTAACTTCTTTGAAAAACTTCTATAACCGCTCTGACTATCGCTAATCCAAATGCGCGAACCCCAATTTGTTACATAATTAAGCACTTGCAGTCCTATTTTACGATAAAACGGTATTTTATGTGCACCTTCCAAAAACCTTGAGCCAATGACCATATCCGCTGTTCCATTTAATACCGGTTCCACAATTTGTACTATTTCCGCCGGGTCATGTTGGCCATCACCATCTAGGACTACGACAGCATCATATTCAAATTGATGCAGGTAGTTAAACGCTGTCATTAACGCAGCACCCTTGCCTAAATTTCCAGGGTGGTTAAGCACCAAAGCGCCTGCTTTTATAGCTTCTTCTTCTGTTTTGTCCATTGAACCATCATTTATTACAATCACATTCTTTACATACTTTAATGTTTCTTTTGCTATACTGTGAATGCTGGTTTGCTCATTATAGCAAGGTATCACAGCTATAACCTTTGCTTGGGTGGATACAGTTTGCATTTCCACAACTCCTCTTAATATTTTCCACATCAGGAGCAAGTCAATTAAATACGATTTTTCGGAAACAGGAAAAAACAAACTTTTCAGCCCATGGAGGTGCCGAGGCAAATTTTTTGCTTAAGATTGAAGGGTAATCTATATCCCCGTTATTTAGTATTTGTTCCTTCCAATACTCTTTATTAAAAAAACGGATTAATGAAGAGATTTCAAAATCGGTTAGTTTCAGATAAGCTTGATGATGCCTTAAAGCCGTTTTAATTTCATACCCCATCTCCCTGTTCCATCGTATCTGGTACCGAGATAAAAATTCCTTTGAAAAGTTCTCCTGTATTAGCGCCTGTACTGCAACCTGAGCACAAATCTCGGCTCCTCTTATTCCCAGGTACAACCCACCACCGGAGATAGGTTTAGTCTGGCAAGCAGCATCACCAACTAGCATAATATTTGAAGTACAGTTTTCCATTATACCAATAGGGACAAAGCCACCGGTTCCCTTTTTTATCTTGAGACCATGAAAACGTTCCGGGTATTTTTCTAATAGTCTTTTGACGTGTTCCGCAATAGGTCTTTTATAAAAGATACTGCCTGTTCCCAGCCTTGCTCTCTTTCTATCCAGAGGAATGACCCAACCAAACCAACCGGGAGCAATATCATTACCCAAAAATATATCAACAGTTTCGGAAAATGAATTTACCAGCTCTACTTCGGCTGCGAATAATTTAATTTTTTCCACGGGCAGGTGCAAGCCGGCCCATTTTGCCACCTGCGAGTTAACCCCGTCCGCACCGATTAAAATTTTGGCATCAACATTAAAAATTTTACCACGCCTCATGAACGCTATCGTTACTCCTCTACGGCATCTGGAGAAACCGCATGCTTTAGCCTCCAGGAGAAGCTCAGCACCGCTTTCTTTAGCCATGTAAGCAATTTGGCGGTCAAATTCTGACCGGTCAATGGCCACAGCGTAGGTCTTTGACCCTTTAATTTCCACAAAATCTCCTTCTGGTGCATAAACGTGGGCACCCTTAATTTCATTTAAAAAATACATTTGGCATCCGACTATCTGTAGAGTCCGTGGGCTTACCAAACCTGCACATTGTACCGGTTCGCCAATGTTTTTATTTTCTTCTAATATCAAGACCTTAAAACCGTGCCCGGCAATCTGTCTTGCAACTGAACAACCGGCAGGTCCCCCTCCAACCACTACAACATCAACATCCCAGCTCATATTCAAAACGCCTCCCAACAAATTTCTAAAAGAATGCATGCATAATTTTGGCAATCACATTTAAGGCAAAAACATAGAATAGAGGGACGAGCACAATATTTATGGATTTTTGCAAAGAATCTGCAAGGTGAGGTTGAGGTATACATAAATAATCTGTCGCAGTAGCGGCCAATTCTTTAAGAATTAATAAGATAACTCACTAGCGTTGCATAAAAGTGGTTTTCCATTTTCAAGGTTATGTCTAAAATAGC
>JAENYF010000064.1 GCA_016841905.1 Desulfoscipio geothermicus | reverse complement strand
TATTTTTGCTTAAAAAGTTCGATTAAACTCTTATTTTATAGGCTTTAAACTGATTCTTGAACTGCGAAAGTTGAGTTAGTAACTATTTGTCTTTGGTTCGCAATAAGAAACCGGCCTGCTGAAAATAATCCATGCCTGACCAGATGGTAAAAACAACAGCCACAGCCATAGCCATGTTGCCAAAGGGTATGTTAATTAAATTAAAGGGATAATCTCGCAAAAACAAAGCCACAATTGCAACAATTTGAGTCACCGTTTTTATTTTGCCCAGCTTACTGGCTGCGAGGACTACCCCCTCGGCAACAGCTAGGGAACGCAGCCCAGTAACAGCAAATTCACGTCCCACAATCACCACAGCAACCCATCCGGATAACCTATCCAGCTCTACCAGAGCAATCAATGCGGCAGAAATAAGTAATTTATCAGCTAGCGGATCCAATAATTTACCCAGGCTGGTTATCTGCTTGTGTTTGCGAGCCATATAGCCATCCAGTCCGTCGGTGCAGGCGGCCAGCACAAATACAGCGGCTGCGATATAATCCCCCCAAGGCAGGTGTAAAGCAAGGATAACCAGAAAAACCGGTACCATAAAAATTCTGAGTAATGTTACACGATTTGGCAAATTCATTTTGTCCGTACTCCTGATAAATCATATTCTGCGGCATCTATTACCTTAACCCGCACAAAATTACCTTCCCGAACCACTGCACGGGATGTAAAAAAAACCTTCCCATCTATTTCCGGAGCATCTGCCTCTGTCCTGCCCCAGTACATTTTTGCATCGTCATCCCAGCCCTCCACCAGCACCATAAGCTCTTGACCAACCTTGTCAAGGTTATGGCGTAACGATATACGCTGCTGTAAACTCATGGCCTGGTTTACCCTTTCGGCTACCTCATCATCACTAATACGACCCGGCAGCATCTCGGCCGCAGTCCCCTCCTCAGGAGAATAAGCAAAGACACCAGCCCGTTCAAACTTAACTTGTGCCATAAAATCGAGCAACTCACTAAATTCCTGCTCAGTTTCACCGGGGAAACCAACAATAAAGGTGGTCCGTAGCGTCACGCCGGGAATTGACTGGCGCAGCTTGTCCACCAGCTTGATGATGTACTCTTTACTGCCTCGCCTGTTCATTACCCGCAACAACCGGTTATTAATATGCTGCAAAGGCAAGTCTATATACCGACATATTTTGGGAGTTGCGGCTAATAATTTTATTAGCCCATCTGTAAAGGAATCAGGATAGCAATACATGATCCTGACCCAACGGCATTCATCAATAGCCGCCAGCCGTTGCAAAAGTTCGGGCAGCGCATACCTACCATAAATATCCCTTCCGTAGCGAGTAGTTTCTTGAGCTACAACGATTAATTCCTTAACCCCGCTGGAACATAACCACTGCGCTTCACTAATAATATCATCCATGGCACGACTGCGGTAAGGACCTCTGATGGCGGGAATAACACAATATGAGCAGCAATTGTCACATCCTTCGGCAATTTTTAGATAAGCTAAATAGCTGGGTGTAGTTAGCACTCTGGCTAATCTCTTTGAGATATAGCCAGGGGCACCAACTGCCAGCGGTCTCTGTCCCAAGTGTATAGTTTGCAATACTTTCACGACCTCTGGCACCGCTCCAGTCCCCATAATGCCATCAATTTCTGGCATTTCCTGCAACAATTCATTACCGTAACGCTGAGACAAACAGCCCACCACCAACAGCTTTCGGCACCGACCAATTATTTTATATTGGGCTGCTTCCAAAATCGCGGCTATCGATTCCTCCTTAGCCGCAGTGATAAAACCACACGTATTAACGATAATTACCTCAGCCTGGTTAATATCACTTGTCAAAGTATAGCCTGCCTGGCGCAATTGCCCCAGCAGTTCCTCTGAATCCACCCTGTTTTTCGCACAGCCCAAACTAATCAATCCAATTGAAGTAGACATTATTTAGCACCTTTTTTAAATTCTTAAACCAGTATAACTCACTGCATACTGCACTGTCAAAGAATATGCAAACTCAAGTAAAACCGGGGGCAGTTACCCCCCGGCTGTTTGTTGATTATCCTCTTTTGTAAACGTCCTGGTTACCACCTGACCAGGGCCGTCAAGAAAACCATAATCCTGGCCATTTACCTTCACATTCACCACACCGGCATTACCAAACTTTACACAAATTTTTTCCTGTCCGGTAAATTGTTTAACATGATTGGGTCCTAACGTCCCCTCGAACACATACTTATTATCTACCGCTACCTGGACCCAACTTTCTCCCCCAATCACCTGCAAAACCATATTGACTTTTTTTGTCTCCTGGGCAATTTCAGGTGCCTGTCTTTGATGCTCATCTACACTATATTGGTTCGAGGTCCTCGACTGCTGTCCGTTGTCCGCAATATCATCGGACAGGTTCCCTAATACATTACCACCCCGGTAGATCAGGGCAAGCACCAGCAGAGTTAGTACAGCAGCAATAGCAATACCCTTACATCGGGTCGCTGGTTTTGCATAACGTGCAACCGGCGGTTGAGCTACACCGACCTCCTGAGCTGCCACCCGGAGACTAAGCTGTTCCTCATACCGGCTAACCAATGTGTCTCCGTCCAAGCCTAGAAAGCGAGCATAAGTTCGTAAAAAGCCTTTTACATATACCTTTTCTGGCAGCACATCAAAGGCATCATTTTCCATAGCATTGATATACTTGGTTCGAATTTTGGTTTCGTTTTCCACATTTTTTAGCGATGCTCCCATTTGCTCCCTGGCCTGCCGCAGTTCCTCACCAATGGACAAAACCATCACCTCTTCGGAATAGTATACTCCGGTAAACCTGTGATAAAATCACTAACTTTTTGCACTGAACCAATTATATCTTCGGTATTAACCGATAAATCATATTGTTCGCTTGGCTGCTCCGGATATTTATATAACGGGTCATAATAATGGCTTAACAGAAAACTAACCACTTCATTTACATTTCCCTGCACCAGGCATTGATTAAGCTCAGATACTTTCGTTTTTCCCAGATACTTGGTCAATAAGACAAGGGCTTTTTGCAGAGCAGCTATATTTTCCGGTTCAGCAGCTCGATAGTCTCTGTTTAACCGTTGCACCCGTGCATTAACGGAAGCATACAATAGGACCCTGTAGCCTGACTGCATATTTTTCATCACTGAAGCAGGTACATACAGGTTGCCCAAACGCCGGCTTTCACATTCAACTACAAATATCCCGTATTGCTCAGCCTTTCGTAACTCTCTCTCGATAAATGCCTCAAACATTTTTTGCCCGGGTGAAAGAGGTTGTCCTATTTTGCCAAATACCGAACCCCTGTGTTTGGCCAGTCCTTCCAAATCGAGCACGGGATAACCCATGTCTTTTAAGGCAATGAGCAAATCGGTTTTGCCTACCCCGGTTAAACCGTGCACCACCACCGCTCGAAAAGGTAAATTCTCCCTACCCAAATATGCTTTGACATAGTCCCGGTAGGCTTTATATCCACCGTTAATCCGGTAGACCTGGAAACCCATGTTTGCTAAAATACCACTGGCAAAATGGCTGCGTTCGCCGCCACGCCAGCAAAAAACTACTACCTTTTTACTGGGGGCTATTTTTTGAAAAGATTTTATGAAAACAGGTAACTTTGGTGCCAAGATTTCCATGGCCAGTTCTCTAGCTTCTCCGACACCATGATTTTTAAAAACTATACCTACTAAAGACCGTTCAATGTTATCCAACAAAGGTATGTTATAGGCACCAGGTATTGTGGCTTCACCATGTTCCACCGGCGATCTCAGGTCAATAACAGGCATACCAGCCGCTGTATGCGCGAGCTGGTATATATTAATATCTTTATACATTAATTGTCCTCCAAAGGAATATAAAAACAACTAAATTTAAATAATTCTTCGACACACAACAATATAATCCTCTTTTCATTTATCATTCCCCGCCTGGGGAGCAATTACATCATAAAACTCATTATTGTACTCTTCTTCCGTTATTAATACCACCCGTGGTTTGCTACCTTCATAACCACCTACATACCCTTTTTTCTCCATAATATCCATTAACCTGGCAGCCCTGGCATAACCGATATGCAAACGGCGCTGCAGCAGTGAAATGGAGGCATGGCCGCTTTCAACAAAAATCTTCAAGGCCAATGGCAACAAATCATCACTTGATTCCAGTGCTTCAGCGACTTTATTAACCTCATCGGCAATACTAGGGTCATATTCCGGCTCAGATTGCTGTTTCCAGTACCGGACCAGCAATTCAACTTCACGGTCAGATAAATAGGCCCCCTGGACTCTGATTGGTTTACCCGCCCCAACCGGGTAAAATAACATGTCACCACGGCCCAACAATTTTTCCGCCCCGCCCATATCTAATATCGTTCTGGAATCTATTTGTGAGGAAACCGCAAAGCTAATACGGGAGGGTATATTGGCCTTAATCAAACCGGTGATGATATCTACTGATGGCCGTTGGGTAGCTACCACCAAGTGAATACCTGCCGCTCTGGCCATCTGGGCCAGTCGACAGATGGCATCTTCCACGTCAGCAGGTGCCACCATCATCAAATCTGCTAGTTCGTCAATAATAATCACCAGCAGCGGCAGCTGCGTTTTATTTTGCTGCAGCATCAGCTTATTATAGCGAGTGATATCCCGCACTCTGCAACCAGCGAATAAATCATACCGGTATTCCATTTCTTTAACCGCCCAGCGCAGCGATGTGGCAGCTTTTTTGGGATCAGTAACCACTGGAGACACCAAGTGGGGAATACCGTTAAAGGCTGCCAATTCCACCATTTTGGGGTCAATAATCATCAATTTTACCTGATCCGGCGTTGATTTAAATAAAAAGCCAGCAATCAACGTGTTTAAGCAAACACTTTTCCCTGCCCCGGTAGCCCCGGCAATCAGCAAATGTGGCATGCGGGCAAGGTCGTCCAAAACCGGCTGGCCAGCAATATCTTTGCCTAAAGCAATGGTGAGATGTGAGTTTGCTTGTTGATATTCCATGGTTTCCACAAGTTCCCGTAGAAAAACCGTGGCGATTTCCCTGTTCGGTACTTCTATACCCACCACCGCCTTGCCCGGTACCGGCGCCTCAATGCGGACATTAGAGGCAGCCATGCTTAAGGCTATATCATCAGCTAGTCCAACAATGCGGCTAACCTTCACTCCCGATGGCGGTTGAAGCTCATACCTGGTAATCGCGGGCCCTCTAAACACCTGGGTAACCCTAATCTTAATGCCAAAACTGCCCAATGTTTCCTCCAGCACTTTAATATTATCGTTAATATCGCGATTATCCTTACTCGCTTTGCCACGGGGTGGTTTGGCCAACAATGAAACAGGTGGCAGCTGGTACTTCTTTTCAGCTATTGCCATGTCCTCGTTTCCGGGTAGCGCCTGAACGGGCGATAGTTTAGTTTCCTCTGCTTCACGGCCTCCTACCTGTTTGTTATCAATCAGCTTACCAGTATTAGCAGAATGCCTTAAAGGCCGGTAGTAAACAACATTAGGTTTTTTTCCTGTTTCCCTGTTGTTCGATACCGTACTACTCATTCCGCTGTCATGCAAAGTGCTGGACAGGTAATCTTCATCACCAGTTTCACTAGAAGTTAATTGTCCTGCATTACACTGGTCGATGATTACCGGATATAAGTCCCCCTCATCATCAATTTCTTCGGTTTTATAAAACAGGAATTCATCCACCATACGTATCGTTTTTTTTAGACCCTGACATATTTTATTAATTGTGTTTTTGGACATCGTGACTAAAGACTGGTTCGACAGCAATAAAAAGCCGACCATAAACATAGTGACTAGTATAATATAGACCCCAGGACCGCCAAACGACTTGATTAAGATAAAATAAGTAACTCCCCCGATAATGCCACCACCATCGCCTTGCCATCCATCTTTGATAATATAATCTTCAGGAATGGACAGGTGTAGAAGAGTTAGCACCACGATAGCTATAATTACCGCGCCATATATATTAACCGTCTTTTTTGCTTTCTTTTTCCGGTAAAACATTTTATAACCCGCTACCGCCAGTAAAATAGGAAATAAAAATCTTCCCTCCCCAGCCATATGCATCAAGGCAACGTTTATTAAACTTCCCACCAAGCCTAACGAAGGATTTATAATGCTCAGTAATACCAACAAGGCTAAGCCTAATAATATAATGCCAGCTATTTCATATGACAACTTATCCGACATAGTAGCTCACCTCCCACTTGATAAATAAGTTATTCCATTTTTTACATATAATTCCTTCAAAAAAAACAAAAAAAACTTCTTCTTAATGATAAAAAACACCTATAGCCTGTTTTTCAAGGCTCCTAGATGTTTTTTAACTGCTAAATAAAATGCTGCTGCAGACCGTAGCCAAGCGCTAGCACAGGCCAAAGCAGCAGCAACATTCACTGTCCTTATCTAATGGAATAAACACCAATAACCACTAATCCCGCTAACAAGCGGTACCACACAAAAATAGAATAACTTCTTTGTGCCAGATAACTTAACAAAAATTTGATAGATAAGAAACCCACCACCGCTGATACTGCCACCCCAACGATAAAGGCAGTGTTAATATCACCTGCAGATATCTCGGTTAGCTTCTTTAAACCCGCACCAGCAACAATGGGTGTAGATAATAAAAAGGAAAAGCGAGCTGAGGTTTCACGTGTCAAACCCATTAACCGGCCGGCGGTCATAGTTATACCCGAGCGTGAAACACCTGGGATAATAGCCAGGGCCTGGGATATACCAATCATTAGCCCTTCTTTCAAACCCACTTCCTCCAACTTTTTGATGGCAAGGGAACGCGTATCAACTAGATGTAATATAACACCCATGATCATCAACATAATACCAATTAATAATGGGTTTCGGAAAATTGTTTCCGCCTGGTCTTCCAGCAAATATCCCACCAGTGCTCCAGGTATGGTACCTAGTATGATATACCAAAATAATCTTCCTTCAACAGTTTTTTTTGCCCGCAGACCATTACTAATTAAAATCAGCCAGTCTCGCCAAAAAAAGGTTATCACCGCGAATAATGTACCTACATGCAAGGCCACGTCAAAAGTTAGTCCGGCATATGGCCAACCAGCTAGCCAGGGAATCAGTACCAAATGAGCAGAACTGGAGATGGGTAAGAACTCACCTAAACCCTGCACTATACCAAGCACTACAGCTTGAAATAAATCCAAATCACCACCACCCGATAAAGATAAACAGCATCATTATAACATAAGTACAAACCAAGCTGCTAAAATATTTCTGCAAATAAAAAGAGCTGTGGTATTTATATCTATGATAAACACCACAGCTTTGATTTATAGGTTACCTAATTTTTAAATTGTATTATCTGGCCGGCATTACGGTAACGCCCGGGTATAAGTCCGAGCGCAAATAATCCTGGGGATCAGTGCTTAAAAGCTGCACCAGTTCCTCCCTGCCCCCCACATTACGTACCAGTGCAGGAACCCCATTGACAGTCGTTTTTCTTTCCGGGTAATGTTTCATTTGCTCTAACCCGGCCAGTACAAGCTCTAATTGCATAGGTGTGTAAAGAATCATTGCAGGGGCACCCCGTTTCCGGCCTTCCATTCTTCAACCAGGCTTTTCAGTTTAGCCATGGCGTGCTGCACACCACCAACCTCATTAATCAAGCCGCATTCTACTGCTTCATGCCCGATTAAGACAGTTCCAATGTCGCGGGCTAACTCCCCAGTGCGAAACATCAGCTCCCTAAATTTTTCTTGGGTAACCTGCGAGTGGGCGGTAACAAATCGCACTACCCGATCCTGCATTTTATCCAGGTACTCATAGGTTTGGGGGACACCTATAACCAATCCATTAAGTCGGATCGGGTGGATCGTCATACTGGCAGTTTCAGCAATAAAAGAATAATCTGTGGCCACCGCTATGGGCACACCGATGCTGTGACCGCCACCAAGAACTACGGATACAGTGGGCTTTGATAAACTGGCGATCATTTCGGCTATAGCCAGGCCAGCCTCTACATCGCCTCCCACTGTATTTAATACAACTACAATACCTTCAACCTCAGGACTCTGTTCCAAAGCCACTAATTGAGGTATCATGTGCTCGTATTTAGTGGTTTTATTCTGCGGTGGTAGCACTAAATGTCCTTCTATTTGGCCTACGATAGTTAAGCAATGGATATTACTCTTTATTTCAGGCACCTGGGTGGTGCCCATTTCTTTAACCACTTCTAAAGTATTATTCTTGGCTTTACCAACTACCCTGGTTTTTTCAGTATTTGGATCATCAAAAGGGTGCTCCGGATGGTGTGGATCAGTTTCTGGCCCGGGATCAGACGGTGGGTGATAAGGGAATACACCAGGCACCTCATTGTATGAATGGTAGTGAGACATTAGTATCCTCTCCGTTCTACTTGTTAATCTGGAAATTCTCTATTAGTATGCATAATAAGGCCAAAAATACACAGGTTATACGCCTGTGTATTTCTGGCAAATATTTATATTTCCATGATGATGGGTAGAATCATTGGCCTTCTCCTGGTTTTTTCAAATAAAAATTTACTTAAATCATCCCTGACCTGGGATTTAATAGATGCCCACTCCGATATCTTACGAGAACTGCATTTATCTAAAGCTGATTTCACCTTTTCCCTGGCCTGGTCCATTAATTGCTCAGACTCTCTTACATACACAAAGCCACGAGATACAATATCCGGTCCAGATATAATCATTCCTGAATCACGGCTGATCGTTACTACTACAATTAAGATACCATCCTGAGACAACTGACGTCGATCACGCAGCACAATGTTGCCTACATCACCTACACCCAGGCCATCCACCAGTACTCGCCCGGAGGTAACCCGCCCGGCAAAGCGACCGCCGCGTTTTGATAGCTCTAGCACCTGGCCGTTTTCACCCACAAAAATATTGGCTTCCGCGATACCCATATCCTCGGCTAGTTGGGCATGCTTAATGAGCATTCGGTATTCTCCATGTACCGGTATGAAATATTTGGGTTTAACCAGGTTAATCATTAATTTTAATTCTTCCTGGCTGGGATGTCCGCTTACGTGAATACCCGATACAGCCTCGTAAATAACATTGGCACCTAGTTTAAAAAGCTGGTCTATAACTCTGGACACAAGTTTTTCATTGCCTGGAATAGGGTTGGCAGAAATGATGATTGTATCACCGGTCATGATTTCCACCTGACGGTGATCACCACTGGCCATTCTAGTTAGAGCACTCATCGGCTCTCCCTGGCTTCCAGTAGTTAAATAGACAACCTGATTCCTGGGCAATCTGGACGCCTCATCTAATTCCACAAGTAAACCGTCCGGCATTTGCAGATAACCCAGCTCACAGGCAATATTAACTACGTTAACCATACTGCGTCCCACCACAGCCACTTTCCTATTATAGTGACTAGCCATGGTTATAGCTTGCTGCAACCTGTGTACATTAGAGGCAAAGGTGGCTACGATAATTCTTTCCCGGGCCTTTCTAAAGGTATCGGCAAAAGTTTGTCCCACTACCCGTTCGGACATAGTGTACCCGGGCCTTTCCACATTCGTACTGTCACTTAAAAGAGCCAGTACACCTTTTTCCCCTCGCTGGGTAAACCGGTAAAAATCAGTTACTTCCCCATCCACAGGAGTTGGATCAATCTTAAAGTCACCGGTATGGATAATCACTCCCACAGGTGTTTCAATAGCCAGTGCCACTGCACCGGGGATACTGTGGGAAACCCGGATAAACTCCACCTTAAAAGGGCCTATCGATACTATATCCCGCGGTACAACGCAGTTTAACTTAACATTGTCCAGCATATGCTGCTCGCGCAACTTTCCGCCCAAGATCCCCAAAGTAAGTTTAGTGCCATATACCGGCACATTTAGTTGCTTGAGCACATATGGCAAAGCCCCGATATGGTCCTCATGACCATGGGTAAGCACAATACCACGTACTATGTTTTTATTTTCAATAAGATAGGCGATATCCGGAATTACAATGTCGATACCCAGCAAATCCTCTTCAGGAAACATCAGGCCGGAATCAATAACCAAAATATTTTCCCCGTATCTCACCACCATCATGTTCTTGCCAATCTCACCTAGTCCCCCCAAAGGGATCAAGGATACTTTAGGTTCACGCGCCATACTATACCTCCTAATATTGTACAAATTTTTGTTAATAAAATACAGAATTTAGTGAGAATTAGGAGAAGGCGGGAAAATATTTTGTTTTTGTTATAAAGTCCGTTCAGAACTCGTCAATACATTATACTTTATCTTGAGACCTTAAACAAGAAATAACCAGACTTTCTAAAAATATAAGTTACCATTAATTACAATTAAAATTACTAGTGTTGAATAAAAATTTTTCCGAAATCAAGGGGACGTGTATAATTACAACATGTTCTATGGTATTGTATAAATAGTGTATACAACCAGTCCTCGCTAGTTGTTTCGTCTATCGCTCGGGCTGCTGCCGGTACCCGTTAATATTTCCTTTACCATCGCTTTTCAGAAAGTCAGCAAAAGATAATTTAATAAATTGCACATTATCGGTTAAGGCCAGGTAATTATATTTTAAGTTTCGGACTTACTGTTATTAACGATGATTACTTGCTGGCCGCTGGAATAAACTTTTTTTGAACAGAGCTTTAAAATGCACATCAGCATAAGAAAGTGTTTAACCGACAAATACTACTTTTTTACATGACCGGATTTCCCGCATGGCTTCACTAAAGATTTGGGAGATAACAGGGTGGGAAATTTTCTTAATATGTGACGGTGGTATAATCGACGTTTAAAATTCTGAGCAGTCAACAGGGCAATAATGTTTAGCGCAATTTACAGGATCTTCTCCTTTTTGCTCCTCAAATAAATCTATTTAGTATCCCGGAGAGTAAGCAGAACCTGCTTACAGCAATGGCAATATTTCCAGTTTAAACTACCGTACCATAAACCACCTTTCCTTGAGGCTTGAGACATCCTCTATTCTATCGGAAAGGTGATTTTTGTATAACTTCTGTCGCGCACTTGCATAGCGGGTGGTTCTCTGTTTCGCACGCTTCGCGTGCTCAACTGGTTAAAGCCACTAATACAAAAAAGGAGCCCCTTAGGCTCCTTTAAACACTATTATTATTTATAACAAATTAGCATCGGATAGCACTTTCTTAATAGCATCCTTTTCTTCCGGAGTTGCATCCACCAAAGGCAGTCTAGGTGCACCCACTTGCCATCCTAGCATATTAAGGGCGGTTTTAACAGGCACCGGGTTAGTTGTGATAAACATGCCTTTAAATGCCGGGAATATACTACAATGTATTTTGGTAGCCATGGTGATATTCCCTGAAGTAAAGGCATTTACCATTTCCTGAATACGTTGTCCAATGATATGGGAAGCCACGCTGATAACTCCCATGCCACCCAAGGATAAAATGGGCAGGGTTAATGAATCTTCCCCGCTATAAATAGCGAAATGATCCGGTAACAAGCGCCGCAGCTCGCTAACCTGGTCAAGGTTGCCCGACGCTTCCTTGATCGCCACTATGTTATCGATCTCAGATAAACGAACAACCGTTTGAGGTAAAATATTTACCACAGTACGTCCTGGTACATTGTAAAGTACGACCGGCAAATTAGTACTCTGGGCGATGGTTTTAAAATGCTGGTACAGTCCCTCCTGGGAAGGCTTATTGTAATATGGCCCCACCAGCATAACCCCGTCAACTCCCACCTTTTCCGCAATATGAGTCAGTTCAATGCTGGACGCGGTGTCATTACTACCCGTACCGGCAATAACCACGGCATCACCGCCAACCTCTTCCACTACCACACGGAAAAGCTCCACTTTCTCCTCTTTGGTCAGGGTGGGCGACTCACCGGTAGTACCGGAAATAACCAAGCCGTCCGAGCCTGACTGCACCAGGTGACGGGCCAACTTCTTAACTTGGTCATAATCAATCGTTAGGTCCTTTTTAAATGGGGTGACCATCGCCGTTAATACTCTCCCAAAATCAATACCCAAAACTTGCACCTTCCTTCCAGGTTAACTGCCCTGCCTATTGTGGGCCAACTTAAACTGCGTTAAAAAAACAGCCGGGCAGCCCATATTTTGCCGGAGTAGTTGCCATTATAACACCAGATGTTATTTCACCGCAGGATATTAGAATATCAAGTTCCCGGCCTGGCGAATTCCAGTTAGCTTGTTTAACCAAATTAATCAAGGTATCCGTGGTATATGGATCGCCCTGTCGGCCGATGGCTGTAAACAACTACCACTGGCGCATAGCCCTCTTCTTTAACTACAATTATCTTGCCCGCCTCCTTTTTCCTAAGTTCTAGGGAAACCAGTGAAGTTCCCCCGAACTTAAGTACCAGAAACGTCAATAAACACTACCTCTTCCCAAGGCAATCGTACTTGATCAACAGCTCCGCTATTTGTATCGCATTGGTAGCTGCCCCCTTGCGCAATTGGTCAGCCACCACCCATATATTAAGCCCTTTATCCACTGAATTGTCCTCCCTTATACGGCCTACAAATACCTCATCCTTACCGGAAGTGTAAAGAGGCATGGGGTACTCTTTGTCAGCTGGGCTATCTTGTACAATCACCCCGGGAAAATCAGCCAATATTTTCTTAACCTGCTCTGCAGTAATCTTGCTTTTGGTTTCTATATTAATGGATTCCGAATGGCTGCGATAAACCGGAACTCGAACCGTTGTGGCGGTAATTTGCAAAGCATCATCATGTAAAATTCTACGAGTTTCCTTTACCATCTTCCATTCTTCCTTAGTGTAATCCATCTCTTGGAATACATCAATATGCGGAATTAAGTTAAAAGCTATTTGATATTGAAATTTAGATGGAACAATTTTACCACCATCCAGTGCAGACCGGGTATGTTCAGTTAATTCCGTAATCCCTTCAGCCCCTGCCCCGCTTACCGCCTGATAAGTGGATACCACCACCCGCTTAATGCCCGCAGCATCATATATCGCTTTCAATGGGACCACCATGATAATGGTAGAGCAGTTGGGATTAGCAATTATACCTTTATGAGCTCTAACATCCTCCGGGTTAACCTCCGGAACTACCAGCGGCACATTCGGGTCCAGGCGGAAATTACTGCTGTTATCTATAACCACAACACCCTTTTGTGCCGCCAGCGGACCGAATTCCAAACTAGCCTCACCCCCGGCGAAAAGAGCTATTTCCATACCTTCAAAAGAAGCCGGCGTGGTCTCCTCAACCGTATAAATTTTACCTTTAAAATGCATTTCTTGGCCGGCAGAACGTTCGGTAGCGCATAGTTTCAATTCGCTCACCGGAAAATTTCTTTCTTCCAAAACTTGTAACATTTCCTGTCCTACTGCTCCGGATGCTCCTACAATGTTTACTTTATAGCCAGCCAAATCTACCCCTCCATTCTTAATCTTCAACCGGCTTATTTAGTTAATCGCAGGCAACTAAAATTGGTTGAAGCTGCTCTCTCTTTAAAGCATGCTCAATGGTGTCCACCAACTTATTCATCTTAGCCTTTAACGAATTAGGTTTATCGGCAGGGCTATCCTGCCCAAAGGGTACCATGTATATGTTTTTAGCATTTAATAGCAAACCAATATTTTTGGCGTTCAAACTGAGTCCGTCATTGGTAGATACAGCCAATACCACCGGGCGCTGGTTGCGCAAGTGCGCTTTAATAGCCATCAACACCGGACTATCGGTAATAGCGTTAGCCAACTTAGCCAGCGTATTTCCGGTACACGGCGCTACCACCAGTACATCCAATAATTGCTGAGGGCCAATTGGTTCGGCAGTAACAATGCTATTAATTATTTTTTTGTTACCGCTAATTTCCACAACCTGTTCTTTCCAGCTGGCTGCTGCACCAAACCTAGTGTCAGTTTCATCGACAGCAGTACTTATTATAGGATACAATATCGCACCCTCATCAGCAACCCTTTTCATTTCCACCATTACTTCTTCCAAGGTACAATGAGAGCCTGTTAAAGCAAATCCCACTTTAATACCCTTTAATCTCATTAACACATGCACCTCCTGGTTAAAACCGGAAAACTAATGTCCCATCTTCTGCAGCAAAATGCCGGGTACCACCCGGGCCAGGATCATGCCGGCCGTTTTAGGCGCCACTTTGCCGGGCAAACCAAGCGCTAAAACAGCCTCAATGCCTAACTCCCTGGCCTTCTCAAAATCAGTACCTCCGGGAGCAGAAGCAAGGTCGATAATCAGGGTTGCCGAGGGTAATCTTTGCAGTATTTCCCCGTTTATAACCGGTGCAGGTATGGTATTAAATATAACGTCTATATCTCGTAAATAATCTATTAATTCTTTAAAATGGAGCGCCTTTAAGCCCATAGCAAACGCTCTGGCCAACTGTGCAGAATCCCGGGCCACTACCGTGGTATGAGCATACATATTCGCAAGTAATTGGGCCAGTATCTGACCTGTGCGACCAAAACCCAGCACCATTGCTTTTGCCCCATGAATAGTGATCGGCATCCTCTCCATAGCCATCTGCACAGCCCCTTCCGCAGAAGGAATCGCGTTTAAAATGGCCACTTCATCAAGTTGCATCAGTTCTACAAAATCCAAAGCTTGTTTTTGCAGCAGCTCGCGCAGCGGTTTCCGGGCAACTCCCACCAGAACAGGTGTCCCGACTGGCAATAGTGAAAGAAGTTCCCCGTTAATTATCGGCTTGACTTTTAAATATGCCGACGATAGCTCCATTTGTTCATTAACCCCTGGGACCGGTAATATTAAAGCCTGCACCCCGATCAGGCATT
>JAENYF010000002.1:114585-132349 GCA_016841905.1 Desulfoscipio geothermicus | reverse complement strand
CCGGTGACCCCCTGCTTGCAAGGCAGGTGCTCTCCCAACTGAGCTACACCCCCGTTTGGGACGTTATTCAATTCTTATGCGTTCCGGTTAGATGCCTTACGGTTTTAAATATTATCATATTTGAAACAATTAAGCAAGAATTTATGAGTAAAATCTTATTGTTTCACCCTAGCAGCTAAATAGTGGCAACATAAATTGGTGGGCCTGGGTGGACTCGAACCACCGACCTCACGCTTATCAGGCGTGCGCTCTAACCGACTGAGCTACAAGCCCCAATTAGTTGTTGTACTCATTACTTTTAATTGCCGCCTCGGTTTTAAATATTATCATAAGGATATCAATGTGTCAACAAACAAATTATTTCCAGATAGCAGTTAACTCTCTCGCGGTTTCATTAGTGGGAATAGAATAACATCCCTGATGGATGCCGCATTTGTCAAAAGCATCACCAACCGGTCAATGCCGATACCTAAGCCCCCGGCAGGCGGCATTCCATATTCCAGCGCGCTAACGTAATCTTCATCCATCATGTGTGCTTCATCATCACCCGCTTGTCTTTTTTCCAACTGATTTAAGAAGCGTTCTTTTTGATCCAGCGGGTCATTTAATTCAGAAAATGCATTTGCCATTTCTCGCCCGTAAATAAATAATTCAAACCGATAAGTAAGATCAGGTCTGTCTTTCTTTTTCTTAGCCAAAGGCGATATATCCACTGGATAATCATAGATAAACGTGGGCTGGATTAAATTTGGCTCAACCATTTCCTCGAACACCTTATTTAAAATGGTACCCCAAGAGTCAGCCCGCTCCACTGCAACGGGCAAATGCTGTACTGCCGCATAAGCTTCATTATCACTGCCCAGTTTTTCAAAATCCACCCCACTGTATTTTTTAACCGCTTCAAGCATGGGTACCCGATTCCAAGGCTTGGCCAGATATATATCAGTATCGCCATAAGGCACCACATTAGTTTCCAAAACCTGCTCGGCTACTGTAGAAATAAGATCTTCAGCCAAATCCATCATGTCGTAATAGTCAGCATAAGCCTGGTAAAGTTCCAACATGGTGAACTCAGGATTGTGTTTAGTGCTAATGCCTTCATTGCGAAAACTACGGTTAATTTCATATACCCGGTCAAAACCGCCTACCAGCAGCCTTTTTAAGTAAAGCTCAGGCGCAATTCTCAAAAACAAGTTTATATCCAATGTGTTATGGTAGGTAATAAAAGGCCGGGCTACTGCTCCGCCAGCGATAGAATGCATCATGGGTGTTTCCACTTCCAAGAAACCTAGCTGATCCAAGTATCCACGAATAGCTTTTATAATCCGGCTGCGTTTAATAAAAGATTCCTTGACGTCGGGGTTGACAATCAAATCCACATACCGCTGCCGGTAGCGCAGCTCCACATCCCGTAAACCATGCCATTTTTCAGGCAGGGGACGCAACGACTTGCTTAGCAAGCTTAGAATCTCCACCGCCAAGGTGATTTCACCCATGTGAGTCCTAAATACTTTGCCAACCACGCCTATGATATCGCCAATATCCAGCTTGGTATACAATTCATATACCTGCTCGCCAACGTCATTCAACCGGACATAAATTTGAATTTGGCCCGTACTATCCTGTATATTAGCAAAACTAGCTTTGCCATGCCCTCTTTTGGCCATCAGCCGACCTGCCAGAGCAACCTGCTGATCTTCAAAACCCTTAAAATCGTTCAGTATTTCCCTGGCCATGTGGCTACGCTCGTATTTACCGCCATATGGCTCTAAGCCCTGCTCTTTAAATTCGGCTAGCTTGGCCAACCGTACCCGTATCAAATCATTGACATCCTCAATTTCGGGTCGTGCTACATGATCATCCTTTTTTGAACGCTCACTGGACATTTATGTACTAACCTCCGATGTACTAGAACTACTTAATAATATCTACTATTATATACTTTAAGGCACCTGCGGGTACTAAAACCTCCACGGTTTCACCCTTTGATTTACCCAGTATAGATTGCCCCACCGGAGACTCATTAGATATTTTGTTCTCCTCAGGGTCGGCTTCCGCAGAACCAACGATTGTGCATCGAAATTCCTCATCAAATTCAACGTCACGTAAAAGCACCGTAGATCCAATGGACACCACCTCAGTGCCTAAGTTCTCATCATCAATAATTTTAGCATTGCGCAGCATTTTTTCCAGCATAAGGATACGTCCCTCAATAAAAGCTTGCTCATTTTTAGCGTCTTCGTATTCCGAGTTTTCACTAATATCGCCAAACTCAATGGCCTGCTTAATCCTCAGGGCTACCTCGCGTCGGCTCACCGATTTTAACTGTTCCAACTCTACTTCTAACTTTTTTAGACCTTCTATAGTAAGAATAACTTCCTTATCGCTCATTTAATTCCTTCTCCTTAATATAGGTTTTATAATTCTATATATGTTGTTTCACTCTAATATTTCATAAAAATCAAGGAAATATAAAACATAATTTTAGCATATCCTGCTACTCATGATTAAAGCACTGCAAAAAAAAAATGCAGTGCCTCAGTTCTCTACTGTTCATCCTTAATATTATAAGTATGTCATTATCTTTTGTCAAGGCTTGTAGAGACCTATGGAACTAACACTATCCTGTACGGGTAGCTTTAACTTAGGCTGGGCGCGCTCTTTAATCCGAGCTATTTCATTCAGACTAATCGCCTTCTCCAAACTGTGCCAACCAGCCAGCCGAAAGCCATGTTTACGTGCCAGAGCAGATATATGTTCCACTTGCTCCAGACTCAATTCCAAAAGCCGGTGCATATTTAAATACCCCCTCCAGCAAACGAGGCGGTAATTTACCCAAAGTTTGAACTTACTATGAAAGTCACTTATATCCAGAGGATGGAGCATGAGCGCAAAGGTATTCATTAATAACCTCCTCATTAATAACCCTAAGCACCACCAGTTCTGCTGAAGCAACATACCTAAAATAGAGCTGATTCTATAAACAAAATAGCCCAAAAATTTAATTCTCTTACCTGTCCTGTCACTACTGCCTACTCATAAGTATATGCTCGGTCTATAAGCTATTCGCTGCCTTTTATTTAGACAAAATCCAAGCTCATTATCCGTTATCAGTAAAGAAAACCAGAGGTTTACGCCGGCAATAGCATTTATTTCGTCAGTTTAAAACTATCCCCACCTTCAATAGGAATAAACCGGCTTTATACCGGTTATTAAAAAACTCATTTGCTCTACTTACTGGGAAACCGCTATTTCGGCCTGGTGAAGCAATTCCCAAAAATCCTCTGTGTAAAATTTATAACTGCAACCGCGATTAATCCGAACCCGCAGGCTAGCTGCACCGCGCAAACCCTTTATATACCAAGCCAGATGCTTGCGCATCTCTCGGTTAGCCACGTCCTCACCCTTGGTTTCAACCAGTAATTTATAGTGTCGTATAGCAGTTTCCTGGCGCATTTGTGGCGTGGGACCGGGCAGCAGCTTGCCGGTTGCTAAATAGTGAACAGTGCAGCTGAATAGCCAGGGATTACCCGCAGCCGCCCGGCCAATCATCACAGCATGGCATCCTGTTTCCTTAAGCATACGTTCGGCATCCTCGGGTGAACGTACATCCCCGTTACCGATTACCGGCACGCTTACAGCTTCACATACCTGTCTTATAATCCCCCAGTCCGCCTCACCGCTATAAAACTGTTCCCTAGTACGTCCGTGCACCGCCACCGCCGCTGCCCCGGCCTGCACCACCAAACGAGCCAGTTCCACCGCATTGACCGATGTATCGTTCCAACCTTTGCGCATCTTCACCGTTACCGGGCAATCTACCCGGTTTACTATCGCCTCCACAATACGCGCCGCCAGCTCAGGATGAAGCATAAGTGACGCACCTTCATCGTTTTTAACTATTTTAGGTGTAGGACAGCCCATGTTGATATCAATTATATCAGCCCCTCGAGCTGCTACAATCTCAGCCGCACGAACCATATGTTCCACCTGGCTACCGAAAATCTGCACACAAATAGGTCCCGTTTCACCGCTCAAGTTTAATAACAAATTAGTCTTCGGGTTACCGTAAATAAGGGCCTGGTCGCTAATCATTTCAGTGTAAACCAGGCCACAGCCATGTTCAGCAGCCAACATCCGAAAAGCTCGATCAGTTACCCCCGCCATGGGAGCTGCCACCACAGGATTGGCTATCATAACGTGGCCTATTGTAAAGCCAGTTTTGCTTGGTTGGTCAGACATTAGTAGTTTGTACAAAATTCTTCATCCTTTTAAGGCCGACAATACATCCAGCGTCTGCGGCGAGCTTGATTAAGAGAATTTTGCAAAGGTAATATTCATAGTTAGATTCCAGACATTTTTTGGTTTCGCTCATAAATAATCCGCAAGCCATTTAATGTAATAAATTTATCTACCCGGTCAATAATAGATGTTTCTACAGCAATCAATTCAGCCAAACCACCAGTAGCAACCACTTGGGGTTCACCACCAATCTCCACTTTCATCCGGCGGACAATTTCGTTTACTTGTCCCACAAAACCGTAAATTATACCCGATTGCATACTATTTACAGTGTTCTTACCAATAATTGAGGGTGGCTTGAGCAGTTCTACCCGGGGCAGTTTAGCCGCCCGGGCGAACAACGCCTCAGTGGATATGCCAATTCCCGGGGCGATCGCCCCACCTAAATATTCTCCTTTATCAGATATTACACAAAATGTGGTAGCAGTACCGAAGTCCACAATAATCAAAGGGCCGCCGTACTGTTCGTACCCAGCTACAGCATTAACAATACGGTCGGCACCTACTTCCCGCGGGTTATCATATTTAATGGGCATACCGGTTTTTGTACCTGGACCCACCGTATGGGGGGTTAAGCCAAAGTATTTCTGGCAAGTCCTTTCCAGCGTCGGGTTAACCGTAGGCACCACTGAAGATAATATCGTACCCTTGATATCAGCCATGGACACTGTGGACGATTGAAATAGTTCCCTCAACAACACACCATACTCATCAGACGTACGGTGGGGAGCTGTAGACAGCCGCCAGTGTTCCACCAATTCTTGCTCCTTAAAAACACCGAGCACAATATTCGTATTACCTACATCAAATACCAGTATCACCGGCTGTTCCCCCTCTTGCTTCTATTGACACTCTTTATGAACTATAACAATTTTAACAAAACCAGTGCCGACACGCAATAAAATCGTGCCGCGAAAATCATACTATTGCTATATAACACGATACAACATACCTAAAATCTGAACTTAATGAATAAAGTAGCGCCACGAAAGATTGCTGCAGCACTACTTTACTCGATAGATTTAGTTACCCCACCCGCCCTTACAAACCCAGAACAGATACTTATTAACGTAAATTTAAATTTCTAGATATTTGTCAAATCAATTCCCTGCCATCATCTTTCTTATTTAACCACGCTGACTGTATGTTCTTAGTTTCACCGCCCAATTCCTCAATTTTAGCAAGCAGATAAGGACGCTGCTTTTCCCTTCTTTCTGCAGCAGCCTTCAACTCTTCTATTAAATAGTACTGTATGGCCTGATAATCCAACTGATAATCTTTCATATTGACATTTAACTCAATATAATTCTCAACTAATAAAGAACAAATACTAAACTTCCACTGTGTAAACATTGGGTCATTATTTAATATAAAAGCACAAAGGCCTCCTAAATCTCTTTCCGGAGGATGATAACATACTTCTTCAAAATCCAAACCATAAAAATTTTTATCAACTGTGAAGATAAAATTGCGCAGGTTTAAGTCAGATTTACACAAACAATTGCTATCTGCATGCCTTATTATACCATGCAACTGATATAACCACCGGGCAAGATAATTAACCCAATCCTGGTGGTTAATATTTATATCGGTCAACAGGTCCGTTAACAGAATCCCGTCAATATATTCCATAATAATTATATTATTATCATTCCAGATAATTTGCGGAACAAAAAGCCCCCGGTTTCTAAGACTGCTAATAATAAAAGCCTCGTTCCCAGCCTTTGGCTTTTCATATTTCTTAACTATATACTTTAGCCTTAGGTTATCCTGGTTAATAACCTCAACCAGATAGACATTATTTCGGAAGCTTTTTTTTTGATGATAGTTTAAGATCTTAACATTTAAATATTTTTCCAGCTTAAACTTCCATTCCATTGTTTCTCTTCCTTATTTTGATAGAAATCTCTTTGTCCCCGTCATAGCTATCCAATTGAGCTAAAACTTTTGTTAAAGTGTTTTTGATGTGCATTTGCCGCAGATAATCCACTGACAATTCCTGCCCACCAACTTTAATGACTACCTCATTTTTAGATAAGCATTCTGCATCTGTAGCTTTGCCATGTAGTATTCGTGTTGCCAGGCTTCGACAGCTGCTACCACAGGCATGGCATTGCTTCAATTCACGTATAAATGGTAAGCAACACGTCATTTTATTCTCAATTAAATCAACTAGTCTCTCAACATCCGAGAGAGCATTTATAACGGGTATATCACTGTAATTTGATAATCTATTTGATATACGGCCGGATATGGCAAAAACTAAATCGTTTAAACCTTCCTCAATCTCAGCTTCATCCCCGGCACAGAGAATTTTTGGGATTAATGTACTGGATACACCTTCGATAACTACATAATCTTGGTCAAAAAAAGTTAATATTTCTTCTATGCTAAGCTGCCGGGGAATAAGCACATCTGTTTCTCTTAATCCCATGGCGACCACCATTTCCGCACCGGCCTGCCTGTGCCGCCAGGTATTAGTGCCCGGGGTATCTATGGCAAAATCTTGAAAATGAATATTTTTAATTGACCCCACCCGGTAACCTCTCCGGCTCAGTTCATTGATAATCCCTTCAACAGTCGTAGTTTTGCCGGATTTAGAAACCCCGAAAACAGAAAATACCTTCACAATGGGCCACCCCTTTTTAATTTGTAATGGTGTCAACTTGATTTTTTTGACCTTTTATAGTAATCATTAACCGGTTTGGCGCACAAAACGAAGTATGACCAGGCCTGCTTAGCCAACCTGTTTTTACGCAAATTTGGTTTGGGCAGTCGGCTTCTTTAACCCTGGCTTGTCCGTCTTTTATTTCCACTGTATTGTAATGCCCGTCCTGACTTGTAATCTTTATTTGCTTATTTGTAACAGTTGATAGGTCAATTTGTTCGATCAATTCACCGTCCTTGCTTATCTCCAAGACCATATTATCCCCCGCATAACGCTGGTTTATTAAATAGCTGGCTGTAATACTAATAAGTATTAGCATTAATAGACCCAGGATTATATGTTTATTAATGTTTTTCATTTATGTCACCTAACAATAGAAAGAGTTAGTACGGCCAGCGTCAAACTTAAAGATAATATGGTTATTAAGTAATCTAATAAATTATATTTCAAAACCCGCAGGTACGTTCTGCGGGGGTAAACCCTGAATCCCCTGGCCTCCATGGAAATAGCCAGTTGATTAGCTTTGATCAACACATTGCTCACCAAAGGCGAAAAGATATAGGTAAAATATTTGATTTTTTTACCCCAGGCTACTTTTTTTATGTCAACACCCCGCAGTTGCATAGCAATTAAGGTATCGTTAGCCTCCTGAATAAAGATAGGCAAAAAGCGCAGCGCTATTAAAACCATAAAGGCTATTTCATATGGAATTTTTAATTGTACCAAAGCTAGCACATAATCCCTGGAGTTACTGGTGGCAATAATCATTGCCGAACCGAACAATATCAGCATTCTTAGTAAAACGCAGCCGGCAGAGCTTACCCCCCCGGTGGTAAGGATATGCACATCCCCAAAGGCAATTAGCACCTGACCGTGGCCAGTAAAAGCACTCTGCACAAACAATAACACCAATAACACCGGCAACAAACGGCGGAACTTGTAAATTAGGCTAATATACTTAACCTGAAATATCTGCAGCAAGAGCAACGTAATAATCAATACTATGAGTAACGACCCCGGGGTATTAAAAAAGACAGCCAATGTAGACAGACACAACACAATAACTATTTTAGCCCTTGGGTCAAGGTTAATCATTTTTACTGTTAGTCTAACACCCATGTTCTTTTAACCGTCCATTTTCGAGGATGAGTATACGTGATGCATATCTATTAATAAAGTTGTTGTCATGACTAATCATGAATACACCCCGCTCTGATGCCACTATTTTTTTTAGACATTCCCCCAATAAATGTTTACGGTAGGCATCTAATCCTGTGGTAGGTTCATCAAGAACCAGTAACTCCGGTTCCAACACTAACACCGCTGCAATGGCCAGCCGCCTTTTCTCACCCTCACTTAATTGCAGAGGAAAACTTTGGGCCAGGTGTTCCAATTCAAAGTAAGGCAAGTTTTCTTTAACCAACCTCTGCACGTCATGTTCAGGTAATTCAAGATTCTGCAATCCAAAGCTAATTTCTTCCGATACTGTGGGGCAAAAGAGTTGCTTTTCTGGGTTTTGAAAAACATATCCCACTAGTCGGCCAATTTGAGCCAGCGTCATACCGGAAATGTCTTGCCCTTTTAAGGTGATATGGCCTGTTGTTGGTACCAGCATGCCAACCATTAACTTGGACAGGGTTGTCTTACCAATACCGTTAGGACCGGTTAGTGCAGTGATACCTTCATTATGAATACTAAAATTAATATCATTCAGGAGTTGTTTTTGCCCGCGATAGCTAAAACTTACCTGTAACAATTCCATGAAAGCCATTTTTATCCCCACTAAAGGCTTGATTTTGTGTTTACTGAAATCAAGGTTAGTTTACCAACAATTTATGTCTGGCTAACAATTCCTTATCCTGCAGTAAGGAGGCAGGTCCATCGTTAACCAGCAAACCATCTTCCAGCAGCAACACCCTGTTGGCAATGGTTGCTGCTTCCAGTTCATGTTCCACAATTACAATGGTTTTTCCCCTTCGGCGCAGTTCCAGCAATATTTCGGTAACATTTTTTTTAACCGCTGCATCTAACTGGGCCAGTACTTCGTCAAGCACCAATATCGACGGGTCTAGGGTTAAAACCGAGGCCATAGCCACCAAATGTTTTTGGCCACCGGATAAATTATTGGTATTTTCGTAGCGTAAATGGTTAATCCCCACCATATCAATGACGGCATCCACCCGGTGTCTGATTTGTTCCGAAGGTAAACACAAATTTTCCGGTGCAAAGGCTATTTCATCTTCTACAGTAGGTGAGAATAACTGGGTATCGGCATCCTGAAAGACTATGCCCACCTCCGGGGCCAGCCGGGCAATTTTACATTTTGCAGTATCCTGGCCGTTAATAAGCACCTGCCCGGACATTTGACCGCCAAGATAGTGGGGAATTATACCCCCTAAACATAGGCAGAGAGTGCTTTTGCCAGAGCCGCTTAAACCTAAAACCGCTACAATCTGACCCTGTTCCATAGTAAAGTTCAAATCTTTAAGAATTTGTTTTCCACCTTTTTGGTAGCGGTAATTCAGGTTATTAACTACCACTGCGGACATCAATTAACCTCCAATTCATTTACATATTTTACAGCCCGCAGACCAAACTGATCACCTAAAATTATTATACGGAATGGTCCTGTACCGCCTTCACTTTTGCTGCCCAAAGGCTTTCCATCCTGGGCATAAACTAACAGCACATGGTCACGCGACATTATCTCCTCACTATCAAATACCACGGTGTAACTGTCCAGACCACTGGCAGTAACTTTACTGGCATCCGTTAATACAGCATTCTCAAGGCCGGTTAGAATTTCCCGCAACGGCGTACCAGTAAAGACGTGAGTTTGGGTTCCTTCGCTGGATGAGCGAATGGTTACCTGTTTCTCAACCGACGGCATTTCCATAATCTGTTCCATAGTAAATGTTTTTACCGGTTGGCCCTTACAGCTAACAGTTAAATTTACACTTTCCTGGCTATTCGGCGTATATATATAAGTCAACACTCCAGCTAACATCAGTAATAAGCCAATAGACCAATAAACCAACTTATTGTTAATTTGCACTTACCTAACAACCTCCCCTACCACCATCGGAACAATAAATCCTTGTCCCAATCCCACCACTACTTTAAGCTGTTTTAGAACCAAACCCGGTTTTTTTTCAACTGCTGCAATACTTTATAGGCAATAATGCCGCCTAACCCACCGGATAACGCCCCCACCGTCAGAGTAAGCATTAAAGGCACAAAAGGCAAACGAAAATACAATATGTTCACTAATGCAGCGCCACAAATATTTGCCAGCACCCCGGCAAAAAAAGAACAAGGCAAACAGCAAATCCTGTGCCTGGTTAACCAAAGCATCAGGTCTATAGCCACACCAGGCATAGTATAACTAAGCAGGGTCATCGCTCCATGGGAACCAAAAACACCTGTACCAAAGACCATTAAAGCCTGGACAAGGCCGATTAAAGAAGCTGTCCCGAGTTTGCCGGTCAACCCGGCCCCCAGTACCAGCCACATCATATAAAATCCACCGGCCACAACTCCTCCGGGAATTAACAATGGACCCGTGATAATATGGGTAATGGGCACAATAATCGGTTTAGTAGCAATGCCCAGAGCGGACAGCATAGCCACGATGATTAAATCGAATACAGAAAAGTTAGCGATAAACTTTTGCCAAAACATTTTTCCACCACCTATTATACAAAAGTGGTATAACTATGGTTTTGCTTTTTCCAAGGCATTATCAACTGCCTCCACAAGACCGATGCAGGTATATGTAGCTCCGGATATGGCATCCACTTCGGTGGATTGACTTTTTATAATACCGTCCGTTATTTTTATAAAAGCTTCTTCATAGTAACCGCTGGTTTCATAATGTTCTACAACATCAATTTTTTTGATCCGGCCATCGGCAACTTCCACCTGCACCTTTAAACCTGGGGCAAAACCAACTCCAGTACCATAATAAGTTCCATCATGATAAAAATTCCGGGGCATTATTCCCGCACCGGCACTATCAGTAACACCCAGAGCACCATTAAAACCAATACCAACAAAAATGCTCCAAAATATTGTAATAGCTGCCAGTACATAGGGATAAGTTTTCAGACGCTTTTTTATAAAATTCAGTTCATACGACGGCAAACCCATTGAGCAACTGCCCCCAACACATCTCAGGCAGTGAATACATTCCGCTGAATCGACTACCTCCTGGTCGCCAGGTTTTATATTTACAGGACAGTTCAAAGAGCAGCTCCGGCAGTTGTGGCAAGTTATTATTGTCCCGCTCCTTTTTAATTGCACAAGACCGGTGCCAACTAATATGCCCTGCAAAGCTCCCAGAGGGCAAAGATAACGGCAGAAAAACCGCTTAATGAAAAAAGCCCCTATGATAACCAGTAACAAAACCAGAAAGGCAAAGGGTATCTCCTTATAAGTACCCGGTAAGCCAGGTAAGTTGGCAAAAGCAACCCAAGGATCAAAACTAGTTAGTATACATGACCCTATAAGTATTTTAGAAACAAGAATAAAAAATAGTACAAAATATTTGAAGTAGCGCAACCGGGCATCAATTCCCTGAGGTAGTTCATAGTTTTTGCCCAGAATTTTATGGCCCGCTTGGCTAATATAATCATTTAATGCACCAAAGGGGCATAGCCAGCCGCAAAAGAAACGGGTTCCCAGCAGTGCCAGCACTATGATAGCTGCAGCTAAAAGAAATGCCGGTGCGGTATAATTTAATACATAGCTTTTATCTGTTACCCAATCATACATCATGTTTAATCCCCCAAAGGGGATTAAACTGTGCATGCTGAATAACTTAAAGTTTATCAAGCCATTTATATACAACCTATAAAGGACGAATGAAAAGCAGACTAATAAAAATGTTGCCAACTGAACCGATAAGCGTAATTTTTCCAGGTTGCTTTGTTTTTTAGACAATTAACTACACCCCAGTTAACTTAATTCGTTTATTTCCAATAGGTCTGCCAACTGCTTTAAACCATCAGCCCTCTGGTAAAAAGCCGTAATTTTTTCATGCTGGTTAACCAGAATACATTTGCTTAAATCTTGACCGGAAACCTGAATGGACTGTCCCGCAGTGTTCACCAGTTCAAACTGTTTTTCCCTCGGGGTAATTACACCCACACCCTCCAACACTTTTTCCAACAGCATGCCCTTTTGGGTACCCAGCTCAGATAAACCGGTTATCTTTTGCATTTCACTGGGGAAAATAACGGCATCTGTTGTGGTGGAAAAGTAAGCCATATATTTAACATTCATTCCCAGCTTAAAGTTCGGCGCTATATTCATTGGTGCGCCTTCCCCAGATATCTTAATGTAGTAGCGTTGTCTAACCATGTTAATCACCTCATCCTTGACCAAGCTGTCAGACGACACCATGGTGAAGAAACCTTCGGGATTGACATAGTCGAATTTAGCCAGTATCTTGCCAACTTCTATTGCCTTATCCTTACTACCATAGTACTCATACATATATGGCTCAATATCCCTGGTTAAGGGAGCAAAAATTTTAACGGATTTAATATTCTTAGCGGGAATATCAGTGTATAAATCGATATTGGAAACCATTCTTACCCAATAAACACCTAACTCCTCGGGAACCACCACACGTACGGGCTTATCTACTTTAGTAATATCCTGATCGTTAAATCGATAGGCCATAATAACTTTTCGTTTGTCCAGTAACTCCTTGGACATCAGAGCATAATAACCATCAAGACCGGTAACACCAATTCCTTTATAATCAGACAATTGAATACCATGCTTTTTTAGCACTTCACTTAGTAATGGTCCCTCCACCACCATATCTTCTTTAGTACCGAGGGAGTTAATTAACACAGCAGGTTCTTTAACAGTGGGGTATTTTCTCAGTTCATCCATGGTCACCCGGATGAATTCATCGGTACCCCAACGAATAATGAAGCTGTTTTCATCTTGAGCAATTAGCTTATCAACCACAGCCGACACTGCTGCCATTTTTTGACCACCATTTAAAAATTTATATGCACCGATGGCTGAATTTACCCCGTTGACTGCTGCCTGGCTGCTTATAGTAGCCCCGGTGATTTGTACAATATCCCTGGGGCTTTCCGGATCAAGCACCACCATATTTAAGTATTCGCTCAGACTTTTTCCCTTAAACCGGTCCGTGAACCACTCTTCGGAAAGATACATGGCATATTCAGGGTCTTCCACATGCTCCAGCACTTTCATACCTGTCACTTGGTTGGTCCGCCCATCCACCGCAACTGCAATGGTCATCGGCCCGTTATAACCCGAAGGTCTAACAGTAAATCCATAACCAACTTGTTTTTGTTCTTCATCCTGTATTTGATAAATTTTTTGTACTGCTGGAAAATTCTCTTCAATAAAACTCTGTTTAGCTTCGTTGGTTATTTCCTGTACTTTTACTTTTTCATCATAAAATTCTGCCAGGATATCAGTTACACTATCTCCACCAGTATAAAAACGGGTAAAAATGAAGGTTAATACGATAAGCACTACACCCACACCCAGGTAAAGCCTTTTTTTATTCAAATATACCCTCTCCCTCTAATTAATCTACCTTGATGTTTATTACCTTTGCTACCCAGTTTTGTTTGTTAATATCTCCTGGTTCCTTCTGCCCCATCACTAAGCGAAAGGGATATTGTGTTGGATCATAGACCTCGCCGTTTTCTTCCCAGGCAATAATCATTTTATATTTCTTTTCGGGATTAGTTTCATCTAAGTAATCTTCTCTTTTAACATCAGCAATAGTATAGATAACGGAATAACCATCCTCTGAGGTAATCACCACCTGCTGGGCAGTATCCTTTACCCCGACTTTGCTTAATAGCTGCCATAACGATACACCTTTAAAGAAAAAATATTGTTTAGTGCCGAAATTATTTAGGGCAAAATAGTAATCCTCGATAATATCTAACTGCATTCCCTGGATTTCTTGCAAAGTTAGCCGGGTGATTCCGACTACCCCACTGCCTTCAATAATGAGCACATTTTTTTCAGCTACCGAGTCTGCTTCTATTACCGGTTCCTGGTCATTATTCTGTCCGCTACAACCAGCTACTACCATCGCAATCATTAATATAAGCAGTACCAATGTTATAGCTAATTGTTTATTCATTTTAATCAGTTTGCCACTTCCCTTCCAACGGTTATCAGCAGGTTTTTAAAACCGCTTATTATGTTTGCTTGCATTATTTGGCAACAGGTTGATAACCACCCTCTGCGGTGAATGTCAAATTATTACTTATGGTATTAGAATAAAGAATTTGTTTGTCCGGGCACACAAATACAACATCATTATTTTTCAGTTTATTAACCATGTTAAATCCCTTTTCAGGACCCAGTACAAACAGCGTCGTGGATAGAATATCAGCCTCCGTCGCACTATCACCAACAATGGTAACTTGGATTGCATCCCTGGCCTGCCCGCCGGTTGCCGGGTCAAGGATATGATGATAACGCCCCCCCCCCTGAGTAAAATATCTCTCATAGTCACCGGACGTCACAACCGCCACATCCTGAACCGATACAATGGCAATTATCCCGTCATCACGGGGGTCTTGTATCCCAACCCGCCAGAGTGATCCATCCGGCTTGGTACCCAGGGCATAAACATTTCCCCCTGCATTAATAATGGCATGGTTTATACCCAATTTTCTCAAGGCCGACACCGCATAGTCAGTGGCATAGCCTTTGGATACACCACCTAAATCCAAGCACATTCCTGGCTTAGTTAGAAATACCGTATTCTGATCATCATCAATTTTAATCTTACTGTAATCCACCAGAGCTAAAGCTTTGTTTATTTCTTCCTGCCCCGGCACATGCTGGTTACTGCCAAAACCCCACAGGTCCATTATCGGACCGATGGAAACATCGAAGGCGCCTCCGGACAGTTCTGAGAAATAATTTGAACGTTCAAGGATAGTCAATGTATCATCGCTAACCCGAACGGGACTGATGCCGGCATTATTATTAATTTTGCTAACCTCACTTACTAAAGATGTTGTTTTACCTTGATTTTTGAATCTGTCAGTTAAATCATTAACCTTCTCAAATGCGTTAAAGGCTTCATCCAAAGCCTTTGCCCCCTGGTGTTCATCCGCACAAAAAACAGTAATATGTACCAGAGTATTCATAATAAATTTTTCTCTGCTAAATTCCTGTAGCTCAGCAGGTTTTTGCTCACAACCCATAAAATAGAGCAATAACAATAATAATAAAATAATTTCAATTTTAAAATATCCATGCAGCAAACCTTTCAAACTCCCAACCCAATAAATAAAGGCATAGTTTCCCCGCAGGAGAAAACCATGCCTTTTATAAATTATATTAATTCCTTTCCAAGCGGGAGGCATAATTGTTTCCTTTTACACCCATCGGTTAGTTCCCATAGCTTTACAACCTTAGGTAAACTAACTCGGAATAAACTATTTAATTATAAGAAATTTTACTAACTATGAACAATAAAGTCAATATGTTAAATTATTTATCAAATAAATACACATTAAGAGAATGAGGAATGTTTTTTACTCTCCCCATTCCCTAAGTGCTCTGCGCTTGCCGTAATAAAATCACTCATTCTACATACTAAGCTTCGTGGTAAGAATGTTAAATCTTGTCAAGGCAAGTTGGTTAGCTGGCAATTATACCCAAACTAATGTTAACTATTCGTACAACATCCATTACGTCAACTTTGCCATCGCTATTAACGTCGGCAGCATATCTTTCTTCGAGCGTGGGCTGAATTTTTTCCAGAGCGATATTTACAGCTTCTACTACATCCAGGATATTTACAGCGTTATCCCCATTTACGTCTGCCTTTTCTCGGGTTACTATTCCAACGGTCAGTGCCCTGGTTATTACGTTGTTACCTTCACCAACTATTACAGTTAATGTGCCGGAAGCGCCTGAGGGTACAATAAAATCAATGTTGTAATCCCCGCTGGCATCGGCCTTCTTGGTATCAAAATATACAATATTCTGGGCTTCGTCGATTATTTTAATAGGCACCCAAGCGTTTGGTAACGTTTTACCGTAAGCCGCTACAGTCTCGCCCGGTAATGCTATGTTTTTACTTAATTCCATGCTTATTGCTGCTTCAGGAACCCGGTACTCAAAGGTGACAACATCGCTGTCATCCCGGCCGGGACCGATAACCACAGCTTTGATTGTAGTGTCCTCCATGATTTCAATTGGGTGGTTGATTTCGTCCAAATCGTCTGCTCGGGATGACCACCAGCGGCTGGCAATCCAGTTATACATAGGACTCTCTATGGTAGGAGTACTACCGTCCAGGGTGTAATGTACCTTATCCTCGTCGTTGAAAGGACTGTGCAGCTCAGCCATGGTCCCTACCGGCACTTCTCCAGGGTTTGGAGCAACCGTTGGGTTACCCCATTTAGGCACGGGATCGGTGAGCACTTCGATTTCCGTTACATATTTAGCAAACCTAGCATTGGTTTGTTGAGTTACCACACGCTGCCCGTATAATAGAATATTTGCGTCCCCGCGGCTAAAATTCTCTTCGTCCATTACATCGGCTAAACTTTGAGCAGAACAACTTCTATGGGCAATGAGCGGCTCAACAATCTCCGCGCCCGATGAGTCACCGATGAGATGACCAGGGAGACCGGTATTCATAAAATTATGGAAACAATAACGAGGTTTATCGATAAGCTCCTGCACTGTAAAGGTGACTTTGAAGCCGTCTCCGGAGGTAAATCTGATCATTGTGGCCTCCGGTTTAAGCCCCCCGACTGCTTCAAACAGGTCTGATAGTTTAACGCCTTCTCCCCTGTACCAACTCTTGGTAGGCCATGTGTTGATGGTGCTGTAAAGCACCTTGTGCTGTGGTAATGCGCCCTCACCCTCGCCCCGGAGTTGGGCCTGGGTAATTGTTACAGGCTCGGTGTTATTCAGCCCGGGCCCCGATATGGTAATATCTTCACTCGCAGCAAATGCGGCTGTAGGTGCCTGCAGGTCGATTATACCAGCCAGCAAAAACACGCCAAGGACAATAGGTAAAAGCCTGTACCACCATCCAATCTTCCTACTACCTTCCACTTAGTTCTCTCCTTTCTCCTATTTATAGTAACTATATGACCTCTGGTAAATAAGCGCTTTTTGCACCTCCTTTCGGCTAAAATAAGAACCTACCGGTTAAAAAAACAGCCAGAGATTGACAGCATCCTTATTGAATAATGCTAGCTGACCTATACCGGGATTAGGTCCAAACATAGTATCCAGATTCCCGCTGATAAAGCATAGGTAGAAGGTCCGCTGGGCAAAAACTCTTCCGGTGCACAGGAGAGTTTCATACCAGACCATCTAGTGGAGTGGTGGTCAATGTAAATTGTTTTTATTAAAGAGTAGGGGAAGCTTTTTGGCTCCCCCATTATCTTGCATCGCTTTTACCACAAAACACTTGTGTTATCAATTACAACAGTTTTAAAAAAAATATTTGAATTTAGCTTTCTTTTCATCTGCAGTTTCTTTATTAATCACTAGGATTGGTACCTAAAATAATGTTTACTGTGCATACCACATCCATTACGTCAACTACGCCATCATTATTGACATCAGCGGCATAACTCTCTTCAAAAGTAGGCTGAATTTTTTCCAGGACAATGTTTATAGTTTTTATCACATCCAGGATATTTATGGTGTTATCTCCGTTCACGTCTGCCTTGTTCCAGGTTAATACCTCTAAGGTTACGGTTATGGTCTCGTCTTTATCGGTTATCGCTATTGTACCCGTTG
>JAENYF010000002.1:0-114575 GCA_016841905.1 Desulfoscipio geothermicus | reverse complement strand
TCTAAGGTTACGGTTATGGTCTCGTCTTTATCGGTTATCGCTATTGTACCCGTTGCTTCTTTGTAGCCGGCTTTGTTTACTGTGTAGCTATATTCTCCGGCTTCTAGTTCATAGGTGCCGTCTGGTTCGGCAGGTATTTCATTGCCCGCGCTGTCTTTTACTGCTATGGTCGCGTCTGACGGGGTTACTGCTAAGGTTAGGGTGTAGGTAGTTGGGGTTACTGTACCTATGGTTAGGGTGCCGGTTGCTACGTTGCTGCCTTCGCCTACTACAACTGTTAATGTGCCGGTGGCTCCTGCGGGTACTATAAATTCTATGCTGTAATTGCCACTGGCGTCGGCCTTCTTGGCATCAAATACTATTATGTTTTGGTTTTCGTCTATTACTTTTATGGGTACCCAGGCGTTTGGTGACGTTTTACCATATGCCGTTACTTGTTCGCCTGCAAGGGCTGTAGTTTTGCTTAATTCCATGCTTATTGTTGAGGATGCTTCTAAGGTTACGGTTATGGTCTCGTCTTTATCGGTTATCGCTATTGTACCCGTTGCTTCTTTGTAGCCGGCTTTGTTTACTGTGTAGCTATATTCTCCGGCTTCTAGTTCATAGGTGCCGTCTGGTTCGGCAGGTATTTCATTGCCCGCGCTGTCTTTTACTGCTATGGTCGCGTCTGACGGGGTTACTGCTAAGGTTAGGGTGTAGGTAGTTGGGGTTACTGTACCTATGGTTAGGGTGCCGGTTGCTACGTTGCTGCCTTCGCCTACTACAACTGTTAATGTGCCGGTGGCTCCTGCGGGTACTATAAATTCTATGCTGTAATTGCCACTGGCGTCGGCCTTCTTGGCATCAAATACTATTATGTTTTGGTTTTCGTCTATTACTTTTATGGGTACCCAGGCGTTTGGTGACGTTTTACCATATGCCGTTACTTGTTCGCCTGCAAGGGCTGTAGTTTTGCTTAATTCCATGCTTATTGTTGCTTCTTGATCTATGGAATCGGGGTTTGTAACTGCATTCATATAGCCCTCATCATTGAAGCCCAGGCCATTCAGTGCCAGGGCAGGCAACGGATGGCTCACCCCAAGCAAACCACACAGCGCTATAAACAACACTAGGAAAGCCGCAATCTTTTTGGCACCAGGTTTCAAAACAAATTTCATGGATTACTTTTCCTTTCTTCACATTCTTTACACGCTATCTGCTGATCGTGATTTCCTTGGTCTGGTCTTCGTAAATCACTTGCGCCCCCAGATTTTCACTCACGAATCGCAAAGGCAGGAACGTTCTTTCGGATACGATTTCCGGTGCGCAGTCTATTGCTAACTGAGTATTGTCAAACAGGACGTTCCGGTTACCAATAGTCAGTATGAGTATCCTCCCAGAGTCCGTTATCTTGACCTGACGAGCGTCCGGGATCCATTCCACACCGGCTCCAAGCGCTTCGCTGATAAAGCGGATTGGAACCAAAGTTCTACCTGCCTTGGTATCAATATAGGGTTTAACATCCAGAGTATACGGTGTACCATTTATACTGGCTACCAGTTGCCCAATAGTAAGCTTGATTGCGTTAACTTCCTGCGTTGTACCCGTGATAGGCTCACTGACTTTGGTTTCAGGTTGAATAGTGGAGGTACCGCCACCGCTGGAACTGCTCCCAGAACCACCGCCGGAGCCACTGCTAGCTTTTATCGTCGTAACAGTCGTACTTGGCCCGGTTGTGCTCCAGTTGCCGACAGCATCTCCTGCTTCTACTTTGAAGGTGTACCTGGTACCGGAGCTTAGCCCGGTAACATTGTATGTCCTTATTGAGACACTAACGGTATCGATAATAATACCATTCTTGTATATCCTGTATCCTGTTACTTTCACGTTATCAGCTGCAGCACCCCATTTCAGGGTCAGCCCGGTCCGGGTCACGTCACTCGCGTTTAATGTGCTGCCTGACGGCCATGTCGGGGCTATTGTATCAGTGGGCGCTTCCGTACCCACGGTCAGGTCTTTGAAAATAACATTGCTACCCTCACCAACTATAATCGTTAATGTGCCGGAAGCGCCTGCGGGTACTTTGAACTCAATGCTGTAATCACCACTGTCGTCAGCCTTTTTGGCATCAAATAGAACAATATTTTGGGCTTCATCAATTACTTTAATGGGCACCCAGGCGTTTGGCGCCGTTTTACCGGTAGCCGTTATAATTTCACCGACTGAGGCCACGCTTTTATTCAATTCCATACTTATTCCATTGGCTGCAGCAATAGCCGGAACACACATCAGCAATAGCAATGCTATTTGCAGCAATACGACTAGCCTGCGATTCATTTTGGTCACTCCTTTAAAGCTGCTGATTTCACATTGGCATTGTTCAAAAAAAACCATACAACTTCCTTTTGTTGGTCGTTGTTGCTCGTGACCGGTATTGAGGTTACCGTTAGGCAAAACTGTATCGCCAAGGATAAACAAGTTTTGCCCAACTCGCCTCGAATAACTTTCTAAAGAAAGATTTCGGTTTAAAGCATTACTGCAGAATCACAGGGTTTTGTTCTGTTGAATTAGTCAACTCATCAACAATGTAAGCTTTGATCACATCACCTGGCTGAACATTGAAGCCAGCCTGCGCCGAATCAACTACATCAAAATCAGCCCTGGTTGCGTTGAGTCCCATCTGACTACCGTTTCTCAAATGTGTAAAGACAACGGTTTCCTTACCGTTATTGGAGACCACAGGTTCAATACCGACTGTAAAATATTTGAACCCTGTTACGCCATCATTTATTGTCATGGTACTGGTACCGTCCGAGGTAGTCCCAACTGTATAGGCACCGTCGGGTTCGGGAGCAATATTGTAGACTGGTCTTGTTGCGTTAATTAACTCGATACTTACAATCTGCGAAATTGATGTTGACCCAGTGACAACCGGACCAACAAGCCGGAGTGGCCAGTCACTACCGTTCTCTGATAAGGGCTCACCGTTCAGGGTATTGGCAATAATGTAATTGTTGTTTCGAATAATATCCGCGCTGTCGATAGTTACTGAATAGCCATCAGCCGCAGTAATCACCACATTGTACCCAGCCAGAGCCAGGTCATTATTAAAGGCATTATCTGAATGCTGGTCGGCGTCATCAACAAATCCCGCAAGGAACCACAGAGGCATGCCTTCCCAGACCTGTCCTTCAGAATCGGTATAGCTTGCCTTGTGGTTAGCGCCAAATTGGCAGGTAAGAGCCTGTTCGAAATATGTCTTGCTTACATCATAGTTGATACCGCCGATACACCGGCCATCTAGTTCCAATGTCCAGTCGCCCTGGGGTATGGAATATATCTTGATTTCTGTAATCCACTTTGCTGCTAAACCAGCACAAGAAGGATACTGTACACCGTCACCGAAATAATAGTGCCAGTAATTTTCCGGGAGCGTCTCATGCATATCCCATTGGCTATAAACGTTATCACCGCCCGGCGTAAAGAATAAGCGCATACCATCGGCATATTCGGGCACGTATTTTCCATCAGCCCACCAAGCCAGAATGGCATCACCCTGGCGTTCTTGCACCGAGGGATCAGTGTATATGGAGGAATAGGGAAGTCTGGTCTCCCAACCATCCTTTGCAACCAGTACGATCTCAGTTCCTGCGCCCATGCCACCCATAAAATTACAAAGATCTCTGATGCGAGTACCCTTCACAGCATTTTCGATCTTGAAACCACCGGGATATGTCTCATTTTCATCCCAAACATCATCCGGGTTGTTTGTGATTCCTTCAAAGCGATATACAGTTGTTCCATCTCCAATCACGTCAAACCCGCTTTCCCTTTCCATCCACATATAATTGACAGTCTTCTCGTCAAGGATGGTGGTACCGTCTTCAGCATATTTGATGATTCGAACTTCGGGTATAGGCTGCGGCTGTCCAGTCTCAAAAGACGTTAGTTCAATCTCTACGATATTACCAACGCTGGTACCGCCAAGGGTTCCATCATCTTTGGCAACACCGTCACCTACCAGGCGCAGCGGCCATGAATCCGTTAGAGGTTCTCCGTTGCATTTGTTAGCAATGATATAGTCATCACTTCGGGCTATATCCACGCTGTCAAAATCTTTAGTATAGCCGTCTCCGGCTTTAGCTAAAATCGTGTAACCGGCATTCGCCAAATTGTAGTCATAGTTGTGCGGCTGCTGATCATCTACCCAGCCCGCTAAGAACCACAGGGGTATACCCGACCAGACATCACCATTACCGTCGGTCCATTCTTTCAAATGGCCTGAATTCGGACATGTCAGGGCGTTCTCAAACTCAGCCTGCGAAATGACATCACTGATCTTGCCATTCAGGGTAAGATTCCAACTACCGGGCGCAGCTGCCGGTGTCTGCAGCTCTGGGATTTCAATTCTCACAATGTTACCAACAGCAGAGCCCCCCAGGGAACCGTCGTCTTTGGCAACACCGTCACCCACCAAGCGAATTGGTGCTGATGAACCGGTAAGTGCCTCACCGTTGCATTTATTGGCAACAATATATTCGTTGTTTTTAGCCACATCAGTGCTGTTAAAGGTCTTAGAGAAGCCATCTCCTGCAACCACTTTTACAGTATAACCGTCTGCAGCCACGCCGTCATTGAAAGTCCAATGACTGCTTGTCTCAATATCGTCCACCGCACCCAGGAGTACCCATAGAGGCGAACCGGACCAAACATTGCCTTCATTATCAGTCCATTCCTTATAATGGCCTGAACCTGTACAAGCGAGTCCTTCTTCAAACTCTTCCTGGGTAATGGTGTCCCCTACATCACCAATCATCTCCAAGGTCCATCCAGCAGGTGGTTCAGAAATACCGGACAACTCGATTCGAACAATGTTACCTACCTGTTGTCCACCAAAAATAGCTGAACCTTTTAGATAAAGCGGCCAGCAATCTTTTCCCCCTTCTGTCTTTAGCGGAAGGGGTTCTCCATTAAGGGTATTAGCGACAATATAGCCATTGTTGTGAGCAATAGCAGCGCTATCAAGGGTTGTATCCCACCCGTCGCCTGCTATTACTTTAATATCATAGCCCTGTTGAGCAAGTTCGTCGTTGAAGTTAATGTGGTAAGGACCAACATCGGGGTCATCATCAACCATAGCAACGAGCAGCCAAAGAGGCACGCCTCCCCACTCATTACCGTCACCGTCGGTCCAGAACACTTGGTGACCTGATGACGGGCAAGCAAGGCCGCCCTCAAAGTAGTCTTTGGTAACGGTTGCATCCTTAACACCCGATAGCTGAAGAGTCCAGGTCGACGGCATGGTGGTATCTGTATCCACAACGGTTTTCACCGCAGCAGTAGCCACTGCCTTAACAGCATCAAGATCGATCTCGTCGGTAATACCATCAGCATAATAGAACTCAACCTTGTCACCGTCAACGAGTTCAATAAGATTTAATGCACCTGCAGGATTGTTGTAGCCGTCTTTATAGACATTGTTGACATAAGCATACCACTGACTACCACCTTTTACATAAGGGTAGTTCCCTATATTGTCTAGTAGAAGAGCACCAGAATTGGTGTAATTCTTGTCGGTAACGTCATAGGTAAAACCACCAGCGATTGCAGCCGCCTGAAGAGCCCCAAGTGGTGTATCTTTGTCAACAGTGTATTCCGTACCCGAGTTGTATGCAGTCACGTTAAAGGTATCGCCAGCTGCCAAAGCAACTGTTCCATCATAAAGAACATCTATTATCGACGAATCGGCTACCTCAATGTAATCATTCTTTACATCTTCGTCACTGCCGGCTGCATTGGTCACAGTAAGTTTGACACTGTAAGTGCCGGCGTTGCTATATTCATAGGTTGGGTTCTGATCAGTGCTATCTACTACACCGTCGTTATTAAAGTCCCAGGCGTAGGTTAGTGGTACTGTGCCTGTTGATTCGTCGGTAAAGCTGACAGTCAGCGGCGCCGTGCCACTGGTTATATCAGCGGTAAAAGCCGCCACCGGAGCTGCTGCCGCGACAGTGATGACACCATCTTGCCATTGACCCATCAAAGGATAGTTGTCATAATCGGTCGAGATTGTTTGGTATGGTGTGTCACCAATCCCATTACTATCCGCGTCCGCGCCGGTATAGTTACTCCAGAAGTTACCCACTAGGCCAGTATACTGGGTATCGTTAAACGAGTATACCTGTTCCGCCTGCGAGTTCCAGTAGTTACCAGAGATCGCGCCATAACCCGCAGACAGTTGAGCGCTGGTATTGCCGGTAAAGTTGTTTAGGTAGAAAGCGTTACCTATAGAACCAGTGGCAATCTCCATGCCGTAGGCATTGTTTAAAGAAGTGTTATTAAATATGGAATTATTATCTGCGTTCTTAACCCTTATGCCGATTGTATTTGAGTCTGAGGTGTTGCCGTTAACGGTATTGTTGTTGGCGTTATCTGCCAAGTAGAGAGCATAACCTGTACCGGCAGTATTGTTTGAGCAGGTATTGCCAGTTACTGAGTTGTTGGTCGTATTCGACAGATAAATACCATATTTACCACTAGAAGTACAAATGTTATTGGAAACCGTGTTACCACCGACAGATGATACAACGGATATTCCAGTAGAGTTACCGTTGCACTTATTATTTGTTATGGTGCAGAAACCACCGGACGAGGCAATTTTTATGCCTGCGTTGTTGTCCATTGTTGTTGCCCCTGAGGCGGTAAACCCGTTAATGGTAACGTTCTGTGCTGTTACACAGAACACATCATCGCTCGGATTGGACGCCTGAACAATCGCTAGATCTGCCCCGTTCTCTGACCGAATTTCCAGACTCTTGTCTACATCCACGTTCTCGGTATAGGTACCGTCTTTCACGATGATGGTATCCCCAGAACTAGCCGCCGTCACTGCTGCTTGTATAGTAGTAAAATCACCATTGCCCGAGGCATCAACGTACCAGGTGGATACCGGAGGCGTCTCTTCAATAGTGAAAACGGCAATGCTGGCAGGTAAGGGGAAAACATAAGCGCACACATTATAGTCGCCGGCGGGTACTGCCGGAGCAATGAGAGAAACAGGCGACATGATACCGTTGGCGTCGGTTGTTACGTCTACCTTGCTCTCATCAGCATCCCAGGTGCCGTTGCCGTTAGTGTCAAACCAGATATACTTGCCGGTGGACTGGTTTTGAACAAAGCCACAACCCGTAACGTTTATACTCGTACCGGCACTCCCTGAGCTGGTATCCAGTATTATTCCTGTTACAGTATAAGTTGCAGTGGCTTTGAGACCACTAGCTGGTATATCGGCACATACCTGATAAGATCCCGGTTTTACGGAAGGGACAGACAGGCCTGGCGAAGAAGCTGTCCCCGCGCCACTGGTGGTTACGGATGCCTTATTCTCACCCTCATCCCAGGTGCCGTTGCCGTTAGTGTCAAACCAGACATAACCGGTCTCATTCCCCGAATATCCAGCAATATTCATACCTATATTGGTTCCCGGGATACCCCTCGGAGTGCTAATTTTAATACCCGGAGTAACACAAATGCTTGCTGAAGCCTCTATAGTGTCGTTTCTATTAATGTCTAAAAGAATATTGTAGATACCTGTCGGCGAATTTGGCCAAGTTAGATTCGATACTGATATTGTACCTTCGGCTGTTGTAGTACCAGACCGATAAGCACCATCGTCAAAGAGCCCGTTCCCATTCCTGTCACAGAAAAGCCTAAAGCCTGTGCTGGGGGTAAAGCCATTGCCGGTAATATTGATACCACCGGAACTTATCTGAGCGTTACCATTAGTTGGGTTCACGATTATGCCGCTGTCAGTGATAGTGAAACTGGCGACAGCTTCAATGCCCCCTGGAAAATCAGCCCGTATATTATAGCTGCCCGTGCTTGCTGACGGAACAGTTAAACTTGTGAGCAGGGGAATGGCACCATCTGCATCTGTTTTTACATCAATCGATGGCTCATCATTGTCCAGGACTCCGTTATCGTTTGTATCAAACCAAACTGTCCCTGCCACACTGGCATCAAAGCCGCTACCGGTGACAAATACTGTCGTCCCCGGCTTTCCAGAGTTACTGTTTAGCAATATCTCCGCGCTAATCGGAGCCGGGTTAACATTGATATAGCCGGTCTTGATCTCCTCGTCACTGCCGGCAGCATTGCTCACAGTTAGCTTGACACTGTAAGTACCGGCGTTGCTGTACTCAAAAGTTGGGTTCTGTTCAGTGCTATCTACTACACCATCGTTATCAAAGTCCCAGGCGTAGGTTAGCGGTGCTGTGCCGGTCGATTCATCGGTAAAATTGACTGTCAGCGGCGCTGTGCCACTGGTTGTATCAGCGGTAAAAGCCACCACCGGAAGTACCGGATCGTCACCTGCTACCGTATAATTTAACTCAATAACATCGCTATTTGCCTTGCCAGGTCCAATTACAATGGCCTTAATAGTGGTGTCCTCTTTAATTTCAATAGGATGGTTGATTTCATCAAAATCTTCCCGATTTGACCACCGTATGGCAATCCAGTTATACATTGGACTTTCCACGGTCGGCTCACTGCCATCCAAGGTGTAATGCACCTTATCGGTATCATTAGAAGTAGCGCTTAGCTCTACAAGTGTCCCTTCAGGTACTTCTCCGCTTGCTACACTAGCCGTTGGAACAGCCCATTTCTCCGGCTCAGCGGTAAACACTTCCACTTTTGCGACATATTTGGCGAATATTGCATTCGTCTGTTCAGTTACTGCCCTTTGTCCAAAGATAAGATGTAATGCATCTTTGTTTCTCATACTGTCAAAATCAGTGCTTCCTGCACTCATTAGGGCAAGGATAGGCTCTACCAGTTCCGCATCCTCAGAGGAACCAGGAATATTCCCAAAGTATTCATGATTATCTTTGAAATGCGGGAAAAGGTATCGTTGCTCATTTAACAGCTCCTTAACAGTAAAGGTTACTCTAAAACCATCATGGCTGGTAAACCTTATCTGTTTTGCCTCATCCTTTATTCCTGCCTCCTCAAGTAATGCTCTTAACTTAACACCTTCTGCCACATACCAATTTTTTGTCGGCCAGGTGTTAATCGTACTATACAAGTGACGATATTGTTCCATACCCTGGAGATGAGATAAGGTATACTGCTTGGGGGTTTCTACTCCATCCCCAAGAATCTCCAATTCAACCCTTTCAATCTTCTGCGTAATACTCGCATCCGAGTAACCGTTAGCTTTGATAACTACGTTATAGCTCTTAATTGTTTCGAATACGTTTGCACTAAAAATAATCTTGCCTGAAGTATCTTTTGAATATCTTTCCTCGTCTAATTCAATACTATCAACGTAAACCGCACTGATTACTGTTCTCCAATTCGGATCATCTTCAAAGGTTATTTCTATCGGGTTGTTCACCATATTGTCAACAGTATCGGCCGTTAGTTCCGGAGGAGTAGCCGCTTCAGCCTGGGCGGCTGTAGGTGCTTGCAAGCCAATTATGCCGGCCATTAAAAACACGCCTAGAACGATTGGTAAAAGCTTGTACCACCATCCAGCCTTTTTTTTACCTTTCAATTGGTTTGCTCCTTTCTCTTATCTTTCGTTAATTGATTGTCCACCGATTATATATCGCTATTACCACCTCCCAGCCAAAACTAAATACCCGTTGGCCGAAAGGAAGCCGGCTAGATATTGGTGTTCAAATATGGCTCCTTTCCACAACAGGAGGCCCGCCCGTTTCCAGGTGAACCTGCCGGCCAATGACCTTGGGATATATCCTTTAGGTCACTAAGCTCGGAGCAATATAGTTTTAGTGCAATCACCTCCCCTATAAGGTATTTATTGCCGGGTAATCAAGACCTTACCACTGGGGGAATCATATTCCACTCCGGCCCCCAGGGTCTCGCTGACAAACCGCAAGGGTACGAAAGTCCGACCGGGCGGGAACGTCGTCGGAGCACAATCAATTGCCCGCTTCACACCCTTAACTTGAACATCTTTGGAACCCAAGGTAAGGAGAATCTCTTTTCCCCCATCGGTAATGGTTATCCGTTTGGTTTCAGAATCCCAATCCACTCCGGCCCCCAAGGCCTCACTGACAAACCGCACCGGCACCAGCGTGCGGGCCGTCCTTGTATCAATGTAAGGTGCTGCTTCCAGAGTATAGGCTCCGCCGTCAATACTGGCTTCCATTCGACCTACAGTAAGCTCGATGGCACTTCCCGTCAGCTTATCCGGTGTCTCATTATCCTCGGGGATACCTTTATCGTCGGCAGGTTTCGTACCGGCAACCCGGTAGTTAAAGGTGACAACATCGCTGTCCAGCTTACCGGGACCGATAGTAATTGCTTTGATGGTTGTGTCCTCATTTATAGGTCCGATAGGATGATTAATGGTGCCCAAAACGTCGGCCCGGGATGCCCACCACCGGCTAGCAATCCAGTTATATATTGGGCTGTTGATGGTCGGAGTACTGCCATCCGTGGTGTAATAAATCTTATCATCGTCATTATTATTGTTGCTAAGAGCCACCCTCGTTCCCGCAGGCACCGTGCCGCTGCCCGGATTAGCCTGTGGAGCATCCCATTTCTCCGGCTCAGCAGTAAGCACTTCTATCTTTGTTAGGTATTTTAGGAATAAATTCCCCGTCTGCTCGGTAACCGCCCGTTGCCCAAGCATTAGCAGCAAAGAATTTAAGTCGTTCAAATATTTGGGATTATCACTGCCTTCAACGCTGATTAGGCCAATGATCGGCTCTACCTCTACCTTACCCGATGGATCGCCGGAGACATGCCCGTCACCGTCGCCACCACCGGTTTTGAAATTGGGAAAACGATAACGCTTATCCTCAAACAATTCTTTAACCGTAAGAGTCACAGTATAACCATCTACAGAGGTAAATCTAATCCTCTTGGCATCCTCTTTGATACCTGATTGATTAAGCAAGTCATGCAACAAAACTCCTTTTCCCACATACCATTTTTTAGTGGGCCAGGTATTAATCGCGCTATAAACATACTGGTGTTGCTTCATTTTCTCAAGTTGCTCAAGGGTAAACGTTACCGATGTTGTCACACCGTCTCCTGTAATTTCCAGTGAATCCGACAAAGCCAGAGCTGCTGTGGGTGACATCAGGTTAAACGTACCGACCAGCAGCAACATACCAAGAATGTTAATTATAAATTTATAGAACCATTTCTTTTTATCAGTTCGCATCAACATTACTCCCTTTCTTGCGAATAGAAGCCATTATCACTTTTAGCAATGTGTCAAATAGCTAAGATATTACTAGTCGGTCAGCATAAACAACTTCCCAGTTTCAGGGTCTTTGTATACCGTACCCATCCTTTCGTAAAGCTCACCCTCACCCTGAGTTTTGATCAGATCGTCACGGGTGTCCGAGGTATCGCTCACCTCCTGCCCTTGTTCCAGGTTAACCTGCTGTCTTAAGCCCAAATCGACATTCCAGTTAATGGCCAGGGCAAGCATCAGCCCGCAGGCAAAGACCAGCATGGCGTCCACAATATTGATCACGCCCTCCAGAGGGTTAACATCTTCATTCTTCCAACGCCTTCTGCTCCTCAATCCGTCCTTCACGAGCAAACACCTCCATTAAACTCTCCATCAAAACCTCAAGGGAACTCAGGTAATCCTCATACCACCTTTTCCGCAACCGCGATATGGCATAAGCAAGCCCCCCGGCGGCCAGTCCGGTTACCGTAGCATCAAAGGCAGTCAGCAAGGAATCGGCAAGTGTTTTGGTATCCCCCTCGCCGAGGGCGATCAAGCCCGGTCCCAAGGGAATCAGCGTAGCCATCAATCCCAACATAGGACCCAGACGAGTTACAAGATCGGTTCTGTTGGTTATTCGTTCATAACACAATTCCTCTCTAGTCAACAGCCGGCGGGCCATAGCTTGCAGAGAGGCAGCGGGCAAATTTCGATGCTCAATCAGCTCGCCAAGAGCCGCTTTATGCCGGTGAAACATGCGGCTGCGCTCAATCTGGACCATAATCTCTCCGATATCCTTCTTCTGAAAACCATTTATCAACTCCCGCACGTTAACCTTCATTCTACGACGTACGACTAGGGCTTCTACCAGTACACCACCCAACTCAAACACCGATAAAGCCAATAAAAATAACAAAATAGTAATGGTAGGTATCAGCAAACTGGACGAAATGGTGTGCATCGTTTCTTTTAAGGGTATGAAGTATGTTTCCGTCACCTTGCCTCATCGCTCCTTTGCATATTCTACGTATCTTTTACCAGCTCCCAAAAGCAAGAGAAACAGAAACGTCCCAGCCGCATATACATCCATCAGGTTTTGCGTCTCCTGCAGTGGCAGAGGTACGGTATCTGCAGATATCTGGGTTACCTCCCAGGCCTGGCTGCTCGGCTGCTCCAAGGCAGCATCGGTAGTGAATTCGTTGACTAGATCATCCTTCTCTGCTAAGTATTGCCCTCTGCCTTCCGTAACCAGCAGCTCGTCGGGAGTCTCCAGCATCCTATCAGAAGAGGTTATATCGACATCGGGCTTAACCCCCTCCTCCAGTTCCGGCTGTTCGACTTCCAACACTGAAGGCTCCACGGGGGTCTCCGGTGTCTGCTCGTTTTGAAATCCAACGGTGGTCAACTCATCCAGAATATTTTCGCCCTCATCAGGACCGTTTACGACACTGGTAGCTATATGGTTACCTACTACCGTCGTTACAGTAATGATAGCAGTGCCCGGTCCAACCACCGTTACCAGACCATGATTATCCACCGTAGCCACACTGGTATCACTGGAACTCCAGCTCACATCTTGGTCAGTGGCATTAAAGGGAGCAACGTTCGCCTCTAACTTGAATGTACTACCGACTGGACGATCGATTGTGCTCCGGTCAAGGGTCACCCCAGTAGGGGGTCCGCCCGGGACTTTCGTCGGGTCAACCGCCTTGCCTGTGAGATCAGCCGTAAAGGTAAAGGTGACTACTTCACTGTCCTCTTTACCGGGACCAATGGTTTTCATCTTGATAACGGTGTCCTTTTCAACCTCAATGGGTTGATTGACACCCTCCACATCATCTCGTAAGGGCCACCAACGACTCGCACTCCAGTTGAACATCGGACTGTTCACAGTCGGAGTACTGCCATCCGTGGTATAATAAATCTTATCCTCGTTATTACTTTTATTACTCAGGGTGATCTCGGTCCCCACGGGCACAACCGTGCCACTGGGTATATTTGCCTTCGGACTATCCCATTTTTCCGGTGCGGTAGTAAGAACTTCAATTCTGCTTACGTACTTAAGGAATAGATTGTTTGTTTGTTCTGTAACTGCTCGCTGTCCCATCACTAACAGCAATGCATCCCTGTCGTTCATGTCATCAGGATTATCACGGCCCTCGGCGCTAACCAAGGCAAGAATGGGCTCTACTTGCACCGCACCCTCCGATGAACCGGGAACACTCCCATCAGTGGGATGGTTATCTTTTAAACCTGGAAAATAGTAACGTTTGTCTTCTAACAACTCCTTTACCGTAAGGCTCACATCATACCCATCGTTCGATATTAACTTAATCTGTTTGGCATCATCTTTGATCCCCGCTAAAGCAAGCAGCTCCCTTAGATTAACACCTTTTGCCATGTACCATCTTTTGCTCGGCCAAGTGTTTATCGTACTGTACACATGCTCGTATTGCTTCATAGCATTCAGCTCGGCCAGATTCAATGTTACAGGATTAGATATCCCATCACCTGTAATTTCCAGTACTTCCGACGTTTCGGCAAGCGCAAACGTCGGCATAAAGAAGCTTGCAAGGAAAATCACACTCAAAACTACTGTCGATAAGCTCCAGAGGTATTTTCTGTTACTTACTTGCATTGCTCACACACCTTTTTCTGAACATCTAATTTATCAAACGAGCATAATCATCGGTTATGCATAATATGACAACGGTGTGTTATTTGGTAATTGCTATATCATTGGTCTCCGCAAGGTAGTCCACTTTCGCCCCTAATGTCTCGCTCACGAACCTTAGCGGTGTAAAAGTGCGTCCAGGCGGCAATATTGTCGGGGTACAATCTATGGTTTGCTTTACATCGTTTACCATAACGTCACTGGAGCTAAGGGTGAGAATGATCTCCTTGTCATCATCCTTAATACAAACCTGAGAGGTTTCCGACAGCCATCGCACTTCCGCGTCCAAGACTTCGCTGACAAAACGGACCGGTACCAGCGTGCGCCCTGTTAAAGTGTCGATATAAGGCGCCGCATCCAAGGGATAGACTATGCCATTCACTGTAGCCGCCATTTTTCCAATAGTAAGGTTAATGATTTGTACCTCTTTTACGGAGACCATTACGGCAAACTTGGTAAAGTGCTCAACCTGTATACTGATGCTATTACCGGATACCTCACCGCCGATACCTACCCATTTCTTTTTGTTATCATCGTAGTAATAAACCGATGGTGTTTCGCCGGCATGAATAGCATTTGAGTCAAAATTAAGTATTATGGTTATAGCCTTATTAAATCTGTAACTGGTCTTATCATCTACACTGAACTCGTACACACCGCCGAGCAATTTAAAGCTGATTGGCGCATCAGGTGGTGTAGTCACCCGCTCTATTTTTACTTCCACCGGACTGGTACCCACTAGCGCGCCGGCCGGTATATCAATAACAGCTTCCTTCCCAAAATCTACCGTACCACCTTCGCAGGGCTCAATTATTGCCGTTACAGTGATTGGAAGGGTAACCATTACCGCAAACTTGGCAGTGTTATCTACTTGCACACTTATGGTATTATCAGACACTTCGCCGCCGATGTTAACCCATTTTCTCTCGGTTTTATCGTAGTAATGAATGCACAAGGTGTCATCAGGACTAACCTCCTCGGGATCGATACCGAGATTGATAATAACGGGCTTATTAAAGCTATAGCTGGCATTCCCATCCACGCTAAACTCATACACACCATCTAGCAACTTGAAGCCTGTTGGCGCATCAGAAGGTATAGTCATCCGCTCTATTTTAACTTCCACCGGACTTGTCTCTACCAGCGCGCCAGCCGGTATTTCAATGGTAGCATCCTCCCCAAGACTTACCGTACCACCTTCGTTGGGCTTAATTGTTGCCGTTACAGTGGTGGGCACAACGACCATCACGGCAAACTTGGTAAAGTGTTCAACCTGCACAATGATGGCGTCATCGGAAACCTCACCACCAATGTTAACCCATTTCTTCTCGGTTTTATCGTAATAATGGACAGCCGGGGTTTCACCGACGGGAACTTTATCCGCATCTAATCTGAGCTTTATGGTCACAGCCTTTTTAAAGCTGTAACAGGTCTGGTCGTCAACGGTGAACTCGTACACATTGCCGAGTAACTTAAAGCCCACAGGAGCTGCAGGAGGTGTCGACACCAGCTCTATTTTCACTTGCACCGAGCTGGTACCCGCCAGCGCACCGGCCGGTATTTCAATAACGGCTTCCTCCCCAAAACTCACTGTGCCTCCCTCATCTGATGTTATGGATTCGGCTTTGCTATCCGTGGTTCCCGTTACCTTGTATGTAAAGGTGGCAACATCACTATTCAACCTGCCGGGACCAATGGTTATAGCCTTGATTGTGGTGTCCTCGGTCAACTCGATGGGGCGATTGATCTCTGCCACTGTTTCCTCGCCTCGTGACGACCACCACCGTTTGGCGATCCAGTTATACATCAGGCTATCTAGGGTTGGAGTACTGCCGTCAGTGGTGTAATGGATTTTATCTTGGTCCATATTGTTATTTTTAAGCCGTACCTGAATTCCGGCCGGTACTGTGCCGTCACTCGGCTCAGCCTGTGGCTTATCCCATTTTCCCGGTGAACTAGTGAGAACTTCAATTTTATTGATATATTTCACAAACAAAGGGCCGGTTTGCTCAGTAACGGTACGCTGTCCGAGCATTAGCAATAAAGCACTGGCATCGTTCATATAAGACGGGTTATCCGTACCCTCAGCACTGATCAAAGCGAGAATGGACTCGACCTCTACCGATCCCGCTGAAGAACCGGGAATATGCCCGTCGCCGTCCCCCCCGCCGCTCTTAAAATTAGGAAAACGATATCGACTATCTCTTAATAATTCCTGTACCGTAAGAGTCATATAGTAGCCGTCGCTGGAACGGAATCTTATCTGCTGTGCGCTTCTCTTTATCCCTGCATCATTGAGCAGTTCCCTTAAACTAACCCCTTTTCCAACATACCATCTCTTACTTGGCCAGGTGTTAATGCAACTGTAGATATTCTGATATTGCTGCATTTCTACCAGTTGAGACTGGGTATATTTCTTAGAGGTTGTCACTCCGTCTCCGGATATCTCTAACACAATGTCTTCGTCGCCAGGTACTTGCCCGCTGCCCGTATCGATCTTCTGCGTCACACCGGCATCCGCATACCCAGAGGCAATGATGACTATCGTGTAGTCACCGGTTGCAACAAATACGTCGGCCTCAATAGTGATTACCCCATCACCAACGCTATATTTGCCGGTGATTGAGGTTCCGTTGACGGTCACATCGGTTATAACGTTGCGCCATGTCGCATCATCGATAAACGTCAGCTCGATCTTCTGCCTTACGGTGTTGTTAGTGGTATCAGCCGTCAGTATCGGAGGAGAGAGCGCTCCCGCTTCATCTACCACCAAAATAAACTCATGACTGTCTGCCTTTACCAGTTCTGCACTGTCAGTTACGGTTACAGTAAAGGTGAAAAATCCACTCTCAGACGGTGTTCCTTCTAACACCGTACCATTTAAGCTCATACCTTCCGGCAGTGAGCCTTGAGTGACGGCAAAATTGTACGGTTCTACTCCACCTATTGCAGTGAAGGTATGACCGGAGTATGCTTTGTTCTGGATTGCCTTGGCCGGATTATCCGTATTGATAGTAAGCGGTACATAGTACTCTAAGGTGATGACATCGCTGTCTGACCGGCCCGGTCCGATGACCTTTGCCTTGATGATGGTGTTGTCTGTTATTTCAATCGGGTGGTTGATTTCTTCCAAAACGTCTGATCGGGTTGGCCACCAGCGACTGGCTATCCAGTTAAACATCGGACTCTCTAAGGTCGGAGTGCTGCCGTCTAGGGTGTAATGAGCCTTATCCTCGTCATTGAAAGAGCTTTGTAGCTTTACCATGGTCCTTACCGGCACTTCTCCAGGCTTCTGATCCGTAGTAGGGTTATCCCATTTGGGTATAGGATCTGTAAGCACCTCTATTTCCGTTACATATTTAACAAACCTGGCATTGGTTTGCTGGGTTATCGCACGCTGCCCGAATAACAGAATATTTGCGTCCCCGCAGCTAAAATTCTCTTCGTCCATCACATCGGCTAAATTTTGAGCATAACAACTTCTATGGGCAATTAACGGTTCAACTATCTCCGCGCCTGATGGATCACCAGATATATGCCCAGCAATTCCATTGGTCATGAAATTAGGAAAACGATACCGGGGTTCATAAAAAAGCTCCTGCAACGTAAAAGTCGCCGTAAAGCCATCGCTAGATACAAACTTGATCTGGGTGGTCTCCGGTTTTAGTCCCCCGGCTGCTTTAAATAGGTCACTCAGTTTGACGCCTTCTCCTCTGTACCAGCTTTTGGTAGGCCAGGTGTTTATAGTACTGTATAATTCCTTGTGCTGTGGTAATGCACCCTCACCCACTCCCCGAAGTTGGTCCTGAGTATAGGTCACAGGTTCGGGGTTATTCAGCCCGAGTCCCGATATGGTAAGATTACCCCCCGCGGCTAAGGCGGATGTGGGTTCCAGCAGACCGAATGCGCCAACCAAGAAAAATAATCCGACTAGAAATATAACGCTGAACTTGCTAGATGTTCCGTGCATACGCACATTGTTTACCCCTTTCACTTCATTGTAAAATCGTCGGGTTGTGATCAATCACATTGGTCAGTTCATCAACCATATAGACCTTGACCATATCGCCAGGCTGCACGTTGAAGCCGGCCTGAGCAGTGTCCACCACGTCAAAGTCTGCTTTGGTTGCATTGATTACCAGTTGGACGCCATCTCTTAAATGTGAAAAGACCACTGTCTCATCCCCCGCATGCGTTTTTACCGGCTCCACCTGCACCCCAAAATACTTCATCCCGGAAACATCGATGTTTACAGTCATGATCATAATTCCATCGTTAGTGGACTCAATTTTATAAGCAGGGCTAACCATCGGAGTAACCGTGTATATGGGGCTACCGGTAACTGGCCGCTTAACTATTTCATAGCTATCAATAATGTTTCCATCAGCATCTTTTGCGATCAGAGTAAGGGTATCGCCATCAATACTAATTATTTGATAATTACTGACATAGGCAACTTGTTTCGCAATGTAGTCATAATCCGGTCCGGGTCCATAATGCTTTGTCCCCGCATTGCCCATTATGTAAACAATGCCCTCTCCGTCCGACTTGATAGCACCATCCAACACTGGTTTGGTCCGCATGTAGACATGCTGGTGCCCAACTAAAACCATATCCGCCCCGCATTGTTCTAAAAACGGAACCCAATTATTCTGCAAATGTTCCGCCCGCCAATCATAGACAACCGGATAGGGTGGGTGATGGAAAACCACTAATTTCCACCGTTGTTCGCTGTTTTTCAGATCATTTTTCAACCATTTAATAAGCTTGTCATAATCGCCAATTCCAGGGGCACCCATAAGGTTACTATTCAAAACAACAATATGACAGATTCCGTAGTCAAAAGAATAGAACATTTCTTCGTATCCTTCCGGACCGTTCCGGGGCAGGGCAAAAGCACTCCAGAACAGCTCCGTATTGTCGTGGTTACCCGCGGACGGCATTAATGGAATCCGGCTAAAAACAGGCGAGGCAGCGATAATAAACTGCTGCCATTCAACGATACTATTACCGTTATCGACCAAATCGCCGCCAAGTAGTCCAAATTTGAGACCGGGATGATCCTCATATACTTTTTTGACCATTTCCCCCCAAAATACATAGCCTTCCTGAACATCACCCATGTAAAGGAAAGAAAAATTATCGCCGTCCGCAGCGGTAGTAAAGGTAACCGGTGCACTCCAGGACCCTTCTTTACCAATGCGGTAGACGTAATCCGTACCGGAGGTCAATCCCCGAATGGTCACTTCAAAATGAAAGTGTCCATCGCCAGAACCGGCTCCGGCTGCAATTACTTCCCGAGCAATATCAAAGCTACCGTTAAAACCCACAGCGGGCTGGTACTGTACCCGGTCCTGATTAATATCCTCTGTTCTCCAGGTGATAGCTTGTGTAGTACGAGGGTCTTCCGTCCACGAGAGGATAGTATGTTCGGATAGGCTGCTATCAATGCTACCGACGCTTGGCTCTGCGCAACAAGGATTTATAATTGGGAAAAAGGCAAACAGTAACGCCAAAACTGTCAAACAAATTATTATTTTTTTAGCAATGGGCTTAATGCCCGATATAAAACTCATCTTGTTTCTCCCTTTTAATATGTATCAATATGTAATACTTCACGTCACCACTATCCCATACCCATTCACCCTTGTTCAATTTTTTAATAGAAGATTGGGTAAAACCTTGCGCCAAGTTTTACCCATATCTTCTGTCACTCATCTCAACCGCTTCAATTAAAAAAATTTACTGTAGGACCACAGGGTTGACGTCTGTTGCATTGGTCAACGCATCAACAACGTTAGCCTAAATCACATCCGTTTCTTTGCCGCTGTGGAAACACCCGGGCTAATGCCAACGGTGACAGTGCTAATGCCGTCTGCAGTCGTTCCGGCAATATATGTGTCAGTATCTACCAGATACATTGTATAGAACGGATCACCCCCTCCGGGTCCAATTTCAAGGCAACCTGAGGCATTTACCATTATAATGATAAAACCCAAGTTTATCTATTAATCCCCAACTAGGACAGGGCGGGAATAGCTCGCCTTCTAAAAAAACGTGCTGTTCCCGCCCAAATTTCGTCATAGAAAATGAAGAGCAGTTTTCCTCCCGCGGAAAACTGCTCATATCACTTGCGGACCCCATCACAAAGTAATCAGATCATACAAGGTATGATTTCCTTTCCAAAAGGGAGGCACAAACATTTCCATTTATGCCCTGAGGTTAACTGCCATCGCCATCGCCTAAGGCTGGTTAACTCGGAAATCATTACTATCTAATTAGACTTAATTCTACCGGTTTTTACCTCTGTTGTCAAGATATTTTTCTATATAAGTAATCAGACCTAAACTATACAAGCTTACAGCTCGGGATTATGAAAACTAATTTATCCAGCTGTAAACCAGGCTAGAAAACGGTTAGAACTATGGAACTATATACAGGCAAAAAACGCATATGATCAAGCAAATTAATCCCGCTGTTCTTTCAATGCAGGAAGACGCACCCCCACCATGCGCACAAGCGCGCCAGCAGCCAGTGCCTTTATCAAGTCGAAGCCAATAAAAGGAACGAAAAAGAGCATTACAATCTGCAAAGCATCGAAGGACTTTCCTACATAGTAATTCAATATAACATACAGGTACGGCAGCCCTATAGCATAAATGGTGACCACACCCACCAACATGGCCATGGAAAGACGTACCGGACCGGCATCCCGCTGACCTTGTAGAATTAACCCGGTTACAAAAGCAGCCGATATAAAGCCTAGCAAAAAGCCAAAGGTGGGTGATAATAAATAAGCCGGCCCCCCAAAGGGAGGTTTTTCAAAGACTGGTATCCCCAGGACACCCATCAGCACATAAATACCCATACTTAGCGCTCCCAACCTGGCTCCTAACAACCCGCCGGCCAGCAGTGCCACAAAGGGCAGCAAGCTAAAGGGTACAATCATACCACCAAGAAAACGAAACAGCAAAGCAGCAACTACGGCCAACGAAGCAAACATGGCCATCAGTACCATATCTCGCGGTGTTAATTTATTCATTAACGCACATTCCTTTCCTTCCCCATTTCCCCTTGGTTAACCAGTTAAATAAGTAAGGTTAACTATTGAGCGAAAAAAATTTACCCTCTGACTAAACAGAGCAGTAAAACTTAAGCTTTACGCAGCGACACCTCCCCTGCCACAAGACGCTGTATTGTGCCATCCGGCAATTTTACCAGTAAGGCCCCGGTTTCGTCTACATCCATAGCATGGCCGATATAACTGTCTTTTATATTATGTACAGTAACCGGGCAATCCAAGGTAACACATAACTCCCGCCACTTATTCAGTATAGGTACAAAACCCTCCTGCAGCCAACGCTGATACCAAATTTCGAAAGATTGCAGAATAGCCCGCAACAATGGTACCCGGGGTATATGATGCCCGGCTGCAATTTTTAAAGAAGTGGCAATATCAGATAGTTCAGGAGGGAATTGGCCATAATCTATATTTACGTTCAAACCAATACCCGCCACCATAAAATTAACCCGGTCCATTTCAGCATTTAGCTCCACCAGTATGCCGCATAGTTTTTTATCTTCCACTAGTAAGTCATTGGGCCACTTAATGCCCACTGCAACCCCGGAATGTTCACGAACTGCCAGCGCCGCCGCAACGGCCACCACCATAGTGATCTGTGGAGTCTCCACTAGATTGACCTGTGGGCGCAAAACGACAGTAAACCATAACCCCTTGACCGGTGGGGAAAACCACACCCGGTCCATCCGCCCTTTGCCGCCGACCTGACTTTCAGCTACCACTACTGTACCTTCCGGGCAGCCTGCCAAGGCCAATTTTTTGGCCTCCCCGTTAGTTGTTGGTAGATCAGCATAAAACTCAACCCGGCAACCCATAACCGCAGTACCCAATCCAACAGCAACCTCATCGGGATATGGTACATCAGGCACACTCAGTAATCGGTACCCTAAGTTTGCCCTGGCCTCAATGTCATAACCTTCTTCCCGTAAACCCCGGATATGTTTCCACACCGCAGTACGAGACACACCCAGATCCCGGCATAGGTATTCACCTGAGACCCAATCACCATTTTGTTTTAAAATATGCACAATACTGCTCTTCATATACCAGCACTCCGATGCTTAAAACATTATTTCAGATAAAATTCATTATATTGTCTGCAAACAACATTGTCAATCATGGAGCAACCAATGGTTTACCATTAATCATACGCATTGGCTTAAGCTCTCCCACATCCAGACTAATATCCAGTGCAGTCGCTGAATGAGTCAATGCCCCTACTGAAATGATATCTACTCCGGTAGCGGCTACGTCAGCAATGGTCTGTGCACTCATACCGCCTGATGCTTCAACCAACGCACGGCCTTTAACCAGCTGCACTGCCTCAGCCATAGTATGCAGGTCCATATTATCCAGCATAATAATATCTGCTCCTGCCTCCAAGGCCTGCTCTACACCACTTAAATCTTCGGTTTCCACCTCAATTTTAGCGGTATGGGGCACCTGTGACCGGGCACTTGCTACAGCCTGATTAATACCACCGACCACTTTGATATGATTATCTTTAATCAAAACGGCATCAAACAAGCCCAGGCGATGATTATGACCGCCACCTACTCGGACAGCATATTTTTCCAGTAGGCGTAGTCCCGGCGTTGTTTTACGAGTATCTACGATGCGCACCTGGTAACCTTGTACTAATTCCACCAAAGCCGCCGTGAGTGTAGCTATCCCGGAAAGGCGCTGTAAAAAATTAAGAGCCAGCCTTTCCCCGGTAAGCACTGTCCGAGCTCGCCCGTTTAATTGCACCAATACCTCACCAGGACTTATCTTAGCCCCTTCAGCCACCTGGGGTAAGAATTGCAAATCATGGTCAAGGTGCCTAAACACAGCCCGTGCTACTGGTAAGCCGGCTACAATACCATGCTGCTTGGCTTTAATATAGCCAATGGCGACAATATCGTCAGGCACGATACTGTCCGTGGTAAGATCGCCAGAACCGATATCCTCGGTCAAGGCACGGTTAATGAGCTCATTTAATAAACGTTCGTTTATATGCATTAAGTACCTCACCTCTGTATGCACATCAATACGGCAGTTACTTACGTAATATAATATGTTTTTTCCAGCTATTGCGTGGTTCCGGGTAATCTTGGCGGAAATGGCCGCCTCTACTCTCGGTGCGCATTAGAGCTGATTCCGCTACTAGGCGGCACACTAGTAAACGGTTGTTCATCTCAACAGCCGGCAGATCCCTGGCTGCGGTATCTTCCAACAGAGAGTACTCATCTATAAAACTAAGCACCTTTTCCAAGCCTTCCCGATTGCGCAACGGGCCAACATACCTGCTCATCAAAGCCCGCAGTTCTTGCTGCAGCAACTGGTAGTCCACCGGTTCAGCAAGGTCGGGCAATTCCGCTGCGAAATCAGGCCAGGGGCTCATATTTTCCCGCCAAAGACCGGCAGTGCGCTCCACGATACGGCCACCGAATACCAGACCGTCCAACAACGAATTACTGGCCAAACGGTTGGCCCCGTGTACCCCTTGGCAGCCTACTTCGCCGCAGGCGTATAGTCGCTCCACACTGGTTTCTCCACAATAATTGGTTTTTACACCACCCATCATATAATGGGCAGCCGGAGCTATTGGCAAAATGTCACGGGTAATATCCAGTCCATAGCTCAAGCAGGTACGGTTGATATTTGGAAACCGATGCAAAACCATGTCAGTATCTAGATGACCTAAATCCAGGAAAATACCCTCAGAGCCTTTGTGCATTTCCTGTAGAATAGCCCGTACAACAATATCCCGGGGCGCCAGCTCCGCAAGCTCATGATAAACAGGCATAAACCGCTCTCCCCGATCGTTGCGCAAGTAAGCTCCCTCACCTCGCACAGCTTCAGATATTAAAAACGGCGGCGCACCCGGCAAGTTTAACACGGTGGGGTGGAATTGGTGAAACTCCATGTCCATAACTTCGGCACCTGCCCGATAGGCCATCGCAATACCGTCACCGGTGGCCACCTCAGGGTTAGTGCTGTGCTCATAGAGCCGACCCAAACCACCCGTGGCCAAAACAACTGCCCGACTCCGAAAAACCTTTAAACATCCAGTCTCACAATCGTAAGCCAATACACCATAGCAAACATTATCATTGACTAAAAGATCTACTGCAATGTGCCGTTCGTGCACCTGAATATTTTGCTCAGCCAGAGCCTGCTCGTTCAATACCCGCTGTATTTCGGCCCCGGTGGCATCACCACTGGCGTGCAGTATGCGCCGGCAGCTATGAGCACCTTCCCGGGTTAGCGCCAAACGCTCACCTTCCACATCAAAGCGGGCTCCCATATCCATCAGCTGTAAAACCCGGCGCGGCCCTTCATTCACCAAGATGCGCACAGCTCCCTGGTCACATAGCCCAGCACCGGCCCGCAACGTGTCCTGATAATGTAATTCCGGCGAATCATCAGAATCCATCGCTGCAGCTATACCGCCCTGAGCTTTGTCGGTATTACTGTCCAATATACTTTGCTTGGTCAGCACAGTAACCCCGGCTCCCAGTCTGCCGGCCAAAAGGGCGGTGAAAAACCCGGCAATACCACTACCTAAAATTACATAATCGGTGTTATATATAGGCAGCTCCCGGGTGTTAAAATTCATTATATAATGGTTAGCCACTGGAAAACCCTCCGTTTATTGTACCGCCAGCATTTTTCCCAGGCACTTCAACGCCCGCTCCCTTACCACAGCAGTAACGGTTACCTGAGGCTCCAGAGTTTGTAGTGAGTGCAGCACCATTTCCAAGGTGATTGATTTCATATCCTGACAAACAAGTTTGTCCGAAGCGGGATAAAAGCTTTTGCCGGGACACTGTTTATTTAACTGGTGCAATATCCCGTTTTCAGTAGCTACAATGAATTCTTTGTTTTGGCTTTCTCTGGCAAATCGTAGCATACCAGTAGTGCTGGCCACGTGATCGGCAAGTTCCACTACCTCGGGGCGGCACTCGGGATGCACTAGCACCAGAGCCTCTGGATGTTCCGACTTAACTTTTAACACATCGTCTGTGGATAACTGATCATGTATAGGGCAACAACCTTCCCAGATGTCCATCGTCCGACCGGACTGCCTGGCCACATAGCGACCCAAATTCTTGTCAGGCACAAAAATAATTGGCCGGTCGGTAGGTAACGAAGTTACTACCTGTACGGCATTGGCGGATGTGCACGCAATATCGCATTCCGCTTTAACTTCTGCTGGTGTATTAACATAACACACCACCTGGGCACCTGGTAATTTATTTTTTTTGGCTCGTAATGCCTCCGCTGTAACCATGTCCGCCATTGGACACCCAGCATTTGCTTCGGGTAGCAATACGATTTTTTCAGGTGATAACACGGCCGCACTTTCAGCCATGAAGTGTACTCCACAAAAAACAATCACACTGGCATCGGTAGCAGCAGCCCGGCGAGACAGTTCCAGGGAATCGCCTACCAGATCAGCAATCTCCTGGATCTCGGGTGGTTGGTATATGTGACTTAATATAATCGCGTTGCGTTGCTGCTTTAGCTTCATTATTTCTTCTACTAGTTGTGCATGATTAGCAATATTGAGCACGTAATCACTCCTTCATAACGCGAAATTAGCCACCAGGGGATAATATACCCACTATTATATACTTAAATTTCGTTATTTCTCAACAAATTTTACAATACAAAATTTGCCCGGGCTACCACAAATCCTAACAACAGGAATTAACACCGATATTAAGCTTCTTCTCCGTGTTTTTCCTCCATTACCCGAATAACTTTATTGTTTTCATCCACCAGTATCGCTCTAGATTTAAAACTACGCGCTTCATCGCGGTCCATAATAGCATAGGTTATGATAATAACGTTATCGCCGGGCTGCACCAATCTGGATGCTGCCCCATTCAGGCAAATCACACCGGAGTCACGCTCACCTTGTATAACATAGGTTTCCAAACGGGCGCCGTTGTTATTGTTAACCACTTGTACCTTTTCTCCGGGCAATATATCGGCAGCCTCCAGCAAAGCCTCATCAATGGTAATACTTCCTACATAATTTAAATTGGCCTGGGTAACCACGGCACGGTGTATTTTGGATTTAAACATATTTAAAAACATTTGTCTATACCTCCACTACTATATTATCAATAAGCCTGGTTTTGCCAAAACGTACCGCCAGTGCAGCAATGCATTTGCCATTTATTGTTTCCAACGGTTCCAAATCGGGCACCGATAATATTTCCACATAATCAATATCAGCACCGAGAGTAGATGCAATCATCTCTTCTATGCCCAGGCGCAATTTTAGTACACTTCTTTCACCTTTAGCCACAGCATCTCGAAAGACACACAGACTCTGATAAAGCACTGGTGCGGCCTGGCGTTGTTCTTCATTTAAGTAAACATTGCGAGAACTCATCGCCAAACCATCTGCTTCCCTCACAATGGGCAAAGTAACAATTTCCAAATCCATGTTTAAATCCCGCACCATCTTTTCAATAATCAAAGCTTGTTGGGCATCTTTTTGGCCGAAGAAAGCTTGATTAGGCCGAACAATGTTAAACAGCTTGGCCACCACAGTGGTTACCCCACGAAAATGGCCTGGTCTAGACAACCCGCAAAGTTTATTAGTTATCCCGGTTATCTCAACAAAGGAGTTGTATCCCTTCGGGTACATATCGTCATAGCCGGGTGCAAAAACCGCATCTACTCCAACCGTTATAGCCATGGCGCAGTCCCGGTCGAAGTCCCGGGGATATACACCCAAGTCTTCTTTGGGGCCGAACTGGAGCGGATTAACAAACAGGGAAACCACCACAACATCGCACTTTTTTTTAGCTTCCCGCATCAGATTCAAATGCCCTTCATGGAAATAACCCATGGTAGGAACTAAACCAACGGTTTTACCCTCACCTCTAGCTTTGCTTGTAAACTGTCTAATTTCCCCTATCGTACGACAGACCTGCATAGGCACAACTCCTTATGATAATATATCTTTGGTTACACAAAAACCCTCCGGACAAGTCCGAAGGGCATAGTATCCCTTGTGTAACCCGTCTCGGTCCAACCGGCTCCAAGCGGAGATATGTAGCTTAATCTTGCGAACAAACCACCTTCCCAACCAACCATCTAAACAAACGGTGCAGTTCTAAGCAGATACCGCCCAATTCTTTTATCAATTTTAACATACCAATAATGGTGTAGCAATATTTTTATAATTATTACTACAGTTATTTTTTTGATTATTGGATTTTACAATTAGTCGGCGGTCAGGGTGAAGGTGGCGGTAAACTGGCCGTTATTGACATTAAGGCCGGTTACGCTGTAGACGGCCTGTCCAATGGAAGCGGCCACGCTTATATCAACGGCGCTCAGGTTTAGAGCCGTGCCGGCGATGGTCACTTGGTCCCCGGGATATTAAGTCTGGGCCACGGCTGGGGCGGTCAGGTTGACGCTGGGTACGGTACTGGACTGGTCAACTTGATAGCTGAAGGTTGCCATAGGGCTGGGCAATTTCCGAAAGCTGTAGACTACGGCGTTGACCGTTGTGTCCTCAGTTATATTCAAGGGCGGGTTCGGATTCCAATCGCTTAAGTTGAAGATGGCGCTGTTTAAGTCCGGTATGCTGCCGTCGGTGGTGTGGTAAATTTTGCCTACTTGTTCAAAGGTTTGCAGGGTGATTTTGACCACACAAGATGGCCAGGGTTAGCAGACCGGTTATCAGCCGCTTGGTATGGGGGCCAAGCCTCCATCTGAAAAACTGCATTTTGTTACCTCCTTTTGTTGTCAATTCGGGTTAACCACACTGTTTTGGCAAAATTTAGACTTGGCTTGCCCCAATATATAGCTCGTTACATACGGAAAGGCCACAGTAAATTAATACTGTAGGTCTGGATAATCGAATTATCTTTAACCGGCTGCGGCAGCTTGGGCTTAGTTAACAAGAATCAACTTTTGCCTGTGCACGAATCTCTGAAACATGAACCTACTGTGTAATTAAGTTGATTTCCGTGATCCATTTTGCAAAATCGGAATTGTTCACGTCAGTTAAAGTTGCTTGACCTCTGAACAGACGCAGGCAATCCGCAGTGCTTAAACCTGTGTAGTCTTCTTTCACTGTTTTAGCGACGGTGGCGATGATTGTATCAATCTGATCTACACCGATAGTACTGTCACTTGAAAGGTTAGGGTAGTAGTAGAGTGGAGTACCAAGCAACAGCACCTTGCTAAAGGTTGTAGTGACGTCGTCATCCATCGTGATTTCGATGCTGACCGCACTCACGAGTTCACTGCTGTCTATCCCGCCAGCCGCCAAAACATCTGCCAGCGAAGCCCCCGCAGTGCTGTAATATTTCTTCGAGCCAAAACTGTTCAAAGAGGAATATGTCAGGGTAGTTTCGACCATCTCTGGTCATTGATTGCACCAACAAACATCATAGAATCCCCTTTCATTTGTTTATTTGTTTTTATTAAAGCGGTTTGACCCGCTACCGCAGCCTTACAGCACCAGTGTCATATTGGAAACTACAATTTAACCTTTCATATAATAACCGGTTTGCGAAGAACACAACTCGGTTGTTAATTTTGTTGGTTGTCTTTGCACTAACTATTTTGATTAAATAACTGATAAAATTGGTTAAACTAAATAGGACATATAAACAGTTCAACTAATGCTAGTCATGCTTGACAAGATATATAATGAAAAAAGGTCTTGTCCCATTAATGAAATGGAGACAAGACCTCAGGAAGCATAGCATAGATGACATATCTCTCCTTTCCGCAATGGGAGGCGCAGGCGTTTCCAACCGCACCCGTAGGTTCAGTTGCCGTGGCTTCTCAGCGACAGGCTTGCTGAACTCGGAGATATATTAAATTCAAGACAAAACGAGTTGTTGATATAAAAGATCACTATAATTTTCTATATTTTACAAACTTATGCCATAATATTATATGCGTTCTATAATTTGTCAATATATATCGCGGCATTATGTGCACGGCATTAATGTCGAAATTCCTGAAAGCATATATAGTTTCGTAACGGCAATTGGCTAACCTTTAAGTTGCAGGAGTTCTCCCCGGTGCTGTCAAAGTAACTATTTTATACACCAAATTGCACTGTTTATCATCTAGTTAGGCTCACAGCATGGTAATTTCAAGATAATTATGCTTCTATTTTCCGTCGCACATGGAGAGGATTGTTAATATGGATAAAATACTATTTCTAGCGGAAAAACCATCTGTAGGTAGAGAGCTGGCGCGAGTTTTGAATTGCCGTAAAAAAGGAAACGGATATCTGGAAGGCGACAAACATATCGTCACCTGGGCACTGGGCCACTTGGTAACACTGGCCGACCCCGAGGCCTACGATCAAAAATTCAACGCCTGGCGGCTGGAGGATCTGCCTATTCTGCCCCCCTACTTAAAGCTGGTGGTGATTAAGCAGACCGGCAAGCAATATAATGCCGTTACTACACAAATGAAAAGAAAAGATGTTCGGGAGATTGTAATTGCCACCGATGCCGGACGCGAGGGTGAGCTGGTGGCCAGGTGGATTATAGAACAGGCGCAGGTAAAGAAGCCACTTAAGCGACTCTGGATTTCGTCGGTTACCGACAAGGCGATCAAAGATGGGGTCAGAAATTTAAGAAACGGCAAAGATTATGAAAGTCTTTATGCCTCCGCCGTTGCCCGAGCTGAGGCCGACTGGCTGGTGGGCATCAATGCCACCCGGGCTTTGACCTGTAAATATAATGCCCAGCTTTCCTGCGGCAGAGTTCAAACCCCAACCCTGGCCATAATTGCCGTCAGGGAAAAGGAAATTCAAAACTTCAAGCCCCGGACATTTTACGGCATTACAGCCAAAGCAGATAAATTACATCTAACCTGGCAGGACAACCAAACTAAAGATACCAGAATCTTTGACCAGGATAGATGCGCCCGAATAATATTGTCCTTAAAAAATAAAAACGCTGTAATATCAGCGGTGGATAAAATCCACAAAAAGAGTTTTGCTCCCCATCTGTATGACTTAACAGAGCTCCAAAGGGATGCTAATAAGCTTTTTGGTTATTCGGCTAAGGAAACACTATCCATTATGCAGCGGCTGTACGAACAGCACAAAATACTGACCTATCCCAGAACAGACTCCCGGTATATAACCACGGATATCGTCGATACCTTAAAGGAACGGCTTAATGCCTGCAGCGTGCCGCCATACGCTAAACCGGCAGCCAGAATACTGCAAAGCCCTGTAAAGACCAACAAATCCTTTGTGGATGACAGTAAAGTAACCGACCACCATGCGATTATCCCGACAGAACAGCCGGTTTTCTTAAACAATTTAAGCGATATGGAAAGAAGAATATATGATTTGGTGGTAAAAAGGTTTTTAGCTGTTATGTATCCTCCCTTTGAGTACGAACAGACCACCATCAGAGCCAGTATCGGTAATGAGCTTTTTACCGCCCGGGGTAAAGTAGTGATCGCCCAGGGTTGGAAAGAGGTGTATAATAATCATTTCGACGAGGAAGAAGATAAAGGAAACGATATTACCGAGCAGGTATTACCGGCTTTAAATAAAGGTGATGTAATAAAGATATCAGCAGTATCCCAGACCCGGGGGGAAACCAAACCACCGGAGGCGTTTAACGAAGCCAGTCTGCTCTCCGCCATGGAGAACCCTGCCAAATATATGGCCGGGGAAAATAAAGGTTTGATTCAAACCATCGGTAAAACCAGTGGGCTGGGAACCGTAGCCACCAGGGCCGATATTATTGAAAAGCTGTTTAATAATTTTTTAATTGAAAAAAGAGGCAAAAATATATTTATCACTTCAAAAGGTAGACAACTGCTTGATTTAGTCCCCGGAGATTTGAAAACACCTGCCTTAACTGCCCAATGGGAGCAGAAGCTGGAGGCCATTGCCCAAGGGAAGCTTAATAAAAACAATTTCATCGGGGAAATGAAGCAGTACGCCAATGTCGTTGTTAATGATATAAAAAATAGCACCAGCAAATTCAAACATGATAACTTGACCGGTGAAAAATGCCCCGATTGTGGCAAACGCTTGCTGGAGGTTAACGGTAAAAAAGGCAAAATGCTGGTTTGCCAGGATAGGGAGTGCGGTTATCGAAAAGGGATCGGGAAAATAACCAACGCCAGGTGCCCCAACTGCCACAAAAAGCTAACCCTGCATGGCGAGGGAGAAGGACAAATATTTACCTGCAAGTGCGGCTACCGGGAAAAGCTCACCGCCTTTAACGAGAGAAGGAATAAAGATACGCAGGATGCCTCTAAAGGGGATGTGCAAAAATACCTTCGACAACAGAAGAGCTCCGATAACGGGCTGACCAACCCCGCCCTGGCAGAGGCTCTGGCCAAATTGAAGCTGAAATAAAGTCATATATTGAACAATATTTTTTTGAATAGCACACAAGGAAAACAAACAAGGAAGGTAAAAATCCCCCGTCTCTCACATCAATGAGGACGGGGGATTTTCATCCACCTTCGGATCCACTAAAAGCTGGTCAGAACAGCCAAATTCACCCTAACGAATCTTAGTAGCCTTAATCAGTTGCCTGCCGCCCACCTCTTCCCAGGGTGCGGCTTCACAACCGGCAGCAGCCAGCCATGTTTTATATTGCTCAAAAGTCCATGTTCCTCCTGAAGCTGTGTTAATCAGCATATTTACCGCAAATAGTGCCGGCATAACGCCTGTGTCCCGAATCATATCGTTGATGACAATTTGTCCTCCCGGTTCTAGTTCATGCGCTACGTCTTGAAACAATTTTCTGTTCTCCTGCTCACCATAAATGTGACATACATTACCAAGGTATACCAGGTCATAAGGTCCCGGCGGCAGCCCTTGAGTAAAATCACCTTTAACCATTTTAATGGTTAACTCCTTATCCAGTTCCGGTTGCATCATATCTATAACTTCAGGCAGGTCCTGTATAGTAACCCTGGCTCCATTGCCGGCAAAAGCATTAGCATAGGTTAGCGGACCACCGCCGACATCAAGCACCCTGGGGTTTGCGGGCAAGTCTTTTAAGCAATAAACAACAATTTGCAATGCCGACTGCCGGGCAAAGTGGCTCATGGCCTTGATAAAATGCTTGTTATGTTCGGATGGCTCCTTTTTCGCTACCGATTTCCCACTATTTATTACTTCCGGCAATTGTGTCCATACCTTCATGATGTTATAGGTATGCATGAATGAAAAACCTGTATATTGTTCGTGACCGGGATTAAAAAAGATGTTGTCCGCTTCTTCAGTGAGCTTAATCTTATCACCATCATATACCAGGTACTTTAAAACAATCAAAGCTTCAACAACCGTCCACAAAGCTCTGTGGTCGCTATTCGTTTTAGCCGCCAATTCTTCCAGGGTACTGGGATTACTTTTTAATTCTTCAAACAATCCGGTTTGCACAGCCGCGCCAACAATTAAAAATTCCTGCGGCAGCTGAAAGGATTCCGTGTTTGGCATTTAAGTCACCCTCTCTTTATTTCATAATATTTAAAATTATAGTTCTTTATTCTTTAGTATTTGTTAATTCCATTTCTTATTACATAGTGATTTATCCCTAACAACCGGCTTTCGCAACCCATAATACTTCCAGAAGCTATTAGTGAAAAAGCCAGGCACGGAATTTGTGACCTACCTGAGACATAACAAAGTTATAAATCAGTTATGACTTATGAGGATATACTAAAGCTGTTTGAATAACCTTAGCATCGGAGGGATATTTTTGTTTATACCCAAGCGAGTTTTTTTTGAACAAGCAGCTTTAGATTACCCTCTTGGGCAGCAGCTGTATGCAAGATTCAAGTCTGATGGAGTACCTATTTCCAAAATCGGCAGTCATAACCGGGTAACAGGGATACCCGGCAAAACGCCCCGGGAAGCCTATTTGGAGGCGAAACGCACACTCGTTGTGGGAGTACGTCGCACGCTACAATTTTCGCCGTGCAAACCATCAGCCCATTACCAGCTGCCGTTGAGTACCAGCTGCACCGGCCAGTGCCAGTATTGTTACCTGAACACAACTATGGGCAAAAAACCTTATGTCAGGGTATATGTAAATATTGATGAGATACTACAGCAGGCGGGAAAATACATCAATAAGAGGGCTCCCGAAACCACTGTATTCGAGGGGGCAGCCACTTCCGATCCCATTCCTGTGGAACCGTATACCGGCTCACTGGCACGGGCTGTGGAATTTTTCGGCCGACAGCCATTGGCTCGGTTTCGTTTTGTCACCAAGTTCACCGAAGTGGATACGCTGCTAAATGCCCGGCATAATGGGCATACCCGCTTTCGATTCAGCATTAATACCGACCACATTATCAAAACCTATGAACAAGGCACAGCCGTGGCCCAAGCCCGGTTAAGTGCTGCCCGGCGTGTGGCGGAAGCAGGTTACCCACTGGGTTTTTTAATAGCCCCCATTTTCAGTTACCAAGGCTGGCAGAACGATTACCAAGAATTAATCCACTTCATGGCCAAAGAATTACCTCCTACGCTCGTGACAGACATTATCTTTGAGTTAATCACTCACCGGTTCACAGCTTCGGCCAAAAAACGTATCCTGGAGGTATTCCCTAATACCACCTTACCTATGGAGGAAGATGAGCGGAAGTTCAAATTCGGACAGTTTGGATACGGAAAATATGTATATGCTAAGGAGACAGTGGAGGAGATTAGAACTTTCTTTTACAGTGAGCTCAGCAAATGTTTCCCGGCAGCCAAGATTGAGTATCTAGTTTAGCTCTTTCCGAGAGCAAACCACTTTAAAACAGTAATAATTATCTAAAGTATTAGGAGGAGATTACGGTTGTAACACGAAATTCTTCACAACTGGAGGGATTTTAATTGCTCAAACAGTTTTTAGTTGATCCCCAAAAATGCAAGAGCAGCGGCATTTGTGCGGCCTCATGCCCGGGTAAGTTAATCAGTATAAATAAACAAGATAAACTTCCTTACTGGATCGAGGGAGCGGAGAAACAATGTATCCTTTGTCATCGCTGCGTTTCATCATGCCCCAACCAAGCCATTACCATTAATAAAATAATGGAGGATAGTGATAACTTTATAAGAAATAACCTGCTAAAAATTGATCCCAAAAAATGCAACCATGATGGCATTTGTATAGCGGTTTGTCCATTACAGCTGATTACTTTAAATATAAAGGATAATATCCCCTTCCCGGTAGATCAAGCTGAAAAACAATGTATTCGCTGCGGTCATTGCGTTGTAGTTTGTCCCACCGGAGCTCTTGCCCTTGAAACAATCAAGCCCGGTGAGCTATGTGTTGACCTGGATGGTTCCTTATATTATGGGCCTGTCTCCACGCAAACAATGAAACCGGAGGATTGCGGACAACTTGACGCGAGTCTCCTACCCTCCCCAGAACAAGTCTGGCACTTCCTGAGCACTCGAAGGTCGATACGCGCTTACAAAACAGATCCAGTAGACAGGTTAATATTGTCCAGTATCATTGATATTGCTTGCTATGCCCCAACCGCAAGAAATTCCCAGCCGGTAAATTGGCTGGTTATCGAAAATTCTAGTGAGGTCAACTTTCTTTCCGGCTTAACTATAGAATGGATGCGCCAGGTAATAACTAACGAGCCCGAAATGGCCCAAAGTATGAACCTGAAACGATTGGTTAACGATTGGGATAAAGGAATAGATCGAATTTGTCATGGGGCACCGCATGTTATCGTTGCCCATGCCCAGTCAAACCTGCCAAGCGTTCAAACCTCCTGCACCATAGCTCTAACTTACCTTGAACTTGCCGCCTTTTCAACTGGTATAGGTGCCTGCTGGGCAGGATTTTTCAATGCAGCCGCAAACTTCTATCCACCCATGCATGAAGCTTTATGCCTGCCTGAGGGGCACCAGTGCTTTGGGGCTATGCTGATTGGTTATCCCCGTTATCCATACAACCGCATTCCGGTAAGAAAAAAAGCAAATGTCACCTGGCGTTAGGAGTAGTACTCAAAAATCTAACGTTCAAAAGGTATAACACAAGTACAGAGCAGGTTAAAAGTGGAGACAAAAAAAAGACCCGGTTGTGTGGGGAACCGGGGTTGTTAAGGAGTGTAACATATTAACAGCTTTAACCTAAATGAAACTTAGCATTTGGTCTGCCGTATTAATATAAAAAAGCTTTACCCTATTATGCAAAAGGATAAAGCTTTTTATCTAAAAGCCATACTCTCCTTTCCACAATGGGAGGCACACTAGTTTTCCAGTGTACCCTAAGGGCCTGACAACCATACCTTTGGTTTGGCTTAGGTTTAACAGGCTCGGAGAAATATTTAATTTTAGCCACTTAATTAATACTTCCACATGTTTATACACAATCCTGCAAAAAACATTATTTTTTTATAATTTTTTTGTCTTTATTTATAATAATCTATTCAATTGCTTACCTTAAGCCGTTTAACCGCCTTCGCCAGACCTGTTACCGACAGCTCAAACATAGGAATCAATTTGCGGATCATATTAATGGAGCGGGCGCGGTAATTCAATTGCTCATTCCATCCCTTAGTAGGTATTGGATTTAGCCATACAGCGTGCGTGAAATGCCTAGCTAAGCGCTCCAACCAAATAAGTCCAGGCTCTTGATTAATGTTGTCCCAGTCAATAGCCCCGTTGATCTCAATCAATTCACTCTCGGCCATGCTCGCATCACCGATAATAATTAACCGGTAATCAGCATCAAGATTACGCAAAAAATCATATGTCGTAATGGTATTTTCTTCAATACAGGCCGGTCTCACATATAGATTATCATAGATACAGTTATGGAAATAAAAAATTTTCAGTTCTTTTAAATGACTTGAGCGTTTGAAAGCGCTGAATAACTGGCTGCAAAGGTTAATATGCATATCCATTGAACCACCTGAGTCCATAACCAGCGCTATTTTCAAATTATTCTTACGCGGGCGCGCCCAAACGAGTTCCAACCTGCCGGCATGGCGGCAGGTTGCGTCAATAGTACCATTTATATCTAATTCATCCTTAACGCCTTCATGGAGATTGCTAAGCTCGCGCAAGACTCGCAAAGCCGCTTCAAACTTCCTTACCCCAAGAATAACATCGCTGCGGTACCCTCGGTAGTCCCGCCGGGCTGCCACCTGAATTGCGGAGAAATTACCCGGCACACCGCCAACACGACTTCCTTTCGGGTTAAAACCACCATGCCCAAAATACATGCCGCCATCTTTGGCCACCGCATTGGAAACCTCTTGGTTGTTTTGCTCTTGCTTCCCTGTCTTTTCGGTAAGCTCCTGCTGTTTAATTTCCTCATCCAGGTCCTGAAACAGTAATTGATCACCTACTAGCATGTTGGGCGGTACCCCGTCCTTCAACCATGCTAAAATATCGTCAACCCAATTAGCCGGTGATTCAATACCGCTAAAATATTTTTGGAAAGCCAGGTCGTAATTATCAAATTGAGTTTCACTCTTTACCAGGATCGTTCGTGCAACATGATAAAATTCACGCAAGCTGGAAAATGCCAGTCCCTTACTCAGGGCTTCCATTAAAGTCATCCACTCAATCAGAGATACTGGCACACCGGTTTTCTTGAGCTCATATAAGAAATTTATAAACACGGGGTAACACCCCCAATTATGTTCAACGTCAAATCAACCGCGCAACCTTCCTCAAACGGAGCATTAATAATATGCCGGCTTGAGCAGAATAACTGACACTGCATCACCTTTCTCAACCGGAGGATGACCCGCCGGGAGATCTATTATCGCATTCCAGTCACTGACAAAAGCCCTGGTCATGCTCGATTTCTGGCCTGGCAATATTTTTGCGTTCCACCCAGCATGAGCACAAGCTGCATTGGCCAGCACAAAACGACGGGGACCGCCTTTTTTCCCAAAATCATTGGTACATACAGCAGAAAGCCGGGTTTGATGTGGTGCCAAACTCTGCATGGCACGCAAAGCCGGCACAGCTAGCAAATGGAAGCTAACCGCACAGGCCAACGGGCTTCCGGGCAATGAAATCACCAGTTTTTCCCCAAAAGCTGCTGCGCCACTGTGGCTGCCTGGCTTGATTTGAACACCCCAAAACAAAATATCTGCTCCGCTTTGCTCAATTAAGGGAAACGCCTGATCACAGACACCGTAGGCAGCACCACCGATGGTAATCAGAATGTCAGCGCGCTCAAGCAACTTTTCAAAGGATTCTTCGATTTGACCAATATTATCAACTCCGGCAACTCTAACATCAATGACTTCTCCCTGCTCCTGCATGACCAACCCGGCCAAAAGCACGCCGTTGCTATCCCGCATTTGTCCCGGAGTTGGTACTTCCTGGCAGGTAACAATGTCTGCCCCTAAACTCAAAATAGCAACCCGGGGTTTCTTATACACAATCACTTCACCTATGCCATATGATGCGAGAACGCTGGCTATGCCCGCACTAAGGCAGGTTCCCTTTCGCACGAGTAAGTCGCCCTTCAAAAAATTCTCGCCGGGAGGCTTAATATTGCTGCCGGGTTCAATTGATTTACTATATGTAATAAATTCTCCCTTCAGCTCGACTGCCTCTTCAGGTAGCACTGCTACCACCCCACCAGGTAGTGGACCACCGGTAACCACCCCGGCGGCCTGATCAGCACTAAGCGAAACGGTGGACATTTCTCCCGGCCGAAGACGTTCTATGACCTGATAAACACCATTGCCACCTTCAGCCACAGCATAACCATCCATTGCTGCCTGTGCGCATGGAGGCATATCACGCTCCGCTGCAATATCTTCGGCAACTACGCAGCCCAAGGCTTGCAGCAGGGGTAAAGACTCTGCTGGCAACACCCTAGCATGATTTAAGATAATATCCTGGGCCTTTTCTAATTCGATATTTTCAAGCACCAGGCTCCCCCACCTCTCATGTTAGATTTCTGTCGATTTACCAAAAGCACAGGCCGGATAACGGCAAATTTCGCATTCTTCACACAGCCCCCCCTGGCCCAGCGCCACAATATCTGACTTTGTTAAGCGTTCACCGGTAAAAATACGCGGCAGTACCAGATCAAAAACAGTAGTTTTATTAAACATCACACAGCCCGGCAGCCCACAAACTGGCACTTCGCCCAGGTAAGCCAGCATAAACATCGAGCCAGGCAGTACCGGCGCGCCATAAGAGACAACATCAGCCCCGGTTGCTCTTATCCCGGTAGGTGTCACATCATCCGGGTCAACCGACATGCCGCCAGTTAGTATCACCATTTCCGCTCCTTTATCAACCATGCTGAGGATCTCAGTAGTTATCCTACTCGGATCGTCAGGTAAAATTTCATGTCCGCATAATTTTGCGCCGAAAGCTTTAACTTTTTTTATGACTACACTGGTAAAACCGTCCTTAATCCGGCCGTAATAAACCTCGCTCCCGGTGGTGATAACGCCAACTGAAAGGGGCAGAAAAGGTTTTACAGATAACAATGGCTCCGACTCACTGCAATTCGCTTCAGCTTCATTTAGAATTTCACGTGGTATCGTTAACGGAATAATTCTGGTTCCGGCCACAAGTTGATCTTTAGAGACTATCCGGTTATTATGCACAGTTGCCAGGACTATCCCATCTAAGCTGTTAAGCTGGTTCAACCTATCGCCCCGCACTTTCAGCATGCCGTCATAGAAAGCGCGCAAGCTCACCTTGCCCTGGTTCGGCTCTTCCCAGTATAACCCTGGTCCAGCTGCCATTCTGGCCAGAAGCAAAGCAGCTTCGTCTTCATGTACGAGATTAGCTAAGTTCTCCCACACATAGATATGTTCTTTACCCAAGTCACGGAGTTTAGGAACGTCATCATTGGTTAAAATTTGACCTTTACGGAAAGCCCGTTCTTTTTTACTGCCAGGGATAATTCTGGTAATATCGTGACAAAGAACCATACCCACCGCTTCGGTTACAGGTACCTTTTGCATTAATAACCCTCCTATTTCTTGTATAGAACATCGTCTCATAACATCTTAGTAAAACATTAACTGTATATTTAAATAGCCAAAAACTCAATAACCCTATAATCCTAATAACCATATTGATAAATACAAAAAAAGCTCTGTCCTGAATAGAAAGAACAGAGCTTGAAAAAACAAAGCAATTCTCCTTTCCACAAAGGGAGGCACACCAGTTTCCCAATGCACCCTATCGGTCAGAACACCATACTTAAAGGCTTAGGTTGGCCTGACTCGGAGTATGTATTTCATTATATGTGCATTTTAATTTGTTTTCAAGGCAAATTTCTCTATTAATTCAGCCACCCCTGCAACATCATCCGGTTTAAAAAATGGAGCTCTACTATCAAGGGGAACGTCACTTACCACGGCCAACAGTTCATCTCCTGGGATATCCGGTCTTTCAGACACATCGTGACGGTAAACTTCTATTTTGGGCCACTTACCCCTTTTATAACCTTCAACTAAGATTATATCTACCCCGTTAATCATTGAAATAACTGCCTCTGGGCCAGGTTCGGACTCAAACTTTCTAACCAAGGACACACCATCCGGCGTAGCTAAAGCCACTACCTCAGCACCAGCCTGTGTATGCCGCCATGTATCCTTACCAAGTTGATCGAATTCCACATGATGATGGGTATGTTTGACAACTCCAATCTGGTAGCCGCGTTTTTTCAACTCAGCAATCAACTTTACCAAAAAAGTTGTCTTCCCTGTGTTAGAAAACCCGGCCAGACCAATTACCGGTGTACACCCTGCATTCTGGATAATCATTTACCATCCCACGCTTAATTAGGCTAAGACATCTTATGTGCTTGACTTAACAGTCGAAGTACGCTAAAGTTCAAAATAGCCTTGTAAGGAATATTACGTATTGTACTTAACATACCTCTAAAAAAATAATATATAAGTTAATTATATATGTCAAGATTTTTATAAGCTTACAAAAATCTTGACTTTTATTGTTGATATTATTGTAATCGTGTCGGATATATGCTATTATAATCAAAAAATAAAATACTTCTCCGAGCCAGTTTTACCTAAACCCTTAGTATGGTTAACTGGACGTCAAGGTATATCAGGAAACCGATATGCCCCCCATTGCGGAAAGGAGAAAGGTATCTTTCTAATATAAGGCTTTATCCTTTTCTTGAACCGGATAAAGCTTTTGAAGCCTTTTAGCATGGTGACTGAAAAGTCTATGCATATTATGAAATCGATATGCTCACCATTGCCTAACGGATTAAGATATCTTTTACAAAAGCTTTATCCTTTTCAAATTGGGATAGAGCTTTTTATTTTTGTATCTTGCATTCATTGCACTAATGGACAAGCTTAATTAGCTGTGAATGACCTAATTCATTAACTTAGCAGTTAACTAACTAGCAACATTTTGATTATCCCTGATAGCATGCGCGACCAAAGGTTGGTTAGCAATCAAAGGGGGTGAGCCATTAGGGATACATTAATTCAAAAATAACTTACCTAAAAGTTAGGCTAACGATCAACCTAGTTTGTCACGGCTTAGCAAAGAGCAGCTTTAAATGCTTCATTTTAAAGGTGAACAAGGTTACATACTTAGGGTAAGTTAAAATCGTTTCAAGTTAAATTAATTACTAAATAGTGGAGGTTGAGTAAATTGCAAAAAGTTCAAACTGACTGTGGCTTGTGCATCAACTGCTGTGGCATTGACTGCTACGTAGAAGATGGCAAGCTGGTTAAGGTTGAAGGCACCCCGGGCCATTGGCTGAACAAAGGTCAAATCTGCGCCAAAGCTAAATTCCTGGTTGAAGGCACCTATTCCGACAACCGCCTGCAATATCCGATGAAGAAAGTTGGCGGGAGAATAGAAGAGGGCAGATTCGAAAGGATCTCCTGGGAACAGGCCTACAAAGAAATCGGCGACAAACTATTAGAACTGCGTGAAAAATACGGTGCCCGCACCCTGGCTACCTGGACAGGCTCAGTAGGTGTTGAGCACTTTGAAATGGCCGCTTTTAACCAGCGCTTTGCCAAAGCTTTTGGCAGCCCGAACTTCTTCAACCCCGAAGGCATCTGCTTCCGTACCCGGATCCTGGCTCGCCAGATTACCTTTGGCCGCTATCCGGTGGAACAGCCACGGGAAGCTGATCTAGTTATTCTCTGGGGCCATAACCCGGAAGAAAGCTACTTCCCCATCGGACTGGACCTTCGTGAAAAACTCGCCGCCGGCAAACAAGAGCTGGTTGTTATCGACGTGCGCAAGATCCCGCTGGCCAATGAAGGCCTCTTCCTGCAGCCCCGCCCGGGCACAGACTGCGCCATCGCCCTGGCCATGATGCACACCATCATTTATGAAGACCTGTATGATCACGAATTTGTGGAAAACTGGTGCACCGGCTTCGACAAGCTGGTTGAGCATGTAAAGGATAAGACCCCCGAGTGGGCCGCCAAAATCAGCGGCGTAGCTGCCTCCGACATCAGCCATGTAGCCCGGTTGTATGCCAAGACCCCAAGAGCCTCTCTCAACGAAGGTGTCGGCCACCTGAACCAGTACCAAAACGGTCTGCAAACCGAAAGGGCCTTCAACATCCTGGTCGCCATCACCGGCCATATGGACCGCCCCGGCGGATGGGTGACCTGCCCGCAAATTCGCCTGGCTGATCTGCGCGTGCCGATTGAAGAAAAGAGCTTGGGTCACGATGAATACCCGATCTTCCACCAGTACAACAAACGCACACCGCCCTACGGCTCCGCATCCATGATGACCGAAGCCATGATCACTGAAAAACCATACCCGATCAAGGCCTTCATTAGCTCGGGCAGCAACCCGGTTTTGGCCTTCCCGGATACCGGACGTTTCCTGGATGCCGTAAGAAACACCGAGCTGTTTATCAGCATTGACCCGTACATGACCGAAACCTGCCAGCTGGCTGACTATGTGCTCCCTTCATGTACATTTATTGAAGAGACCGGCGTGGGCGGCTTCCCCTACGGCATCTCGCACTGCGTGCCCTGGATCATGCTGCGTAAAAAAGTCATTGAGCCGCTTTATGAAAGCAAACCGATCTGGCAAATCTGGAGTGAGCTGGGTCATCAAGTTGGTTTAGGCGAGTACTTCCCCTGGAAAACCGACGAAGAGGTAGCAGAACATCTATTCTCCACCGCCGGAGTCACTTATCAGCAGCTGGTCGAAAATCCGGAAGGCATGATGTTCGGTGAAATAGAATACGAAGTTTACAAGAAAATCGGCTTTGCTACCGACAGCAAGAAAGTTGAACTATATTCCGCCCAAATGGAAGCTTTAGGCGCATCCGGCCTGCCCGACCATGTGGAACCGGAACAAAGCTACATGGGCAATCCGGAACTGGCTGCAGAGTATCCGGAAACCCTGCTCACCGGTGCCAGACACCAAGAATACATCGGCGCTCAGATGCACGAAGTACCCGGTCTACGCGCACTTATGAATGAACCCTTTGCCCAGATCCACCCGGTCACCGCTAAGAAATATGACATTATTGACAACGAATTGATGGGCATAGAAACACCGCGCGGCATGATCAAGATGAAAGCTCGCGTTACCGAGAATATTAGGCCGGGTGCGATTGACGTTCCGCACGGCTGGGCAGGCGCCAACGTCAATGTGCTGCTGGACGCCATGGTTAGAGACAAAGTTTCAGGTTATATTACCATGAGAGGTAATGCTTGCCGCCTGGTTAAATTAGATCCGGTCAGAGGTCTGGAATCTACAACTGTCTATAAACCGGTTGCCAGGTAGTAACTGGTTCATTCTAGACCAATATCAAATAATGAGGTAAAATAAAGATAACGTCGGTGTCATGCTAGAGATTAAGTATGATGCCGGCGTTATTTTAAATAATTAACCCCTCCCGTTCATACATAGCCAAAAATTTGTTAAGGAGGGAGAAGTGTGATTGAATTAACCAACGCTTATACTTTAGTACCGGTAACAAGGTACAGAAACGGTATCTTTTCGACCGGCGAAGATAAGGTTATCAAGGAGGTACCCGTTAACTTAATAATAAATAATTTTGAATTTTCCACTATGGCCTGCTCTCCGTACGATCTAAAAGAAATGGCGGTAGGCTTTTTATATTCTGAGGGATTAGTGCAACAATCTGCAGATATTAAAAGTATAACTGTTGATGAGACTAGCAAAACAATCCGAGTGGAGACTACGGGGGAAGGTATAACCGAAGATAAATTTGTTAAGCGTTTAGTTACCACAAGCTGCTCCCGGGGAGGCCCATCCCTATATTTTTTCAATAGTGCTATACGAGTAACCCCAGTCTCTACTGATCTCAAATTTAAAATAACGCCTAGCGGAATCTTTTCTTTATGCGATGAGGTAGAGAGAATCTCTCCTCTGTTCCGGGCAACCGGTGGCTCGCACAGTGCCGCGCTCTGTACAAATGAAAAAATACTTTTTGCTTATGAAGATGTCGGTAGACACAACGCCGCCGACAAGGTAGCAGGCCGTGCCTTGTTAGACAATGTTATCATGTCAGATAAAATTCTAGTGTTTAGTGGACGTATAGCCTCTGAAATATTAATCAAAGTAGCTAAAATGGGTATCCCACTTATTGCTGCTCGTTCCGCCCCCACGGAGCTGGCTGTTAATCTGGCCAAGGAATTCGGTATTACTATTGTGGGGTTTGTGCGAACCGACAAGTTTACTATTTATACACATGAATACCGGGTAGTTAAAAATTAATAAACGCCCAAAAATATATCCAATTAACATTAAAACTACTATAGCCAAATACTTTCTTACCAATGTTTTGGCTATAGTAGCTTTCTTGCCTATAAAAAAGAGGGCAATATATTTTTAAAAATTGAAATATAAAAGCCCTCTCATGTTGCATGCGTATTATTTTCTAATCTTGTTTTAAACAGGTATGTTGCCGTGCTTTTTATCAAGCCGAACGACCTGTTTATTATTTAATATTTTACAAGCGTCAATAATTTTTTGTCTCGTTTCCCTGGGATCAATTACATCATCAACATAACCACGGGAACTGGCTACATAAGGATTAGCAAACTTGTCTTGATATTCTTCCACCAATAGGTTCTTTGTTGCTTCCGGATCTGCCGCAGTTTCAATTTCTTGACGATAAGCAATATGAACTGCACCCTCCGGTCCCATTACGGCAATTTCTGCAATCGGCCAAGCATATACAATATCAGAGCGCAGTGAACTGCTGCACATCGCGATATATGCTCCGCCGTAGGCCTTACGTAGGATGATGGTTATTTTGGGTACAGTCGCCTCTGCATAAGCATATAATATTTTTGCCCCATGCCTGATTATTCCGCCAAATTCCTGGGTGGTTCCAGGCAAAAAGCCAGGTACATCCATAAAAGTAACGAGTGGAATATTGAACGCATCACAAAATCTAACGAAGCGACTGATCTTAATAGAGGCGTTGGTATCAAGGCAGCCCGCCAAGTAATCAGGTTGATTGGCCACAATACCGATAGATTGCCCATTAATACGTCCGAAACCAATAACCGCGTTTTTCGCATAATGCGGGTAGACTTCAAAAAATTCACTGCCATCAACTGTTGCAGTAATAATTTTTTTTACATCATACGTTAGACAAGATTGCTCAGGGATGATGTTTAAAAGTTCTTCTTTATCAACGAATGGTTCTTTAACGGGCTTAAGCGGCGGATTTTCCTGGTTATTGGAAGGCAAATAACTAAGCAACTGCTTTACCATATCCAAACAATGCTTCTCGTTTTCACCCATAAAATGGGCTACACCACTGATTTCGCTATGCGTCACAGCCCCACCCAGTTGTTCCATGCTAACTTCTTCACCGGTTACAACTTGAATTACCTGGGGCCCGGTAATAAACATTTGTCCCGTATTTTGTACCATAAAAATAAAATCCATTAAAGCAGGTGAATAAACTGCACCCCCGGCACACGGACCCATAATCACGCATAATTGAGGAATTACGCCGGAGGCCATTGTATTACGGTATAAAATTTCCCCAAAACCGTTTAATGCATCTACACCTTCCTGAATCCTCGCCCCTCCCGAATCATTTAAGCCAATAATAGGGGCACCTGTACGCATGGCCAAATCCAAAACTTTGCAAGTTTTTTGGGAGTGCACCCGTCCAAGTGAACCGCCGGAAACAGTAAAATCCTGGGCATATACGTATACTTCTCTGCCATTAATCAATCCGTATCCAGTAACGACTCCCTCCCCGGGGTTAGTATCCGAGTCACCGGCAAAGGCTCCTATTTCTTTAAATGTACCTGGGTCAAAAAGATAGTTGATTCTTTCCCGGGCTGTCTTTTTGCCAGCCCTATGCTGCTTGTTAATTTTATTTTCTCCACCGCCAGCCTGAACTTTTGACCTCAACTCATCAAGCTGAACCATTTTTTTCCGCATAACCACTATTGTAAAAAATCCTCCTCAACAACAAACCTTACATTTTATTATGCCCAAGTACCACCCCATTTAAAAGTTAATTCCAAAATTAAGCTAAAAAAGCATGTCTGCTTTTAACAAGCAGCAATTATTTGTAGATATTGTTATATATAAAGAATAATTTTCAGAACTGTGAGCTATGTCAACTACCAAGGACTACACTCACACAGTCAAAGAAAACGCCGTAAAACGGCGCTATCGTATTACTAATGGACGACTGGTTCTTCGTAATCAATTTCACTAAGCTCGATTAAGTTTTTCTCCCTCCGATCCAACTCAGACAAACGGTCATCCAAACGCTTGCGTTTCTTGGGCGCTGGTTGACCTGGTGCTATCTCCCCTGGCCGACCGTATTTTCTTTGCAGCTCCTCCAATTCATGCGGTGAAAGGTAATAATTAATGGAGTTAAACTGTTTTTGGTTTCTAGACTTCACATAATCCATATGTTGTCACCTCAGCTGTTTTTATAATAATTTGGAATTTGCTAAGCTTTGCATCTTGAACTTTGAACCACATGATTAGTTTAAAGATTTTTATAAAATGTACACCTGTTAATTAGCAACTTATGTGGAATGTAAAGTAAGATATTTCAGAACGTCGGCAAAACCGGACATGGATATAGCAGGAACTCCTTCTGACTGGCAGAACTCAAGCAGCCGTCCTTTGGCAAACACTTGGCTGCTACGCTTGGCAGGACAAGTGTCGGAAATACCATCCCCGACATAAATCACTTGACTGCCCGTATCAGTTAAACTTTCAATCAAGATACGCTTACAGGTACCACATAAACCACAGTTCCGATTAAAATAATCACAGCTGATACGAAACCCATTTTCATAGACCAGGTGATTCGCATAATAGGGTAAATTAAAATTATATTTTTTTAGAATATAGTCGATGCAAAAGTCATAGCCATCGCTTAGTATATAAACCGGATAGCCTTGTTCCCTGCAAAAATCAACAAAAGCACCAAAGCCTTCATCTATTTTAATTGTATCCAACAGCTTGCACAGGTCAGCCAATGTAGCATGGAAAAGCTGAAATGTTCTGTTAGCGCATTCCTCGGTGGAAATTTCTCTTTTCTCCCACAGCTCATTAATTTGCAGCCAGCCCTCGCCAGCAAAAGCTTCTACCATGGCTGCACAAGTATCCCTTTGGGTAATCGTACCATCAAAATCAATAAACATCAGTTTTTTTGTTGCCTGCATCCTTAACCTAACCTTTCTTTTGCCAAGCAGTATATAACTCCCCTGAAGCACTGGCCGGTGGTCAAAGCTTCCCAGGATAGCTGAGACAACGGATATCCCCTCTACGCCGGACCTTCTGATTTCGCTTACATTTCTCACATTAATGCCGCCGATGCCTACTACGGGAATACACACAGCTTCCTTAATGCTACGCAGTCCTTCTACTCCCAAGGGTTCAATAGTGGTTGACTTGGTTTGGGTAGCGTAAACAGGGCCTGCCCCCAGATAATCAGCTCCGTTCCTTTCCCCCATATACAGCTTCTTCAATAATCGCAACAGAATAGCCAATTATTTTTTGTGGCCCCAGTATTTCCCTGACCACCTGAAGAGGCAGGTCCTCCTGGTGTCGGCATCAACGGCCAAAGCGATATCCAACCGATCATTAATCAGCAAAGGCACCTGATACTTTCGGGTAAGGGCTTTTAAACCAAGAGCAATTTGGTAGAAATCCCGGCTAGACGTTTGTTTCTCTCTAAGCTGTACCAGTGTAACCCCACCCTGCAACGCGGCCTCAACTGCTTGGTATAAAACTTGGCCGCCTAAGAGAGCCCGGTCGGTAACCAAGTATAAACTATAATTACAGTTCATTATTTTTCACCACATCTTTTATCACGTCGTTACTATGCTGATAAAATTGATAGAAATGATGCGTCGGTCCCACCCCTTGTCCCAGAGGAAAGGCATGGGCTATAGCACCGCAGATGTATTCTTTAGCCCTGGCCACCGCCTCACCTACCGAAAAACCCTTGGCTTAAAAAACAGCAATGGCAGAAGAAAAAGAGCTTGTGCCATTGGTGTGAGTGGTAAATATTCGGTCACTCTCAAAGTGATACACAGCATTTCCATCAAATAAAACATCATTTGCCGCACCCTCCAGGTGCCCACCTTTTGCAACCTCATTCTTCGGCCCCAACAGCCTTATTTTTATGGCTGCCTTTTCCACTGCTGGCACATTTAAAATTTGTTCCCCGGTGATCGTCTCCGCCTCTAAAAGATTGGGGGTTAAAACATCCGCTAATGGCAAAAGCTCGTTTATTAATGACTCCCTAGCCTGGGGTTGCAAAAGAGTACAACCGCTCTTAGAAACCATTACCGTGTCTACCAACAATGTTTTGAGCTTTATGCATGCGCAGGGACTTAGCGATGGTTTTGATGGTCCTTGCACTTGACGTCATACCGATTTTAGCAACATCCTCCTGAATGTCCTCAAAGATAGAATTTATCTGGTCTTCAATGATCTCATGGTCCATTTCTTTGACATTATATACACCCCGAGTATTCTGGGCCGTGACTGCCGTAATGACACCCGTACCATATACGCCTAGAGCACTGAAAGTTTTCAAACCAGTCTGTATTCCTGCCCCTCCGCAGGAATCGGACCCGCCATGGTAAAAACCTTAATCACTTTTTTACCTCCAGCATCAAAACACAGTTACCCTTGGGACAATGACAATGCACCGAAAAAAAACTTCTCAGAAGCGATCCACCTGCGGTGGCAGCAATTCTAAAACTCTACCGTCCGCTTCCAGCCAACAGCAGCCTTCTGCCTAAAACACGACCTGGCCGATCACAGCCGCTGGTAAACCGGCCAGTTCATGAGCAGTTAAAACTATCTCTACCATTTCCGGTTTAACAGTAAGCACCAGGGTCCCATCACTTATTACCTCATAAGGATTAAGCTGAAAATGGTGGCAGATAGACCGCACATCTGGTGGAACTAAGACTGCAGAGCACTGGATACGCAAACCCACACTAGAGGCCTGGACCATCTCCCACAAGCCCCTAGCTAACCCGCCCTCCGTTGCATCATGCATCGCATGAACCCCACCACAGGCTGCAGCCAATAAAGCGACTGCCTCTATTGCAACTCCTTTGGTAATCAACACGGCATCATCTACCCGGGCATCTGCAGGTGTTATATATTCTTGGCCTAAACCCCACACGGTAATGCCACCGCTACTCGGAACAGTCACCGCACCGTAGAAACCAGTATGACCACCGACGATAGAGATCCCCAATTCCCGTGCACTTTCGCTTATACTGCAAACAAGGCGGGTTATATATTCTTCTGAGGTTTCCAACGGAATTAGCCGTGAGTAGGTCATATACTGAGGCCTTATGCCTGTTATCGCAATATCACTGGCCCCGATATGCACAGTTATCCAGCCGAAGTCCTCCAGCGAGGTGGTCGGTCCAGGGGGAATAGGGCCCTCAGCGATAGCCATGAATTAATCCCCAATTTTTAAAATTGCCGCGTCAACACCCATGCACGGACCAACTAACACCTCGTTGGTTAGAGCACCTGTTTCCTACAGGATCACCCTGTTAAAAAAATCATAAATCATCATTAATCTTGCCAATCATAATTGTTCAACTCCTTTTGTCTATTTTGGTATAAAACCAAAAATAAAACACCCCTGCTCGGAGTGCCACAAATAGTTTAGTTGCATTTCCCTTCGCTGGTATTAACCAGAGCAGGTTCAATGGGTTGGCATATCGCCTCTCAGCCTTTCAGCACCCCAAATGACTTCCTTTACTTAGTTGCTGTTAATTATACTACCGAGTTGGTCTAATATAAAGACCAATTTTTTTCATCGTCTACCTGAATCACCAGCCGTTTTGTTCCATTAAAAGGTTTGGCATCATTTACAGTTGCCACGATTTGCTTTCTCAAAATTACTTGTGTTGTTTATTTCCGGTATCAGATCCTGTGCAATGACAATCAGCACTAAAAACCATCTTTCTTCGGGTATCATTTGCAAATAGACTTACCGGCTTTCTTATATTTAACATTCCAGCCCGGTTTCGCAGAGCATTTGCTAACGTCAATTTTCGAAAAACCTGATAATTGAGCTGAATATAAATGTTAATATCCTGCCAGAGTGCCTTGGTGCAATAATTCATATATTCCAATATTTATTTTAGGTAGGAGTATAACCGCCGTCCAATATTAATTCTCTTTCAACCACAAGCAACCTCCTTTAAGCATTGCATATTATTGTTCAGCATAAATTTCTTGTTCCTCCACTAAGCGTTGGGCTAATAACTGCGCCTTTTGGCCATCAATATCCAGGCCAGGATTTAAATCTGCCAGAGGCACCATAACGAAAGCTCGCTGAGTCATGCGTGGATGCGGCACTTGCAGTTCAGGTTCCAGGATGGTTTGCTCACCATACAGTAGTATATCCAGATCCACTGTGCGTGGACCCCAGCGCATTACCCGCACCCGGCCCAGGTCATTTTCAATTTGTTGTAAGGCAGTCAGCAGCTGGCGGGGAGTTAAAGTGGTACTCACCTCGGCTACAGTATTAATAAAGTAGTTCTGTTCGGTATAACCTATTGGTGCAGTACGGTAGAGAGGCGCTACAGTATTAACCGTCAGATTTGGTAATTCATTCAACCGCTTAAGTGCCTCGGCAATAGTATCCCGGCTGTTACCAATATTAGCACCCAGACCAATATAGCAACGCACTGGTTTGTAGCTTCCCGTTGTATCCACCCCAAGCAGAGTATTCACTGCTTGCTCACCACCCTTGCTTGGGAGCGGACAATTTCCACGGCCATATAGCTAAATTGCCCAGGCACAGGGGCAGCAGGCTTTTTGACCCGGACCATCACCTGCTGCACGTCAAATTGCTGCAGCAATTCGAAAGCTATTTGCTCGGCCACTGCCTCAATTAATTTACTGGGTGAGCCAGTTACCACCTGTCGTACTACCTCATATACATCGGCATAGCTCACTGTTTTACTGGGGTCATCACTTTCCCCAGCTATGCGCAAATCCAATTGTAGTTCAACATCCACCACAAACAGCTGTCCTAATTCCCTTTCTTGGGGTAATACACCGTGATAACCGTAAAAGCTCATGCTACTCATTACTATTTTGTCCAGGCAAATCGCCACCTTCTGCTAGTTGGTCCTTGTTAATGCCGCACCACTGCATCAGTCATCCGGGCAACCCTAACTATTTCCTTAACATCATGTACCCGGACTATATCCGTTCCGCTTGCTATACCCAGAGCAACAGTAGCAGCAGTACCCTCTACCCTCTGGTCTAATGGTAAACCAAGTACTTTGCCGATCATAGACTTGCGGGATGTGCCCAGCAGTACAGGCAGCCCCAGACAATCCAACTCTCGTAGGCGGCGCAGCACCTCAAGGTTTTGCTCAGAGGTCTTGCCCAAACCGATACCTGGGTCAATGATTATATTTTCCCTGGCTATCCCGGACTGCTCAGCTTTAGCTATGCTCTCTTGGAAAAATTGTACCATATCACCCATTAAATCACGGTAGGTAGTATCTTGCTGGTTATGCATCATTACCACAGGCACTTGGTATTCTGCCAACACAGAGGCCATATCTAGGTCTGCCCGCAACGCCCACTGGTCGTTAATTATATGAGCCCCAACCTCCAAAGCACGCCGGGCTACTAACGCTTTGGTAGTGTCAACACTGATAGGCACGTTAAGCTCACACACCAGCACCTTCAGTACAGGTATCACCCGGTCCAGCTCCTCTTCCCCGCTTACCGGTGTATAACCGGGACGAGTGGATTCGCCGCCCAAGTCAATTATATCCGCACCCTCATCCACCATACGACGGGCCTGAGCTATAGCATTATCAATACGATTATACTTGCCTCCGTCGGAAAAAGAATCAGGCGTCACATTTAGGATACCCATCACCAGCGTCCTTTCTCCCAGGGATAATTTTTTATCCCTGCAGATTAGCTCCCTGGGCGAGCGACCTCTCGTGTTATTGATTAACTCCTCCAGTTGGTCGGCCAGGCTGGCCAGCTGAAAGGGCTGCATACGTAGTTTTTTAATAACCTCCCGGTATTGTTTTTCAGTACCCATCAGCAGCACATCGGTTTTTTCCACTGAGCAGTCCACCGTACCCCTGGCAATAGCGGCATCGGCACCCTTGCCAAGCATTTCCTGTTTGATAATGTTAGCTTGTCGGGGTGCTAAGTCAAATATCTTTATCACAAGGTGCAGCGCTTTTTGTGCCATGACAGCACCGCCGGCCGGATCCACTCCAATTTTTCTAAATTCCTCCATAATCCCGGACCGGTGTGCAACTACCAAATTATACATCTTAAAGGTCACTATGATTCCCCCGTCTTTTTCAAAGAATATCCGTTCGTAATGATACTCTCATCTATATCTAAAGCCCGGTCTAATATAAAAGCACACCAGCAGTTTCCATATGGCTGATTTTGTAGCAATCATCCCGAGCAGCGCAGTGAAAACATGGGCGGGCTAAATCATCTGCCCTGCAGATATACTGGCCCAGCGGGCTGGCTTCGGCGCCATCGGTTCGGTGCTCACCAATAGCCCTAGTGATCAATCGTTGCTCAGCATCAGTAAATCCGGCCCGACTCAATACTTCACCGGCCATTCGGGCTCCTGCAATGGTGTGGTTTTCACCGGATTCATATTCCACCCACCGGGCGATGTCATGCAACAAACCGGCGGCAAATATTGTCTCTTTAACTTGCCTAAGTATTCCCGGCATATTTATGGCTGTCGCCTTTTCTTTAGTGGCTGCATCGGCCAATATTTTGAATAAAGACTCTTCCCCCGGCATATCACTAGTTAAATTATCGCCCACTATGCATGCTTCCAGTACCAGCAAATAAGTAATGCGAGCCACATCCAGCATGTGCTGTAAATCATGCCGGCAAAAGCGCCTGTTTTGCTCGCATACAGCATTGCGCTCGACACATTTTCTATACAGGGAGTCATTGATAATACGGCTCACCCGGTGCAAAGCATTCACTCCTGTGAATATATTTTTCCTACCTATTTATGGGATAGCTTTAGCTTTTTTTGGTAAATAGAAAGGAAACAGTGATATTTAGATTTACCTATCTTGCATCGATTATCGATTATAAATTCTCCTTTAGTTACCCAGCCTTTTCTTCATGCAGCCTTCATAGGAATGCCCCTCCTTGCTTACCCTGAAAACATCGCAGCTCTGACAATGCGGACAGATTATATTACAACCACGTGGCCCCATACCACAGGGTAATTCCCACTCGTGACCACAGTTTAAGCATTTAAAGTAACGCACTACAATTTCAAAATGTCCACCCGCTACGCGGATGGCTTTACCCTCCAACAATGCTGCAGCTACTTTTTCACGGGCAGAGGATAATATCCGGTGGTAAGTGGGCCGTGAAACGCCCATTTTTTTAGCACAGCCTTCTTGTTCAAGACCAAGCAAATCTTTTAGTCTAATAGCTTCCAATTCTTCCACCGTCAGTCGAACAACCTCAAGTTCACTAACTGGAACCCCGACAGGCTTAAAAAAAGTCGTCTCGGGCATAAATTCAACCCGGCGACATTTAGGTGGTCTGGACATAATAACGCACCCCATTCAATATGTCTATGTTTAAGTTTTCACCGTTGCAATAAACTATGTTCATGTGTAAGTTCTGTTAAATATAGTCTTTCTCCTGCCGGGTATTATTAGATATAACGCATAATCCCTTTTATGCAATATATAAAACAACTACACATTATTGAGTAATCAACCTAGTCAAAGTGTATTTTCGAAAAAAAAAGATCCCTTTGCGGGATCTCGTGTTTATCAGAATAAGCCCATTACTTGACCATTTTCAGTGTTAACATCGATTCTCCGGTAAGCCGGGTCAGAGCCCGTTCCAGGCATCAAGCTGATTGAACCTGCCATGGGGCAGAGAAACTTAGCGCCAGCATAAACAAGAACGTCGCGTATTGGCAATATCCAGCCCTTGGGCACACCCTTAAGTGTGGGGTCGTGGGTCAAGCTGAGGTGAGTTTTAACCATCATAGTTGCAAAATCTTGATAAGCCGGGTTTTCTTCGAAAGCCCGAGCCTTCGCTTCGGCCTCTGTCGTCCAACTTACACCATCGGCACCATAAACCTCCCTGGCAATAATATCCACTCTCTGGCGCAAGGGCATTTCCAACGGGTAAAGGAACTTGAAGTCAACTTGGTCGCTGCAGGCGTCGATAACTGCGTCAGCCAGTTCCAGTGCACCTTCGCCACCCTTAAGCCAGTGCTCGGACCAGGCGCAGCGGGCTCCGGCTGCCTCGGCAGCTCGGCGTACAGCCATAATTTCATCTTTTGTATCGGTACTAAATGAGTTTATACAAACCACTGGTTTGATACCGGATTTACGCACGGTATTGATATGGTGTACCAGGTTCTCACAGCCTTTTTCCACCAGACCAACGTTTTCCTTAATATATGCTTCAGGCAGCGGACGCCCGGCGACAACCTTAGGACCGCCACCATGCATCTTGACCGCCCGGATGGTAGTAGTAAGCACGGAAACGTTGGGAATGTGCCCACTGAAGCGGCACTTGACATTCCAGAACTTCTCAAAACCAATGTCAGCAGCAAATCCACTCTCGGTAACATGATAATCAAACATCTTTAAACCAATGCGGTCAGCAATAATGGAGGACTGACCGATAGCTATATTAGCAAACGGGCCGGCATGCACAAGTACGGGCTGATATTCAGCAGTACTCATCAATGTGGGGTTAATGGCATTGCGCATAAAAGCGGTCATCGCACCGGCCACTTCCAGTTCAGAGGTAGTTACTGGATTACCCTTCTTATCATAAGCTACGATAATCTTGCCAATACGCTCACGCATATCTTTTAAATCCCTGGCTACGGCAAGAATGGCCATAATCTCAGAGCTCACGGCAATATTGAACTTCGATTGCATCATATAGCCGTCCATCCTACCGCCAATACCGATAATGATGTTCCGCAGAGCCTGAGCGCAAAAGTCAATGACCCAGCCGATCTCCACTCGGGTAGGGTCGATATCCAGGCGTTGTAAGTTGCGTTTAGCTAGTTCCTCATCATCGTAATTTCTTTCATGCTGCATCCTTGCTGTGAGGGCTACCATAGCCAGGTTGTGAGCATTCATAATATCATTCAGGTCACCAGTTAGGCCAAGAGAGAACTCGGTCATGGGGATGGCCAACGCATTGCCCCCACCGGCGGCAGTACCTTTAATGTTCATGGTGGGTCCACCAGAGGGCTGGCGAATAGCCGCACCAACGTTTATGCCCCGTTTACCAAGACCTTCCGTTATACCCATGGTAGTAGTTGTTTTACCTTCGCCCAGCGGGGTAGGGGTAACAGCGGTAACTTCGATGAATTTACCGTCCGGCTTGTCTTTCAAACGGTCAATAATCTTCATGAAGTCCAGCTTGCATATTATACCATAGGGAATCACTTCTTCTTTTTGTAAGCCTAGCTTCTCCTGCCATTCGTAAGGCGTGGGCATATTTTTTCCCGCCTGTTCGGCAATTTCATAGTCTTTTAGTTTAGTTGCATCATATGGCAATTAAGGGGCGCTCCTCTCAATATTTTTTATATTAAATAAAAACAAATTATTCTATTTTTGCTTAGTTACCCGCTGCAGAAATTGATCGGACTGGACGATAAACCGCTCATGGACTCCCTGCCCAACCAAACGAATATCGTCATGGGCCTGTACATCGAAAACCAGCCTTCGACCGTCTATCTCCAACAACTTAGAATGTGCTCTTACATTACCACCGATAGGAGTGGCTGCCACGTGTTCCACATTTACCTTGATTCCTACAGTAGAATAACCTTCGGACAGCAAAGAATCTACAGAACTTAAGGCTGCTTTTTCCATTAACCCAATCATGGCGGGAGTTGCATACACATTTATCCCACCACTACCGTAGGCTAAAGCAGTATTTTGCTCACTAACCTCAACTTGAGCTGTACCAACCAAGCCCGGTTTAATATTATTCGTCAAGAGCATTAACGTCACCTCAACTAAATTATACTTTTAGTTCCTAAACCAATTTTCACTTATCCAAGTTTAAAAGGAATTCATTCTACACAACCCACATACTTCCTGCAGTAAACGACCTTTACTTTAATTTTTACTATATTTTTATTTATATTACACATAAAAAAAGCAGCTTTTCGCTGCTTTTTTTATTCATAAATCCAGCTATCCAATGCTCTTCGGTATTCAACAATTTCCCCCGGGGCAAAAAACAGACCTAATTCCCTAGCAGCACTTTCCAGAGAGTCGGAGCTGTGTACTATATTGCGGCCTATATCTATGCCAAAATCGCCACGAATAGTACCTAGTGCAGCTGCTAGCGGGTTAGTAGCCCCCATCATCTCACGAACCATACCCACCGCATCTTTACCTTCCAGCGCCATCGCCACCACCGGACTAGAAGTGATATACGCGACCAGGGGTTCAAAAAACGACTTGCCCCTGTGCTCCTCATAATGGCGCTCAGCCAATTCCCGCGTAATTTGTAGCATTTTCAGGCCTACAATTTTAAGCCCTTTTTTTTCTAAACGCGATGTAATTTCTCCAACTAAATTTCTTTGCACACCGTCTGGCTTTACCATAACATATGTCCGCTCCAACAACCAAGCCTCCTATGCTTTATTGGCTTCAATGCCTGATTCTTTCATAATGCCAGCAAATTCCTCTGCTTCAAGCGTTTCCTTATCCATTAATTTATGTGCAATTTTATGCAGTATTTCAATATGCTTATTGAGTAAGTCTTTAGCTAAATTATAATTTTTATCAATTGTACCCCGGACCTCCCGGTCAATAGCCGCTGCCACCTCTTCACCATAGTTACGGTCTCGTGCAATATCCCGGCCGAGAAATACAGCTTCCTGCTTATGCCCGAAGGTCATTGGACCCAAGGCATCACTCATACCGTATTCCATCACCATTTTGCGCACTAATTCAGTGGAGCGCTCCAGGTCGTTTTGAGCACCTGTACTAATTTCCTTTAATACCAAATGTTCGGCTACGCGACCGCCTAAAAGCATGGTTACCTGGTCTAAGAGCTGGGATCTAGTCATATAGTAGCGGTCTTCCTTAGGTAACAACAAGGTGTAGCCGCCGGCTCGCCCTCGGGGTATAATGGAAACCTTGTGCACTGGATCAGTATGGGGCAGTAGGTAACCTACTACAGCGTGACCGGCTTCGTGATAAGACACTAATTTTTTCTCATAATCACTGATCACTCGTGATTTTTTCTCAGGCCCAGCAATGACCCGTTCAATGGAATCTTCCAGCTCGCTTTGTCCAATATCATTTCGGTTACGGCGAGCCGCCAACAATGCGGCCTCATTTAGCAAATTGGCCAGGTCCGCACCGGTAAAACCAGGGGTGCGCCGGGCTAAAATATCAATGTCCACGTTTGGAGCTAATGGTTTGCCCCGGGCATGCACCAACAATATTTCTTTCCTGCCATTGATATCAGGGATACCTACCACAACCTCACGGTCGAAACGACCCGGCCTCAGCAATGCCGGATCTAATATATCAGGCCTGTTAGTAGCAGCAATGATAATAATTGCCTCATTGGCATCAAAACCGTCCATTTCCACCAGCAGTTGGTTTAGAGTCTGTTCCCTCTCATCATGACCACCACCAAGGCCAGCACCACGCTGGCGGCCTACAGCGTCTATTTCATCAATAAATACTATACAGGGAGAATTTTTTTTGGCCTGCTCAAATAAGTCCCTAACCCGAGATGCACCTACCCCCACAAACATTTCTACAAAATCAGAACCACTTATACTAAAAAAAGGCGTTCCAGCCTCACCAGCAACGGCACGGGCTAAAAGTGTCTTACCTGTGCCTGGAGGGCCAAATAACAATACTCCTTTAGGAATACGTGCTCCAAGTTCATTGAATTTTTTGGGGTTCTTTAAAAATTCAACAACTTCTTCTAACTCTTCTTTAACCTCATCGGCTCCAGCTACATCTGCAAAGGTAACCTTTTTTTTGTCATCGGTATGTAATTTAGCACGGCTTTTACCGAAAGACATGACCCGATTGCCCCCGCCCTGTGTCTGCTGCATCAGGAAGAAAAACAATAGCACAAAGATTAAGATAGGCAACAGAGTGGTTAACAAGCCGGTCCACCAGCTTGGCTTTGGAGGTTCCTTTACGTCATACTGGACCCCATTGTTTTGTAGGATGTTTTCTACCTTCTCAACCCCTGGGGTAGTCCCCCGCACTTGAAACTGCGTACCATTCGCCTGTTCACCGGTAATAAGGGTAGTATAATCATCAGGCTGAATAGTCACATGCTTAATGTTATCTGCACCCAAAGCTGCATAAAATTCATCAAAACGCATTTCCTTAATAGCAGGTGTATCCTGGGTATTCAATTTGATTAATGCAATGGTTACTAAAACTATAAGTAAATATATACTAAGATTTTTGATCACCTTATTCAAATAGGCCACTCCTCTCAGTGACGGAGAAATCCAGCATAAAGCTTATTTTAACAAATAAAGAATCTTTAATCAATATAATTTATTATAATTTACTACTTGCTCATTAGCTTGTCACAAAATCATTCTTCGTAATCGGCTATATATAATCTCAGGTAATTTAATGTATCATTAGTAACCTTCCATTTTTCTCCCGGACGCATGCCCACTACCCATACAATATCATTTCCGGATACCACCAAGGGGATGCAGTCCCTTATGTAGCGGGGAATCTTTTGATCGATAAAAAATTTTTTTAACTTCACTGTGCCATTCAAACCCAGTGGAGCAAAACAGTCACCAGATAACCGGCGACGCACTATTAAGGGTGCTGATAAAAGGTCATAATCCAAAATACCTTGCCAGGAGTCAAAACCGTACGATTCGATGAACCGACCTACTGGTAATATTTCAGCACCTATAGACAAACCAACCTCGGGGATATAAGTAATACCTGGCACCTTTAAGAGATACTGATAAAAAGGGACATCTCTCTTTTGCCGTTCTAAGGTAAACTCCAAAACATCATAATTTTTTTTAAAAATTATCCCTCTTGGCAGGTTAATTTGCCTATATCCACCTCCACCATTTATTATTGCCAAAACTTGCTCAATATGTTGGTAATTTAAGTCTGCAGGCTCTCCACAAATTTCTGTCCAAGAGCGTCGTATCACCCTGCGCAACAGCGCCTGTGGAACTGCTGACAGCCTACCAGCATCAAGAGATATGGCATTACCACCAGATGACATTCTAGCGCGGTTATAAATATCTCCAGCCTGTTCTTCCAGGTAGTCGTCTTCATCCCGGCATATTTCAGCTAACCGGTTTAATGACTGAACCAAATTAGGGTTATATCTTTTTTTTAAAAGCGGCATTAAATCCAGCCTAACAAGATTACGCATATATTTGGTCTTTAAGTTACTGGAGTCCAGCCTGGTAGCCAGGTCATGCTGCTGACAATAATCCTCGATATCACGGCGTCTGATTGCCAACAATGGGCGAATATAAAATTCATCCCGCACAGGCAGCATGCCTTTAAGACCGCTTGTACCGGTACCCCTTAACATATGCAACAGTATGGTTTCAGCTTGATCGTCCGCATGATGACCTAGCGCCACTCGGGACGCCCCAGTCTTAACCGCCACTTCGCCAAAAAAGCTGTAACGAACTTCACGTGCCGCCACCTGGGGTGAAATACCGCGCTCCTGACTGTAAACCGTAACATCCCTGGATTCCACAAAAGCAGGCAAGTGGAGCCGCTGGGCCAGTCCTAAAACAAACCGAGCATCAGCGTCTGCCTCGGCACCACGAAACTGGTGATTTAAGTGAGCCACTACCAGTTTTATACCCAAAGGTTCCCGCAACTTGTATAGGATATGCAATAATGCTACCGAATCAGGTCCCCCGGATACACCCACCACCACTGTTGTGCCTTTATTAACCATATTGAATTTTAATATTTGTTCTGCAACCAATTGAATTAAAGGCATAGTTTCACCCACATTATTCCTGTTCTTAAACTTCCACGCTTTAAATAAATATCCTTCTTCGATTGTTTTTTTATAAACATAATCAAAAATAGCCATACAAATTTAAAAGCGTGCTTTATAACTCTGATGCACGCTTTCATAGACATCATAGTAACGTAAATTTAGATTAGCTTAGTCTTTATCACCAATAGTTTCAACTCGCGCCACCAGTACGGTCATATCATCTGCACTCCGGCGTCCTTCGCTACTACCGCTTAAAGCCAAGCGCAAAATCAATTCTGCCACTTCCTGGGGCGGCAGATCAACGATTTCTTTGAGCACAGAAGAAATCCAATCTTCATTTTCTGCTTTAGCAGGATAAGCATCGCTGACTCCGTCTGTCACCATAACTAACATATCGCCGTTATCCATTTCTCCCTGCTGGCAATAAATATTTATATCATCCACAATGCCTACTGGTAACGAATTGGCCTGAATAACCTGCACCTGGTTTTTGCGCACCAAATAACTGGGCGGAGCACCAATTTTCACTAGTTCATATTTCCCGCTATACAGATCCAGCACAGACATATCTAAAGTAGCAAAGTTATCCTTTTCAGAACAATGTTCCATCATTATCGAATTAACCATACGAATAGCCAAATCTCGGCTGTAGCCTGCTTTAAGTAATTGCTGCAGCAGCGATAGTGTAGTTTTACTTTCCGATGCCGCCACTGCCCCGACACCCATGCCATCGCTGAGCAAAATAGCCAATTGACCATCATTTAGATGCATTAATGCACAGGTATCGCCTGATATATCATTTTCTTTACCGGCACACCTAGCTAATCCAAGTCCTAATTGATACACCAGGTCAGGGTATAATCGGAAAGTGCAAAAGTCATCGTTTTCCCAGTTAACACAATCCTTACAAGAAAGGGCTAAATTTTCATCTGTCAGCCGATTTAAAAAGGGAGCTACATCATAAACACATCTTCTCTTACCAGAGCATGCCTGCATGCTCACCTCTGCTTCACAGCCTCGTGCACCAGAGTATAACGACAAGGCTGCTACGGGGATACCGGATTGTTTTAGACATTGCTTGTAGTATTCCGCGCTCCGCCCCCAAATATCGTTTGAATCTAGTTCCCGTGCCAAGTTTTCAATTACCCCACGCATACCCCGTAAATGCACGGATACCAATTCCCGACTTTCGTGCAATCTCTGTGCTAGAAATTGCTGCATGCGCCATAATTGAAAGCAGCAGTTAATGCCCATGACCAGTTCACGGGGTTTTGAACAACGCTTACGCAATTGCTTATCAAGATCTTCCATGGCCACCGACCCGCTATTTAAGGCACCTGCAAATAAGTTTTCCATATGCAATAAACTATGCTGAGACTCTCTTTCCCAGCAGACCTTATTTAATACACAGTCATGACAAACCATATTTTTAACTTGATTAATTGAATCATGCCATGGAGTATCCTTATCCAAGGGCTCCAGTGAACCGCCAACCTGGTCATACGTGCGAGATATCTCTTCAAATACTGCATCCCAGCGTTTAAACCGAACGACAATACTATCCCGCTCGCCCTCCGCCAGCTCGGTTGTAGCTACCCAGGGAACGCCCACTGGCATATTTTTTTGCACAGCTGTAAAAACCACTTTGGGCAGCAGTAAAAATACCAGTCCTGCCAGCGCTGTTTCCAGCATCAAGCCAGCTATATCACGGCCACTGCCCAGATAAACGGTAAGTAGAGTCCCCCCTAATAAGAATCCTGTCACTACCCCGATACGCTTCAAGCCTCGGCACAAACCGCCCATAAAACCAGCGAAAGCAAATGCCCCTAGCGCTGCTGGAGAGACTGTAAATACAAGACCTGGCACCACTCCAATAACCGCCCCAGCAGCCGCTCCCAAACCAGCACCACCAACATACCCCGCCATCAGCACCGTTAAAGAAGCTAACATTCCACCGGGGCTAATCATACCCCAATGCACCTGACCGGCAGCAGCCACTAAGCTGAGTAAAAAAATTATAAAACAAAAAACTTGTTCACCATTCAATTGCTGACCACTGTTATAACGGCGAATTCCCCCAAAGGCTGCCCCATAAGACACCGCTAACAAAGCCGCAAATATCGATTCAAAAAGCACTCTTACATAATCATAAGTAGTAGGCCCAGTGACCGCCACATAACCAGTACCGGCAACTACCAACACCGCAAAAACCAACCCGCCTAACCAAAGGCGATACAAGGTCAAAATCGACGGCAGCGTCAAGGAAGCTGCACCCACCGCTATCAGCATCACTATACGTGCAGCCAACTCCCAACCGGTTACCACAGTGGATAACCCCAGCACAGCTCCAATAAGCGCTGCCAATGCATAGCCACGATAGACATAAAAACCAGCCGCCACCAGAGCTACACCGAAAGGCAAGAGTTCACCCAACAAGAAAGCCCGTCCTAATATAAAACCAGCCGCAAACAAAGCAAGCAGCCCGGCACCATACCTCACCCGCAATCCGGTAAGAATATGCATCCGGTGGCTTTTAGTGCGCCCGGTGTTATAGTTAGTATATTTATATGGCTCTTTGTTTAATTGATTACGCTGATGCAAAAAAACTTCAGCCTTTTCAAACAAAAAATCCACCCCCTTGTTGCAATAATGATGCTTACATTATATTACAAAAGGGCGGCTATAAAAGCAGTAATTTGGCACATTATTCCATTTTTATTGCGACATTAATCGGCATTATAAGCCGCTTCCAAAATTAATCCTTCAAGAATGTCTGCCTCACTCACTAATAGACTATCCCGAGCCAAGCCATGCAAAATAGTGCTCAATATACCAGTACCGGCTGGAATTATGTCAGCACGTTGGGGCTGTAAACCTGGCAATCGCATTCTCTCTTCAATAGTCAGGTTATTTAATAAACAGTATAATTCATCAACCTTGTCAATTGTCAAACGAAAACCATGGATTTTTTCCGGTAGGTAATGTCGCATCAACTGGGCCATTGCTGCTAAAGTAGTTATTGTTCCTCCTACCCCGATCACCTCATCCGGATCGTCTAACTGAACAGCATATAGTGTGTCATCAATGACATCCATAATTTTATCACTTCCGTAACCACTTTCGGTCATCCGTACAGCTCCAACTTTAGTGCTGACAAAGCGGGTTTCTCCAGCGGAGTGCCAGATAAATTCTGTACTACCACCCCCGATGTCGATAACCAGTGCATTCCCTATATCACCCAGAGCATTCGTAACCCCCCGATAACTAAGTCGAGCTTCCATAGGGCCAGAGAGCACCTCCAAATCCAATCCAGTCATTGAATGCACCCGAGTTGCAAAGTCTTCCCTATTATCAGCGTCCCTTACAGCACTAGTGGCCGCCACTACAATTTTTTGCGCCCTAGCCTGTTCTGCCCGCAGCACAAACTCGACAATCACAGCCAGCGTTCGATCCATCGCAGCTTGCATCAACCGCCCACCCTGAATACCCTGCCCGAGACGGGTTGTTTTTAAATCCCTCAGCTCAGGATGCACTTTTCCCGTAGAGGGTAATTGTGCAACCATTAGCCTGGTGGAATTTGTTCCAACATCTATGGCCGCGATTTTCATAATATTACCACCTACTCAAAATCCTTCTAGGTAACACTTACAGGTATGACAAAAAAAGCATCTCCTTGCGGAAATGCTTTTAACAAAGAGTATATTTATCTTATCATGACCTCCGATTACCCCGACCACCGCGCTTAGCATCAGCATTTCGGCGCAAACCCTGCTGCCTTTCTTCACTATCCTTAAGAAAACGATTCAACTTGTCTTCAAAGGAAACCTCAAACTTTTTACGCGGCGCCGGACGACGCTTAGAAGTCTCTACCGTTTGTTTGATCGATAAACCAATTTTGCCCTTTGGGTCTACGGAAATAACCTTTACTTTAACAGGATCATTAATTTTCAGGAAATCGTTTATATCCTTAACATATTCTTCTGCTATCTCCGAGATATGAACTAACCCGACTTCCCCATCCGGCAACTCAACAAACGCACCAAAATTAGTAATCCCAGTTACTTTACCTTGGACAATTTTTCCTGCTTGCACTGGCATAAGTGTAAATATATCCTCCCATTACCGAACGGCTTGATTAATTATATCAAAGCCACATGGCATGTCAAGCGTTAATTAATCCTTCAACAATTATTCCTCAGCAGTTGGGATTGTAACGATCCTGGCCTCGCCCGGTTTTACCAATCCCAGCTTCTCTCTGGCTTCCTGTTCAATATAATCATTGGATTGCAGTCTTTCAAGTTTTTCATATAATCCCGCGTTCTTATTATGTATATCCTTAATCTCAGCCTGCATAGCATCAAGGTTTTGCTGCATAGAATATAATTGGTCGAAACGGCTGCCCAAAGAAAAAGAGATGTACAACATTAATATTACAATAATAATCACCGGCAGCCTACTGCGTGATAAATTGAAATTCCTGCGACGTTTGGCATCCTGACTATAATCCCTTTCGGAAGAATTGCTGTTAGCCAATATTTTCGCCCTCCTCACCAAGACCCAATAACCATCCAGGTTATGACCGGGGACCAAAATCATCTCATATACGTATTACAAAAATTCTACGCCTGGCTATCATTTCCTGCCTGTAGGCTGTTTTTTTTAAGGCAATTGCCAACACAACGTTTAATAAAGTCATACGTAACAATTTTCACGCCAGAGCACACAAAAAAAAGCCGGTCTTGTTTAACCGACTTTTCTCTCTGACAATAAGCTTACATATTCCTCGCCTAATTTAGTCAGACTACATATTTTACTTTTTCCCTCTGTGGAGACATCCACTAACCCCAGAGCAAATAACTGCATAATTACATGGTCAAGTACCGCCCTTTTAACACGGGAGAGCAATGATAAATCTTCTTTATTCATATTTCCCTCGTTAACTAGTGCTTCAAGTACTCGATCAGCTTCTTCAGGTAACCGGTCACCTGCTTTAACCAAGTAATCTGCTAACGTTGTAGTACCAATCATTTATTTATTCCTCCTCCTTTGTCTAACTATATTGTTAACATTTTTTTCTTAATTAATAAGTTTTATACTATAAAATTTTGGAAATAATATTATTAATTAATTAATAAAGCAGGTGATCCCGTGCACAAAAGCGTCATTTATCTTCTAATTGCTCTACTTTTGACTAGTATCGGCGGTTATTATCTTTATGAACAACAACGCACCAAACCAGCAGGCCTAATCAGGTTGCACATTATAGCCAACAGTAATACCTTTTATGACCAAACACTTAAATACCGAGTCAAAGATCGCATTGTCCGTGAGATGTCACCTGCCTTCAGTCAGGCTACCGACCTCGAGGCGGCCAGGCGAATTACCGATGTTAATCTAACAATTATCCAAAAAATAACTGAGGAGGAAATAAAATGCCGGGGGTTTAATTATCCTGTACAAGTGGTGCGGGGGAATTATTACTTCCCCGCAAAAAAGTATACCGTCCAGGCTGAAGACAGTATAAAATCATTAACTTTGCCCCCAGGTCGCTATGAAGCTGTAAGGGTAATCATAGGTTCCGGGAAAGGTGCTAATTGGTGGTGCGTTCTCTATCCACCTTTATGCTTTGTAGATTTACAGCAGGCCGCCCCACCCATGATATTGCCGGCTGCTTCTACTGCACAAGAGCAAAGCATCGAAAAAATAACTGAAAATAATATAGCGGAAAAGAGCCAAAAACCCCAAATTAAATATCGTTTTCGGTTGTTTGAGCTATTAAAAAAGACCCTCCATGCGAGGGTCAAACTTTAATCAGTAACGCTGCTTTATACTTTTCGTTTTATTTTGCTGAGGGCGCTGGACAACCATTTTTGGCAACGGTGAAATAATAGCTTTAAAGGCGCCGGTAGGCGTTTAAATATCTGCATAAAAATTTGGCCTATTTTACGGAAGACCAGACCGACTATTTTAAAGGGATAGGTCGAAATAAGATAAAGCAAACGGATGGGAAACAATAATATGATTACCAGCCAATTAACTAATCTCATTAATAGTTCAACGGTCTTTATAACTAAATACCTCATTCTGCGCCGGCTCAAGCGGAAATAAAACAGCGCCCCCGCACCTAATCCCAGAAGCACAAAAAAACGAACTTCACCTTGATTATAATATAATAATAAAGCGTATACCATTACAGTTGAGCAGACCCAGTATAGAATATCGCCCAGCGATGTCCCTATTTTTTTTAACCTTAATACATTACCGAGACCGGCATAAACATCATACAAAAATCCGGCCAGCACCCCGGTCAAAATGGTATATAAAAAAACCATGAACTGACTGGTTACCGGCTCTGTCAAAATAATTACCTCCAAACGCTAGCCTGGGAGCTCATTGCCGGGTATTTTACTTGAAAATCCTGTTCAGCATGCCTTTACCCCGTAGACTCCCGACGTTTTTATTATCAATGAATTCCATTGTGCTAATTCGTCCTTCTACAATCAGATTACCATTTTCTAAATTTAATTGGGTTATATGCATTCCCTCACCCCGCAGGGTAAGAAAGCCCATATTGGTGACCAGGCCAATCTCCTTTTCGTTGAAACTCCCCACATGCTCCACCCCGTCCACCAATAGATGTTTACGATCAGTTAGAACTATCCGATTGCTAAAATCTTTTTTTGGCTCCAAATTGTTTCACCTCCGTGGGCACGGGTAAATCTTTGTTTATATATCTATGCTGGTAAACTAGCATTATGCAAAAAAGAGTGATCCGGATTGGATCACTCTTTTAATCCCAAAGCTTTTGAATGTCAACATCTTGGTAATAAAATTTAACAATCTCCTGGGGGGTTTTCCCTTCTGAGGCTAACTTATTTGCTCCCCACTGGCAAAGCCCCACACCGTGCCCAAAACCCTTACCCTCCAGAACCAGATTATTGCCCTGCACCTGAGCACTGGTTATTAACATAGACCGCACCTTATCGCTACCCAAAGCTAATCTCAAATTCGGACCGCTCACGGTGGCCGAACCAAGCTGTATCATAGTCGCTCTTCCTGAAGGTCCCCTTTCCACAATATTCACAACAGTAATATTGCCTGGGTCTGCGCCGTTAATTTGTTGCACTGCTGCTCGCACTTGTTGTAGAGGTAATTCCACTCGCCAATACTGATTTTCAGGAACTGTATCCGCCAGACACCCATCCTCTGCTCCAGCTTTAATATATGGTGTGGGCTCTTTATTATAGGCAAGCCCCTCTTGTGCCGTTGCAGATATGCCCCCATCACATGCTGAAAACCATCCCTTAACATAATCGCCGCGATAGGTAATAACCTGCCCCCTGGTGGAGGCCACCGCCTGGCGCACTTTATCGTTTATTCGCGAGGGATTGTAAGCCTGAAACTCCTCTATGTCAGTAGATGCATCCGTACCATGCAGTTTTTTTACTCGCTGTGACTTAATATTTTCCATAGTGAAAGTGCGAGCTAATATCGCTTGGGCAGCCAAGGCATTTTCCGGCCAAGTAGGTTCCATCTCGGCTGCCACCACTCCGGCTAAGTATTCTTCCAGTTTAATGTTCTTTTTTGAGCCTTGTTCCTTAACGTACAGACTAATAGTGGGTTCCTGGCCTGGAGCGCCTGGGATAGGCTCTACCGGCTTTTGCTGTGGTCCTTTCGCACAGCCACACGCTAATCCCATAAGCACCAGAGCTACTAGGATTATATTTGATATGCGCATTACCATCCCTCCCGAAAATTTTTATTATTTTTTGTGGAATGGTATGAAAATATGCGCCGACTATTTTTGTCCATTGGGTCCTCTAATGAAGCAAGGTAAGACTCCCGCCCATCCGGCCGCACCTTGCCACCTTACTCCTTTTGTCATCTGCACATAAGCCTGGAGGGACAACACCAGATAATATGTCATTACATAAATGGCCTGTAGATTACCATCCAGGCCAAGTAGCCAGTCAGTTTGTTTTAGCTTCCCCCAAACAAAACCATAGTTAGATATTATTCCCCGAACACTATTTAACTTAAATTGCACCAGACTAGTCCACCACATGTTAACACCCCACAATTTATTTACCATTTATTGACAATGATAACATGGCAGTGCAACCATTAAATTTATCTATACAAGGCCATACGAGTGAAATATTCTCCTATTATTCATGGATACTCTATATTTCATGGTATTGTTGTAAAATGCAGGACAAAGTTTAACTCACCTGAAAACACATAATTCTTAATATCAGGTAAAATAAAAAAAGGCCCCTTAGGACCTTTGGTAATAATAGCCTATTAGCCTTCATGCAAATATATATCTTCAAGAACCAAATATAAATCAGCCGCTTGCTTAGCGGGCACAGTTTCCCGTATAGTGATTATCTTAAACTTTAAACGTCGCTGTCCGAATGTAATTTCCAATATGTCATCCGTCTGCACTTCAGCGCCTGCTTTTGCCACCCGGCCATTAATCTTTACCTGCTGCCGGTCGCAAGCCTCTTTGGCTATCGTGCGTCGCTTGATGATTCGAGAAACCTTTAAAAATTTATCTAGTCGCACTGTAAAACAACTCAGTTCAAATTATATTTTGTTACTATGATGAAACAGTTTCGCGTAATGCCTTTCCTGCTTTAAATACCGGAACACGAGCGGCAGCTATATTAATTTCCTCTCCGGTTTGCGGGTTTCGTCCCTTGCGAGCTGCCCTTTCCCTAATTTCAAAGGTACCGAAGCCAACCAGTTGAACCTTGTCACCACTGGCCAGGGCTTCCTCAATACTTGACAGTACCGCAACCACTGCTTTTTCAGCGTCTTTTTTGGTTAACTCTGATTTTTCGGCTACATTAGCAATCAGTTCTGCCTTATTCATAAATACCCCCCTCATGAAATTTGACATAATGATAAACGGTAATTATCCACTAAGCTATTCGTATTCGCTATTTTTCTTGAGGTTCCTTCCTTGGAATTGATTCTTGCTACATTTTTTAGCTCATTTTTCTATATTTTTTGCTTTTTCCCATAGTTCATCCATTTCGGCCAAAGACATATTAGCAACATTTATACCTTTAATAGCGGCTTCTCTCTCGATAAATTCAAATCTACGAATAAATTTATTGTTTGTGGCTAACAACGCCACCTCAGGGTCAATACCCGTTAATCTTGCTGTATTAACTACCGCAAATAGTACATCTCCGGTCTCCAGCTCAATCTTATCTCGCTGCCCATTGGCCAACGCTTCTTTCCATTCTTCCAATTCCTCATCAACTTTACCTAGCGCTCCCTGATAATCAGGCCAGTCAAAACCAACCCGGGCGGCCTTGCCTTGTATTTTATAAGCGCGTGACAGGGCTGGTAAGCCATGGGGGACCCCATCCAATACTGATGCCTGCTTTTTTGCTCCACCCCCTTTTTCACTCTGTTTGATAATTTCCCAATTTACCAGCACTTCATCACTATTATTAACCTGTATATTACCAAAAACATGCGGGTGACGATGAATCATCTTTTGACTAATGCCATGAACCACATCATTAATATCAAATACGCCGTTTTCCCTCGCTATCTGGGCATGGAACACTATCTGCAGTAATAAGTCTCCCAGTTCTTCACAAAAATTATACATATTTTCCTTTTGGATGGCATCTAGTACTTCATAAGTTTCCTCCAGCAAATATGGGGTTAGAGTATGGTGGTCCTGTTCCCGATCCCATGGGCAACCACCTTCGCTACGCAACCTGCCCATAATATCAACCAACGAGTCCAATGGAAAATGGACTGGGATTTTTTTAGCAGCAGGTCTGTATGGAGGTACATATATACTGGTGAGATGATCCAACCAATCATGCCGGTCAACTTCAAATAACTGCACATATTCAATCCTTTGTAATCCCGGCACACCAGCCGCTCGGACTATGGCTACCTGGTGCTCGGCCGGGTATATTTCCAACAAGGTCAACTTAATATCAGCAGCCACCAAACGGCTGTAAACCTGCAGCAACACTAAACCTAGTGCCGGGTTAAATAGTTGACCTTCCAACTGCAACCCATCAAGGATCTGTATTCCTTGCACTGGATCAATTTTTAACACCGCGTATAGCTCGTCCATAAAACTCATGGCCGGCAGTATATCAACAGCTATTTCCCTTTGCTCTGCCTCGCGTATAATTATATCCACCGCTGTTTCAGCCACCAACGGGTGGCCGGGTACGGCATATACCACCGTCCCATGTTCAGCAGCTGCCAAAACATCTTCCGTAATCAGCTGGTAAACATCGTCAAAACTGTCTGCCTGCTCGTAATATTTATCGAAAGTATGAAAATCGATACCCTGTTCTTTGAGCCAATCAACAACTGGGTGCACCCCGGTGCGTAAAAAAAGATGCCGGGCTTCCTTAAGTACTTCCAGGTTCACCGCGGGCAGAGAGTCCCGGCTCCCAGGACCAAGACCTACCACAATTACCTTGGTATTCAATATTTAAAACCCCCTGAATAGAATCGCTTTACTGTTATTCTTACCAATTACGCGGGCGTTAACGTAAAATCCTTTTAAGTCAGCTAAAAAATTACCTTAAAACACATTTTCAAGAGTAAATCTGTCCCACGAAAAAAAACGGCCCCTGTTTTGGGCCGTTATTGTTCCATTTGCTTGGCTAGAAAACCAGCCGCCGTTTCAGCCAGTTTCAATTCAAGTTCTCCCATGTCAACATTTACTTCACGGGAAGCAAGAATTACTGCCCCAATGGGGTCACCTTCGGAGATAATCGGCGCGATTACTTCCGCCGCAAACTTACATTCACCGTCCTCAGTAATCGTACAATCCAAGCAATGCGGATCGGTACCTGGATTATTGATTACCACCGCTTTTCGCTCGTCCATAACCTTTTCGATAACCTTGCTTATTGGTTTATTTAAAAATTCCTTTTTTGGTGCCCCGGAAACAGCAATAATAGCATCCCGGTCAGCAATTAAGGATATGTGTCCTAGCGCCTCATGCAGCGAATCAGCGTATTCTTTAGCAAAATCGCCTAGCTCACCGATTGGTGAATACTTCTTTAAGATTACTTCGCCTTCACGATCAACAAAAATTTCCAATGGATCGCCTTCGCGAATTCTTAATGTTCGCCTTATCTCTTTTGGTATAACCACTCTACCTAGATCGTCTATGCGACGCACTATACCCGTTGCCTTCATAGGCCGCCCTTCCCTCCTTTACCAGTAAATAATCAGGAAAAAACTTTCTATGTTAGTATATAACCGGAGAGAGACACTTATTCATTTTTTTCCAATACCAAGTAAAATTATTTTCATCTTACTAAAGAATTACTACTCTTTTGTCGATGGGTTTTTCTTTACCGGTTCAGACGATTCCTCGGACAACTTGTTTACTACTTCGCCCTTATCTCTAAGCCCCTGCATATAATCAAACACTTTTTGATTGATTTTCTCATCCCGTAAGCTTGCACTGATTTGGTTCTTAACTTCAGCCAGGGTATGTGTTTTTGCAGGAATAATCTTGTCCAAACGGATGATGTGATAACCAAAAGTAGTCTTAACTGGTTCTACAGTGTATTCCCCATTCTGTAAGGTAAATGTGGCGTTTTCAAATTCCGATGCAAAACCACTGCCTTTACTAAAGGGTGGATACTGACCACCGTTATCTTTGCTGCCTAAATCATCGCTGTACTGCTTGGCCAACTTGCTAAAGTCAGCACCAGATGCCACCTGATTCACAATTTGCAGCGCCTGCACTTTAGCATTCATCTCCGTACGATTTTTACCGTTGGAGTAATCACCCACGCCAATTAAAATATGACTGACTTGCCGCTGCTCCGGCTCGTTATATTGGGCTCCGTTTTTGGCAAAGTAATCCTTTATTTCAGTATCAGTTAGCTGGGGCACCTCAGCGCTAATTTTTTCATAGAGTTTGCTTACAGCCAGTTGTTCTTTCATAAAATCAGCTAGCTTAGGTTCGTTTATGCCGTTGGCTGCCAAATACTTTTTGAATTCGGCTTCACTACCTAATTGTTTTTTAATAGCCGCAATCTGGTCTTGTACTTCCTTATCCGTGGGCGTTAAGCCTAAACGTTCGATTTCCGCCATTACTAAGCGGCGATCAATCAGCTGACTTAGAACCTCCTGGCGGAGCATTTTTTCTATTTCCTTAGCCTGCTCACCTTCCAGGGTTATACCCTGTTGAGCTAGATTATTTTTAGCAGAAGCGACCTCTTCATCCAATTCCTGAAATGTAATATTCTCGCCATTTACAGTAGCCACCACTTCACTTCCGCAGCCACCGAGAACAAGTACCGATAGCATTAACATCAAGCTTAAAAAAATATGACTATGTTTACGCAAAACTATCTCCTCCCCCAATAATATGCCGCCTCAGATGGGCGACAATATCTCACTTAATTATATAGTAAAGGTTTACACCCGACAATAGCTTAGTCTGATATCAATAAACACTCAATTTCCCCTAAAAAGACTAAGTTATTTTATACCGGTTAGCTAACTTGTGTAAGTATGTGTTTAATTGGCTAATATTTTTAGAAAATTTTCCAGCTCATCTAATTGTTGGGCAGGTGAACGTCCGGCCTCGCGGATTTTATATCGAATTTCAAATTCATGGTCAGTGTTGCTAAATTTGACTTTATTCCTGTAGTATTCGCCCACTTTGACCAGTTTTTCACCAGTAAGGGTATGTCCAGGGGCAAAGGTAAGCCGGTAAAAACCCTGCTGTTTGTTAACCGATTTAATTTTTAAATACCCAGCCATAACTCTGATCTGGGATATCCTTAGCAGATTTTGCACGGAATTGGGTAAATCACCAAAACGGTCTACCAATTCCTCCTCAAGGTCAGAAATAGTACTCCCTTTCTTTAGGGAGGCAATGCGCCGGTATATTTCTACCTTTTGATTAGTATCGGAAATATATTCGTTGGGTATATATGCCTCAATGGGCAGTTCTACCACGGTATCCAGCGGATGCTCCTCATACTGTCCCCTGGCCTCGCGCACCGCCTCATCTAACAGCCGGCAGTACAGATCAAAACCCACAGCAGCAATATGACCATGCTGTTCGGCCCCCAGTAAATTACCAGCACCCCTGATTTCCAGATCGCGCATAGCAATTTTGTAACCTGAACCCAACTCGGTAAATTCCCTAACTGCCGCCAGCCTTTTTTCGGCTACTTCATTTAATATTCGGTCCTTACGAAAAGTAAGGTAAGCATAGGCCAGCCGGTTAGCCCGGCCCACACGCCCACGCAACTGGTAAAGCTGAGCCAAACCAAAATGGTCGGCTTCTCTAACAATCAGCGTATTAACATTTGAAATATCTAGGCCACTTTCAATGATTGTTGTACATACAAGTACATCATAAGCCCCGTCGATAAAGTCCAGCATAACCTGCTCCAGCTCTTCTTCTCGCATTTGCCCGTGGGCAGTGATGATGCGGGCTTCAGGCACTAAACCTTTGATCCACATGGCTACATTGTCCAGCTCATTAACCCGGTTGTGTACATAATACACCTGACCGTCTCGTCCCAGCTCCCTACGGATCGCTTCCCTTATTAATAGCGGGTCTTCCTCCAGCACATAGGTTTGCACTGGAAACCTGTTTTCCGGCGGCGTCTCCAGCAAGCTAGTATCACGTACCCCCACAAGTGACATATGCAAAGTACGGGGAATAGGTGTAGCAGTCAGCGTCAACACATCAACACTGGTACGCAATTTTTTAAGTTTTTCCTTATGTGTTACGCCAAAACGCTGTTCTTCGTCCACGACTAACAAACCAAGATCCTTAAAAACAATGTCTTCCTGCACCAACCGGTGAGTGCCTATAACTATATCTATTCGCCCATCTTTAAGGTCCTGGACAATTTGACGTTGTTCTCTGGACGTTCGGAACCGGCTAAGCATCTCAACCGTCACAGGGTAACCAGCAAACCGTTCCCGAAAGGTATTATAATGTTGCTGGGCAAGTATAGTGGTTGGAACAAGCACAGCCACCTGCTTACTTTCCATTACCGCCTTAAATGCAGCTCGTAAGGCCACTTCTGTTTTACCATACCCCACATCGCCGCATAGCAGTCGGTCCATAGGTTGCGGATTTTCCATGTCTTTCTTGGTCTCACTAATGGCACGCAACTGGTCCGGTGTTTCCTCGTAAGGAAAGGCATCCTCAAACTCCTTCTGCCATATGGTGTCTACTCCAAAAGCATATCCCTGTACTGTTTCTCGGGCAGCGTAAAGGGCCAAGAGTTCCTGGGCCATATCCCGCACCGCTTCCCGGACCCGGTTTTTAATCCGATTCCATTCCGCTCCACCCAGTCTAGAAAGTCGTGGACTATCGACCTCGGCGCCCAGGTATTTTTGCAACAGCGACACCTGGTCAGTGGGCACATACAGCTTATCCTCACCAGCGTATTTGATTAACAAATATTCCTTGCGAATACTACCTATATCCAACGGTACGATACCTATGTAGCGGCCAATACCATGGTTCACATGCACCACGTAGTCGCCCGCTTTCAGGTCGGTAAACAGCTCTAAACGGTTACCCGCTTCCCGAGGCTGCTCTCGTTTTTTACGCTTGCGCTGGCCATAAATTTCTCCTTCAGTGATTACCACCAAGCGGGCATTGACCAGTTCAAAGCCCCCGGAAAGCTGTCCGTGGCTAATCACCACATGACCTGTCTTAACCTCTGCATCCAGTGACGATATATAAAACGCATCTACTTTTTCATCTTTAAGTGCGTCCAGCAAGTGGTGTCCCCGATCCTGTCCCGTTACCAAAAGTACCACGGCGTTACCATTGCGACGCCACTGGCGTATTTCATCAGCCAAAAGATTAGTGTGCCCCAGAAAGCTGTGCATGGATTTAGCCGCAAAATTAATTATGTTTTGCGGGCGAATAAATGGTGCCTGACGGGGCATAAAAGAAAAATATACCGCTCGTCGTGCAGCGATACCTTCATAGAGTTCGTCCCAGTTTAAGTAACACTTAACCTGGCCAGGTAGTACCTTACCTCTGGTAAGAAGCTCTGCATATGTCTCGGTTCGCTCCCGCTGAATACTCTGCACAACTTCCCTAATTTTCAAGGGTTCATTTATCAAAACAGGCGTTCCCGTTGGCAAATAGTCTAGTAAACTGACTGTCCGAGGATAAAAATAGGGCATAAATTGTTCCAATCCCAGAAAATATACACCCTCATCCAGCATATCAAGCAAATGACCGAAATGTTCTTCGAAAAAGCTCAATGCTGTTTGATCGCCTGATTTCGCTAGTTTGCGCTGAGCGACCTGGCACTCCACCTTAACCGCGTTATACCCCATATCCCATGTAGTTCTACTGGCTACCATTTCCCGAGCTGGGGGAATATCCAATCGGTCAATTTTTGTATCTGATCGTTGTGATTCGATATCGAATAGACGGATAGAATCCACAACGTCATCAAAAAATTCTAACCGCACAGCTGTCTTGGAAACTATGGGGTAAATGTCCACAATACCACCGCGTACGCTGAATTGGCCAGACCTTTCCACCAATTGAACTCTTTCATAGCCTATAGAGACTAAATGCTGTCCCAGTTCACTGGTATCCTGCAAGTCACCTACAGCCAGCTTTAAGCCAGCACTAGCAAAAACATCCGGCGGACTTAACCGGCCCAACAGCGCCTCCACAGGTGCTACTATAATCATGGGCTCTAAGCAGCACAACCCTTCCAACACAGCCAGTCGGGCCGACGTCACCTCTATACCGTGAGCCAGCACCTGAAAGGGCAATTGTTCACTAATCGGAAATTGTACTACCCGCTTTGACGGCAGTAGCGCAGATAAATCATCCACCACCTGCCCTGCTTCCACCTCATTTGCGGTAACTACCAGTACAGTTGGATAACAGGCATCAACCAGCGACGCGATAATAAGATTGCGCTGGGCACCAGTCAACCCAAATACCTGTTGCTGAATCCGGTTAGCAGCCATTCCATTTACCAGGCCCGCATATTCCGTGGTATCTTTAATTAATTTTAATAAACCTTGCATGAAGATCACCTTAAAAGCATCACAAAAAAGCTTTAGCGCCATCACGCTAAAGCTCCGGCCTTTTCCTTCTTAATTAAGTCTCAAGGAGTAAAAAAAATGAGCAGTAGAACCGTATATTTCTTCGAAGCACTCGTCACATAAGCCCGAGGCGATACTACTTCCATTATTAGGTTCTAATATCATTATATCCCCCGTATTTGCACCAGTCAAGCTATCCAATTCTGTGCTGGGAGTTTGGCTGATTGATTCGGTAATCTTATACACCTGGTCACAACACTCACAGACGTGGTATATTTTCACTTTTCCTTTCACCCACCATATCTAATAGCTTTAATAGTTCATAGCAACCGCACAACCGTATAATTCCACAGCCCATGCAACAGTACCGCCAGTGCTACAGCAATCGTTAACCCGACATAACCTAATAACCAAGCTGTAGCTATACCCAATATACTGTGAAGCACCAGTGCCACCAGACCGGGCCAAAGACTGCGCCTATTAAGGAAATCTGTAACTAGTTCCGCACCGCCGAATACCATGTGCGCCAGGAAAACATCCGTGCCCAAAAGAAACGCCGACCCTGTTTTCGCAACTTCCTCTACCACCGGTGCAACCAGAACAATCATGATAATACTGTCAGTCTGGCCAACCAGGCCCAGAATGCAGCGCGCTGTAACTGCGGATAGCAAACCTGCCAATACAAACAAATAAACTCCCCTATTTATAATATTGACATCTGCCGGTGAGCTTATACTGTTTGGTTGCCGTTGAACTTATTCATGGCAGATATAACCCCATTTCTGATTATCTCCTCCACCACCTCAGGTACAGTATCTAAAACCCGGGCAATCTTTGCTTCATCTTCGGGGATAGGTCTTGCTAATACCCAATCTGTTACTTCTGGACCAGGCACGGGAGGACGCCCAATGCCTACGCGCACCCGGACAAAATCATCGCAACCAATTTGGCCGATAATGGAAGCGAGTCCCCGGTGCCCACCTGCACTGCCGCGCTCACGAATCCGTAAGCGACCGGGCGGCAAGTCCAAATCGTCATAAATAACCATCAGTTCGGCAGGCGTTAGCTTGTACCAATTTAATAGTAAAACTACTGCTTCACCGCTCAGATTCATATATGTCTGTGGTTTGGCTAGAATAATTTTTTCACCTGCATAAACCATTTGTCCCACAACGGAGCGTAATAAAGGACGGTTCACCTCTGTGTTGAGCCATCCCGCCAATCGGTCCACCGCCGAGAAACCAACATTGTGTTTAGTTAAGGCATATTTGGGCCCAGGATTGCCCAAACCCACCAGTAGTTTCAAAATGACTTCCCTCCGCTTTAAGTATATTTACCAACGCTTGCTATTATTTTATACTATATTCTAAATTTATTCCGAAAAAAAGTTACCCTCTCCTAAAAGGCGGAGGGTAACCAGGACTATTTGTTGCTTTACTGCAGTGCGTGTTAACTTCGGCTTTACATAGGAGCAGAAACAGCCATTATGGCATGCATGGGGATAAGCATCGCCTCATTAACAGTGTTGTTCATGTTGCTCATCCGGTGCACTTCCACGTAGTCAGATCCTACGTCGTGCAGCATACCCATGACGGGAGTGGATTCTTCGCCCACATAAACGGTAACATTTCTCCCCACTGAGTTTTTCAACCGCTCGGTGTAAGTCATTCCGTATCCTGGACCGTATGAGCCACCCAAACCACCGCCGGAATATCCACCGGAAGGGTATCCGGTTCCTGAATCAGCCATCCCAAATCGCCTCCTTACCTGTATACATATCCCAGATTATGCATGATAAGGAGAAAATGTTCGTCTTCAGCTAAGCAGGTGTTTCATCTCCGGCTGTGCCTGACTCACCTTCACCATCCTCAGCCTTAACATCAGGTAATTCCTCTGTCCGCTGTGCCACTACTGTTACCACTGTAGCATCGAGCTCGTCCACCAGCTGCACATTAACTGGCACTTCAATATCGCGGACAGCAATAGTATCTCCTACGGTTAGTCCTTCTATATTAACGTTAATTTCTCTTGGGATATCGGTAGGTAGACAGGATACCTGTAATTCACGTAGGATATATTGTTCAATACCATCGCTAACTGCACCGGTAAAATTAATTGGCACAGCAGCATGAATAGCGCTATCCAAAGCAATCTGGTGCAGATCTACACTAAGCAAATCATGTTTTATAGCTCCATATTGAATATTCTTAATCAGCACCTTGTATTGCCTATCTTCTTCGCCCTTAGATCCTTTGATAGTCAGGTCAATCAATGCATTAGCACCCTCGGAATAAATTTTTTTCAGTGGCCTTAACTCCACCTCAACCGGAATACTACCCACCGCCTGGCCATAAACCACCCCTGGAATCATATCCCGACGAGCCAATTGTTTACGATAACTTCTGCCTATTTGCTTCCTGCAATTAACCTGCAAATTAAAATTTGCCATTTTAAAACCCCCTTAAGGATAATATTCCCTATTGACGGTTATATCATGCCTTCCAACGACATAACATTAAATATTAATAATTTATAGCGCACAGGGGGTGTGTTAATAATGCGCAAAAGCAAACAGTTTATGTCCATGCCGGTTATAAGCTTAGAGGAAGGCCACCAAATAGGCATCATCAAAAGCCTGGTGGTTGACCCTAGCTTAAAAAGGGTAGCCGCCCTTATTATAGAACAAAAGGGTTGGTTTAATGATCAAAAATTTATTCCTTATAGCAACATACACTGTGTTGGTGAAGACGCTGTTACCGTCAAGCACGGCACCATGGTACAAAAAGGCGGCAACCTGCCGGAAATAATCAGCTTAACCAAAAGCAAGGTAAAGGTAAGCGGTACCCGTATTGTAACCAAGAGTGGCACACTTCTAGGAGAAGCTGACGATTATTATGTAAATCTGGCTACAGGTGAAATGATTGGTTTGGAATTCAGTGGTAGTTTTATAAATGGACTATTTAGCGGCAAAGCCTTTTTGGATATTAATCATGTCGTTACCATCGGCAAAGACATGATTGTCTGCTCTGATCAAGCTTTGGTTGAAGCAGTTAAACTGGATGGGGGTTTACAGGAAAAATTACGCGGCGTAAAGGACTCCACCAGCAACCTGTGGGAATCTACTATACAAAAAACACGGGAACTGGGTTCAAATGTAAACAAGTCTTTCACTAAGATAAAACGCAATAAAAAACAAACCGAAGGAATAATTCCTACAGTTGAGGAACCAAGCGCCAAGTCTAAAGAACAGGTAGAGCCTGTTAAGCCCGCTGAACAAGAAGAACTCCAAGAGCAAAAAGAACAGAGTAATCCACCAAATAAGGATTAATTCAGCTAATATTGCATGATCCCAAAAGCCCCGTTAGGCGGGGCTTTTTTTAATCGAAAAGTTTGCTTACTGACAAATCCTCATGGATACGAATAATGGCCTCTCCTAAAAGCGGTGCTACCGAAAGTATCTTTACCTTATCGATCATTTTATTTTCTGGCAGAGGAATAGTATTAGTTACCAGCACCTCCCGGATAGGTGCATCTACTAATCGATTCACTGCAGGTCCGCTGAGCACAGGGTGAGTGCAACAAGCATAGACATCATTTGCTCCCAGTTCTTTTAGGGCCATCGCTCCTTGGGTAATGGTACCGGCTGTGTCTATGATATCGTCAATCATAATCACATTCTTACCTTTAATATTCCCTATAATATGCATGATTTCCGCTACATTAGGTTCCGGGCGCCGCTTATCGATAATGGCAATCGGAGCACCAATTCTTTCCGCTAAATCCCGGGCACGCTGCACTCCGCCTAAATCGGGACTCACCACTACCACATTGTCTAATTTCTGCTGAATAAAATACTGGGCTAAAAGCGGTACGCCAGGTAGATGATCCACCGGAATATCAAAAAAGCCCTGGATCTGCCCGGCATGTAAATCCATAGTTATAACCCGGCGGGCACCGCTCGCAGTGATTAAATTAGCCACCAGCTTAGCAGTGATGGGATCACGTGCCCGTGCCTTGCGGTCTTGCCGAGCATATCCGTAATAGGGAGTTACCGCGGTAATTCTCCGGGCTGACGCCCGGCGCACAGCATCCACCATGACAAGCAGCTCCATCAAATGCTCGTTTACCGGCTCGCAGGTGGGTTGAATAATAAAAACATCCGCTCCTCGCACACTTTCGTTTATTTTAACCTGTATTTCCCCGTCACTAAAGTGAGTTACCTTGGCAGCTCCCACGGAAACACCGAGATAGTGGGCAATTTCCTCTGCCAGGGCGGAGTTGGCGTTTCCGGTAAAAATTTTCAGCTGTTGTCGGGATGACATCTGCGCGTACCTCCCAATAATTAATTGTTGGTCTTTCCTAAATTATTATTTTCTTTTTTGAGCCCAGCCCTCGATATTCTTTTGTTTATCCCTGGTTAAGCCCAGCGCGCCAGGTGGGACATCTTTAGTAATAGTAGAACCCGCTCCTGTTGTAGCACCGTCACCCACCACTACCGGGGCTACCAAATTGGTGTTACTGCCAATAAAAGCGTATTCACCAATCCAAGTGCGCGATTTATTTACACCGTCATAGTTGCAGGTAATCGTGCCGGCACCAATGTTTGCCTTCTGCCCAACATCGGCGTCACCAACATAGCTAAGGTGCGGCACCTTACAACCTTGATAGAGGTGGGAATTTTTGAGCTCTACAAAGTCCCCTACTTTGACGTCTTTTCCCACAACGCACCCCGGTCGGATATAGGCAAAGGGGCCAATATTGCACCCGTCCTCCAACCGGCTTTCCATAATTATTGAATTTAGCGCGTTGACACGGCTGCCTAATGTCACATTGATTAATCGTGATGATGGACCTATAACACAATTCTCGCCAATTTTCGATTTTCCTTCTATGAATGTGTATGGATATATAACTGTATCCGCCCCAATATCAACATCATCATCTATAAACGTTGATGAGGGATCCATAATGGTTACCCCTGATATCATCAGCCTGTCCAAAATTCGTCGGCGCAGTACCTTTTCCACTTCGGCCAGCTGACACCGGTCATTTACCCCCATAACTTCATCGGCGTCGTCAACAAGCACAGCGCCTACAGAGTCACCCCGGGCAATATAATACTCGATAATATCAGTAAGATAGTATTCACCCTGAGCATTATTAGAGCCGATTTGTAATAATGCTTCAAATAACCCTTTAGCAGAAAAACAGTAAACACCGGTGTTGATCTCAGTAGCCTCCAGTTCAGCAGGAGCAGCGTCCTTTTGCTCTACGATTTTCATAATCCCATTGGTGTCATTGCGGATTACCCGTCCATATCCAGTAGGATCGGCCAAAACCGCTGTTAGCACGGTGGCAACAGCTCCACTGCGGCTGTGTTCAGTATATAATTCATATAAAGTCTGGTGCCGTAGCAGTGGTGTATCACCACAAACCACTAATATATCACCAGTAAAGTCTTTAAGAACATCAACACATTGCAATAACGCGTGGGCGGTACCAAGTTGTTCAGCCTGATAAACAATTTCTGCCCGTTCACCAACCATCTCCGCCACTAAATCACCTTGGTGTCCCACCACTAATACAGTTTTCTTAACTTCCATACTTTGCACTGCCAGCAGCACATGCATCACCATGGGCCGCCCACAGACCTGATGCAGAACCTTGGGTAAACCCGACTTCATTCGAGTACCCTTACCAGCTGCCAAAATAACTGCTGCTAACTGCATGTAACCCAATACCTCCTGATGGTAATATTATCGTTTACATTATATTATGACACACGCTTTCTAATTCAACAAAAAATTGCTATTACCTTTCCTTATGACATTTTTTTGACCCTTCACTAACCAACCATTCTAAAAATTTAGCTAAAAAAGAGAGCTTTATCGCTCTCTTTTTTTATAATCACATTAGGAAATTTGAATAATTATATTGCTTCATTATATGCTCTGAGCACCGCTTCCTGAATTATCTCCCGTGCAAAGGTATTGATCGGATGAGCAATATCTCTAAATTCACCACCTGGGGTTTTACGGCTGGGCATAGCCACAAATAACCCGTTTTGACCTTCCACTACTTTAACATCATGGATGACAAACATATCATCCAAGGTTACCGAAACAATTGCCTTCATTTTACCTTCGGTCAACACTTTGCGCACCCGCACATCGGTAACGTTCACGCATTCACCACCTTCCAGCTAACTATTTATGCCAGATTTTATCATAAATCCTTCTACAAATAGATAAAAATCCCTGCCAATTAACTTACATATTAGAAAATTTTTATATTAATTTTCTACAATAAAAAAGCCCGGTGTAACCTAACCAAGCACCGGGCTTTAATCAAGCCAATTCCAATTGTCTATACACAAGTTCAAGGTCACTGGGTTTATCTACATCCACCCCTACTTCAGGGTATGGACTAATAACTACCCGCCCCCTAATCCCCAACAGGTGTGATACTTTTTTTTGTGCCTCCTGCAGGGAAATATTTTTCATTAAAAATTTAATTAAAAATAACAGCCCCACTAGGCGACAAAGCTTAAAAGGGCTTTTACGAGCATCCACCAACTTTTGTCCTCTGGGCATGCATTCTTCCACTACACCGGGGTTAAATAAAAAAATATTGCCTCCTGTATAGACACCCTCTTTTAACTGCACATAAGTACGTCTGCTGGTGGAGTACTGCTTTTCCACCAATTCCCGGGGCACTATAGGGTAATAAAAATCTGCTTGCCCACTACCACAGAGTTCAATAAAATTTTCAATGGCTTGGTAAGTAATCAGCGGAATATCTGAAGTAACCAGCAATACTCTTTGAGCACCAGGAAGTTCGCACAAGCCACGCAGCACATTTTCATACAGATGACCACCATGCTCCACTAGTACCTCTCTTCCGCTATCCTGAAAATACATGCTTAATTCACTTTTAGGGCCGACAATGGCAATTCGCCCGATGTGCTCACACTGCTTGAGTGCATCGACTACATACTCCACCATTAATTTGCCCTTAATGTTAATCATTGCTTCATACCTGGCGCTGCTGCACTCCCGCAAAGCACCGTCATTAGGGCTGCCTGCTAGCACTAATGCATCAATCACCTTTTATTATCCTCCCCTATGGCGCTAAGGAAAGTTTGTTCAGCAGTTTCAATATGTTCCCGTGCCAGAAGGCTGGCTAGTTCTACGTTATGTTCGCTAATAGCCTCAATAATGCCTTTGTGCTCGTCAACAGCATGTTTTAAACGACCGGGCTGAGACAGAGAAGTGGTTCGGAAACGCTGTATCTGTTCCTTCAACAAGGTGATAATTTGAATCAGTCGCTGGTTACGGCTTGCTTTATATATTAAATCATGAAAATCAGTGTCCCTTTCCACAATACTATCTATCTGACTATTATCAGCCTCGTATATATGCAGCGATACCCGTTCCATTTCTTCCAGTTCCTCGGCGGTAGCCCTTTCTGCAGCCAGTCCTGCTGCGAGGGCTTCTAAAGCCGCCCGCACTTCAAAAACATCAGCTATTTCCTTAACAGAAATACCGGCCACATATGCCCCTTTGCGCGGGACCATCACTACAAAGCCTTCCAGTTCCAATTTTCTGATAGCCTCTCGCACTGGAGTGCGGCTGACGCCCATTTCTTCAGCCAGCTGGATCTCCATCAGTCGTTCCCCTGGTTCAAGGTTACCTTGAATAATTGCTTCCCGCAAAGTTTCAAACACTATCTCACGCAGGGGCTTATAGTTATCCAGTTTAATCGGTAATAATCTTGGTTCGTTCAATTCCCCCGCCCCCCATAAAAGTTTACAATACATTTTACCATTATTTCAACTAACCCTGCAAGGTTTGCCAATCAGCTTTGGAAGTATAGAACTTGGTAGCCCACACCCCAAAGTTTCTTTTATTTATCTCGCCTGCTGTCTTTACCGCCAAAGACTCGTTGTCGTATAAACTGAATACAGTAGGCCCGCTACCGCTCATTAAAACACCATTAGCACCAGAGGCTGCTAAAATCTCTTTTATCTCCCTGATTTCTGAATGTCTAGCTAGGGCAACCTGCTCTAAAGCATTGCCCAAGCGAGCAACAACACCGCCCACATCACCACTGCATACAGCTTGCAGCATACCCTGCCCATCCGGGTGCAGAGGTTTTCTTATATCGTCATACAGGCGATACACTTGGCCGGTGCTCAATCCAAAGGATGGTTTAGCCAACAATACACCTAGAGGGGGCAAACTGGGTAGAGAATCCACCTTTTCACCGCGCCCCTGCACCAAAGCTGTGCCACCCTTAAGGCAAAAAGGGACATCAGAACCAATAACAGCGCCCAGAGCCTCAAGCTCACTAGCTTCCATACCCAGCCCCCAAAATTCGTTCAGTCCGCGCAAAACCGCAGCAGCATCCGCAGAGCCACCGGCCAAGCCAGCCTCCAAGGGAATGTGTTTAACCAGCTTAATTTTGGCACCTTTGGAATAGCCTGTTTGGCGCCGCAGCAAATCAGCGGCTCGATAGGCTAAGTTGTCCTGGCCAGCAGTAAGATTAGCTCCTTCTACAACAAGTTCAATATCCCCGGCTTCAGTAAGTTCCACCACATCATGCAAGTCCAAAGTCTGCATGATAGTGAACAGTTCATGGTACCCGTCTGCCCTTGTGCCCAGCACATCCAGGATTAGGTTAATTTTAGCGTAAGCCTTCACCAGCATCTTATGTCACGCTTTCCTTTGTATGTTTAGTTTTTTAGTATATCCAAAAATTGCTGAGGAGACAAGTACCGGCTAAGACATTTTTGTCCAAACTGTTTCATACATTGTAGGGAAAGGAGCGTGGTTACTTGGCAACTGCCAAGATAGAAGCCGGCGGTCATATATCAATCAATACAATTACCCGCAAGCTGAATTATTATTTCGGGGAGCGGCTCATCAAAGAATACCCCATAGCTGTGGGTAAACCATCCACACCCACCCCAGCGGGCAGTTACAAAGTTAAGAATAAAATTATCAATCCTGGCGGTGTGCTTGGTACCCGCTGGATGGGCCTAACTATCCCTGGCGGCAACTACGGAATCCATGGTAATAACAACCCTTCCTCCATCGGGCAGGCCGTATCGTTAGGCTGTATTCGCATGCACAACCACCATGTAGAGGAACTTTTTCCCCGTATAACCATTGGCACACCGGTACATATTTATGGTCGTTCTGAACCAGTTACAACTCCCGCCTTTAAACCCGGGAATGGAATTAACAGTACAGAAGGCAGCAATGGGAAAACATACACAGTCCGGCCCGGGGATAACCTTTGGAAAATCGCTAAATCGTTTAATGTAAATCTTAATACGTTAATTACAGCTAACAACATAACTGATCCCAACATAATTGCTGTAGGGCAAACCATATTAATTCCCTAATACTGGTAGGTGATTAATTGACTGTTATATTACTACACTCACTCATTGCTGGTTTAAGCACTTGCCTAGGCGCAGCTGTAACTATGCTGTGGGGGCAAATGAAGGAATCTGTACTAGCTGTTTTGTTGGGGCTAGCCTCGGGTGTGATGACTGCCGTGGTGATAATGGACCTGCTGCCCACATCACTGACCCTCGGCAGCCCGGGCATTAGCCTAGTCGGTTTTGCCAGCGGTTTTTTACTGGTGACAAGCCTTGATTATTTACTTTCCAAATTAATACCCGGACATCATACAAGTCAGGTTTACCTGCGTATGGGTTATTTAATTGCTTTGGGTATTGCCCTGCATGACCTGCCTGAGGGTATCGCCATAGCCGCTGGCTACTCAGCCTCGGCACAGCTTGGACCGGTACTGGCTCTAGCCATTGGACTACACAATATACCGGAGGGCATGGCCACTGCTGCCCCTTTAATAGCCGGCGGTATGGGTGGCAGGCGAGTGCTTGCTATTAATACCCTAATCAGCCTAGTTACCCCTCTGGGCACCCTGTTTGGCTTATGCATGCTGCAAGTTGCACCTGCCATAAATGCCTTGCTAATGGCTTTAGCGGCCGGTGCTATGATTTTTATCGTTACCGAGAAACTGGTACCAGCTTCGTTAGGTAACCAAGGCATTTATGCCCTGCTAGGCATGGTATTTGGCTTTTGGTTTATGTACCGGATAAATTTATTTTTTTAAAATCAAAAAAGCCCCCGAAGCCATTAAGGCGGTACCGGTCACCCGGTACCAGGTAAACGATGCCTTTTCCAGACCAAACAAGCCTAGGTGATCCACCAGGCAAGCTGTCATTACTTGTCCAACAATTATTGCAGTAGTGGCCACCGCCACACCCAGAGGAGGTATGGAGCGCGCCACTAAATATACGATAAGTACGCCCAATATACCACCTAGATAAGTATACCAGGGTGCTTCAGCATAACGGTGCCAATCTCCGTCGCCCAGCCGAAAGACAAAAAGTAATAGAAAAACCACCATTAATCCTACTAGGTGAACAATGAAGGTTGTTTCGATCAAACCGATTATTTTACCCAAAGCAGCGTTAAGTGAACCCTGCAAAGCCATAGCCACCCCTGATCCGGCTGCAATCAGCAAGGCCAATAACTTAGCACTCATATACATCCCGCCTTCTTAATGACTCATTAAAAAGCGAGCATCAAAGCCCGCTTTTTAATAGCGTACATATGGTGAATAGCCCAAGGAATTCAAAGTACGGCGCAGGTACTCTCCACTAATTACAGCCGGGTCGTAATTAACGGTTACCACTCCTTCATCCAGGTCCACCTGAACATCCCGCACCCCATCCACCTGAATTAAATTGTGTTCAATTTCACGGCCGCCATCTACGTCACGCAAGCCTCCCACCCATAGGGTTTCCTTAAAGCTACTATCGTTTGCGCCCAATTAATCACCCCCGGTTGGTCTTTACGTCTATCATGTCCCGAATTTCCATTTCAATACCTCACCGGGTGTAGGTGGCCGCTCATTTTTTTGTCCTCCAGCACCCTCGCCAGTAATGACCGTACCTGGGGCGGAGGTTTTATATTTGTTATCTAAATTTATCTCCCGTTGCACAGGCTGCGGCTTATTTCCCGGCTCTTGACGATGTTCCGTATGGCCATAAGCTTGCTGACCAACTCCTGCCATGCCCAATAGCGGCCCTAGCAGGCTGAGTAATGCCGTTAGATCAGGCGCACTGCCCTTATGCCCCCCTCCCAGACCACTACCCAATAGGCTTAATAACGCTGTAGGGTTAAAGGTGTTTTGCCCATCTCCGGTAGTCCCCCCCTTACCCATACCAGAAGCCATTAAAGCCATGAGTGGACCCAACAGTGCTTCTATATTGCCAAAGCCGGAATTTGATCCGGCACCTGCAGCGCTGTTTTCCCCCTCCCGTTTTAGAACATCAACCATAACCATCAGGTCAATCAAGCTCAGCATAATTAAAATACTGTCATCATCCACCTTATGCTCGGATTGATAGTCCAGTATTTTAACCAGTATCTTTTCCATCTTATCCTCATCCATATCTTAAACACCTCATTTATTTTGTAATTTGCCATTAAGTAACAGTTTAACGAACATTTACATAACATATTAAATACTTAGATGAAAGGAGAATTACATGAACCGCTCACCACTAAATATTTGGGAAATATTTCCTTTGTTTATCATGCTGGCCTTAGGTAGGCAAAATCCGGAACCCTGGATGCGCCAGTTAATTGACCTGATTGATAACATTCAAAATACCGTCATTTATATGCAGAAAGGCATAGAAATGATGCAGAGTGCCGTTTATCAACTAATGATGGCCCCAGGTAACAATCCATCGCAGGAACCATCCGAGAGCGAGCGAGAAACTAATTTACCGGCAGATGAGCAGCTTCCTCTTGATCAAACCCTTAACCCAAACGATAAGGAGCCTGATCTAATTGACCCGGAACAGTCCCAAGAAAATAACCCTGCTCAAGGTTCAGCAACCCTGGAAGATCTCGATAGTTCGCCATCTTCGGGTATTAATAAGATAACTAGCTCCATAGAAATTACACAGCCTCCAGCGGTGCTCCCTGCCGGTGTGCCTCATTAGGCACCTAATAGCAACTATCAACATATAACGCTGGTCAGGCTAGCTAAGCCTAGATGCATTTGTGTCATTTAACCAACCAGGACGGCCTTCTGGCCGTCCTATCTATTTTTGAGTGCCGTCAGCAGGTACCCTGCCCTTAGGGCCTCCGAACATACCCAAAAAAGGCACCATATCTTGGGAACGACTGATTCGGCTCCCCTGTACACCTCCAGCAGCCCGCGCCTCAAGTAAGTTGACAATACCCATTAAATTAACCAGGCTCATGAATAATAAAAATTTATCATTAGCCAAGTTATGCTTGTCTTTTATTTCCAACAATTCGTTCATTCTTTTTTCTAGGTCATCGCCGGGCATAATCCTATACCTCCTTAATTAAATCAAACCCGGCACAGTAGGAATGGCCAAACCGCCCGTAATTTTAGAAAATTGTTCTCGCACCATTTTCTTTGATTCCCGCATACCTTCATTAAAAGCATCTGCGGTTAACTGGGCTAACTGGGCAGGATCTTGCAGCAAAGCGGGTTTGAAGTACAGCTGTACCACCTCCTGGTTGCCGTTCATTACTAACTCCACCGCACCTTCACCCGCGCTAACTTTTACCGTCATACTTTTCAATTGTTCTTGTAGTTCCTGAACAAGCGGCATGAAGTTACCCATATTATTCATCATAGCTTTTCCCCCTTCGTTTTCTAGCTCTAATCAAATATATGCCTAGTCAGTTAAAATAGTTAAAAACTACAAATAACAATAAATTCCTCCCAGGTGAGCAGCATTGATAATAGCGAACTATAAATTGGTGTCCCAGCAACACCTTAAGAAAAAAGAGATGGCCTTAAACCATCCCTTTGTTAGCTTCTTTACTAATAACTTGTAATTATTTATTAACCCTGGGTAAACTGTTCATAATACTGGTTCTGCACCCGCAGGCATTCCAGTTTGACATTATCAATGACCACAGCGCTGGTGTTTAAAGCATTCGACTCAAAGGTAAATCTTACCAGAGCTTCTCGGGCTTCTTCAGGAGCAGTAGCATTGAAGCAGAAGTTTGAAAAATCACTGTCCGTAATTTGCCCCGCATTAAAGCTTCTGCTTTCACCGTTGACTAGGTTGCCGTATAGATCATAGAACAGCAACTCAGCCGTTAAGCTAAAGGATGCTGTGCCACCTAAAACTGTCCTGAAGTTAGGTATTTCTGATGCATCAAAGCACAACCGATACTCTCCGGTTGGCACAATATTAGCATTGTTGGCACCGTGCCGGTTAACCGTTTGGAACAATGAAGCCGGCTCATTAGGGATATTGCCCATTAAAGCACCGTTATTATAGCGTAACACATTACTGGCTCCCCAAAATACCGGGGTGGTATTGGTGCCCCAGGCCTCAAAGTTGCCGTCCTTAAGCAAATTGACACCACGAACGCACTTGCGGTCTAGCTGTGGGCATACCTGTACGAAAATCTGCCTTTCCTCCACTACCTTAACCTGGAAAATCATTATCCCTGTCTGGTGAACCCGTGAACCTCGCCGCAATTCCCAGCGCATATCTATTTTTTTGTGGTGCAATTGAACGTATACATCATCTTCATTTACCACAGGCTGGGCTACATCCAAAGTAACATCATCGGCAAAGGGGATATCCTCGCCCACATGCTTGACGTGATCATTTTTATCCACATAATAAATTTGCTTGTGCAGTGTACCACTGACCAACACCTTGCGCACCACCGGCATGCGGTGCATGTCACAGTGCCAGCCAAAACGCTCCCAACCCTCTTCCTCAATTACACTAACCCAGCGATCACCGTTTTCATGTAAAAATACCGGCCGGGCATCAAAGTCATCTAACCGGGCATCAATGTGATCAATTTTCTGGGCGAGCTCGGGCAGTGCGGCTACGTTATCGACAATCACCTGCACTTCTTCTTCTGCCAAAACCACCGGAACCTTTATTTTTACGCATAAAACGTTATCAGGCTCGCTGTAGAAATATTGTATTGGCATACCAGAACCTCCTTTAGTAATTTATTAATTAACCTTTAGCACCGCAGGTAATTTGAATTACCTGGCCAACTCGAAGATTATTTGGACTTATCCCAGGGTTTTCTGCCATTATCCTATTTACCGTTGTGTTATAGCGCTGAGCCAGTTGGTAAAGTGTATCGCCGGACTTGATGGTGTAATTAATTACCTGGCCGACGGGGCATTCTTCCCCTTCCTCGTCCTCGTCCTCGTCTTCCACAAGGTCGGCACACACAGACCGGCGCAGTGTTTCGGTTACCCGGACCCTGACCTTGATGACAGCCTCAACATTAACGTCACAGGCGTCTGCTGCTTCGGCATTAATGTATTCCACCATGGGCTTGACGTCGACATCCATACCGTTAAGGGCTCCTTTAATTTCTACAAAGGTACGGAAATTAAGCCGCTGGTGCATGGCATGCACCGCCTGGTCAGGTTTAGCAGAAACGTAGACAATCTTAACGTCCACATATCCCTTGGTGATTACTTTGTCTTTTATAATTTTCTCTTCTGTTATTTTGATTTCTTCTATAGATACATTGAGCACCTTTTCCGGGCACGGCTTGGGGTCCGGGGTTTCAAAAGTTTCCCGCACTACTACCTGTGTGGAGTCTTCGCCAACAACATGCTCCACATTTAATTCAACTGTTTTTACCGTAGAGCCTGTGCATTCGGTAACAACTCTGACTTCCCGCGGCTCAGTAACCCGGGCTATTAGCTCTACCACACAATTAGCGCTGAAGAATGGGTCTCCTTTAATCTCGACATCACAATCTTCTACTATGGCATCTACAACCACATCCATATCCGGGTCAGCCCCGGGCACCTCTATAAAATCAGTAAACTTAATTGTTTTGTGCATATTATGCACAGATTGTTCCGGCACCGCACCTACATACATAATTTGTAGAGTTAATTCGCCATCGACAATTACCTTATTTGAGACAATACGGGTGTCTGTGATCTCGACGGTAGAATCCACGTCCAAAATCTTAATCGGCTCCGGTTTTTCGTCTGGCTCATCAAACTCATCACTTACAATAACCTGCTTGGATTCACGTCCTATTACGTCATCAATATGAATAACGTCATAGGTGGCATTGCTATTGTCCGGTGCCAGGGTAAGCACCTCTACTTCCTGGGTCTCGGTCACTTTGGCCGATATATCCAGCACCGCTATCACATCATACTGCCGCACATCCCTACTGCTGGGATTAAGCTTAACATCTTCCACCACAACATTTACTTTGACGTCCATGTCGGGCAGTGCACCCGGCAAATCGACGTAGGCGGTAAAAGGAACCTGCCCGTGCATATGGTGTACCGATTGATCTGGTTCGAAGGCCACGTATACAATTTGTAAAGTAAGTATTCCTTCAACCACTACTTTATCAGGCAAAAGTCTGGTCTTTTTCACGCTGGCCGTCTTATCCGTGGAGATAATTTGTTCCACGTCCGGTTTGGGGTCAGGTATCATGAATGTCCCGCGTACCACAGTTTGCTGGGAATTCTCGCTGACCACCTGGTTCACGGTAATAGTTTCCTTAACCGGTGTCTGGGCAGTAACCATACAATCTCCTCCTTTCATGAGAGTTCTATAATAATATATGAGGGAATGTTTAAAATGTGCAGACAATATTGTCTATGTAAATAAAAATAAAAAACAGAAGGATTATTATAGTCCTTCTGTTAGCGAGCTTATTTTTTAGTTAGGGCTGCATAAACATTTGCACAAACATCTTGCCGTAAGGTCCACCGTTTACAATACCTATGCCCACCTCGGCGAAATTATTGTTTAAAATATTTTTTCTATGCCCAGTGGAATTCATCAAATTTTCGTGAGCTGTGCTCACTGCGGGTGCACCCGCTAGATTTTCACCGGCATAGCTGTACTTGACCCCAAATTTACTCATCATGTCAAAGGGTGAACCATAAATGGGTGAAGTATGGCTGAAATAATTTTTACTAATCATATCCTGAGCCTTTAACCGGGCTAACTCGATTAGCTTATTGTTTACCTTAAGCGGAAAATTCCGTATTTAGCTCTTTCTTTAACTAATTGGAACATCTGCTGCTCGTCAGACGACATAGAATTAATACCTGAACCGTTGCTTGGCTGTGGTACAGGATCTGCTTGTGGTGCTGGCTGCGGAATTGACTCAGGTGTCTACCTTAGCCTCATTTAACATATCTTCAACAGTGCCGTAAATGGGGGAGTAATGCCCAAGGTATTGCCTCTCCATCATATCAAAGGCTTTTAACCGAGCCAGCACTGTAAGCATATTGTCCGCAACCAGCGGCTTAAGCTCGGCTTTTACTCGCTCATTATTAATTAATTTAATCAATGCGTTAGCCTCTGCCGATAATTCAGCCCCTTCGACACCGCCTACGGCTAGTGATAGACCTAATTTAACAGCAAATACCACATCATCTGAAATCACGTTTGCCTCGTTTGACATCTCCTCAACCAGCACCAAGTTGTTATCAACCTTTTCAACAAGTTCGTCTACAGCCCATACAGGCCCGGCCACTAATAAAACCGCCACTAGTACCGCCAGTAAAGGAATCAGCGTAATCCATATGTTCCTGGTTCGCAACTTATTGTCTCTCCCCTCTCTTGTTATAGCTTTTTACATATCCATACAAGGCATGCTCGTCCAATTCATAGTAGTTGAAATTAATGATACCAGCATGAGTTATGTATTGTAATTTGGGCAAATTAAGGTGATTCTCCATAAAATATAATAAATTAATAGTATCTGGAATGAAAATGTTGTTGTCACTAAATAACGGCCAAATGGCATAACATGGTACCGGGTGTTGTTTCACCCGGTACCTTTGGCTATTATTCCTTATCCCGGAGAATAGAGTACTGCACCCACCCCTTCAGTAAGAGCAAGGCATACCACATTATCATCTTGATCGTTAAAAAAACAGGTTAAAATGAATAATTTTGTTTTCAGTCCTTTTTTAAAACGCAGTAGCATCAACTCATCCAAATTACTCAGAGTCTCTAAAGCCATATCTGAACCCCTCAATATCAATGTATAGAGACCGTCGGTTTGCTTTAAAAAACTAATGCGACAGCGCGGGTTACCCTTTTCCCCCCTGGCTAACTTATCAATTAATTTCATATAGCTTTCCGCCACTTTAATGGCATCTTCCTTATTTGGTAAGCAGGGGCCAATAGCAGGAATATCATTAAAAAAAGTGAGGGCTACATCGCTACTCTGATAAACTATCACCTATCAAACCTCCTCCCGGCATTATTCCTTAGCCCCCGTTCCGCACTAAAATTCAATCTCCAATAAATTAATTACATTCTGTATGCGGTTAAATATGCAATGAGAATTTGAACCGGCAAACAAAAGGCCTACTGCTTTGTTTTCTTTATCTATAATCAACGAACCACTATCACCAGGCTGACAAAATAAGTCGGCTACGACCTGATCACTAAACCAGCCTGATTCTTCATCTGATAGGCTTACTTTTAAAGTAACACCCATAGCAGTAACCTGCCCAGAGGTTACTCCGGTAGTCCGACCGCTTTTTTGCACCCACATATTTTCTTGAGCAACCCCTACCCCGGACACCGCACCTAACTCAACTATATCCTCGCCAATTAATTTGGCATTTACCGGCTTAGCCACTGCGCAATCTACTATGTTAGTTGTGCTGCTATATTTATAAAAGCGCATTTCATATGCCGGCCGTATCAGCTTAATAAACCAGTTACCAATATTGGCAACTTCCGCTGCCACCGGGCAATCAGAGGGCTGGGCAGTTCTAATTAATGGAACAAATCTGACCAGTTCTGCAATCTTGTCACTTTGCCTTCCCCCGTCATAAGGTCCCGGCTGTAAGATTGCATCACCCAGATTTGCCCGTTTATCGCTGCCATTTGAGGCATTAGCCAAGATATGATTGTTAGACAAAATTAACTTTTCACCAGATTTTTTATCTTTAACGACTACGCCAAATGTCCCGGCACTGATCTTATAATGACCTATACTGCTACCAGGAAGAGCTGGGCGCATTTTCATATCCCTTTCTAACAGTCTGACCCGGCCAATTTCTATAACGTCAGTCTCCAAACCGTTTATCTTTCCAGGTAATTTTTCACTGCGACTTAACTCGGCTGCAGGTAATTTTTTTTCTACAAAAACAATAATCGCAGGTTTTTCAGTTCGAGTTAGACCTACCTGCTTATAACCCACGCCTACACCAATAACATTAGGCATTCTTAAAATACGGCTCTGCACCTTATCGAGGACGCGATAATGCCTTTCCATAACTACACCTCCTTTATTGATGGCATTTTATTCATGGCAGTGGAAAAGGGTTACTGCTTAGTAAGGGGAGCGAGGAACCCCCATACGGTACCTGCCTCTAGTTTCCATGCCACCAATACCATCAAATCCGGTTATGGTGCCAGTTATAATGTCCTGCAGGCTTATTGGATCATAAAGAGATGTGTAAGCAATTTTTTCCATAACAAACACTGGATCAAAAGCATGTATCAAAACACGCTGGGGGGAACTTGCAAAATTGGCCCCTGCATCAAGCAGCGATTCATAATGGGACTGACAGGCTCCGGCAAATATAACCAGATCATCCCTGCTTTTTTCGTAACGACGCGCTTCTTTCACAGCAGTTACGAAATGACTGGAGCTGTAATAATTATTTATATCTGAAAAATCCTTGGTACCTTTTTTGAAACCGTCGTGTCCGGTAAGCACCAGTAGATCAGGCCGGTGCTCCACGAGTAAGTCATATACTTTTTGTGCCTGCATATTTTCTGGGATATTAAAACCCTCAGCCGGTATTTGTAACTGACGGTATGTGGTCATACACAAATCAAGATAGTCACCGTCACCATCGATATGCAGCACCCGTCCTGGAACATCAAAGCTTTCCAGCTCCCCCTTTTCTTTCCCAGGTACCGACCGCATTATTAAAGTTTCCCGGTCCTTCTGGCGGCGCATAAAAACCCTACGCATGGCCTCGTGATTTTTACTCATCGTCATCCGCCAGTAATCTGCCAATTTTCCTGGTTCAATTTTAACTAAATCGGAAAGCAGCCCATTCGCACAAAGCCTCATGTCCAGACCATTTAAGCGCGCTATTTGGTTACCATCTTCATCCTCGTAAATATCCATTACCTTAAAATAAATATCAAGTCCGTATGACTTTCGCCCTACTACATCACCAACTTTTATATCCAGCATTGATCAGCCCCTCCATTGTTTTTCTACATCTTATGAATTAACAGGGCTAAGGTGTGAATTACCGGGCAAATAAAATGCCGTCCCATGGTTAAGAAACTTTCACCATAGGACGGCATACTTTAAATTACCATATAAAAACACTAGTGTTCTTATTTATGTTCACAAAGAGGAGGCAATACCGTGTTTGTTGCAGTAATACCGGCTAAAAATGAAGCAAAAAGCCTAGGAAAAGTTATAGACAATTTGCCTGTTGAGTATTTAGATTGCATTATACCCGTGCTTAACGGCTGCACTGATAATTCTATGGACGTTTTAGAACAATTAAATTGCCCTCTCCTAGCTCCATTATGCTTTGATGAACCACTGGGCATAGATGTACCCCGTGCAGTAGGTGCGGTAGAAGCAGTACGGTTAGGGGCTGATGGGGTATTGTTTGTAGACGGTGATATGTACGGTGCCAATAAAGAAATGCTGACCAAATTAGTTCTAGCTGTTCAGGAACAAGGACTGGATCTAGCCCTAACCAATTGTTACCCAATAAATGCAAAGCTTGATATTAGCCCACCGGCTGCCTGTCTCCTTAAAGTGAGGGAAGGGCTAAATCGCAGCTTGCAAATATTCAATATTATTGGCACGGCAACACCATCTCATGGTCCCCACGCTGTTTCCAGCAGACTGCTCCGGTTGACAAGCCCCGTTGATTTTGCCATACCCCCTATGCTATTGGCCAAGGCAGCCCGGACCGGCCTGCACATTGGGATAGCCACAGAGATTATCCACACGCAGTTAGGTTCACCCCTGCGCAGCGCCGACCACACCAGCAAAATTACGGAAACTATTATTGGTGATTGCATATCCGCCCTGCACGCTAATGACGGCCAAGTTGGCCCTAGGTCTTTACACGGCCAGACCTATATCGGCTATCACCAGGAACGGCGCTTGGACTTGATTAGGAGTAGGCATTAATCTTATTTAGTGTGCCTATCCGCTACAGAAGATGCACCGTAGGCATCGGGTTTAATTTTAGCCTGAAAGCCACTGCCAATAACCATACCCACAACTTCTTTAATTAAATCACGGGTTTCACCTTGAAACCCCACGTCAATATGAACCTCAACCGGCAATTCAGCAAAACCACTTTCCGAGAAATATTCAGTAATTTTCCCACCTAGTTCCAGACTGAGGGCTGTTTCATAAAATATTTTTTGACGCAGGCTCTTAATCTTACGCTGCTTTTTTTTTCGATAATAATACCTAGCCCCCTTACTCAAGCGGTGCACCACAACGGCAGTTACAAAACAAGTTTCATTTCTAACCATAGAATCAGTGCCAATGATAATTTTGTAAGATGAACTAGGCAGACCCTTGATATAAGTGATTACATCATCCATCATTTCAACAAATGATAACTTCCCCTTGGAAGGACTGATGAAAAACAATTAGTCCATCTCCTTTGTGTTTACCTGTTATTAGCATAGGCATCGGCTAAGCGTGCAAACTCCTGTATATTAAGCGTCTCACCTCGACGCACCGGATCAATATCAGCCTGCTTAAAAATATCAAGCCATCTATCCTTCGGAAAGTCCTTATCCATGCTGCTCAATGCATTAAGTAATGTTTTGCGTCTCTGTTGAAAGGTGGCCTTAACCAGGGCAAAATAAATATGCTGATTTATAAGATTTACCGCCGGAATTTCCCTTACCGTCATGCTTACCACTGCCGAGTCCACTTCCGGCCGCGGCAAGAATACAGTGCGAGGCACCTTGAATGCCATCTCTACCGCCGCATAATAATTTGCAGCAACAGTTAGAGCCCCGTAATCCTTAGTACCCGGGGAAGCCGTAAGCCGCCTGGCAACCTCCTCCTGAACCATTACAATTATTTTTCGAACGCCGGAATGTCCTTCTAGTAAATGCATAATTAAGGGGGTAGTAATATAATACGGCAAGTTTGCTACCACCTTATACCCTCCTGCTAAATTACTGGTTCGTTCCTGTACTAACTGGTCGAAGTTAATTCTTAAAGCATCTGCCTCAATCAACGCTACATTCTCCTGTCCTTCCAGCGTTTCGCTCAACAATGGCAGTACAGTGCGGTCAATTTCCACGGCAAACACCTGCCTAGCTATTTTAGACAGTCGGTAAGTAAGAGCACCCACCCCCGGGCCGATTTCCACCACTATATCCATATTATTCAAATCAGCCGCAAACAATATCTTACTTATAATATTACCGTCTATTAAAAAATTTTGCCCAAATTTTTTTTTAATTCTAAACTGGTGACGCTGCAATAAATCTTTTACGACACTTGGTGATGTAGGGTCGAACATATTATACCTCCGCAAATTTTATAACAAATTTACCTCTATCATACCAGTTTAGCCATGAAAATAAAAAAGGAGGCATTAGCCTCCTTTTTTATTCAAGCAAATATACCTTCACCGAACGCCTTCCCCAACTTAAGGCCTGACTTTGGGTATCCAAAAAAACATCAATACGGTTCCCTTTGATGGCCGAACCTTTATCCATTGCCCTGCCGTAACCATACCCTTCAACATACAGCCGGCTGCCCATCGGAATAACCGACGGGTCCACTGCCACAACCCCCACATAAGGACTTACGCCAGTAGAAGTATTATTACCGGTATGGGTATAAGCAGTCGCTACCATGTCATAAGCGCGAGAGAACCTTAAGGTATTGCCTCCTCTGGAAACAGCCTGCATAGTACCCACCTGAACCACCCGGTCTATAGGCTCATGCAACACACTGCTGGCCAAAAGCCGCTTTTCCGTCATCATACCGTTTTTATACACTTTTTCCCAAACCTTTTTCCCCAATCCTTCTTTGCCACTGTTGATAACCTGGACTATCCCTCCAAGCAAAGTTGCATCATTTTTCCGCTGAACCTTGTAAGGGATAACTACTTTTTCTTCAATTACCTGAGTAGTAATCCGGTCAACTTGAATACACGCTTCCTTTTCCAGCTTGGTAGAAAGGCCGGGGGTAACCATATCCCGCTCCCCAAGCACCACACCTTTTTCCTTAAGTAGCTCTCCGACCGTTTCAGCAGAACTCATTAGGCGGTACTTTTCATAACCCACCTGCAATTGCACCGGCACAGCCCGACGCACTATAACCGTCATGCCATCCTCAAGAACCGCAGCCGTACCGGGAGTAACCCTGTCCTGTTCAGCAAGGACGACTCCCACTTCCTGCAAAAGTCCATCAACATAGTTATTAAAAGTACGCACTTGCCATTGTTTGCCATCCACCAACAAGTTTATTTCCTTTTGAGCTCCCTGATATGCTGAAATGATTGCCGCAACCAACAGCATAACTGCTAGCAAGGCTGACGCAACCCTTCCATTAAAGAAGTTGTTGGGTATGGTACACTCCTCCACTTGTTTAATAATTATCCCTCCCTCGAATTACTGCAACTTAAATTTTTACCGGCACAATCCTACAGTTACAATCTGGGCTGTAAAAATTCCATGCTCCTATAAACCATGATAAATATAGTTTAATAGTTAATATAAGTGGGAGGCTATCACCGGTAATACTGGGATTTATATATAAATTCTCTGCATGTTGTCTTTTTCCTGCAATGATGGTTAAATTGTTCAACACACCCACCTTTATTTATTCTATGCAAACGGTCCAATTATTTGTTACATTAATTTTTCATATATCATTTAGTATCTTTACTAAAGACTAAAAAATAGCTGCCAAAAGCAGCTGTAAACTTTTACCGTCAATATTGAACATTTAAAACTCAATGCCCTTTTGAGCTTTAATACCTGTGGCCAATGGGTGTTTCACTTCCTTCATTTCGGTTACCAGATCAGCCAACCTTACTACCTCGTCATCTGCATAACGCCCGGTAAGCACTAGATGCAAACCAGGCGGTTTGCTGTGGATAATTTCCAGAACAGACTCCACATCCACAAGGCCATAGTACATAGCGTAGTTTATTTCATCAAGTACTACCATGTCGAACGAACCATCACGTACAGCTTTTCCCGCATTTTCCAGTGCGTGTTGGGCAGCTGTGCAGTGCACCTCCCAATCCTCATCATTGGCGCCGCTAATAAATCCTTCCCCCATTTGTAGTAAGACAAAGTTAGGACCTAGCTTTTCAGCAGCTTCTAGTTCACCACATTTCCAGCCGCCCTTAATAAACTGTAAAACCAAAACTTTCATGCCCTGGCCCCAGGCCCGCAACGCCATACCCAACGCTGCAGTGGTTTTTCCCTTGCCATTACCGGTAAATACAAGTGTTAAACCTTTGGCGGCACCAGGTATTTTTTCGAACAGAGCAGCCACCTCCCATTTACCCTGCAAAAACATAATTTGGTATTTAATCTACACGAAAGAGCTTCTTAGCGTTATCCGTAGTGAACTGGGCTAGTTCCTCCAGCGTTATATCCCGTAGTGTCGCAATATGTTCCGCCACATAGCGCACATATGACGGCTCATTACGCCGTCCCCTAAAGGGTTCCGGGGTCAGGAAAGGGCAGTCGGTTTCTATCAGCAAACGTTCTTTCGGTACTCGCACAGCAATTTCCTTTAATCTTGGGGCTTTTTTATAGGTTACTGGTCCGGCCAGGGAAATATAAAACCCCATTCCCATAGCCTCCTTGGCCACCTCCCAACCCCCGCTAAAACAGTGTATTACTCCCCCGGCCTGACTGATGCCATCCCGGCGCAAAATATCCATCAGGTCACCAAAAGCATCCCGAACATGAATGATCACCGGCATTTCAAGCTCCCGAACCAGAGCCAGCTGCTCCCGAAATACCCGCTGTTGCACCGGCCGTGGTGAAAGATCCCGGTAGTAATCAAGGCCTATTTCACCTACAGCCGCTACCCGGGGATGGCCAGCCATATCGGCCAGACGGGATAGGTAATCCGGGGCTGCATCCTCAGCATCGTGCGGGTGCACACCCACTGCAGCCGCCACGCCAGGACGGCTTTCTGCCATTACTACTGCTTGCTTAGATGAATTCACATCAAAACCCACGCACATTACCCGGTTAACCCCGGCTGCGGTCATTCGGTTAAATACCTGGTCAAGTTCTGCAGCAAATTGTTCATCATACAGGTGAGCGTGGGTATCAAATAGCTCGTCAGCTAATGTCTTACCCGTTTCCTGCTTCATTTGTTCAATCTTTAAATCCATTATGCTTCCCCCAAAAGAGCCGGATCAATGCGCGGAAACAGTGGCTCTCCACGCTTGAGCTCTGTACCGCCTGGTAGGTTTCCCCATTGCAATGACTCCCAGGTGTAAAGATATGGCTGATTTTCAATACCTAATAGTGGCCAAGCCCTTTTAGGCAGCCCAGGCATAAACGGTGTTACCGCTACTGTGGCAAAGCGCAAAACCTCTGCTACATTGTAAAGCACTGTGTTTAAACGGACCTGCTTTGCCGGTTCCTTGGCCAGCGCCCAGGGCGCAGTTTCTTCCAGGTACTTATTGGCCCGGCCTACCAAGCGCAATATAGCCGCCAGAGCATAGGAAAATTCCCGGCGTTCCATAAACTCCTCCACCTCTAACGGCATTGACTGGGCTAACTGTATTAGTTCATTGTCCGGTCCCTCGGGTGCAGATGGTGTTTGCAAGCACCCTTTGAAATACTTGTTAACCATAGCGCAGGTACGGTTGAACAAATTGCCAAAATCATTGGCTAAGTCGACATTGATGCGGTGTACCAGCGCTTCCTCTGAATAAATCACGTCAGCGCCCAATGGCATTTCCCGAAGTAGATAGTAGCGGATAGCATCGACACCGTACTTATTAATTAGCACCAGCGGGTCTATTACATTGCCTTTTGACTTGCTCATCTTCCCACTATCCAGCAGCACCCAACCGTGCCCCACCACCTGCTTGGGCAGAGGCAGTTCCAAAGCCATCAGTATAATCGGCCAAATAATGGTGTGAAAACGCACGATATCTTTACCCACCAAGTGAATATCAGCCGGCCAGAATTTTTGAAACAGCATATCGTCTTCCTCGCCGTACCCCAAGGCAGAAATATAATTAGTTAGGGCATCTACCCACACGTAAATAACATGTTTTTCGTCAAAGGGTACAGGTATACCCCAATCAAAAGTAGTACGGGATACGCATAGATCCTCGAGTCCGCTTTTAATAAAGCTGACCATTTCATTGCGCCGGGATGCAGGTTGGATAAAGTCTGGGTTATCCTCGATATATTTAAGCATACGGTCGGCATACTTGGAGATCTTAAAGAAATAACTTTCCTCTTCCAGCAGTTCTACAGAACGTCCGCAGTCGGGGCAGCTGCCATTTTCCAAGCGTGCCTCTGTCCAAAGTGTTTCGCAAGGCGTACAGTACCACCCTTTATAACTGGACTTATAAATATCTCCCTGATCGTATAACTTTTGGAAAACTTTTTGTACTACGGTTTTATGTCTGTCTTCAGTAGTGCGAATAAAATCATCGTAGCTGATATTTAAACTATGCCAGAGATTCTTAAAACCTGCTACAATTTTGTCAACATACTCCTGTGGTGTCTCACCTCGCTCACGGGCCGAGCGCTCAATTTTCTGACCATGTTCGTCAGAACCCGTTAAAAACCTAACTTCATGGCCGGTAAGTTTTTTAAACCGGGCCAGTGCGTCGGCCGCCACCGTGGTATAGGCATGGCCAATATGAAGGTTATCGCTAGGATAATAAATCGGTGTCGTTATGTAAAATGTTTTATTGGTTTGCATATAATGATCCTCCCTGAAATAATAAAATTTACAGTAAATCACAACTGTTTTTTAATAATAGCTATCTAGTATACATCGTTTAAAAATAAATAACGCCCCCGGTTTACCCAGGGGCGAAAAATACTTTCCGCGTTACCACCCTTATTCCACCTTTTTAAATATAAAAAGGCCTCATTTTGGTACAGGGGAAATTATTTCCCTGTACCTCAAGCTGATAACGGCGCTTAACCGGTTCGGCCTACTATTGCATTCAGCCAACAGCTCCGGAGCCATGTTCAATACGGTTTCCCCGGTGGGCTCACACCTACCCCACTCGCTGGGCGGTTCTTCCGCACTTACTCCTCTCCATCATAACCTGTATCGACATACTGATTTTAAAGTAAAGCAGTCTATCTTGTCAAGTTTTCCCTAAATCAAGAACTTTTATACAAAAAAAACCATTAATTTTTAAAAATATGTTGACTTTTACTGCCATCACTGGTACCATTTACTTGTGGATTTAAATCAATATATGTCGAAAATGTTTTGTTGTTAAGGAGGGGACGACATGAAATCAACTGGTATTGTAAGAAAAGTGGACGAGCTTGGCCGCGTGGTAATTCCTATCGAATTACGTCGTACACTAGGCATTGATGAAAAAGATGCTCTAGAAATTTACGTTGATGCAGAAAAAATTATCTTAAAGAAATATGAGCCCGCCTGTGTATTCTGCGGCAATGCTACTGATGTACAGCATTACAAAGGCAAACTGGTCTGCCGGAGTTGCGCTCTGGCCATGTTTGAAAATGTAAAAGAAGATAAAGAAGCAATGTAGTGTTTGATACATAAGTTAGTGAATAATTTTATTTGGAGTTATTTATTTCTTTGTACAATTCCCGCCGGGGGATATTCCTCAGGCGGGATACTATTTTTATCGCCTTACTGGGAGGTACTCCTTCCTCCTGCAGCATATGCACGAACTCCTCCGGCGATAGGGCAAAATTTCTACCTATTAATTGTTCTTGCTCACTTTTTACGGAACAGCCTTCGATAACCAGCACAAATTCACCCCTAAGCGACTGGCTTTCGAATTGCTCTTGCAGCTGGGCTAATGTACCGCGCCGTACATCCTCATGCATTTTAGTTAGTTCCCGGGCGGCACATGCCTGCCGCCTACCAAAAGCATCAACCAATTCACCTAACGTTTTCAACAACCGATGAGGCGACTCATACAAAACAATTGTCCTGGGTTCCTCTGCTAGTTCAGCCAGCCGCTTGCAGCGTTCTTTGTGCTTGATGGGCAAAAAACCTTCAAATACAAACCTAGCCAGCGGTAGGCCGGATACAGTCAGAGCAGCCAACAAAGCACTGGGTCCTGGTAGCGGTGTCACCTCAATACCATTTTCCAGAGCCGCCTTTACCAGTTCTTCACCCGGGTCGGAAATACCTGGCGTTCCAGCATCACTAACCAAAGCCACATTTCGGCCACCGGTTAACTGTTCTATAAGATAGCCACCCTTGACCTGCCGGTTATGCTCATGATAGCTGGTCAGAGCAGTGTGAATACCATAATAGCTAAACAACTTGCGGGTATGACGAGTGTCTTCAGCCGCAACCAAGTCTACCTCCCGTAACACTTTAAGTGCCCGTAAGGTGATATCTTCTAAATTACCGATCGGTGTAGCACAAAGGTATAAGACGCCACCGGTTTTCCCTATCATGCTCAACCATCACCCCTGTTCGCGAAGCAAAAAAGCGGCGCAAAATAAACACTCGCTTTCCCGCATTTGGCCAAAATATATATTACATATATGAAAACCCTGGTTATACAAATTAGTCAAGTTTTGTTGCCCCGTTACCTTATTGGGTGAAACACCTAAACCGACTTCATTCCTATCTTGCTTATACATCAGGATCAAATGTTGGCGTAGCCTTGCATTTTCTGTTTCGAGCACCTCGACAACATCTTTCAGATTTTTGATTTCGGACAACAGATCTTGTGCCCTGGCCTCCAGTGCCTTCATTTTTATCATTAGGGGCTTCAACATAATCACCTTCCACGGATTCCACTTCGATTAGGCTGCATGGATACTCTTTGACCAACTTACTCTCACGCAGCTCAACATTAATCGTTTGCTTAATAATATTAATACTACTCACCCGGCCATTGCCATCGGGAGTAGTTACTCTTTTACCAAGTTCGGGAAAACCTTCTCTGGCCTGCTCGTAAACCTCGTTTTCAAATTTCAAGCAGCACATTAATCGGCCACAAATACCCGAAATTTTAGTGGGATTTAGTGAAAGGTTTTGTTCTTTGGCCATTCTAATGGATACCGAAGCAAAATCGGCCAGCCAAGTAGCACAACATAGCTCCCTACCACAGCAACCCAGCCCGCCAATCATTTTGGCCTCATCTCGCACACCAATCTGACGTAATTCAATACGGGTTCTGAAGATCGCAGCTAAATCTTTGACTAGTTCACGGAAATCTATTCGTCCATCAGCAGTAAAATAAAAGATAATTTTATTACCACCAAAGGTTTGCTCAACATCCACCAGCTTCATAGGCAGCCCATGACCTTCAATTTTTTCCAAGCAGATCTCCATAGCCCGGGCTTCTTTCTCCCGATTTGCCTGCAGCTGTTCCAAATCATCATCATTAGCCCTCCGCAGAACCATTTTTAACGCACCTACCACTTCTTCATCAGGAACTTCCCGAGGACCAATCACCACTGTTCCGTACTCAATACCCCTTGACGTTTCCACAATAACCCCATCGTTTACTGATAAATTCAGCTCCCCGGGATCAAAATAATATATTTTACCCGCAGCTTTAAAACGCACCCCTACTACAGCATACGGCAATATCCACTACCCCCGATCATCATCCCACTGGCCGGTTATTTTAAATAATAAAGAGTCCAGCACAAGGCGTTGGTTTACATTGCTTGCCAGATAACCTGACGATTTTCCCGCCGTTATCAGTATATCCATTACCTCTGGCTTTACATAAGCACCAGCCAACTCGATAATATCTGAATGCCTGTCTACATTAATCAACAGTTCTGTAGAACCCGTTAACTGCCAAATTAAAACATCCCTAAAAGAAAAAATTACACAATTGATAAATTCCACCAGGTCTTCCCGTTCTGTCAGTTCATCCACCGGTATAAGTGCACTGCCCGGCCGTTCGCGCACTATACGCATTAACAACTCTAACCTGGAAATACGCTTATCGGGATCCTCAAGCATTGCCAGCGCTCGCCCAGGACATCCTTCAGACAACGCTGCTGCCACCTGGGCACTTTCTACACTATAACACGCCCCAGAACCCTTATTAGCTAAAACCTGCGACACTTTTTCTCTAGACAGGGGACTAAAGCGATACTGCTGGCAGCGAGAAAGCACGGTTGGCAGCATACCAGCCGGGTCATCAGTAACCAGTATAAACACTACTCCAGCAGAAGGCTCCTCAAGCGTTTTCAAAAAACAGTTAGCGGCAGCTTGGGTCATTTTTTCAGCCTGTAATATCAAAAAAACCTGTCTGCCCATACCAAAAGCGGTAATAGCGGCACTTTCCTGCACGGCCCGTAATTGGTGAATTTTAATGGAGTTTCCTTCCGGGCTGATAATGTGTAAATCAGGATGCAAGCCATGTCCTGAACGGTTACAATCGTCACACTCACCGCAAGCATCTCCCTGACTACAGCGACACAATAATGCCCGGGCAAAAGCCAACCCGGCGGTTTTTTTGCCCAGCCCCGTCGGACCGCTAAAAATATAGGCATGATTGACAAAATTATTAGCCAGGGCACTTTGAAGGCTTTTAACTACCTGTTCGTGCCCCACTACGTCCCGTAGAGACAGCATCTCTCTAATCCTCCAAACAATAAAATGCCTTGTTCATAAGACCGGCCTACTGTCTATAAATCGCTGAGCGTTTCCAAAATGTGCCTGTGCACCTCTTCAACCGCTCCATCTCCTTGTAATACTCGAAAAATTTTTGGCAACCTAGCGGCCTGTTCCAGATAACCATCCCGCACCCGCTGGAAAAAAGCTTGTTGCTCACCCTCTAACCGATCAGGAGAGCGATGTTCTAATACTCGGCGTAAGCCGACCAGCACCGGTATATCCAAAAGCACCACTGCATCCGGGAGCAACCCATCGGTAGCCAGTTCGTTTATTTGCTGCAGCAATTCTATATCCATATTCCGCCCCCAACCTTGGTAGGCTAGGGTAGAATAGACAAAACGGTCACAAAGCACCGTTACCCCGCTGTTTAATGCGGGCTTTATGATTTCAGCAACATGTTGAGCCCTATCCGCTGCGTAAAGAAAAGCCTCGGTACGGTGGCTCATGTCATGGCAGGACCGGTCCAAAAGCACCTCGCGCAGTCTGCCCCCAATCTGAGTCCCACCGGGTTCACGGGTACACAACACTGGTATGTCGTTGTTTTGGAGAAATCCAGCCAATAACTGCATCTGTGTAGTTTTGCCTGCTCCATCAATACCTTCAAATACAATAAATTTACCCGCTAGCAATTGCCTATAGCTCCCTTTTTCTCGAATGGTCAAATGTTTAATACTATAAAGACTTACACATCAACGACAAGCAATGATGTAAGCGTAGGATCTGCAGCACCCTGAATGTGCACACCCATTTCCCGCACTTGTCGTAAATATTCTATGATTTCGGGGGTAATTTCTTCTCCAGGATAAATTACCGCTATACCAGGTGGGTAAACTGCAATTAATTCCCCACATACTAATCCCCGGGATTCCTCCAACAATACTTTTTTTTGCCCCGCCAGCCAAGCTTGTCGCGGTGTCATAACCTGTGGCGGCAGTAATTGGCTCCAATCAAGTCCCTGCTGTCCTTGACAATTTTGGCCAATATGATGTCCCGCCCCTATTGACCGGCTAATTTCGGCTAAAGCACTCACCAATTTTAGCACACCCGCCCGATCTGTGCCCAGTGATAAAACCGCCACCAAGTTATAATAATCGGACATTTCCAGGTATATACCATATAAAGAGGCCAACTGCCGGGCTACCTCATACCCGCTAGCACCCAGCCCCCGAACCGAAATAACCAGACGGGTAGGGTCATAATCAAAGGCACCTAACCAACCTAGGTGTTCATTACTCAGCACAGCCAGACCCGGAATTTTGTTAAGCCTCCACGCTGCCTCACTAGCTATGTTTAATAACTCCTCAAGCATATTTCGGCCATTTAAAGCCAGTTGGCGCCTAGCCGCATCCAGAGAGGCCATTAAAATATATGAAGGGCTACTTGTCTGTAGCAAGCGTAGCGCATTTGCCACTTTTTCCCGAGCTATTCGATCACTGCCCAGGTGCAACCAGGATGCCTGAGTCAGCGCGCCCCCAGTCTTATGTACACTCTGCACCACAGCATCAGCGCCCAGAGTCAGTGCGTCAGCAGGCAGATCAGGGTGCAGACGCAAGTGTGTGCCATGGGCCTCATCCACCAGCAAAGGCACCCCGTACTGCCGGCAAAGTTTAACCACGCCGGCTAAATCACCCACCACCCCATAATAACAGGGATGTACAGCTAAAACTGCGCCTACTTCATGGTTTTGTTGAAAAGCGTCCTCCAATTTGTCCAACAAAAATCCGGCCGCAAAATTAAATCCGGGTACAATAACCGGCGCTATAAACACGGGACGGGCACCACTGAGCACCAAACCGCCTAGCACCGACCGGTGCACGTTGCGCGGCAGAACCAGCGCCCGGGCTTCACTGCAAGTAGCTGCAATTAAAGCCTGCAAACCAACCGTAGTGCCATTCACTAAAAAAAAAGTATATCGGGCGCTGTATAGCTCTGCAGCGCCTCGTTGAGCTGCAGCGATCACTCCCACCGGGTTGTGAAGGTCATCCAACCCAGCTAGTTCAGTAACATCCCAGCCTGGCAGATTACCTTGCTGCATCGTTAGTGGCAGTCCCGGTCCGCCGCCGTGGCCGGGTACATGTAAACGTACAGCTTCATTTTGGTTATATTTTTTTAAAGCATCTACTAAAGTAGTGTGCACCTGCTTGCTCGACAATGATTTACTCCTGTAAAATTAATAACATATTATTTTATCATATAGTCAACTTACTAGCCACAAGCTATACCTTTTTTAACCCTCAATTTCATTACATTAACATCATAAAGCTGCTGACAACGGCTAAACTAAATAATAGAATATGAAAGGAGTGTGAAAATAGTGTGAAGGCAACAAATATCAACACAACCAAACTTTCTCAAAAGTACCGAACTAATGTTCCAAGCTTAATCCGGGCCTGGAAAAAGGGTAGCTCTGATATGGAAATTACATTTCGCACCGGGATTAATTTAGCTACCCTTCGTCAAATTAAATGCGATTTAGAAATGGCACACCTCAGAGCACGGCTGGCTCAAAAACAGGGATTACCAGAAGGTGAACAGTTATCCAACAAACACCATATTCTTTTAAGCCCATTTCTATAAAACTCATAATTTACACTGTCCCCGGTTAAATGACAAATTTTATCCTCGCAGTTCGAGCAAATATAGTAACCTCGAAAATAGATACCTTGTTCAACAACCAGGTCAGATCCGCAAAAAAAACATACGCGCCCGCTCATCACATCACCCTTATCAGTATATGTAATGAACCCGACCCCGGTCCCTGCCATACAAAAAAGCTGCGGGGGAATTGCCCCCCCAGCTTCCATATACTACTATTTCTTTTTCTCCACTACTATAGCGCAATCCGGACAGAAATTCTGGCAGATCCCGCAGGCAATACACTCATCGTTTATCTCCACAGAAGGCGTACCATATACCCCCAGTACATCGGACCAGCTCATGCATTTTTTCGGACACTTTTCAATACACAGGCCGCATCCCTTACAAAGGCCCGGAAACAGTGTCCAAAAAGCCTTTTCTACTTCCAAGGTTCGTCCACTGAAGGTTTGAGCCATTTAACATACCCTCCTCTACAATATGCTGGCCTACCAATTCAACACCGCGCTCAAGAGCCCGGTAATTCAGTTCCCGGAGCTTAGGATCCTTTTCGAATTTGTAACCTAGCAGTTGCTCCAGAGCCACCTTAGCGTTATTTACAGTTACCACTCCAGAAGCCTTTAGCACCGCACCCATGATAATGATGTTAAAAACACGGGGATGTAGCTCCTTCTTCGATACCTCAATGGCGGGAATACCCAATACTTTTTTAACGTTCTTGGGTAGTTCATTTTCAATATCCTTTATACTGGAATCGTAAACAAACAAAGTATCAGGTCCTGCATACTGCTTGGTACGACGAACCGCTCGGTCACTGAGTGCTATAACAATATCACCTATCAGAAACTTGGGTGCTCCAATGGGCTCATCGCCAATTTGCAGGTAAGCCACAGATACACCGCCCCGCTGCTCTACACCAAAATTAGGTATATATAGCGCCTCGCGACCTTCTTCATTAGCCGCCTCGGCAATAATTTCAGCCACTGATTGTACTCCCTGACCGCCCTCACCAGCCAGAATAATTTTTACCGGCTTAGCCATTTATTAATGTACCTCCTTATCCCTATGAATACCAATTCCTTAAACCAGCCTTTTATCTATATTCCGTCTCATCAACATTAACAATCTGACCTCGTTGCTCGTTGACCTTAACCTTTAATCCCTTTCACTCGAGCAACTACTTCCTCGGTAGTTACACCCACACCTGGCTTAAACAAGGAGAGCATCTCCGCTGTGCTGCCATAAATAGCTTCTTTAATCAACCTGTCCAGCTGACCATTGGAGGATTCAACCACCAGCAGCTGCTTGGTTTTGCCGGCTACCTCCCGCAGCTGCTCCACTGGCAGCGGGCGCAGGGTGATGGGACGAAAATACCCCACTCTGTAACCTTCTTCACGCAGTTCTTTAACTGCTGCTTTACATGCCCGAGAAACTACACCATGTGAAATTACTACCAGATCAGCATCCTTAATATCAAAGACCTCGTATTCTGCAATTTTCGGTGCTACCCTAGCGTAATCTGCCAGGTATTTCTCCAGCACTTCGTAGAGCTCTTCTTCCACGTTATATGTATTTCTTAAATGGGTTGGTTCCCTATCCACTCCCGGCATGCCATCCCGTCCTACAAAAGGCTCAGTAGGCACCATGGTAATGCCTCTTAATTCCGGCTCATATATGGTTAGCGACTCTCTCATCTTAGCCTGGTAGCCGTCGCCTAATACAAAGGTGGGAAAGCGATATTTCCAGGCGGTGTTAAAAGCTTTAATGGTATAATCAAAAAGCTCCTGGTGAGTAGCCGTAGAGTAAACCACTCTTAACCCCTCACCGTTGCCACCCAGAGTAGTCATGGTAACTTCCTGTTGAGAGTAAATTACCGTAGCCGTGGAAGGACCACCGCGCTGCTGAACAATCACTACTACAGGCAGCCGCATGGCTTCAGCCATGCTCAAAGGCTCTTGCATTAAAGTGTTGCCCGGTCCGGCAGTAGCCGTAAAGACCCTTCTACCCGCCAACACGCCTCCCGCGGTGGTAAATCCCGCCGACAACTCATCCTCGGTCTGTAAAAACTTAAGGCCATACTTGGGCATCAGCCTAGCCCAGTAATGCATAATTTCATTCTGCGGTGTTATAGGGTAACCGTACATGATTTCAGCCTGTGCTGCAACCGCAGCACAGGCAACCACTTCGTTACCGGTCATAAACACTTTTTTTTCACCCTCTATCACTTTTTCCAGCATTAACTTTACACCTCCTGAATCTTAACTCCTCTGGAAACTTATCTTACCAAAAAGTTCGCGGCATATACCTAGCCAATTTTCTAACCGGGTGTCCAGCCATATCCACTGGTCCAATCAACGACGCGATTTCCATAACTGCAGTTGTGGCCACCACCGGCAATTGCAACTGCCGAGCCGCTTCATCTACCATCTGAACCCCCTGCTGAACAATGTCCAAATCGGTTTCGTGTCCCAGATGGCTGTTGTTTATAATACCGTGTACTTTACCCAACTCCCGGGTGTAATCCACTATTTCCGCAATACTGCCTGTCATTGGCCTAGCAATGTTTATCACAACATAGATCCTTAAATCAGGCTCCGAACTCGCCCCTTCCAACAGGTTTAAGGTTTTAGCTCCTTCTACCCCATAACCAATATCCAGCACAATATCCCCGGTCCGGCGTAAAGCCCAACGATTTTCAGCTCGGAGCACGTTGCCTGCTTCACCCAATCCTATGGTATCTTTGGTTTCCCAGGCCAGCACGGTTACTCCTTTTTGCCGCAGCTCATTTTTTATGGGTCGCAGCGTGTAACACGGTTCAACAATATCTAAATCCACCAGGGTAATCTCCCTGCCAATGGCAGCCAAATCAAGCGCTCTGTTGACGGCCACTTCGCTTTTCCCGCTGGCATATTCCCCAACGTAAGCCTCAACTAACCGCGGGCCTATAATATTCACCCCCGCAAATAAATTTTTTATAAATCTTGTATTATAGTTTTTATTATCTAGAAACGTTTTATGAATTTTTTTATTAGCAATTGCTGATTTATGACCGACCTAATTACAAATATCCCCCACCAAACGAAGTAAACCTATCAACTAGTGTGTATTAGTGCACACGAATAAGCTGTCTCTTAAACCTTAGTGCAATAGCTATCTAAGCCTTGAACCACTAAGGAACAAGTTATGATTTATCTAATAAGCGTTCTCTATTATTCAACCTTTTTCTAGATACTCCAAATAAAATAATAAGAAATTGAACTTTTTACCACATATTTGTCACTAGACTTATTCGGAAACAATCTGGCTTTCAGGCTTTGTTATTTCGTTACGAGCATAAAAAAAACTTCCTCATTTATCTTGAGGAAGAGCATCTCATAGTTCGAATTTATCTTTTATTTTCATACAAACCACTGGCTCATTAAAACTAACACTACCAGGCCGGGCAATCGCAAAATACCAGCCACTAGCACAGTAAAGGGGTTATAAGCCACATGCATGTCCAAATATCCCAGTCCCCAATTAAGCAATACTAACAGTACCGTACCGATAACCAAGTACCCGGCCAACCTTAAGAGCCATCGCAACGTTCTAGGCATTATTGTTGCATTAACATACAACCCCAGTATAAGCAACCCAATAACCAATAAAAACCATTCCACGATTAACACCCCAATCATTATAATAAATAATATATGGGGTAATAATGGAAAAAATTACTTTTATTCTATTTCCCGCCGTCCTTCAATTGCCTTACCTAGGGTTACCTCATCAGCGTATTCCAAGTGTGCGCCCACCGGCAGGCCATGAGCTATTCTGGTCACCTTTATTCCCAGGGGCTTAATTAACCGGGCCAAATAAAGTGCCGTAGCATCACCTTCCACATCTGGATTAGTGGCTAAAATAACCTCTTGCACAGCACCATCAGCCAGCCTCGCTAATAGACCTTGGATATTTAGTTCCTGTGGCCCTACACCCGCCAAAGGCGAAAGAACGCCGTGCAACACATGATAAACGCCCTTATAACCACGGTATTTTTCTATAGCCGCCACATCACGGGGATCCTGCACCACGCAAATAAACTTCTTGTTGCGCATCTCGCTTGCGCATACCGCGCAGGGCTCTACATCAGTTAGGTTGCCGCACACAGAACAGCGTCGCACCTTTTCACGAGCCTCCCTGATGGCTTCAGCTAGATTGACGGCTACCTCCGGGGGAGCGCTCAATAAAAAAAAGGTCAAACGTTGCGCAGTTTTGGACCCAATCCCGGGTAACCTGGCCAATTCACCGATTAAGCGTGTCAACGCATTAGCGTATTGCAATTGTTTCACTTTTAAAATAATCCGGGTATATTAAGCCCACCGGTTAATTTGCCCATTTCCTTGGTCATCATATCCTGAGCTAGTTTTAAAGCTTCATTGACTGCAGTTAAAACCAGGTCCTGAAGCATTTCTACGTCTTCCGGGTCCACCGCTTCGGGCTTAATTTCAACAGACACGATTTCCTGGCGACCATTGGCCACTACCCGCACCACACCGCCGCCAGCAGTGCTTTCCACTGTTCGGTTAGCTAGTTCTTCCTGCATTTTAGCCATGTCCGCCTGCATCTTTTGTACTTGCTTCATCATTTTAGCCATATTTCCACCCATATCTAGTACCTCCTTATTTATTATCTAATCCTTTCCCAGGGATATCATTTCCCCCTGAAACAGGCTTATCGCTTCTTTTGCATCCAATTGCTCTGATCTTTTTGGCCAGCTCTGCGGCGGGTTATCATAAAAATGGCAGCGTATTTGCCAAGTCAAACGGGTTACTGAATTTAGCGTTTGGGTTAATAATTGTCTGACGTCTGGGTCCTCAGTCATATTCTTGATAAAAACATCTCCCCGAGGCACACCAAGCACTAAACAATGCTTATTAATTTCTGCTGGCCAGGTCTGACATAAACAGGTAAAAGCAACCGGGTTGGTCTTTTTAACAACCGCCATTATTTCCGGCCACCATTTCATAACTTGTTCCATATTATAATCAAAGTCCTTAAGCGTCTTATTACCGGCAATTTGGACGGGAACAGATGCAGCACCACCGGATTCAAACGAAGCTATTGGAGTTGCAGGAAAAGACGGTTCTAATGCCTGTTCTATGGTAGCCGTTACCAAATTCGGAGTTTCATTATTTGGTTTCTCCGAACTTACTACAGACCGGGGATTAACTTTAGTATTACCCATTTTGAGCTGCTGACCATCATTCTGGAAGTTTAGCTGGTTATTTTCTTCAACAACTGTAGATTTAAGGGTTGCTCGCTGGATGTTTTTCCTATAATGTTCACTTGGTTCAGGCGCATTGTTTTTCCGCTGTTCCCCATTGGTCAGCATTTGTTCAAGACGCTCAATTCTAGGCAACAATTCATCTACAGCTAGACTATAGCTATCGTCCATAACTCGCACCAGTGCCAACTCCAGCACAACCCTCGGATAAGCACTGCGGCGCATGACCTGTTCTGCCTCTACCAGGATGCCCAAAGCCTTGGTTAATTGTTGGCGCGTAAATAACTTTGATAATCTTGCTGGGGGCATACCAAGTCCTACTTCCCCCTTCCCTTCTGGTGACAATATAGCCATTAGCAACCTGCGCAGGCATTCCGTCAATTCCCTGGTGAATTGCCTTAAATCTTTACCCTCGGCAACAACATCAGCCACTTGCTTTATTACTGAAGCCGCCTTTTTTTCTGCCAACCCGGTAGTCAGCTCAAAAAGTACATCATCGGCTACCGTACCCAAAATATTATGCACCGTATCAGCGGTAACGGCAGTTTCTCCGCAGAGTAAAAGAGCCTGTTCCAACACACTTAAGGCATCCCGCAAACTGCCTCCGGCAGCCCGGGTGATCACCCGAACCGCTTCTCCGCTTACCTTAAAATTACTTTTCTCCGCTACCATTTCCAGACGCTGAGCAATGAGTTCATCCGAAATAGGATGAAAATCAAAGCGCTGACAGCGGGACAGTATAGTTAGGGGTACCTTGTGCGACTCCGTAGTAGCCAGTACGAATACAACATGCCCTGGTGGATCTTCCAATGTTTTTAACAGTGCATTGAACGCTTCGTTGGTGAGCATATGCACCTCATCCACTATGTATATCCGTTTACCGCCAAGCGAGGGATAAAATTTAATATTCTCTTTCAACTCCCGTATTTCATCAATGCCACGGTTGGACGCAGCATCAATTTCAATTACATCCATAGTTGCGCCGGACAATATCTCCTGGCAATTTCGGCACTGGTTGCAAGGTTCTCCATTTTGTTGCTCAAGACAGTTTATCGCCCTGGCAAGCACCTTGGCCGTACTTGTTTTGCCTGTGCCCCGGGGCCCGCAAAATAAATAGGCGTGACTCACTTTGCCTGCCATCAATGCGTTGCGTAGCGTCTCTGTAACATGCAGCTGTCCAACAATATCAACCAGCTGCTGCGGCCGCCATTTCCGGTACAAGGCTAGGTAACTCACTATCCACACCCCCTACAAAAATTAACCAACATACACTAGCGTTGTATAAATAGAATTTATAAACGTCAAGCTTGAAAAACACTTAAAA
>JAENYF010000063.1 GCA_016841905.1 Desulfoscipio geothermicus | reverse complement strand
CTATTTTAGACATAACCTTGAAAATGGAAAACCACTTTTATGCAACGCTAGTGAACACAAACATTGTTATTCAATAACTTTATCTTTTTAACCACACCTTTCTGTGCTATCCTAATCGAACTGTGATAATAAAAGATAACCCCACTCTTAACATGCTTTTAGATAACGGTTCTTCATCGGTGCGCCGTCACAATGTATACATATGATATAATGTATTAGGCCATAGACCTCACCTCCCTCAGCAAATAATTTTCCAACTTCCAAATTGTTATGAAAAATCATGTATGTCTGAAAAGTCTGTGTTTTAATATTTGCATAACTTTACGTACTGCAAATCTTGTTCCTTTTGCGTCCTATCAGCCTTTGTTTTTTAAGATTTTTAGTAAGAGCATTTATATCATCCGGGTTGTTTGAGTTAGGCAAAGAATTGTGCTTGCAGTGGTATATGGTAGAGCTTTTATGACTATTTTTTGCTATCACAGGAAATACGACTAATATCCCTGTAAACTGGATTACAAGAAAGCATACCAGCGCCCGGCGCTTATGCGATTGTTATGACATTGTCTGTCATACTTTCTTACAATGTATGACTATTTTACACAGTGTTCGACATTATTTTAAATACAAAAAAAACCGCAAGACTTCCAACAAGAGCTAGAGTCCAGGGGAATAGTTGTTTCCCTGATTGTGGTGTTCAAATACTTGGCACATCTGAAAAAGAGGAATTTCGTCGATTGAGAAAGAACTTGAAATAATTTAAAAGATAAAAATTTGTGTTAAGGAACGGGTATTAGGAGCAACCAGAATGTTGGCCGGTCCTTATGCAGAAATATTACTGGCGGACATGGGAGAGGAAGTTTTACATATCGAGCTACCGGGCTTTGGAGACGAACACCGCCATTCCTATCCACAGGTTAATGGCGTGGGCACTGCTTTCTGTCCAACAACCGCAACAAAAAAAGCATTACCTTAGACCTGCGCAAACCGGAAGGCCAGCAAATCTTCAGGGATTTAGCTAAAATATCCGATATCGTTGTGGAAAACAACCGGCCGGGAACCATGGCCAAGTGGAACATTGGTTATGAACAATTAAAAGAAATTAACCCGGGCATTATAATGACTTCTATCTCAGGCTACGGGCAAACCGGACCATATAGAGACAGGACCGGTTTAGATTATGTTGCCCAGTCTATCGGGGGGTTAATGGGTATGACCGGCATGCCGGATGGCCTGCCCATGCGGACAGGCAACGCTATAGCCGACTCTTTGGCCGGAATGTTTGCCGCTTATGGAACTTTAGCCGCACTGCACTATAAGCAAAAGACAGGATTAGGACAATATGTTGACTGCGCTTTGGTGGATAGCGTGGCCGCGATTCTGGAAAACCTGGTGCCCAATTACGACCTCTTGGGCTTAAAAGAGAAAAGGGTGGGCAACCGCATTGCCTGGGTGGCACCCTATAATACTTATACTGCCCGGGACGGTTATGTGGTCATCGGGGTTACCAGCAATAATCTGTGGGATAAGTTATGCCGGGCGATGGGACGGGAAGAGCTAATTGAGCACCCGAACTTTGCCACACCCTCGGCTCGCGTTTTAAATGTCGATGACGTCGATGAAGCGGTTCAGGCTTGGGTGAGTCACAAGACAGTCGAAGAGATTGTTTTAATCCTAGCCGAGGCCGGTGTCCCCAGCGCCAAAGTGCATGGCGTGGACACAATGGTTGAGGATCCGCAAATAAAAGCCCGGAAAATGTTTGTCGAAACAGAGTACCCCGGCGGTCTCGGTAAGTTTCGAGTGCCGGGTATTGTGCCCAAATTGTCGTTAACTCCGGGCAGTGTGGACAGCCCGCCGCCGACACTGGGGCAGCACAACGATGAGATTTACCGAGGTATTTTGAAGTTTTCCAATGAAAGAATGAAAGCCCTCGCTGAGGCAGGTATAATCTAGCTGGAAATTCAATAAGTTTAATGTTTTATTAACACAGTAGGAGGAGATGAAATATTTTTCATTTCCTCCTACTGTTTCATCTCTTTCAGCCAGTTGCCCAGCTTTTTAAAATCCCCCTCGATTACCTCCGTTAAAGCCCGGCGGTAAATAGCTGCCGCCGGGTGGTACATGGGAAAAACAGTATATCTCTCCAGGCTAAAAGGTTGGCCGTGGCAGTCACTTATCCGCCTACTTTTACCGCCGCCCAGCCTTTTCAGGGCTACATCACCCAGCGTAACAATCACCCAGGGTGATAGTATCGCTAACTCTTCATCCAGCCAATGGGCACAAGATTTTATTTCACAGACCCCGGGCTTGCGGTTGGCCCGCCCGTTGTTTTGGGTAGGGCGGCATTTTACAGTATTCACTATAAAGATATCTTTACGCTCCAGATCGGCCAACTGCAGATAGCCTTCCAGATTTCGCCCGGCCTGGCCGACAAAGGGCATGCCTTGCTTGATCTCCTCCGCCCCGGGTGCTTCACCTAAAAAAACAATGCGCTTGCCGGGATTACCGTGTTCCCTGACCAGTAAGCCTCCTGTCCTTTCACCCGGGCACGGGCATCGACAATTGATAATCCGGCTGTATAATTGCTGTAACGACTTTTCTTTCATAAGCACCTCTCGATTTTAACCGGCTGCTTCCTGGTTATAGGACTGGACTAATATTTTACAGAGATGCTGCCCAGCAAACCAGAGGCAATTCAAAGTTATGGGCAAAATGAGGGCTGTACGGGCGAACACGTACTGTGTAGGCATAGGTTCCCTGGGGCAAGCTGATATCTCCCGTATAAACAAGCCGCCTCTGCTCACCATTAGTGTTCTCCTCCTTATGCATTGGGGCGGTTTTAACCATCTTCACGCCCCTCCTGGTAGCTTCACCGTACACTATTTCTACGCATACCTGTGTTTGGGGTACCGGGCCCAGTTCAACGGTAGCCCGTACCGTTAGTTTTTCCCCCGGGTACATATTTTCGGCACCGCTGGTTTCTACGCTGCTTATCTGTACTTTGTGCCAGTTTTCTCGTAAAAACTTTTTCAACTCGTATAATTCACTACCTACCTTATAGCCCTCAGCACAAAATATTTGGCTTCTTTCGCTAGCCCGCATGTAATAGTTGTTAGTATATTCAAGCACCATTCGCCTGGTACTGAAATAGGGGGCAATGGTTTTAATGGAATTTTTCATCCAATTTACCCATTTTTTAGGCAGGCCGGCTGTTTGCTCGTAGTACGCCGGAATAATTACCTTCTCCAGCAGCGCATACAATGCATAAAAATCATGTTCATCCCGGTCATCATCGTCAGGAAACTCCCAGTCGCTGCCCACGGCAAAACCGTTTTCACCATTATAGGCCTCCGGCCACCAGCCGTCCGGAACACTGCAATTAAGCACGCCATTTACAGCGGCCTTCATACCACTGGTACCGCTGGCCTCCATCGGGGGGCGGGGTGTATTTAGCCACACATCTACCCCCTGCAGCAAATAACGCGAAATATTAATATCATAGTTTTCTAAAAAGATAACTTTACCTCTAAACCGGTCATCTTCAGTGACATCGTTAATTATCTTGATTAATTCCTGACCGGGCTTATCTGCAGGATGGGCCTTGCCGGCAAAAATCAGCTGCAGCGGGCATTCGGGGTCATTGACCAGCGCGGCCAGTCTTTCTTTATCCCTGAACAATAAGCCGGCTCGCTTATAAGTAGCAAAACGGCGAGCAAAACCAATGGTGAGCACTTCGGGGCGCAGATAACTTTCCACCTCTTTAATTCGGTCAAGCGTTTCATGGTTACGCACCCGTTGCTGGAGGATATGCCGGCGGGCCAACAATACCATCTTTTCTTTCAAGTCCATATGGATGCCCCACAGCTCACGTCCGGGTATGTCCTCCACCTGCTCCCAATCTGAGGAATCAGCAATCAATCTTTCCCACGTCTCCCCCAAATACTTATCGAACAGCTCACGTATTTCCGGGGCCAACCAGGTCATAGTATGGATACCGTTAGTCACATGGCCGATGGGCACTTCTTCCACAGGGATATCCCGGTACAGGTGATGAAACATGGAACGGGAGACAGCACCGTGTAAGCGGCTAACCCCATTACTAAAACCACATTGTCTCAAAGCCAGCAAAGTCATATTAAAGCCGCCGTGCTCCTGATCAAGAGCTAACTGCATAAACTGTTCCCGGGTTATGCCCAGCTTTTCATAAAAATTACTAAAATAGCGGTCTATCATTTCCTGGCTAAAAATATCGTGTCCGGCAGGCACCGGAGTATGGGTGGTAAACAAAGTATCTGCCCGCAGCACTTCCCTCGCCACACCAATCGGCAGCTTTTGTCCCTCCACCAGCTCCCGCAGCCGCTCCACCAATAAAAATGCAGCATGCCCCTCGTTGATATGCCAAACAGTGGGCACCAACCCCAGAGCCCTCAGTGCCCTTACACCACCCATGCCCAAGAGTATCTCCTGGGCAATACGCGTCTCACTGTCTCCACCGTATAACAGGCCGGTGAGCTCACGGTCCTTCTGGTTGTTGGCTGATATATCGGCATCTAGGAAATAAATGCTAATCCTGCCCACCTGCATATGCCATACCCGGGCCATCACCTGCCGCCCTGGCAATTCGACCGCTACAACCACTTCCTTGCCGCTGCTGTCCAGCGCAGGAGTAATCGGTAGTTTATTAAAATTTTGATAACGGTAATGGGCTTCCTGGCGTCCTTCCCGATTGATTAGTTGAGTAAAATACCCATGTTTGTATAGTAACCCCACACCGACAAAAGGCAGCCCCAGGTCACTGGCCGCCTTGCAGTGATCCCCGGCCAGCAGACCCAGACCGCCGGAATAGGTGGGATAGGATTCATGCAGGCCGAATTCTGCGGAAAAATAAGCTATTAAACAATTTCGGTCGAAAATATTTGACCTATCGTTTCCAGGCTCCTTTACGGTTTCCTGCCCGGCGCTACTGCATTGGGCAATAAGTGTATCATACCAGGTCGGCTGCTGCATATATTTATCAAATGAGTTCATCACCTGCTGGTACTGGGTTAGAAATTGTTCACAGACCGCAGCCTTTTGCAAATCAGCCTCGCTTACTCGCAATAGGAATTTCACGGGGTTATGGTAAACCTGCTCCCATAATTCCTGGTTAATTGCCTTGAACAAGTCGACAACAGAATTATCCCAGCTAAAGTAAAGATTATAGGCCAATTCCCTCAGGCGCTTAATTTCCCCCGGCATCCGGGGTATGACCGTAACAGTGCGATAGGAAGCCATTTTCAAATCACTCCACTCACATAAATATCATTTTTTATTTTAAACCTTAATATAATATATGACCAGTCAACTTATAATTAATAATTAAAACAATATTACCATATTATTTTTATTTTTACACAGCTTCTGCACTTTACTGTATATATTTTCTATAAATTTTGTTATACTTAAATTAGTTTTTTTACAAGTTTACAGCCATGCCAAGCGTGCAGGAACATGAAAATACAAACTAATGTTCTAATGGAAGGTGATTTTTATGTTATGTTCCATTGACCGGATGGAACTGCCCCAGTGGTATGACGAAAATAAAATGGTTTTAATGGTAGTCACCCCGCATACTGTTTTTTTATACTGGGAACTAGCCTTCAGTCAATGGAAGGCTGTTGCTGGACACCAGCTGATCGTGCGCTTATTTGCCCTAGCCCCGGAACAACAACCAACTGAACAGCCAAGACTTGTAACAAGCGCAGTTTTACCGGTAGCAACTGAAAACTGGTATTTTAACGACCTGCCGGCGGACAGTCAATACCAGGCAGATATGGGTTGGGAACAAGACGGGGTGTTTTACAGCCTGATCAAATCCAATAGCGTCAGTGTACCACCTGCCGAACCACTAGGGGTAGCGGGGGAGGCCCAATGGCAATCTGTGAAGTTGGGACAACTGCCGAAGAATATCGCTTCCACCACCTCCAAACCTGATATAACTGTTAAGGAAATACTGAACCAAATGTCCTTTTATATGGGCATCCACAAAACCACATCATAAGGGAGATAAGGTTATGTATATCGGCTACCTAGCTATTGTTTTACACGGGCACCTCCCCTATATCCACCACCCGGAAGCTCCCGAAATGCTGGAAGAAAGATGGCTATTCGAAGCGTTAACCGAATGTTATCTGCCGTTATTGGACGTTTTTGAGTCGATGCAAAAGGATAAGGTGCCTTATCGCCTTACGATTTCTCTTTCCCCCACTTTAATCACTATGCTAACTGACCAAATATTACAAGAACGTTACGTCAGGCATTTAGAAAAATCCATTGAACTGGCCGTTTTGGAACAGGAACGTCTACAGAATGCTCCCCAGTATCAACCTCTGTCCGTTTATTACCTAAAGAAACTTACCGAGTTAAAAAAACAGTATGAGCGGTATAACGGCAATTTAATTAACCCCTTTAAGCAGCTGCAGCAGCAAGGTTGTCTCGAGCTTATCACCACCTGCGCAACGCACGGGTTTTTGCCATTGATGAACTGCCGGTCCAGTTGGCGAGCGCAAATCCAAACAGCTCTAGAGCTTTATACCAGCTATTTCGACCAGCCACCAACGGGCATGTGGCTGCCCGAGTGCGCTTACACCCCAGGCCTGGATGAACTATTAAGGGAATATCAGGTCAGATATTTCTTTGTGGATAGTCATGGTATCTACAATAGCCGGCCAACCTCGCTATTTGGCACTTTCGCTCCGGTCTGCACTTCCGCAGGTGTGGCTGCCTTCGGACGTGACCCTGAGTCTTCTCGGCAGGTATGGGACAGGCATAGCGGTTACCCGGGTGATCCCATATACAGGGAATTTTACCGTGATATCGGCTACGATTTACCTTTGGATTATATTGGTCCTTATCTGCCCGGCAACAATATCCGGGTAGACACAGGGTTAAAATATCATCGCATCACCGGCAGTGGTCCGGACAAACAGCCTTACCAGCCTGACCTGGCTAGAGAGCGGGCTGCCGAGCATGCCAAGGATTTTGTACAGCGGCGCTGTGAGCAACTGGAAAAGGCAGGCCGCCAAATGCACCGCCAACCACTGGTGCTGGCGCCTTATGACGCCGAACTATTCGGACACTGGTGGTTCGAAGGCCCGGACTGGCTTAATTTCCTCTGCCGGGAAGCCGCCAACAGTGGTTCCGTGCGTATGGTCACCCCTGCCGAATATCTTAAAGCTTACCCGAATAACCAAGTGGTTGAATTGCCCATGTGCAGTTGGGGCGCAGGCGGCTATAACCAGTTCTGGCTTAACCCCTCCACAGACTGGATATACAAGCACCTGCACCACGCTGAGGAAAAAATGACCGAACTGGCTGACGGGCACTGGAATGCGCGAGAATTAGAAGCCCGCTGTTTAAATCAGGCCGCCCGGGAGTTATTGCTGGCTCAAAGCAGCGACTGGCCTTTCATCATTCATTCGGGCACAGCTGTGGAATACGCCAAACAACGGTTTATCAACCATATCGGTCGCTTTAACGCACTAGCTCGCATGGCGGGTACTGGAATTATTCAGATAGATTTGCTTGAGGAAATCGAAGCCAGGTCCAAATTTCTACCGGATATTGATTATCATGTTTTTTGTAGCAGCGACATGGTCGGCCGGCCATCCACCGCGCGTGCCAGCTACCGCATTCTAATGTTATCCTGGGAATACCCGCCCCAAACGGTGGGCGGTCTAGCCAGGCATGTTCATGACTTATCTTGCTCCCTGGCAGCCCTGGGGGACGAAGTCCACGTCATCACCTGCCCGGTATCGAGTAGAGGTATCTATTCCCTCTATAGAGGCGTACACGTGCACCGCATCCGGCCTGAATTGCTAACCTCGAACGACTTCATGAACTGGGTGGGCCAGATGAATAACGGCATGGCGGAACTGGCCGGAAAATTGGTGGAGGTGTTTGGGCCTTTTGACCTAGTCCACGCCCACGATTGGCTGGTGGTTGAAGCTAGCAAACAAATTTGTGACCAAATGAAGCTGCCTTTGGTGGCCACTATCCATGCCACCGAATACGGGCGTAACCACGGCCTGCACACCGATTTGCAGAAACATATTCACAGCCTTGAGCAGGAGCTAACCGAGCAGGCCACTTTATTAATCGGCTGCAGTCGGTATATGTGCCAGGAAATCGCCCGTTTATTTAAACAGTCAACTGATAAGATTGCCGTGATACCCAACGGTGTTGATCCAAAAAACATCTTGCCCGACCGGGAAAAATTGCTCTCCCGGTCAGGCCGGGATAAAAACATTCTCTTCCTGGGCCGGTTAGTGCCGGAAAAAGGTGTACAGATATTAATTGAAGCGTTGCCGACAATTATTCAAAAGGCGGGGCCGGTCAAACTGTATATAGCCGGCAAGGGACCCTATCAGCAGGAACTGGCCGAACAAGCCAAGTCTCTGGGCGTGGCCGACCAGGTGCACTTTGTTGGTTTTGTCAATGATGAAGACCGCAACAAACTGCTGGACCAGTGTGATGTGGCTGTTATTCCCAGCCTTTACGAGCCCTTCGGCATCGTAGCGCTTGAAGCTATGGCCGCAGGTCTGCCCGTGGTAGTATCTGACACCGGAGGGCTGCATGATGTGATTGAGCATGGCATAGACGGTTACTGTGTGCCGCCAGGCGATGCCGCCATGCTGGCCCATTACATTACTGAACTGATCAATAACCCGGAGCTTGCCCAACATTTTACCAGGCAGGCCAAGCGCAATGTAGCCGTTAAGTTTAATTGGCGGCAGATTGCCTCGGACACCTTGAAGGTTTACGCCAAGGCCATTGCTATATCAGCCTTAAATTAGCTCAAGCTGCAGTGGCCTGCTCATAAACAAAAAAAAACGCCCCGCAAGGCGTTTATTCTTCCATTTGTTTGGCCAAAAACGAGGCTGCGGTTTCTGAGAGTTTTCTTTCCAGCTCACCCATGCGCTCATCCCCGCTGGTAGTAATGATCACAGCACCAATGGCATCCCCGTTGGCAATAATGGGCGATACGACACTGTTTTTAAACATCGTCCGTTCGTCCATTGCCAAGCTGTGCTCTTCTTCGATTGTCTGGGTCTGTCGGTTATTAATGATCTCCTCAAGCGTACTGCTGATGGGTTTTTTGATTAATTCCTTTTTGAAGTTACCTGAGACAGCAATTATTTCGTCACGGTCGGCGATACAAACCACATGACCCAGCGCCTCATGCAGAGAATCTGCATATTCCTTGGCAAACTCACCCAGTTCATTAATAGGAGAGTACTTTTTTAAAATTACCTCTCCCTCACGATCTACATATATCTCTAGCGGCTCGCCTTCACGGATGCGCATGGTACGTCTAATTTCTTTAGGAATAACAACTCGCCCAAGGTCATCTATCCGCCTAACTATACCAGTTGCTTTCATCCACGTTAACCTCCTTATATAACATATAAATCATGTTTTAGTAATAACCTATTCTTGCTCAAACCATTACGAAAATGGTTGTTAAAAATTAGCAGCTCAAAAGCACAGCCAGACTTGAAATACATTCAAAGCCTATCTATTCTTACTTTTCACACTTAACGGTGAGCATGGACTAAATTTTTTCACAAATAACAATTTATTACAATAACTTTAAGTTTAAACAAATTTGAATTATTAAAGACCCAAATGTTGGACTGGTAACCAATCGAGCCAATCACTGGTTATGCCTATGATCTTATAAATTTTCCCCTTGGCGTGCATAATTTCCGACAAATACCTGAATAATAAACAAGATAACTTTACAATTATGCAAAGGGAGGAAATCCATGAACACGGGAATCCATGACGCAATAGTCATCAGCGAAGTACTGCGGAGTAACGCCAGCATGATTGACCATTACAACCTGTACATGAATAGCTGCCAGGACCAACAACTACGCTCATTACTGGACCGCCAACAAAGGCATACTTTGGATAGTTTCCAAAGGCTGACCCAAATGATGCAAAGTCACGGGATGGACACCAGCAATATTCCTATACCTACCACCATGTCCATCACTAGCGGAAGCACTATGAGTACAAACACATCCGCTTCCGCAACCGCACCTTACGGCTCCCAGTGGACTGCGCCGCAGTACGGCACCGGGCAAGCAAGCACCATGCCCTACTCCTCTATGCAGCAGAGCATCGGCAGCCATGGCATAGGCATGTCAATGCCTGCTCAGGCGGAATCCCAGCTGAGCATGCCAATGGGCATGCAGACCGGCAACCAGAGCAACTCAACCAGCATTCTCAATGACCGTTCTATCGCTGAAGGGGCGCTCCATTTCCATAAATACGGCGCTGATACCGTTACCAAAGCTGCCCTAGAAAGTTCAGAGCCCCATATTCGCACAGCGCTGACCAACATGGCCCGCAACTGCATTGAAATGTCTTATGAAATCTACAACTACATGTCCCAGCGGGGCTGGTATCAACTACCCAGCAGCCCGCAAAACTTTATTTCCCATGCAACACAGCAGCAACAGCAGCAGTTTAACAATCAATAACCCGCTTATAGTATGCACAATAAAAGCCGGCCCACTGCTCAAGTGTGGCCGGCTTTGCATTTGATTACGCTTTATACAACAGAGCGCTGTACTTCTCATTTAGCTTTTTTTATTTAATTGCTCCAATACTTGTATATCTGATAAACCCGGGCCTGAATTTGTCGGTTTCATTTAAATTACTAAGGTTGTTTGGAATAACCTAACCATGGTTGTTCAGCTTTTTCTCAACATGTTATTGACCCTGTTGAACAATTAATTTGCCAAGCGATATAATCATAAATTGCCCTCCTTAAAAAAATCAACTAGAATTAGAATACTAAAACAAAATGAAAAGAATACCGGACACAGCAATATGATTAATAAGTCTATTTTGAATGTTTTTGTGTTTCCTCAGTTTCTAATTTTTTGAGGGAACTTGTTTAAAAGGAGGCAGTAAATTGAAGTATCATATAGAAGCTTTGTTAAAAGAAAAGATATTAGTGCTGGACGGTGCCATGGGGACAGCCATACAAAAACTGGGTTTGGGGGAGGAGGCCTTTAGCGGCGGCCGTGCTTACCTCCGCAGTCAAAAGGGCAACAACGATATTTTAAATATCACCCGGCCAAAGCTGATTAAAGAAATTCACCGGAGCTACTTACACGCTGGAGCCGACATTATTGAAACCAATACCTTCAACAGCAATAGAATCTCCCAGGCAGATTATGCAATGGAGCATAAGGTTTATGATCTAAATTATTACGGAGCTCAAGCAGCCAGGGAAGCCGCAGATGAGTACACACAAAAGGAGCAAGCTAAGCCCAGGTTTGTAGCCGGTTCTATAGGCCCGACCAATAAAACTGCCTCTTTATCTCCGGACGTGGAAAATCCAGGTCTAAGAAATATAACCTTGGACGAGCTGAGAGAGACTTATGAAGAGCAAATTGAGGGTCTTGTCGATGGCGGTGTGGATATTTTATTAATCGAAACCATCTTTGACTCACTAAATGCCAGAGCAGCTATCATAGCAGCTGATACTATACTGACCAGAAAGTCAATAAATTTGCCCCTTATGATTTCCGGAACTATTACTGATAAAAGCGGCAGAATCTTAACCGGCCAAACCCTGGAAGCTTTTGCGGAAAGCTTAAAACACGATCGGGTATTTAGCATTGGCTTAAACTGCGCCTTTGGTCCCAAGGATTTAGTGCCCTATATTAAAGAGCTGTCCAAAACCCAAGGCCTTTATATCAGCTGCCATCCCAACGCCGGCCTCCCTAATTCCCTGGGTGAATATGATGAGACACCGGTAGAAATGGCTGCGCATATTAAGGAGCTAGCTGAGGAAGGCCACCTGAACATAGTCGGCGGCTGCTGCGGAACTACCCCGGAACATATTCAAGCTATCCACGAGGCAGTGCAGAATATTCAGCCAAGAAAAATACCCGTTCTGAAAAAGGTCACTGTTTACTGCGGCCTTGAGGTGCTTAAGGTAAATAAAGACAATAATTTTATCAACATCGGTGAACGGTTAAATATAGCAGGTTCCGCTAAGTTTGCCCGGTTAATCAGAGAAAAGCAATATGAAGCAGCCCTGTCTATAGCCAAGGAACAGGTGGAAAACGGCGCCCAAATAATTGATGTAAATTTTGATGACGGGCTTTTAGATGCCGAAAAGGAAATGGACACTTTTTTAAAGCTCATGGCCAGCGAGCCTGACATAGCCAAGGTCCCGGTGATGATTGATTCTTCCAAATTTAACGTGTTGGAAACAGGCTTAAAAGCCATTCAGGGCAAGGCGATTGTCAATTCCATTTCCTTAAAAGCAGGTGAAAAAGAATTTATCGCTCAGGCACAGATTATCAAAAAATATGGTGCTGGTGTCGTTGTGATGGCCTTTGATGAGCAAGGGCAGGCAGATACCTTGGCCAGGAAAATCGATATTTGTCAAAGGGCTTATCACATATTAGTGGATACAGTTAAGTTTCCGGCGGAAAATATCATCTTTGACCCCAATATTTTGGCCATTGCCACCGGCATTGAAGAACACAATAACTATGCCGTAGACTATATTAATGCCACCAGGTGGATCAAGGAAAATTTACCTTGTGCCAAGGTTAGCGGCGGCATAAGCAACCTGTCCTTTTCCTTCCGGGGCAATAATGTGATCAGAGAAGCCATGCACTCGGTATTCCTCTACCACGCGATTAATGCCGGTATGGACATGGGAATATTAAACCCTGGCCTGGTGCAGATCTACGATAAGATAGATCAGGAGCTGCTCGACAAGGTGGAAGCTGTGGTCTTAAATAAAAGTACTACGGCGGCAGAGGAACTATTGGCTTATGCGGAAAAGTTTAAGGGTGTTGAGGCAACTCAAAGTGAAAATAAGCTAGCCTGGAGAACTGCAAATTATGATGAAAGATTAAAGTATGCCCTGGTTAAGGGATTAACCGATTTTATTGCCGAAGATATAGAAGAAGCCAGGAAAAATTACGACCGGGCTTTAAGGGTTATAGAAGGCCCCTTGATGGATGGCATGAAGCTGGTGGGCGATTTATTTGGCGAAGGCAAAATGTTTCTGCCCCAGGTGGTCAAAAGTGCCCGGGTAATGAAAAAAGCGGTGAGCTTTTTATTGCCCTATATTGAAGCAGAAAAAGCCGGCAATAAAAGCAGCAGTGCGGGCAAGATCGTCTTTGCTACGGTTAAGGGAGATGTTCATGATATAGGCAAGAATATTGTGGCTGTAGTGCTTGCCTGTAATAACTTTGATGTGCTCGATTTAGGGGTTATGGTGCCCTCCGAAACCATCCTGCAAGCCGCCCAAAGAGAAAAGGCAGATATCATCGCCGTAAGCGGGTTAATCACTCCCTCACTGGAGGAAATGGCCCGTCTGGCAGAAGATATGGAACGCGAAGGCTTCACGGTACCGCTGCTGATCGGAGGTGCAACCACCTCCAAGGTACATACAGCCTTAAAGATTGCCCCTAAGTACTCCAAAGGAGTTGTCTATGTACCTGATGCTTCCAAGGCCGTTGAGGTAGCCAGGCAGCTGGTTGACCAAACCAGAAAGGGGAAGTATCTAACTGAAATAAATGAAGAATATCAGCAAATCAGAGCAGCTTATGCCAGAAGAGAAAGAAGGACAATTCCCCTGGCCGAAGCTAGAAAAAACAGCTTTAAAATTAACTGGTCTGAGGCTAAAATCAGCGTCCCTCACACCTTAGGCATTAAGAAGTTAGAAAATTTTCCTATTGCTGAGCTAAGAGAATTTATCAATTGGACCTTTTTCTTTGCGGCCTGGGATATGCGAGGGGTTTATCCAAAAATTCTAGAGGATCCAAAGTACGGCGCGGAAGCCGGCAAGCTTTTGGCCGATGCCCATAAACTGCTGGATACCCTGGAAAAAGAGTGTATTTTAACTGCCAATGCTGTATTTGGTATCTTTCCGGCTAATTCAGCAGGTGATGATATTGAGGTATACGACCCCCTGGACCACAACCAGCTGCTGACCACCTTTAATCTGCTGAGACAGCAGGCAGGTCAAGATAACCTATACAGGTGTCTGGCAGATTACCTGGCACCGAAAACCAGCGGCTTGCAGGATTATCTCGGGGGCTTCATTGTCACCGCAGGGCTTGGAGCCAAGGAATATGCAGCAGCTTTAAAGGCTCAAGGCGATGATTACAGTGCCTTAATGGTGAAACTGCTAGCAGACAGGCTAGCCGAAGCCTTTGCCGAACTGCTCCACCAAAGGGTTAGAAGGGATTACTGGGGCTATGGAGGGGATGAAAATACTGGTATCCGTCCAGCCTTCGGTTACCCCTCACTCAGGGACCATACGGAAAAAGAGAAATTATTTGCCCTTTTAAACGGCCACAGCATCAATGTGTCCTTAACGGAAAGTTTTATGATGGAGCCGGCGGCCAGTGTCTGCGGCCTTTACTTCGGCGCCAGGGAAGCCAAGTATTTTGATATTAATAAAATAGATCGAGAGCAGTTTGAGGACTACCTTAAGCGAAATGGCAGAACAAGCAGTGAATTAGTAAAAAACCTTGGTTCTGTATTAGGTTTTAATTATATGCCTGATCTTGTGTGAAGCCTTATTTGATGTGAAATAAAGTAAATATGTCCTTTAAAGGGGCAATGGCTGGCAAGATCAATGTCCTGTTATCATGCAGCCACCATCAGCCCATCCAGAGCGAGCCATAAAAAAACTGCAGGGTCGAGGCTACCAACGCCTTCCCTGCAGTTTTTCTATCAAACACTTAAACTATTGTTTTTTCACTATCCGTAACCGGCTTAATAGCAAATCGCTTTCTATCTATTTCTTCTTTATGCCATACTCGGCAATTTTTAACCGGTATCAATCCAAAGCCTTTGGCCACAGCGAAAGCTCACGAAATCTCTCTATTCTACTTTTTTTAACCATACATTAAACCACCTCCGTCATTAGCTGCAGCTATCTCCCTCCTGACCGGGATTAATAATACTGACGCATCAGCCTGCCGCACAATATTATGGCTGACACTGCCCAGGAAAAGTTCCTTCACAAATCCTCTTCCCTGACTACCCATAATGACAAGCTGCACACTAACTTCCTGGACAGTTTTTAATACTTCTACAGAAGGATTGCCATGTTTTATTTCTGTATTTACCTCAGCATTCGAAATAGATAGGAGCCGTTGTTTCAAATTTTTCAGTCGTTCGTCGTCAATACGATTAAATTCACTCAGGCGCTCTCCCAAGTACTTGCCAATAGTTTGATCTTGAACGTGCATTAAAGTTATTTTCTTAACGCCAATAGAAGCCATGCCCAATAAGTATTCAAAAGCCTGTTCTGCATTTTCGGAAAAGTCAGTGGGGCATAAAATATGGCCACTGATACTAAAACTACCGGTCGTATCTGGTTCATACTCGTCCTCCAACCTAACGACCAGCACTGGCTTCCGAGCATAATGAATTACATCATAGGCAACTCCGTCTGAAGAGGTTTCACTGGTGAAAGAATGCTTATGGGCGCCAACAACAATTAATGAATAATCCTCCTCCAGGGCAATTTTGTTGACCATTTTTCTAGCCAAACCAGGTGCAATTCTGGCTTCAACAGTATATCCGTGCTTTTCAAGGACCTCTTTCTTTGACTTGAGATTAGTTTCCATTACTGAAGTAATATACGAAAGAGTCACAGTATTAGCTACCCGGGCATCCAGGCAATGTAATAGAAGACATTCCTTAACCCCATAAGCCTTTAATGCGCCAAGTCGCTCAACCAAGGCTAAAGAGTCATCTGATAAATCAGGCACAACAATTACTCTTTCAAACATGACAGCCCCCCCTTTTGGCAATCTCAGAGTCAAGTCTACTAAGATAATCATATTCACTAGCGTTGTATAAATAGAATTTATAAACGTCAAGCTTGAAAAACACTTAA
>JAENYF010000001.1 GCA_016841905.1 Desulfoscipio geothermicus | reverse complement strand
TGACAGCCGCCTCTTCCGCCACCGGCAGGTCAGCCGTGCCAGCCGTCACCACCAGCACATTGCCCTTGGGCACAGACCCCTTGCCGCGCCGGACCACTATGATGCGGGCCAGCTCCGCATAAACCGCGTCCTCACAAACAGTCTGCACCGCAGCAAAGACCTGCTGCCCGGCCCGGGTGGCTAGGACAGTGTGATTGCTTTGCCCTAGCTTCTGCATGATTTCCACAACCTGCTCCGTTGTTTTACCCTGGCAGAAAACCACCTCCGGGAAACCCTTGCGCAGTGCACGGTGGTGGTCCAACTTGGCAAAGCCAAGGTCTTCATAAGGCAAAGACTTCAGCTTATCCAGTGCCGCATCAACCGCCAGCCGGCCCTCATGTACCTCGATTAATAATTTCCGCAATGCTTCGCTGCTCATCATCCATCTCCTAACCAGCATACATTTTGGCTCCTGTTGTTTGCTGTTTACATTATAATCCACGCCGGGATATAACTGCAAAAACTAGTTTCCTATCACCTGCAGCAATAATCACGCTGCTATGGTGAAAAAATAATCTCGGAGGTGATATAGTGCCTAAAGATAAAAATGCCCGGGAGATGGACATGGTTAACCGTGAAGCTAATGAAGAAGCAGCCCAAGATTACCTGCGCTTAAAATTGAACGAAATTGACCACTGCGGAGAAGACAGCAAGTAAAACAGGCGAAACCACAAAAAAAGCCCCCCGCGGGGCTTTTTTTCTTACTCATTCTTCAAGCCGGTTTTCTCGGACATTTCCATTTTGACACCCTTGTTCGTGTCGTGCCGGTGCTCGCTGTGCAACTGAGCTTGCTGGGATTTAATCTCCCTGGCCCGCGGCGCCCCCACCGGCCGGTGCAAATCCTCCTGCAGCTCGGGCCTGGTATGTTTAAAATCTACGTGATATGGTCTTTCTGCCATTTGCTTTACCTCCGTCCCACAGTGTTATTATGCTATTATGGTATATGCCAGGCATTATTATGCTCTGTCGTGCACCTATATACTCTGCCACAAATCCCCCGGTATGCCAGCCTCCCTTAAATAGTCACTATACCCAGCGTTTATGTCCACCTTAGCCTGGCCTAGCCTTTTTTCTCCTAATACCAAACTTGCTTATGCATTGCAACATCTGTCAACAGTGCATATATTTATTCAATGCTTTGCCTGTCCATTTATTCTATAATTTATATGTGAATTAAAATTTTTGTAAGGAGGCCATTATGATAGCACCGTGGAAACGACTTCTTTCTCTGGCCCTTGCCGCTTTAATGTTCTCATTTTTGGTAATTAGCGTACCTTCCTCCCAGGCCGCTCCGCTGCCGTTAAAACAAGGCCACCGGGGCACTGCTGTACTTGACTTACAGAAGCAGCTTCAACACTTGGGTTACCTGCAAACCCAACCTACCGGTTATTTTGGCCCCATCACCACGAAATCAGTAGTCAAACTGCAGGCCGATTATCAATTAAAAGTTGACGGTATTGTGGGACCGCAAACCAATCAATTGATTAACAAATTACTGGGTTATGCATCCGCACCACCGTCCAATGCCCCAGGAACCAAATCGTCAAAGGAAGTGCTGGGCTTCTACGTGGGCAGTGAGCCCTCCATACCGTCTTCTTACGCCACCGTGGAAAAGCATAAAGACAAGCTAACCTCCATATCTCCCTTCTGGTACAGGTTGGCTAGAAACAATCCGGGCCATCTGGAAAAATACGGCAACGATACCGTCCAGGAAATCCAGCAAGTAATGAAGCTGGTTAAAGAAAACAATACTAAAAATTATGCTCTGATACATAACCTGCTTTACGGCGGATCAGTGGGGCGGAATGTGCTGCATTCAGCTCTGGCCGACCCGAAAACCCGCTGGACACTGGTTATGAATATATATAACTTGCTAAAGGATAATGGTTTTGATGGTGTATGTATTGATATTGAAGATATGCATGCCTGGGACCGGACGCTGTATAACCAATTTTTAGCCGAGCTATCCGCCCAGCTAAAACCAGCGGGTTATGAAATAATCGTCTGCGTTCCTGCCAAGACAACGGACAAAACTACCGGCGGCTGGGGTGACAATTTTGATTTTACCAAAGTGGGCCGGTATGCCGATATGGTAGCCGTGATGGCTTACGATGAGCACACCGCGGGGAGCAAGGCGGGTCCTATAGCATCCCCGGCTTACCTGGAACGAGTAATTAATTATGCCCTGACCAAGCTGCCGCCGGAAAAGATTCTTCTGGGTATCGCCGGTTATGGTTTTGATTGGAATTACGGCCTGGGCAACTCCCGTTATATTTCTTACCAGATGGCTTTGGATAGCGCTAGAAAATATGGCAAAAGCGTGCAGTGGAGCACAACCGGACAGGCTCCCTATTTTACCTACACCGACCAGAAAGGCAACTGGCACTGCGTTTACTTTGAAAACTCCAGCAGTATGGCCTTCAAGCTGGACGCGGTAAATAAGTACAATTTGAAAGGCGTTGCCCTGTGGCGCCTGGGCATGGAAGACCCAGATAGCTGGCGGATTATCACCAGTAAATTGGGGAAATCTTAGGGGAAATCCGCCCTCGTGGCTTTACCATAGAGCTCCCCACCAAAGCCCTTATTCCTGCGAAGGAATAGGGGCTTTGCAATTGATTTTGTATAGCTTGCACAAAATCTAAGGACGGTATAATTCCGTCCTTTACGAATAATCAACAGTACCGCCCTGTTTTATCCCATGCAAGCTCCGGGCTGTTTTAATATTTAATTGCGGATATGCCAAAGCAATTCCTGCAGTCTGGAAACATTCCAATATTAATCTCCTAAATTCCCTTTCTAAAAACCAGTAGTGAGTTGGGTCAACAACTGCTGTAACTGTGAACACCACACCCCGCTCGTCTTTATTGATATCCGTAATGCCATAAACCTGAGGTACTTCCACAAATGAACCGTTTCCTAGCTTGATCAATTTATCAGCATGTGCGTCTGTAATATTCCGACAAACTTCATCCAGCGTATTAAATACACTGTGTAAATCTTCCTCAAAGGGTACCGCAACTGAAACGACGGTACGCAAATGACCACGGTTATAGTTTCTAACTGTTTTAATTTCCGAATTGGCGATATAAAACTTCTTGCCGCTCCATTCCCTAATGGTAGTCATGCGCAAACCCAATTCTTCTACCGTTCCGGATACTTGATCGTTAACTTCAATGAAATCACCCACATGAAACTGGTCTTCAAACATGATAAAAAAACCTGTAATAATATCTTTAACCAGGTTTTGCGCACCAAAGCCCAAGGCCAAACCCACAATACCGGCACTAGCCAGCATGGGCGCAATGTTAATCTCAAAAACGGCAAGCAGAGTAAGAACTGCCACAATATAAATAACGTAACGAGTTCCCGAAAGCAGCAACGTCCTAAGCGTATTGGCTTTATTAATATCGTGAGTAGACCGGTCAAAAATTTTATTAACCAGGGTAAGCCGCAGCTTAAGCAACAAATAGGTAATGAAAAAAATAATTCCGGCGTACAACAATTTGGCTAATACGAATTGAAAATTAGCATTTACATAATTTAAGAATAACAGATACTGATCCTGCCAAAAATCCATAGAAACTAACCCCATCTCTACAAAAAACCATCCCTACTATCATTTATCCCCAATTGAAAATATTATGTTAACAAACTCATCCACAGCAATGATTTAATCGCCCAACCGGTTCCGATACAACAATTACAAATCCCAGCATTACGCCAATGGGAATTGTCATCCAGTTTCCTCACGTCTTATTTCTCTAATTTTTACTTATCCATTGTTGCCGGAACCGGCTAAGAAACTCACATGTTCTTGGATTTCGGGGATTACCCAAAATAGCCCTGGGAGGGCCTTGTTCTACTATGCGACCTTTATCAATAAAAATAATACGATCCGCAACATCCCGGGCAAAACCCATTTCATGGGTAATCAAAAGCATTGTTGTTTCCCCTTCGGCCGCTATCTCCTTGAGTACCTCGAGCACTTCACCTACCAATTCCGGATCCAGAGCTGAGGTAACTTCATCACAGAGCATAACCTTCGGTCGCATAACCAGCGCTCGCGCAATCGCCACGCGCTGCTGCTGTCCTCCGGATAATTGTGCCGGGAATACATCTAGTTTATTACCCAGGCCAACTTTATTGAGCATAGCAATAGCTTTTTCTTTGGCTTCTGCTCGGGAAATCCCCAGCACATGAATGGGAGCCTCGGTCACATTTCTTAAAATCGTCATGTGCGGAAAAAGATTAAACTGTTGAAAGACCATACCAATTTTACTGCGCACCCGGCGGATATGTTTTTCATCAGCAGGAACAAGTTCTCCGTTTACTTCCTTATGCCACAAGGGTTCACCATCAACCATAATTACTCCGGACGTAGGTTGTTCAAGGGTCATCAGCATTCGCGCCAGGGTAGTCTTTCCTGACCCGCTGGAGCCAATTACCGCGACAACTTCACCAGGGGCTATATCAAGATCAATATCGCGTAGCACTTTCAGGTCACCAAAGGACTTACTCACCTTTTGATAACGGATAATTGGCTTATCCTCGACAGCTGAAATATCCGCATATTGATTTAACTGTGCCGCTTCGATAACTACCACTCCTTTGCTGTTCATTAGTTTAGCTCTGCTACCACCGATTTAGCCGAGCCTCCAACCGGCGAATTCCTAGCGACGAAACATAACTAAGCACCAGGAACATTAACCCAACAATTGTAATCGGTTCTATATATTGAAACGTACGAGAACCAATTATTTTCGCAGCTTGTAAAACCTCAACCAGCGTAATAGCAGATAGTAGAGGGGTATCCTTAAACATACCGATAAAATAGTTTCCCATCACCGGAACCACCGGAGGAATAGCCTGCGGAAGGATGATACTCACCCACGTACGGGTTCTCGATAAATTTAAAGCAGTTGCTGCTTCCCATTGTCCCCGCGGAACGGCATCAATGCCGGCGCGGTAAACTTCAGAAAGATAAGTACTATAATGAAGCCCGAGTCCAATTACGCCTGCGGATAAGGGCGAAAGCGTAATCCCGCACTGGGGTAAAACATAAAAAATAAAATATAGCTGTGCAAGCAGCGGCGTGCTTCTCACAAATTCTACTACTCCCCCCGTTACCAGCGAAAGGGGTTTAAACTTTGAACGCCGAGCGAAGGCCAGCAACAGGCCTAATATGCAGGCAAGTAAAAAGCCCAAAATGGTGGCAATAATGGTTATCTGAAGTGCTTCCAGCAGTTGAGGCATAATGCTAAAAGCATATTCCCAATCCCACATGTTTAAGCCCTCCCCTTGGAAAACTTACTTTCCAAACCACGGACACCCAGTATGAGAGGATATGCGATGATGAAGTAAATGATTAGCACCAAACTGAATACTTCTACGGTGCGAAGAGTAGTTATGCGTAACTGTGCTCCCATAAACATTAAATCCCCCAGTGTTATTAGGGACACTAATGCTGTTCCTTTAAGCAATTCAATGAGGAGGTTTCCAAATGGGGGTAGCATGGTTAAAAATGCCTGAGGTAAGATGACCCGGAGCATTATTTGCGTAGGAGACATATTTAACGCAATTCCCGCTTCGGTTTGTGACTTAGGTACAGCTAAAATGGAACTGCGCACAACTTCTGAAGCGTAAGCACCGTAATTTAAGCCCAAAACAATTACTCCCGCTTGCATTGCACTTAATTCCAGGCCAAAATGGGGTAACACAAAATAAGCCCAAAATAACTGTACCAGAAGTGAAGTGCCTCGAAAAAACTCAACATAGATAGCAGATATGGTTCGAATCGGCCTATATTTGGAAAGGCGCCCAAAACCCACAATAAATGCCAAAATAAATGCCAGAGTTGATGAAAACACGGTTAGCTGCAATGTTATGCCAACTCCTGGCAATAGAGCCGGGAGAAGGTCTAAGGGTGGGTTAATAGGAATCACTCTCCTTTATGCGAATCCTAATGTACATTACGAATAAAATACCCGAAGGCCGAAAAGAAGCACCTCCGGGGTGAAATCTTATTACCACATTTCCAAGGCTTCCTCAGTCGTAACATCACCTGGTAGTTCATGCTCGGTAAATCCGAAGGACTGGTAAATTTCAAGCAGTTCACCAGATTCCTTTAGCTTATCAAGTTCGATATTATACGCTTCACGGAAATCATTGTCCTCATGGCGAAAGGCGGCCGAGCCAAAGGCTTGCTGGCTTTTTCCCTCAACCATGGCAATAGTAAAATCCTCTACCCTCTCTATCTTTGAGTCATCGATGGTATCAAACAAAGATTGCAAGGCAGCACTTGTCATCGTGATAGCATCTACTCGTCCAGCCTGTAAAGCAGCTAGAGCCGAAGGCTGATCAGGAACGGTAGTGATTTGTTTTTCAGAAACGCCAACAGCCAGCAAATGGTCAAATTCAGCGGCTCCGGCCATAACTGCTATTTTAACATCGGGATTAGCGGCTATATCTTTGTAGCTATGCAAACCATAGGGGTTACCTGCTTTAACTGCTAATCCTCCGCCGATGGTATACTCAGGATTGGCAAATGCGACCTGTTTGGCACGCTCCGGTGTGATATACATGCCAGCGGTGATAACATCGAATCGACCAGCATCCAGACCGGGAATGAGTGAACCGAACTCAGTTAAAACTCCTTGCATATCCTCAATTCCCATCCTTTGCAGCACTAAGCGGGCAATTTCCACATTTAAACCAGTGAGTTTGCCTTCCGGAGTAGCAAAAGCGAAAGGCGATTCATTAGCGAAGCCGACAGAGATATAGCCTTGTCTCTGTATACGTTCATAAGTAGTCTCATTTGTTTTTCCATCCACTCCAGGTGTGGAAGAACTGGAGTTACACCCAACTAAGACCAAGGATAAAACTAATAATAAAGAGAAAAGAAATATTTTCTTCTTCAATTTAACTCCTCCTTTTTGCTTAATTTTTAACAACTAAACCAGCTTACACCTCCTTGAACTTAGCAGGAAAGCTTTAATTTCTTCTTGCATTCAAATATTACATTATTAATGCAACTTAAAACTTAACATTAAGTTGCCTGGTTGACCATTTAAAAATATCAATTAAGATCTTAACCTGTCAAATATATAATTCTTAGATTAATAAAGAACAGAACTGAATATAAGAGCTGATTAACCTAAATAATCTTTTATGGCTTTTTTAGGCGGTCAGCCAGCCATTGCGCAACATAGCCGGCCACGGCTTCCCAGCCCGGCTCGCCGATGAGCCAGTGGGTGTGGTCAAATTCGGCATAAGTAACCCGGGGTTGATACATGTCAGCCACCTGTTTCACCACTGATACCGGGGTAAGTTTATCTTTTTTACCCGCAACCACCAGCACCGGGCACTTGACCTTTCCCGGGTCCACCCAGGAAGCACGCCGGGGATCCAGGAACCAGCAGCCAATTTCCAAGGCCGCCCGGCCCGATTCATACACCAGCTGTTGGTACGCCTCTTCCTGCTTACCAAGCGACAGCCGGTCCAGGAAGGCATACACAGCAGCCGGGTAAGAAATGCGAAAGGCTCCTCGCCGGAAGCTCACTTGTCGCAGGAGCCGCAAAAAGTTTTTTATCTCAGACACAGTCACAGACCATATCCCAGCCGGTGCTGCCGGCGCCAGCAGCACCAGCGCCCGGGCCAAGTCACGGCTGGCCAGTATTTGCGCCAACAGCCCACCCATCGAATGCCCCAGCAGCACAGGACGCTCAGCCAACTGCCTGATCTCCTCTTCCAGGTCCCGGGCGTAATCCAATAAGCTGGTGGCCCCCAGGCGCGGGTCAGGCTTATCCCGTGGGTCCATATCATGGTAACGCAGCACGGGTACATGGCACCGGTAACCCCTGTCTGTAAAAAAAATCTTATAATTATCCCAGCACCAGGCCCCGCCCATCATGCCATGGAGCATCACTATTGTTCCCGCCATCAAGCCACTTCCCCATTTATGACGTTGCTATTTTTTGAGACAAATAGACCGGGATCACTTCTTCAATAAAAGACATTAGCTCAAGAAATTTATTACCTATTTCTTTACAAAAGGCCTCGGCTTCCTCTGAATGTAGATGAGTAAAACTCAAATAAGTAGCACAATCATCTGCAAATTCCAAATCGACAAATCTTATTTTGTCACCTTTAATAACGATGGTCCCCTCCTGGTAACTGGCCAGATATTTATTGATATCCTCTTGATTATCTGCATAATGCATGGTTGCACCAACTAGTGGCTCGCATAGGTTTTTCACAAAAGAGCTATCATAAGGTGATACATTGCTGAGTATGCCGGCATATTTTTCTTTGTTCTTTGCATCTAAAGTCTCAATAAAGCCAATAATCACAGGTTCACTATGATATTTATCTAAAAACTTCATGGCTGCCATATAATGGGATAAAGCAATTCTTAAATAATTGATAAACCGGCCATTCTCTACCGCAGCTTCCCTTTCGAAATGATTAAAAGCGTATTCATTGGAATACAACAAATCATTTCTTATTAAAGCCAGGTTGATAATCCAATGGGATAAGATATCATCTGGTTTAAACACTTCAGCTGTTTTAAAACAAATTTCTTTGTACATACAGATACCTCCATTTTATTTCACGACATACGTTGCCGCAATTTCCTGTTTATGACCTGAGTATGGTCAGTTCGCAACTTATTCCTGCTATGAAAATTATTCCTAAGCTTGCAAACCGCTCTCTCAGCTCGGCCAATAAATATTTAGAATGTAATTATTGGAGACCATAACACGGCATATTTCTCCAGCGGTCTCATGCTTTTTCGGCTGTAAATAATAATTTGCTCTCTGGTAGCCTTCATAATAATACTCATTTTCACCACGGTAATCTCTCGGATTTGCAGCAAATGAATGGTTAGCTTATTCATCCGCACCAACTCTTTAAGCACTTCATTGTTCAAAGGCTCGTCCCCCTAGTTTCCCCAATATCCCTGTATACCAATTTCATATTGTAACCATATATATGAACGCTAATGCTTAGCCCTTGCCGGTTTCATCATGGCTTAAGATTCTACCCAAATAGAAAATCTTTATTTATCTCCCGTGGCTCCGCCGTCGCCAGACACCGGGATGATCTCAACTAAAAAAGTAGGCTGAGGCCGGATCACTTTTGCCAGCCAAAAATCCTTATTCCTAACGGCATTTCTCGTAATAGATAAGCAGATATTACCTGCCCATGATTATATTTGTCGGAAGCAACACAAAGGCTTCCAAGCCCAATTCTATGGCAATAAATATAGAGTTAATATTAGTGGGTTACTATAATAACCTTCTAAACCAAGAAAATATCTCCTGCCAGGCCACCTCTTTGCTTTTAAGGAATACGCATCGTTTTGTCATATAAAGGGATAATTAATGTAGTGGTACGTCTATTTGGTGTGCTCGGAAACCGTTGATATTACCGTATCCCTTTGGATAGCAGTGTCAAAATCGAGGTTTGGCTTACTACTATTTAGTCTTTGTTCACAAAAGAGGCTCTCAAGGAGGGTCTCTTCTATACCAAAACAATCCCAGCCTCTAGGAGAGTATGATCAAGGAATAAAGGTTGGCAGATTAAGATAGCAAGTCAGGGTGAAGATATATTATTACTTTTGACCAAGTAGTTGTTCCAGACAATTTGGCAAACCAATGTCGTCAATTTAAGCAACCATAAAATACCAGGCTAATCAAATAAGCAATCAGCATGTAAATTACTTTATGCTCGAATTGACGACATTGAAAGGTTTTTATAAGAACATTGATAAAGAATCATTTGCGCACACCGAAATAATGCTATTTTTCTCCCAGCTTCATTCTTAACGGCGGCAACCCAAATTTGAGTTGTTTTGCCGATATGTTCCGCAGCAGCTTCACAATAAATGATGCCTTCAAGGCAAGTTCCGATAAAATTGTTTTTCAATTCAAGGGTAGTAAAACCACTGGCAGTTTAGCCTGCTATTTTCCTCAGCATCAATAAAGCGGGGCTTATAAATTTATTTTATTTAGAATATCCTTCAGTTTCTTAAACTCCTCTAGGGTGAAGGTCAATCCTTTACCCACTTTCTCATGCTCCGGCGACCAATCCCGGATATCCGTTATACCTGACCAGATTTAACTCTTTTTGCCAGCCTTCAGAGACTGAGAGGTCAGCAATGTTCTGTTTAATTTCAAATTTAATATCAGGTATAATTACATCCATTATTTATTATATACATTGCCTTCTGAATATGCGAAGGATACTTTTTCTTTTAGGATTCCTGCTGTACCCTGTTTCCTCGTCGTCAATCTAGTTTCTTATTGATCATTTTTTTGCAAAATCTCATTGGCAGCATATTTCTTACTATAAAATGACAAATTTTCAATAGTGTAATAATTGTAGCAATTGTAAACGTAACCATATATAAATCAACATAAATGAACTATAGAATAGAACACACAAAGAATTGAGTTATTTTATATTATGTTAAGCTGTTTTATATTTAATTAAGTTATTTTATGTGCTAAAATAATAACAATATTATCTATTGGGAAAATAACTATTATTACTGATCTGGGTGTGATAAGGCTTAGATCAAATATATAGGGTTGCAGGATTAATATTGAATTCATCTTGTTGAGGAAAGGAGGATAGGAGAATGCTTTGTATTAAAACATGATTTTACCTTACATATGGGTAGCCATTCACACCAAGCTTTAGCAAACATAAAATTATTAAATTTAGTTTTAGGTCTTAGAAAGGAAGATGTTCATGATTAAGCTGAAAAGTTGGCTCGTATTACTTGTGGCGTCTTTATTAATGTCGACTTTATGTCTAGTTGGCTGTGACCAGCAATCAAGTACCGAGCAAATGAGTGATATGAAAAAAACGGAGACAACACAAAATCAAACCTTGCCATATCAGGGACAGAGCCTGCAGGTTTACAGTGGAGCCGGATTTAGTAAAGTGATGGATGAGATGGGACAAGCCTTTACAGAGAAGTATGGAGCCCAAGTGAATTTTAATTATGCCAACACGGCACAAATCTTAAGTCAACTGGAAATTAACAAGCAAGGGGATGTCTTATTATGCGCTTCTCTAAATGACATGGACATTGCTAAGCAAAAAGGTTTTGCCGACAAATATGTTGAAGTCGCCTATCATATCCCGGCGATTGCTGTACCCCAAGGAAACCCTGCCGGTATTACTTGCCTTGAAGATTTGGCCAAACCGGGTGTAAAGCTCGTCTTGGGTGATGAAAAAGCTACTGCCATCGGTAAAAAAGGAGCTAAAATTTTTCAGAAAAGTAAGCTGACCAGTATTGAAAATAATGTAGTCGCACGAACAGCTACTGTCAATGAAATCGTGACCAAAATCGGGCTGAAACAGGCCGACGCCGGGTTGGTCTTTGAAGATAATGGTTTTGGCGTAAAGGATATCGAAGTTATCTCTATTCCTGAGGAACAAAACGTCATTGATAAAGCACCGGTTTGCGTATTGAGTTTCACCAAAAATGCTGAGCCGGCCCAGGCTTTTGTTGATTTTGTTGCCTCTAAAGAAGGGAAAGCCATATTTACTAAACATAGATTCAAGGTCATTGAATAATCAAATAATCAAAGTATATTGTTGACGCTAAACCACCTGATATAGAGACGAAGTGAGGGGGATGTCGATGAAAAACCGACTTTTTCATGCTTTGCTGGTGCTATTTATTCTTATTTTATTTGGCTTTGTATTCTCTGCTTTAGCCAATATCGTATGGAAGGGGTTGGCCGGGATGGCGCAGAGTATTGCCAGCAAAGAAATTCAATTTGCTATTCGACTAAGTTTGTTTACTTCCTTTACGTCAACACTAATCTGTATTGTTTTTGCCATTCCCGTTGCTTACGGACTGGAGCGTTTTAGCTTTCCGGGACGCAAATTAGTCGGTGTGATATTGGACATCCCCTTATCGCTCCCTCCACTGGTTTGCGGCGTCGCTTTGCTGCTGCTCTTCGGCACGACTACATTCGGTCGAGCCTTAGCCGAGCATGGTTTAAGGTTTATTTTTTCGGTGAATGGGATCATCCTGGCACAGTTCTTTATCATTACACCCTATATGGTCAGAGTGCTAAAGTCTACAATTTCCGATATCAATCCCCGCCTGGAGTTTGTAGCCCGGACACTGGGCTGTACGCAATGGCAGGCTTTCTATAAGATTACCCTGCCGCTGGCCAAAAACGGTATTATTGCCGGTCTGGTGATCAGCTGGGCGCGGGCCATTGGCGAATTTGGCTGCGCCTTAATGGTGGCCGGTGCCACCCGCATGGTTACCGAGACCTTGCCGGTGGCACTGTTCTTAAACATGTCGATAGGCAATCTTGAAATGGCTATGGCTTCTGCTACCTGTTTAATAATTATTTCCTTAATTTCTCTTTTTATTTTTGAAATCGTTGGTGGGAAGCATAGCCCTGCTTCCCGCATGAGTTAAGGGGTAGGAGCAGGAAATGATTCGTTTATGTAATATATACAAAAATCTGGGCGATTTCCAACTGAAAAATATAAATTTAAATATAGAGGATAACGAATATTTTGTTATCCTGGGCCCGACAGGGACAGGCAAAACAGTTATTCTGGAAGTTATTGCCGGAATGTATAAGCCTGATCAGGGAGAGGTATGGCTTAATGACCGCAATGTAACGACAGAGTATCCGGAGTCGAGGCATATTGGCTTCGTTTATCAAGATTACATGTTGTTCCCCCACTTGACTGTACAAGAAAATATAATTTTTGCACTTAAGCTGAAGCATACGGCAACCACGGTCATGAAACAAAAGCTTGAACAAATAACAACGCTGCTGCACATCGGGAAGCTATTGAAGCGCTACCCCGCAACCTTGAGCGGCGGGGAGCAACAAAGAGTCTCCCTCGCCAGGGCACTGGTTGCAGAGCCCGAGGTCCTCTTGCTGGATGAACCCTTGAGCGCGTTAGATCCACACACCAAAGAAGTTTTTCAACAGGAATTGAAAAATATTCATGGGCAGATCAAAACAACGACCATCCACATCACCCACGACTTTAATGAAGCTCTGGTGCTGGCAGATCGCGTAGGGGTTATGTTTAACGGGGAAATCGTTCAAGTGGGCAGCCCGGAAGAGGTTTTTCAAAAACCCCGGTCGCAGTTTGTCGCGGAATTTGTAGGAATGGATAATATTTTTAGCGGTGATCTAATTGATGAAGATGGTGTTAAGTATGTTCATATTGGCCCAGTTCGTATCCATGTGGTGTCAAACCTAATCGGCAGGGTTAGGGTTGCCTTTCGCTCAGAAGATATCATTATTGCTGAGGACAAACTATTCAGCAGTGCACAGAACACCCTTCCTGCCCGGATTGCTGAAATCATCCCCCGGGGGCCTGTTTTCAAAGTGGTGCTTGATGCAGGCATTTCTTTGGTGGCACTGATTACCAGGCAAGCAATAGATAAAATGAACTTGGAACCCGGCAAAAATGTTTGGGCGGTTTTTAAAACTACAGCAGTGCATGTATTTTAAATTTTTGTGTATTTTTCAACTTGCTGGATTAACGATGGCAGGATAAAATTTGCATGCCGGATAGATATCATATGGCGCCAAAATGTTCCTGGCCTATATGCAAGCTTACTACACAGAGATATATAACGTTTTTCTAAAATACCTGTTTTATCAAGGCCGCCAATCAATGTGATTGGCGGCCTTTTTAAGGCTCCATCTATATGCGTATTCACTTATGTCATCCTCTCTGGAGTGCTTGTTTTATGTTATTGAGTAATTTAGTATGTCAATACTAAATTATACGGATTCTAGTTTGAGCATAAAAAGAGCACCCCAAAGAAAATGTACTTTTGTTAAATAATGGCACTATGCATTTAATTTTATCAAATGGCAATTTAGCTTGGCTTTTTTTTCAATTGATACTCTGTTTAACCAGCGCCTCATTATATTTTTGCTAAATTCAATTTCAACCGAACATCCCTGCAACAGCCGTACATCAACCAAGCAAACGCACTTTCCCCTAAACATCAACATGAAAAAATTCGCTTTACCGTCCCAACCTTCAAGTAGATCTGTTCACAGCAACCGCACCACAGTAGCCGTCGCACTACCAGGCAACTGCCTTCCTTACCTGCAGCGCACAACGGTAAGCCGAGGTAAGCAGAGCCAGTGCTAAAACAAGAAGGGATAGACTCTTCCAGGACTATCCCTTCACTATTGCTAAGTCTTTGCTGTAAGGAAAATTTTTAGCCCTATTCCCTCCGTATTGCCAATTCTTTACTTCAGTAAAGCCCTATGGTAAGTTTTCTTACCTTTACGTATTTTAACACTGTTTTTCAAATCTTCTAATGTAATTTTATGCTCTATGGATGCAACTTTAGTATCATTAATAAATACACCACCCTGTTGCACCAGACGCCTTGCTTCACTCTTGGAAACCGATAAGCCACAGGCCACAAGCAAATCGATAATACCGATCCCGCCATCGGTGAGCTGCTCGCTGAAGATTTCCGTGGTTGGCATGTTGGCATCATCCGTACCGCCGGCGAAAAGAGCGAGGGAAGTGGTCCGGGCCTTTTGCGCTTCTTCTTCCCCGTGCACCAGCTTAGTCAGTTCATAGGCCAGAATTTCCTTGGCTTCGTTGAGCTGACTGCCTTCCCATTGGTCCATATCATCAATTTGTTCCAGCGGCAGGAAGGTCAGCATCCGTATGCACTTGAGCACATCGTTGTCGCCCACATTGCGCCAGTACTGAAAGAATTCAAAAGGTGAAGTTTTGTTGGGGTCAAGCCAAACAGCACCCTTGGCTGTCTTGCCCATCTTATTACCCTCGGAGTTAAGCAGCAGGGTAATGGTCATGGCGTAAGCGTCCTTGCCCAACTTACGGCGAATCAACTCGGTACCACCCAGCATATTAGACCACTGGTCATCGCCGCCAAACTGCATATTGCAGCTGTGATACTGGAACAGATAATAAAAGTCGTAAGATTGCATGATCATGTAATTCAGTTCTAAAAAGGACAACCCCTTTTCCATTCTCTGCTTATAGCATTCGGCACGCAGCATATTATTAACAGAAAAATGGGGTCCGACATCACGGAGCATTTCAATATAATTCAGCTTGGCGAGCCAGTCTGCATTATTGACCATAATCGCCTTATCTGCACCAAACTCGATAAAGCGTTCCATCTGTTTTTTAAAACAATCAATATTGTACTGAATTGCTTCAGGGGTCAGCATAGACCGCATATCCGTCCGGCCGGAGGGATCTCCGATTAAACCTGTTCCGCCGCCAAGCAGCACAATCGGTTTGTTGCCGGCCATCTGCAAACGTTTCATCAGGCTTAGAGCCATAAAATGGCCGACATGCAAGGAATCCGCAGTTGGGTCGAAGCCAATATAAAAGGTTGCCTTACCATTATTAACCAGATCTTTAATTTCTTCTTCGTCGGTAACCTGAGCAATTAAACCACGGGCTACCAGTTCATCATAAATATTCATTAGCACAACTCCTTTACCCAATATTTTATAATAAAAAAGCCTCTGCTCCAAAATGGAACAGAGGGCATTAATTGCGGTACCACCTCTGACTCGGGAATTCCTCACGAAAAATTCCCCTCAACGAGTGCCGACACACTCACACGCTATACCGGGCGTACCCGTCAAACCCTACTATTAATTCAGGCAACGGCTCCAGGATGTATTCGTCTCAGTGTATCTGCAGTCTCTCACCAACCGGCCGCTCTCTGAAATGATATCAACTGATCTACTTCTTCCTATCATCGCTGTAAGTGTAATTCAATTGATACAATTTTAGTTGAAGACGCCGTAAAAGTAAAGTCACATAGTGCTACCAGGGTAATATTTTGTTATGTTGCCTACATTCCTATAAGGCTCGCTCAGTCCTCGGTTGGATTTTTGGGACCGGTCAGCCCCAACTGGTAAAAGACAACGTCTAACCACTGACCAAATTTATAGCCTGCTCGTTGATGGTCCCCGCGTACTGGAATCCTAATTTTTCATGCACTTTAATGCTGGGTTCATTATAGGCATCGATGACAGCAATCACGGTCACATTCCCTTGCCCGGGCGTGCTTGATGATTGCTTTTAACACGCCATACCAATGCCCCGGCCTCAAGATTCAGCACTTACATAAAATGAGTGTTCAATTGTATATTATAAGCCGGTTTGATTCTAAAGGGTCCATAGGTGGCAAAGCCAACCACCCGATGACCTGCTGCATAAACAAAAACCGGATAGCCGTTCTCGGCATGCTGAGCCAGTCAGAGTTTGCGTTCCTCAATGGTTTGTGGCTGATAATCGTAGGTTGCGGTTGTATTTAAGATTGCCTCATTATAAATCGCCAATAGTCCATATAAATCCTTTTCCGTAGCCTGTCTAATCATGATGCATTGCTCCTTCAATAAGACAGCTTAAAAGAACAGGGGCATAAAGATAAATAATCTAAATAAATGCACAGTTGCGTGAGAAACCATAGCCATCGTCAGACCATCTTTCCAGTAAAAATAGCCAAATACCAGGCCTCCCATGCCATTTAAGAGGAAGCTGCGCAAAATAATGGGTGTGGAAAGGCCATAGGCAATTTTAGTGGCGGGCAAATGACCTGCAGCAAAAATCGTGGCCGCAATAAATATGGCAGCAAAATAAATCCAAACCGGTATCTCTGCAGCCGGTTTGCTTCCGGCGAAAACCTTATACAATATGAATACCAATAAGCTAACAGTGAATAAACGCAGCATAACTTCCTCGACAATACCGCCATAAAGTACAGATGCTGCCAGCTCTAAAAAGTTGAGATGAAATTCAGTGCTTGCGTACTCACCCAAGTAACGGCCAAAAACAAATTTATCCATAGCTACGATAATAAAGCCAGTCATGCCACTCGCCGTTATCATCAGCAGTGTATCATGCTTGCTAAATTCCGAATGCAACTGGAAGCCACTTTTTTGGCCAGTTTAATTCCAATAATTGACAGCATAAAGGTCATGATCATAACTTGGAAACCAGCTGCCGCAATCACGGTCTCCTTACTTACATTACTTGGCAGGGCTATTTTAAATAAAGATGGGTTGCTTAATTGCCACGCAGCCGTTGCAATTCCCGCCAGAAGCCCAATTAACGCCAGTCCCCAGGCAAGCCTTACATCTTTACCGAATACAATTTTTTGCATGCTTATCACCTTAAATATCCTCAGGATTAAAGGACAGCTTTTGAACCTGCCTAATTCTCGCTAGTATTTACATTTTCGCTCTTATGATAGAATCAGGAAAAAGGGATATGATATACCACGTCTTCCCATAGCCGCGCATCTGCGCCCAGAAAAGTGCAGTTAAGAAAAACGGCCTACCGAAAGTTAATTTTCTTTGTTAATATTTTATTTTCCGACGTCCAGTGATATATTATATTATAATAGGTTTGTCTAGTATTATAAAGGAAAGACAAATGAGGTATTAAAACCACTGCATTTTAAAATCTAATAAATAACAAAGGAGAATATGAATGAGCAGAGTGTATAACTTTTCAGCCGGACCCTCGATGCTACCCGAACCTGTACTTAAAAAAGCGGCGGAGGAAATGCTTGATTACAAAGGCAGCGGCATGTCCGTAATGGAAATGAGCCACCGCTCCAACGTTTATATGGAAATTCATGAAAGAGCCGAAGCTACCTTGCGGAAGCTGATGAGTATCCCGGATAACTACAGTGTTTTATTCCTGCAAGGCGGCGCTTCACAGCAATTTGCTATGATTCCAATGAATTTATTGGGTCAAAACCGGAAAATTGATTTTATTCATACCGGCAACTGGACCAAAAAAGCCATTGATGAAGCCAAAGTGCAAGCAACCGTTAATATTGTGGCCTCTTCTGAAGATAAGAATTTCTCATATATTCCGGAAGACTATCAATTCTCTCCAGATGCGGATTATGTACATATCTGCACCAACAATACCATTGAAGGGACTAAATATCCCAGCATACCGGATACAGGCAATATCCCCCTGGTAGCCGATATGTCCAGCAATATTATGTCTGAGGAAATTGATGTAACCAAATTTGGACTGATTTTTGCTGGCGCCCAGAAGAACCTGGGTCCCTCTGGCGTGACGGTGGTCATTATTCGCAAGGATTTGATCGGCAAACATGCCGATCAGGTACCGGTAATTTTCCGCTACGCTACCCATGACAAAGAAAAATCGCTGTACAATACACCCCCCTGCTACAGCATCTATACGGCAGGTCTGGTGTTTGAACATATCGAGCAATTGGGCGGTGTAAAAGCAATTGAGGCGATCAACCGGGAAAAAGCCGGTCTGTTATATGATATCATTGATGAGTCCAAACTATTTTCTTCACCTGTGGATAAGCGGTATCGTTCACTGATGAATATCCCTTTCCTTACCAAAAGCGATGATTTAAATAAAAAGTTTATTGCAGAGGCCGAAAAGGAAGGTTTTGTTACGCTGGCCGGGCACCGGTCGGTGGGCGGCATGAGGGCCAGTATTTATAACGCCATGCCGTTGGAGGGCGTTAAGAAGCTGGTTGATTTCATGAAGAAATTCGAAATAGCCAATAAGTAAATATCGCAAGTTATTAAACAGCGGAAATAACAGCAACACCTGTTATTTCCGCTGTCTCTGTTTTACTTTATGCTCTGTCTTTATTAACGAAGTTTTTTCAGGTAAAGCACACGAAAAAGGTAGTACCGCCCGGACTAGTCGCGAAATCGATTACTGCATGATGACAAGCAGCAATGTTATAACAGCTGGCTAGCCCAAGCCCTTTACCATTAGCTTTAGTACTAAAAAAGGGCTTCCCCTATAAGTCACTTTGTCTGCATAATAATGCAGATGCACTATTTACTCGATGGAACTTAACACAGATATCACGCCATCCTGCGCAAACCAAAATATTGCCGTCAACATCAAGTATGGCTGAAAGAATATCTGAGCCTAAATGTAAGCCTTCCATTAGCTTTTGAATGGTGGGGATATCTACTAATTCAGAAAGTGCATATTGCACAAAACACACCTGCCGGTAAGGAAATTAGGAATGGACGCATACAAGCATTCTACATGTAGCCACAAATTCCTTCCCAAAACGCAATATTAGCTGCTAACCGGCGGGCCGGCTATTGTAGCATTTGCCACAAAATGATGGATGCCCAGCACCAATTAAAAATTTACCAAAATATACCCCCTAGATAGTGGTTGAATTCTATCATAGGGGGTATGTTTACCAGGCTCAGGCTGCCTCCCGTCAAATAGTGCAGCACGAAAGCAGTGGCTAATGACCGCAATCATCTAAATGTTGATGCTCGTGGCAAACAGAGCCGGTGGATTGCAGCGCACCCTGCAGATATAATTCAACCGCCTCTTTAGCGACACCGCGGGCGCCGACAATGACCTCAATATTCTTTTCGTTAAATATGTCGATCGCCCCGGCTCCCATGCCTCCGGATATAATCACCTGAACTCCCTGGTCATTGAGGAAGTTTGGCAAAAACCCCGGCTTGTGTCCTGGGTTAGCCACCGTCTCACTCTTCAGGATTTGACCGTTCTCAGTATCAAAGATCATAAAGCCCCGACAATGTCCAAAATGCTCAGTAACCATTCCATTATCACTAGCTACAGCAATCTTCATCGTTTAATCTCTCCTCCATTTACTCTAATATTTGGGCCACAGGCTCCAGCCAGTCAGCAGCATCCAACTCTTCGATTAAGCCGCTGTCACAGGCGCTTGCTATGGCCGGGTCAATCGGCAATTTAGCCAGTACCTTCAGGTTATGCTGTTGAGCAACTTCCTCAATGTGGCTATCACCAAAAATCTTGTATTCCTTATCGTTATCCGGGCACTTAAAATAGGACATGTTCTCCACCAAGCCAAGGACCGGTATGTTCATCACTTCGGCCATCTTCACTGCTTTGGCCACGATCATTGAAACGAGTTCCTGCGGAGAAGTGACCACAATAATGCCATTCACGGGAATGGATTGAAATACTGTAAGGGGCACATCACCGGTGCCCGGCGGCATATCAACAAACATGAAGTCCACATCCGTCCAAATAACATCCGTCCAGAACTGCTTAACGGCGCCGGAAATAATTGGACCCCGCCATATCACCGGATCTGTGTCGCTGGGCAGCAACAGGTTCATGGACATGATATCAATACCGGTTTTGCTTTTACTGGGGTATAAGCCCGCAGCATCAGATGTAGGTGTTTCCTTGACCCCAAAGATTTTAGGAATGGAGGGGCCGGTTACGTCGGCATCAAGAACGGCCGCATGATAACCCTTTCTGCTCATAGCCACTGCCAGCAGAGAGGTAACTAAAGATTTGCCAACCCCGCCTTTGCCACTAACTACAGCGATCACCTTTTTGACGTTGCTTAATTCATGTAGTTGTACGGAAAAATCTTCACTGCTGCTGCTATTTTGACCGCTAAGATCACTCATTTGCCTAAACTCCTTTTGTTATTAATTATTGTTTACCGCCAGATAGTCCATTGTTTTAGCATAAACATCTCTAACCGCGCGACCCGACAAGCAATCTATATCCACAATAGTTTGTCCATTATTAATTGTTTTTACCGCACTCGCATCAAAGGGTATTCTGCCGACAAAAGAGATATTATTTTCTTGACAAAACGCTTCAATCTGGTTAGCATTCTCAAGATTAGTGTCATACTTATTTATGCAAACCACCGTATTAGTTCGGAAAACACCGGCTGTTTTTAAAATGCGCACCATATCGCTGATGCCGGATATGGAAGGTTCAGCAACAACCAGGACCAGATCAACGCCGCTGAGTGAGGCAATTACCGGACAGCCAATACCCGGAGAGCCATCAATAATGGCTATATCAGCATCAGCTGCTGCTGATTCTTGCATCTGCTTTTTTACCTCAGTAACCAGCATCCCTGAGTTACCGCTGCCCATTTTAAGCTGGGCGGTGGAAAAAACCTTGTCCTCCTCGGTATACAGCATCAATTCTCCTGCCACTGCAGGTACTGAGGATACAGCACCTTCAAGGCAAATAAATTCACAAACTCCGCAGCCTTCACAGGCATAAGGGTCCACCGTATAATCTTCGTCTACTAGAATGGCATTAAACCGGCAGTATTTTCTGCACTCATCACATCGAATACATAATTCTGGGTTTATTTCTGCTTTGGGCATGCCAAAATAAGCTGTCCGCTTGGGTTCCGAAGCTTGCCCCATAAGCAAATGCAGGTTAGGTGCATCTACATCACAATCAGCATAGGCTTTAGCGCCGGATAATTTAATAAACGCACTGGCAATGGTTGTTTTACCCGTGCCTCCTTTACCGCTGAGGATGAGTAACTGCTTCATGTTGATGCACCTCCTCAGTCACTTTTTGCAGCAGGCCGGCAAACAACTTTTGATATCCTTCACTTTCCCTAACTGCAATCCGGGCATTGGAATTTATCGTGCCCAGCTCATGGTCAAAGGGTATGCGGCCTAAAATCTTAATGCCTTTTTCGATGCAGAATTTCTCGGCAGGATTTTCTCCTTCCAAACATTTATTCAGCACCACCCCATGAGGCTTGTCAAATAACTTAACCAGTTCATAAACCATATTGAGATTATGCACACCGAACACGGTAGGCTCGGCCACCAGGATGCAATAATCCACGTCCTTGATGCTCTCCATGACAATACAGGCACTGCCCGGCGGGCAGTCAATTAAAGTCAGGTCCTTGCTATCAGGAACATACTCACTGAGCAGTTTCTTGATAATCGGAACACCCGACTCAACGCCAAAGTCCAATATGCCTGTATTTACGTTTATATTATCCTTAGCGCCTTTTTGTATTTTTCCGATTACCTTATCTATATCCGACAGAGCTTCTACAGGACATAACAGCACACAGCCCCCACAGCAGTGGCAAACGTCAGCAAAGATTTTCAACTTGTCATTAATGTAAGCTAAGGCATTGAACCGGCAAAAATAGGTACAGGTCCGGCAGCCCATGCAAAGCTGCTCATCTACAGCCGGAATCTTAACGGTTATTTCTTCCTCCTGAACTACTTCGGGTTTGAGAAACAGGTGCCCGTTGGGTTCTTCCACGTCGCAATCTATATAGGTGGAGTCTTTCGCCGCAACTGCTAAATTTACCGCTATCAGTGTCTTGCCGGTGCCACCCTTACCGCTAAGCACTGCTATCCGCATATTATTTGCCGACTTGTCCATGATAGCCGGGATGAATATCTTCTAATATGGCTAGCTTGCCCTCCATGAAGGCATTGATCATGTCCATAACCAAAGCATCCCTTACGGTCTTATATATTTTGATACCGGCGGCGTTGAGCACCCCGGCGGCATTTTCTCCACAGAGGGGAGTTAACACTGCCTCCGCGTTATTGTCCACAATGCTTTGTGCTGCTTTAATACCGGCGCCACCCTGACTAGCTGCTGCACTGTTATCAATAAATACGTCTTCCTTGGTTTCAGTGTCATAAATAAGGAAATAGGGGGTCCGTCCGAAATTCTGATTTACGCCGGCTGCTAAATTTGGCTTATCCACAGGTATTGCTATTTTCATAATAATCCTCCGTTCCAGTTATTCTTTGATAGTTATTGATGGCCTTACGCAGAGTGCTTACGGCTAGATTTGAGCAATGATCCTTGTTTTCCGGGAGACCACCCAAACCCTCAATAATATCCTCTGCAGTGATTTTTAATGCATCATCCAAGTATTTACCTTTGGCCAACTCTGAGGCTATGCTGCATATTGCAATGGAGACACAACTGCCGGAAGCAAGATAGCTGATATCTTGAATACAATTGTCTTTTACCTTTATATAAAAGGTCAAAGCATCTCCGCAGGAGGGCTCTATATAGCTTCCTACAGCATCTGCATCAAGCATACTATAAGCATTTTGAGGCCACAAACAATGCATAAGTACTCGATCAGAATAAATCACTACTCACCTCTACTCTCATTACCCCTTAAGCCTATATTATACCTATTTCTGCGACAGCCACTGCCGCCGCAGCCTTTGCCATAGCTGTCGCAAAGCCGGTATTCGCCACCCTCGATTAGCAACACTTTCCCGTTTACTAGACATTGGGCGACTTTTCTTCTGGCCTCAGTATAAATCCCTTGCACAGTTGTACGGGCTATGTTCATTTGACCGGCACACTCTTCCTGGGTAAAGCCCTCCAGGTCAATAAGCCTAATGGTCTCGTATTCATCAACTGTCATCCTGAGAAAACGCTCGGTATTAGCCGGTTTATTCAGGGGGCCAAAGCGGTTGTTTTTCGGCAAACAACAGACCTTTCTCCATTTTCTTGGCCTGGACATAAATCTTTCACCTCAATCTACCAGAGAAATAGCCAGAGCGTCCTCCGGCTACTTTATTGCATTTTATAAATTTTCCAGCTGCCGGTCAATAACTTCCAGCCGCCTTTGCAGCACAGCTTTTTGTTCTTGCAACAGCTCTTTTGGTGTAGAGGCAGTCTGGTCTATGTTATTAAATCTGTCTACCCACTGCCCGGAGCCGCGCCTGCGTCTAAGTGCTAATCCCAGTCCCAGGCCTACAAGGGATTGAGCTACATTTCCTAGACTACAGGGCCCTGCACCTCTACCAGACATTGGTCCCCGTCCCATCGGGCCGGTTCCATCTCCTCTTGGCACATGACTCACCTCCTTGTGGTTTATGACATATGTCTTTTATATTTCTTATTATACAACGTTTATCACATATGTCAATAACTACTCCATGTTTTTATTTAACAAAAGCTCATAATAATTACTTGTCGTCATATTCCCTCTTAATGAAAAATCAAGCGTTATTGCCGTTTAGGCATTCATCAAAGCAAGAACAATCCAACCGCAATAGTACTCATATGATCAACTGACTGCCCGTCGAGAGATACTCAATATTTTCTCCCATTATAGACTTCAACAGTTTATATGATTCAATTCCTGTACAATGACAGGTATAATATTTGGCTTTTGTCTCCATTAGGTATTTGCCAATTTCAACAACAACATCAGGTTGCTCACCCTGAAGATGAAAACCGCCAATAACATAATCCGGTTTAGAATTTTTTTCTTTGCGAAAATGTTCAAGGATATTTACAATACCATTATGAGCACAACCGGTTACCAGCATATTTTTACCATCTTCATTTATAATCAGATTTTGTTCATGCGCAAAATCATCTAGCATAAAGCTTTCTCCAACCTTGCTAATCAAGTGCCTGTTGCCTGATGGTCTTAGCCGTTCACCTAATACACTAGAGAACAATTCAAGTTCTTCATCTATGAACAGCCGGTCTTGCATAAAAACCAGGCGCTCATGCGGCAATAGTGTTTCATCTAATCCAATATCCTTCTTTACTCCATCTGCTATGTTTAAATAGTGTTTTTCAAAAGCTTTTTGTTGCAAGTAAACTTTGGCTTTATTGTTTATGTTCAAAAAAGTTCTAAGACCTCCTCCATGATCATAATGACCATGAGAAATTACCGCCAGTTCTACCTCTGCCAAATTTACCTTCATTTTTGCTGCATTTTCGCTAAAGAGAGCACCGGCTCCGGTATCAAATAATATTTTATGATGTTTTGTTTCGATAAATAGACTCAATCCATGCTCGCTTCCCAAATCTTCAACATTCGATATGTTTTCTGCTAATGTTTTAATGATCATATTTGTTTCCACCAATCTTCGTTGAATCCAGAGTTGAATCGAATATTAATCCAAGCTCTTTAAAAGCCTGTTCCGGCGATACCTCGTTGGTTACAATAACCTCGACATTAGCATTCGAAAATACATAATGTGGGCCTTTACTTTCGAAGCCATTTTTAACCAGTATAAAATCAACCATGTTTTTTACTAGTAATTCTGCAGCTAGAATACCTTTGCCTTTTTGAATATTTGCATAAGGATTGGTGAGTATGTCAGTTTTGCCGGCAATCTTAGTTCCTGATCTAAATGTAACCAGCATAAAATAAGGCGCCTCTCCAAAATGTGGACTGATTAATGCCTGATCTTCTGTCAATGGCAAAACATAAATAATTTCTTCTTTCTGCAACGGTTCATAATAGATTTGGACCTGGTCAATATTCTTAATTTCCTCTTTGGTAATTCGCTCAATTCTTTCTGCAATAAAATGAGCTTTATCCAAATTATGAGTCTTCAGTACAATATCAGCCTCGATAAATTTATATCGTCCGGAATTACGACCTGTTAAAGTTTTGAGCTCGATAACCTGGGGTGTATCCAAAATTATTTTCTCAACTTTGCTTAGAGTTTCGTAATCCACAGAAGCATCTAATAGCACCCTAATTCCATCCATTAATATCTGAATGCCTGTCTTAGCAATAAATATAACTACAACCAGAGCGGCTATTTTGTCAAAATGAAAACCAAATATGCTAGAAACCACTGCCAATAAAACAATTAAATTGCTTAACACATCAATACGAATATGAGACGCATCGGCCAAGAGAATTGGTGAATTAATTCTTTGTCCAATTTTTCTCTCATATTTCGAAAACCAGAAAGTGAGTAACATTGCAATCAATAAGCTAACTATGGCAAATCCTAAATTTCTCAGTTCAGTTAAGTTAGTATTTACAACATCTAAAATAATCTCATAGCCCGTATAGAGAATAACTAAAGAAATAATAACGGACATTAAATTCTCAATTTTATAAAGTCCGTAAGGAAATGATTTGGTTTTTCGTTTGGCTATCTTTAGTCCTGCAAAAACAGTTAAAGATGCAACAAAGTCCGCCAAAGTGTGAAAAGCTTCTGCTTTCAATGCGATGCTGCCGGTAGCAGATGCAGATACATACTTAATTCCAAATATAACGAGATTCATGGCAATCGCAAGAAGTGCAGTCCTTTCGCCTTCCTCCATTCCAGTCACTTCCTTCAATTGCAGAATCATCTTTCCATGTGCTCCGCACTAAAAATCAGCTCCCACAGGGGAACATATTTGGTAACACAGGCTAATGCACGGCAGCCCATGCAGAGCCGCTCATCTACAATTGGAATCTTAATGGTTAAGCATCCTCCGTTCTATTAGCCTTAAAATAATTGTTGATTGCATTTCGCAAAGCGCTTACACCCAAGTTTGAGCAATGCACCTTGTTTTCCGGAAGACCATCCAAAGCCTCTATAACATCCTCTTCAGTGATTTTTAGCGCCTCATCTAAACTCTTGCCTTTTGCCAACACTGACGTCATGCTGGATGTTGCAATAGATGCAACACAACCAAATACAAGATAGCTGATCTCTTGAATATAATTGTCTTTAATTTTTAGATAAAAGGTTAGAGCATCTCCACAGGATGGGTCTCCAAAGCTCCCTTCGGCATCGGCATCGGGCATACTATAAGCATTTTGAGGACTCATAAAATGTTCAATTACTTTAACAGAATAAATCATCATACACCTCTGTTGTAGTTATTTTCTTCATCTACCAGCCGCGGTTCCACCCATCTGGCCAGTTACATCTCTTATTGGCACATGACTCATCGCCCTGTGATTTATGACATATGTCTTTTTCGTGTTTTATTATACAATCTTTATGTCATATGTCAATAAATATTTTGATTTTTTTTCAGGCGATTGGCTAGATTACCAGACTGCTGCTCCATAAAAAGTTGGTCGGTACCATTGTCCTGGTTACCTGTGGGTACCCGGCTATCGATGGCTTTCTTAGAATTACCATTTTTATTTATCAGCGAATAGTAAATGCGAAATAGATTAAGATACAAACACCTAAAACAATACGGTACCAACCGAAGGCTTTAAAGTCGTTGTTTTTGATATACCCCATCAAAAACTTAATAGCTAGCACGGACACCACGAAAGCCACGACCATTCCGGTCAATAAAATACTGGCTTCCAAAACAGTAAAATTAAAGCCGAATTTAAACAGTTTTAAGGCACTGGCCCCGAACATTACAGGGATAGACAAGAAGAAGGAATACTCTGCCGCAATATGACGGGAAGTACCCAGTAATATAGCACCTAAGATGGTGGCTCCCGAACGTGACGTTCCGGGAATTAAGGACAACACCTGGAACATCCCGATAATAAAGGCAGTTTTATACGTCAACTCGTTGAAGGTCTGAATCTTGAAATGGCGTCCTTGATTTCGGTTTTCAATGATAATAAAAAGAATCCCATAGACAATCAACATAACCGCAACTGTTATGTAATTGTAAAAGTGATCATTCAACCAATCATCAAACAAAAAACCTAACACTGCGGCAGGCAAAACCCCAACTAGTACTTTATACCAAATCGCCATAGTATCCCGCTTCTCTTCCTGGGACTTTTTTGGAGAATAGGGATTCAATTTGTGTGCATACAGCAGGACGACAGCCATAATGGCCCCCAGTTGAATAACCACAAAAAATGTCTCCTTGAAGGCTGCTGAAGCTTCTAATTGGATGAATTCCTCTACTAAAATCATATGACCGGTACTACTAATCGGGAGCCATTCGGTAATTCCTTCCACCACGCCTAAAAAAACTGCTTTGAGAAGTTCCATAAAAAACATTAGTTTACCTCAATCCTGTTCATTATTCCACCAGTTATTATTTATCGAGTGAGACAAGCCGCCTTAGATTAGCAAAACCACAATTAGTCAAGAATTGGAGGCTGTCCCTATGCCCGGTTTGAGCCTTGGAAACAGCCTCAACATACTTCTCCAGTCACTTCTGCTGCAACGTTCATCATTCAACTAAAATAACATAAATTATGGCTGTTGACAATAATTTAAGCTCTTGATGACATATTGCAGGGGACACGCTTATCTGGGAAAGGTGATATTAAATGGTGATTAAGGTGTAGGAACGCAACAATTTTCATAAATATAACCGTACCTCAATACAATGATAGAGAATGAATTACCGATGGGAGGTATACTAAATGGCCAATGCACAAGAAAAAGGGTGTGTTACTCCCGCTCTTTACAGGTGCGCCTACCCGGCTCCTTACCCAGAAGTACGGGTGGCAAGGCAAAACCCCGCTTATGCCCGGCTGCTGCTGGAGGATTATGCCGGGGTGGTCAGTGAAACTAGTGCGATTATGCAATACAATTATCACCACTTTGTACTGGAAAATCAGTACAGTGAAGTGGCTGATCTGCTGGGGTGCGTATCCCTTGTGGAGATGCATCATCAGGAAATGCTGGCGGAAACTATTATGATGCTCGGGGTAGACCCCCGTTACCGGGTATTTACTTATACCAACGAGGAAAAATACTGGGACGCCTCATATATATTTTACGGTAACGATTTATGTGACCGGATCGCCATGGATATCGGCAGCGAATGGGCGGCTGTTACCAACTACCGCGTACACCAGTGCATGATCGATGACCCGTATATAAAAGAATTGCTGGAGAGAATCATCCTGGACGAATTGCACCACATCACCCTCTTTAACCAGGTTATGCAGAAATATTGCCAACCGCAATTGCCGCACCGAGATACCTCCAAGACGGCGCCGGACCCGCCAGATCAGCCCCCCAAATAGTCGTCCATCCCCGGCAAATGACGCAACGAAAAAAAACGCCAATTAAGGCGATCTGACGGGAGTCACTATCATTCTCAGGCTTATCGGCCGGCCGGGCCAAACAATCTAATTTTCTTAGGCATTGCCTTTCCACTGCTCTTGGATACGCAATGCTTGCTGTTTAATTAACTATTAAGGTTAAATATCCTTCAGAGATTAGCCCAACTTCTGTTGTAAAAGCACGGCCTGGTGCCTTCAGGCATTATTTTTATTAGCCTTATATCGCCGGCCCTTACCCCTGACCAGAGCCACGCTCAACAACAGCAGCGGCAGCCCCACTTCAAAAACCAGCAGCATAAAGGGCACCTGAACGTGTACAATATAATATAACATGTCTGTGATATTTTGCCCGTGCAGAAATTTGGCAAAGGTCACCAGAAGCACCCCCACCGGCAGTACCAGGGGACGGTAATCCCTGAGACCCAGGCACTGGGCGCTGCCAAGCACGGCGGCATAATAAAACACCCCGATTTTGACAATGCCCCCGAGAACCCAGAACACGACAACAACAGACTCCAACCGTTCCAGGAAATTGGCGATGGAGATGATACGGATAACGTTGTAAATAGGGAACACCCAGTTAGACGTGTAGTTTGGGCCGAAAATTAATATAGCCTCCAGTACGCTCACCGTTAATAAAACCCCGCTGAGTAATACGGACAGCATAGCGACCCGCCGGGCACCCTGGGGCTTGTTCAGGTAGGGGATGAGCATAGCCAAGAGAACAATCTCCCCCAGCCACATGGACGGCACAACGCTGCTTTTTAAAACCGGCAGTAAGAAACCTGTGTCAAAAACCGGCAACAAATTAGCCGGTTGCATATCCAGTGTGGACAACATAAACACAATCACCAGTAAGCCTGTGACGGGTATGAATAACCAGTTAAAGCGGCAGAGCACCTCCAGGCCGTTGCGAACCGCATAAGCCGCCACAGTAACCACGCTAATAGAAAAAACCACCATCGGGGTTTCGGGCATCAGGGCAGACACCAAAAAATAGCTAAACTCCCGGACAGCCCCAGAGCCGGCATACAAAAAAAATAGCCAGATATAGCTAAGGCAAACAATCTTGCCCAGTACCTTGCCCAGGACATCTTCCACGTATTCACACAGCGTCTTACCCGGAAAGCGCTGGCTCAGGCTAACCACCAGCCAGGCAATGACCAACCCCAGCAAAGTAGCCGTCAGCAACGACAGCCAGGCGTCCTGCCTGGCACCGCTAACCACAACAGCGGGCACGACTAAAATGGCCGTGGGCAGTATCAGGCTGAGCATTAAAGCTATGGCCTGCCTGCCCTCGATTTTACCTTGTTCGAGCATCCAGCTCACCTCTTAATCTTTCTGCCGGGATAATAACAAGGATGGTTTCAAGCCTGGTCTCTGCCGGTTTTGTAGCGGGTCTGTTTAGCTCAGCCCGGTTACAAATTGGTTCCAGGGGCAGAAACCATGTCCTATTGGTTATTGTTTACTGGGGTGGTTCTTCTTATGCAGGGCAGGGAATTTATACCTAGCTGAAAAGTAAATTATCGATAAATTAACGAAGCAACAAGCAGATTAAATGAAATGAGCAACGCCACCTCAGTGCAAGGTAGCGTCCTTTCCCAGGGCTTTTTCCCTGCCCTCTTTTTTTAATCAACCGGCTCCTTTTTTCCCCATTGGAACTGCATCCTGGCCGGCTCCAGGTCCGGCATCAACGGCCTGGACTGCTCTATTTCAGTCAGACACTCCGCAAAATACCCGGTCAGTCGGTAATAGCCCCAGGTAACCGCCGGATACCAGATTAAAAAAGGGATTATTGAGTCGAGGATGTCATGCGTTAAATATAAAACACCAAGCTTCGCCAGCGTTTGGCAAAAAGCGATGCTGGCCAGTATCGCTACCATTACGTAGACATAAACCAAAGGTTTTCTTTCCGGTAGGAAATAGAAATACATGATAAAAAATATTGCCCAGGCGATGGGGGCTAAAAAGTGTATGCCCAGTAGGCCAAACGGCTCATAATTTCTATAACCGAATTCCCCCAAAGCATCTGTCACCACTACCAGCACAATGTCAAAGACCGCCCCGAAAATAATCCCATAAATGGCTAAGCGGCGAATTATCTCTTTAGGCACGGTGGCGATTAAAATTAAAGCTAAGACGGCGGTGTAGATAAAAGGTATTAATTTAACCGGCATATTCATTGCTCCTAGCTTTGGTTTTTATTATTTATACCCGGGCTTACTTTTTTTATCCTCTGCTTACAGCTACTCAAGGTTTGGGCAGGAAAGCAATACCCTATAGGGCATAAAAAACTGGCAGCAGCGGGTTCCCGCTGCCTACCAGCAACAATTAGCGACACATATTTGCTAGGGTGGCCACGCCGCATCAGCCTTTACCCCCAGGCGCCATGCCATCATAAAGCCCGGTTCACTACCCGGTCAATGCCCTTTCGACCATAATCATGGCATGCAACTGTTCATGAACGCAATGCCCGATGACACTTGACTAATAGACCGTCCTGTACGGCTTCAGCAAATATTTCATCGGCCATGACAAACAAGACGTTGTTTTCTATATTCACTCAACAGGCGCGATAATTGGCTGCGGCAGCCTTAAATGCAGTCAAATCCTGAGCGGCCAGGTTAAGGCCTCCTCGTCATCATCTGCCTAAACCTGACCGGCTGCCTTTTGCGCCGGCCTAACCCAGTATGTTCTTCAAGTCTTCCTCCGCCGTGGTGATCAGCTGGAGGTTATAGTTCTCCTGCAGAACAGCCAGCACATTGGGGGTCAAAAACGCAGGAACCGACGGGCCGATGCGAATGTTCTTAATGCCCAGGTGCAGCAGGGTGAACAGGATAGCCACTGCTTTTTGCTCGAACCAGGACAGCACCAGGCTCAGGGGCAGGTCGTTAAGGCCGCAGTTAAACACTTTAGCCAGGGCTGCGGCCACCTGAATTGCGGAGTAAGCGTTGTTGCACTGGCCCATATCCAGCAGGCGCGGGATGCCGTCGATGTCGCCCAGTTCGAGGTAATTGAAGCGGTACTTGCCGCAGCCCAGGGTAATGACAATACAGTCCTCCGGTATTTGCTTCACCAAATCGGTGTAATAGCTGCGGGAGGCCCTGGCACCTTCACAGCCGCCCACCAGAAAGATATGGCGGATCTTGCCGGTTTTAACAGCGTCCACTACTTTGTCAGCAATGGAGAGCACGAAGTTGTGGTGGAAACCGGTAGTCAGGATGCCACCTTCTTTCTCGGGCAGCGCGCCCAGGGTTTTCGCTTTTTCAATTACTGCTGTGAAGTCCCTATTTTCAATATGGGTTACTCCAGGCAGTTTAGCAATACCGCAGGTAAACATGCGGTCTTTATAAGATTCTTTTGGTATCAGCACACAGTTGGTGGTACCCAGGATAGAGCCGGGGAATTCGTCAAATTCCTTCTTCTGGTTCTGCCAGGCGGTACCGTAATGGCCCACCAGGTTCTTGAACTTTTTCAGTTCGGGGTAAGCATGTCCTGGCAGCATTTCGCCGTGGGTATATACGTTAACTCCGGCAGCTTCGGCCTGTACGAGCAGTTCATACATATCTAAAAAGTCATGACCGGTGATTAAAACCGCTGGGCCGGGTTTCAAGCCGGTAAATACCTGGGTTGGTTCTGGGGAGCCAAACCGTTCCACATTGGCTTTATCTAAAATTTCCATTGCCCGCAGGTTCATTTCACCGCATTTAAGCACTTTTTTGACCATGTCATTGAGGTCAAAGTTGACGTTGGTCAGAGTAGTAAACAAGGCTTCATGCATAAACGCATCTGCTTCTTCGTCCCGATAACCCAGCTCCCTGGCGTGGAAGGCATAAGCTGCGACGCCTTTGAGCCCGATAATCAGGGCATCCTGTAAGCTTGCCACATCCTCATTTTTACCGCATACTCCTACTTTGGTGCAGCCAGTGCCGCCGGCTGTTTGTTCACACTGATAACAAAACATATTTTTTACCCCCTTCAAGTTTATTTTTTTCGTTTATTTGCTTTGTTGTAATTAGTTTACCGCTCTGGGCAGCAGCAAACTATGATTCAGATCACACCACGGGTATTAAGTTAATCACTAATTAGTTTAGTTAAGCAACTTAACGGGTCCGGGTGCTTGTCCAACTTAACCGGCGAAGAGCAGCTTATTAGTCAATTATCGAAAATTTTAATTTAATCTCCCGGCAACCATAAATGCATCCTTTGGCTAGCTCCACCGGCAGCGCCGGGGCCTCAAAAAAAGCCCAGCCCCTGTTCCTTCACACGCGGAACCGGGGGCTGGGAGACAGAATAATATGTGGATTATTTTGTCGGGGGTGTTGATTAATTATATTCTGTACAGGAGGTGATTATACCAAAGCGCCCGCAGGGGGAGCGCTTTGAGTTAAATTATTTAGCTCCATAGTAGCCGAAGAATCCCATGCCAAACACCAGCAAAATCAGAATCAGAAAAAGAATAAAACTGCCATCAAAATAAGGTGCACTTCCGCCCATCGACACATTCCTCCTTAGTTAAATTTGTATTTTTTTACGCTATATAATATGCCGACCCGATAGAAAGTGTTACCGGGCTTACCACCGGATGCTCACCAAACAATTAATAGTAGACCCACTGCAATAAATTAACATATTATAGTAGAACAAAGGTTAAATGAGTTGAGCAGGGTATGAGTCACTTAATTTTTTTCCTAACATTGAGATTTAATTTCCAGGCCGGATCCCTTAAAATTCTGATACTTGTGGTGCTCTGATTGTTGGTACTTTGTTTTTCGTGCACTTTTTCTTCTCTTATATCCTTTAAGTAATACCAGCTGGCCAGAGAAAACCAGCCTAAATAGATCAGATATGGAACAACAAGGTTTCCATAATTCCAACGAAATATGCCCAAATTTTCCAAAACGTTAGAAAACATGGTGCTATACCCGGCTGCAAGCAAGACATAAATATATTTCCAGGGGGGTTTTTCGGGGATGAAATAAAAATACAAGATAAAGAAGGCCGTCCAAGCCAGAAGCGGGAAAAAAGGAATGCCCATAAAGCCAAACGGACCCATGTTTATATATTCGCCAACACTGAGTATAGTAATTACTACGATAACTACAAGGTCGGCACCTGCACCAAAAATAATAGCGAATAACGATAACTTTTTAATTTGTTCTCTTGGCACCACCGCCAGCACGAGTAGCATTAAAAGCGCAGAATAAACCGGGTAAATAAAGTGCAAAGGCATGAAACAGTCTCATCCTTTCTTGGCTTATGACATACCGAGGCAAAATGCCGCGTCATGGTTCTCTGCTCCTCAGGTTGTATCCCCTCAAAGTAAGCGGTCAATTACAAATAATCCCAAGCAGCAGCGAGGAACAAGATTTAAAATCATTAATAGTATTTGTTCCCTGAGAATTATAGTGTTATGCGATTCAGGCATCAATTGATGATTTACATTTCCTTCAGGGGGCACAGCAAAAGGACACCGACCAGACAGCCAGCGTCCTACCTAAATAAGCTTAAGCCTTATTTTTTATTGACATACATCGGCGGTACTTTGGTCCAGCTCTTCATCTTGCCATACTTGAGCACATTGTTGTAAAGCTCAATCTCTGTTTTCAGCAGTTTTATGAAAAAAGAACGCAGGCCGTCGTTCCTGAGGCATCAGTTTTAAAAATTGGCAGCACCGGCCCCTCCCCTCAAGATACTTCTATTATTGTTAATCCTTCCCTGAGTGGTGGATGTTTATGCCTATTACTATCATAGCACCGCCAAAAGCAGCTAAACTGCACGCAAACCGCACCCTTTTAACCAAAAAAAAGCCGGACAACCGCTGAACGAATATAGTTCAGCAATTATCCGGCAGCAGTTAGTTACTTCTCCATCGGCATACGCGGGTCCCCACTCCACTCATAGATAGAGCCTTCATAGTTTCTAGCATTCTCAAAGCCTACGGCTCTGAGGATCATGGTCATATAACCAGATCTAATACCCATAGTTCAGTAAACTATAAAATCATCTTCCGGTTGTACATCAATAGAGGCCATCAGCGTTTTTATCTCCTCAGGACTCTTAAAAGTGTAGCGTCTTGATTAAGCAAATCTTTCCATTCTAAATGTACCGCCCCTTTAATGTGTCCGCCACGGGGTTCCCCGGCCTTTTGGGAACCTTGATATTCCCTTCTGTACGGCAGTCGATAATCACTTTTTTACCTAAATTATCAAAGACATAATCTTTTGTGGCTAGATACCTCTGATCGTAATCTTGCAATACCACTCCGGAAACAGGTTTAGGCTGGGTTACTTCTTTGGCTGTCGGGTACCCCAACTCTTTCCAGGAAGTAGATCCCCCAACCAGCATCTTCACATTATCCATCCCGGCCATCTTTAACTGCCAAACAGCTCTACCATCGGCTCCCGGGCCGGCGGTAAGATCCGAGTAAAAAACCACCGTCTTTTCCCTGTCTATACCCAACGAGGCCAAGGTTTTCTGCAAATCTTCTTTATCCTTTATGGTCCCCCAACCCGAATCGCCAGGTTTGCCCACAATATCACAAAAACCCTGTAAGCCAATCCCGATAGCGCCGGGAATGTGTTCTTTGGCGTAAATACTAGGATTATTGCAGTCAAGCAAGACCAGGTTTTCGCTGTCCAACATGGAATGCAGCTGTTGAGGCGTGATGAGAAAATTGTTATTCTGATAAACTGAGATGTCAAATTCCTTGATTGATTGCTTGTCTACAGACGCCGACTCCTTTCCACAGTTGCTGACGGCCAAAGTAAGCACCAGAACCAGCAGTACCAGCAACAGCTGCCGGCACTTAAATCTCTTCCACAAACTTATTTCCCTCCTTTAGCTTTTTATCTTTCCAAACATTCTTCAAGAGCACCAGTAAAGCGCTCAGGGCAAAAAGCATTAACAGGCCAAAGACCATTGTTCTTATTGAACCGGTAAGCATTCCGCCGATATAGGAATAAACAATTGTCGACGGCAGTTGGCCCACCCCGGTAGCGATAAAAAACGGCCAAAATCCCATCGCAGTCAATCCGGCAGCATAGCTGACAATATCAAAAGAAATAAAGGGCAGAAGCCGGGCAATTAGGATGGCATATTTACCATAATGCTCGAAAAAATCATCGACGCTTTTCAGCGCTTTAACGGAGGTAAACTTGACTACCGTATCCCTGCCCAGGTACCTGGCAATATAAAAACAAAGCACTGCCCCGGCCATCGCGCTGGACCAGGAAAGTATAGCCCCGTAGACCCAGCCGAAGAGGCCGGCAGCGGCGCCGCCACAGACTGAAACATCATTAAGACAAAGGAGACAACGGGCGCCCAGATGCCGAAGCTCAAAATATAGCCACGCACTATCTCCACATCTACGTTGCTTAAAATAAAGAAGGCCTGGTTAACATGGATCTTGACCCAGGGAACAAGAAAGTAGATACCACCGAGCACAGCCAGGAACAATATTTTTCCCTGATACCCGCGGAATATGTTTTCACTAAACTAGTCACCTCCTTCTCCTTATAGACATCCATGCCGCTAACGCTCAGGATAACATTGCCCTCAGGATAGCTTAATGCTTAACATAATTTAGACGGGCCTTCTAAGACTTGCCAGCCGGCGTCAACAAGAATTTCCTTGCATCTGCCCACGTCAAAACCACGGTTTGTTTCAGTATAATTAACCACATCACGCGGGTTGCTGCCCGCTTCGGCCCAGAACAGGTTAGCCCCGGCCACCGCCCCGATTACGTTAGGTTCATGGGTACAGTTACCCGGCACCTCCCGAGGGGTGGCTAGGCGGACTACTCCTACAATCAGGGCCATCCGTGCCTCACCCACCATACCATATTGGCTTAAGGAAGTCCCAGGCAGCGTCACCCGGCGCATCGCCCCGCTGAAGCCAGGCTTAGCCTCCCTGGCGATGATTATTTTCTCGACAATTTCCTCAACAGAGTGCTCAGGTCCAATCGGCTCCACACAGGTGCCTATAGCCAGTCCAGCCCGCCTGGCAGCCTTTATGGACTGCAGCCGGTCCTCCAGCTTAATGCGGTTCACAACGCCCTCGCCCATGCGCACCGCGTGATAAATCCCGGCAAAGCCAACCTGGCGCAAAGCCACGGCCTGCTCATCATTAAAGTCAGCCATATTGGCAATAAGCGGTATGCTGGTCCGGAGCTCCCGCCTGACCTGCCGCCCCATCTCCAAAAAACGCTGGAAGTTTAACTGGGCAGTGGCCATGAGATAAATGGCGTTCGCCCCGGATTGCTCCAGGTCAAGTGCTGCTTCAGGGGAGATTTGCTTTTCCTGCATAGCGATACAAAGCTTCCCGGCAATGGCTTGCAGCAAATCAAAACAGCCCTGGCTAATCAAAAGGTAGTCAGTGGCGCTTTCAAATTGAGATTTGATCAACCCGGCCTGTTTTTTTACCTGGCGGCGCTTGGCTCCAACCTGAGAGCAGCTTTAACCGGCATCTATTTTGGTGTTCAAGCTATCTTCGTCAGGCGCCAGGACTTCCTGCAAGTGAGAGGCTATCCCGTAGTTGAATTAATGGAAGACTGGATATTCTCCCGAAAACTAAGGCCGGCGGGAAAGACCGTGTTGTTAAAAGGGCCCGTGATAACTTCGGCCAGGCGCTGGCTTACTTACGGCAAATGGCAGACTGCCTGGCTGATGCATAAAATAAAATTTCTTTACCTGCTGGGAGTTAGTCCGGCTCATTTAGAGCGCTTGTACAGTGACCGGCACCGTTAATATTTGCTTTTTGCGACAGCAATAATTCCAAAGTGATCGCAGCGGTGGTTACGGTAATCTTTTTGCAGCAAGTTAAGCCAAACTCGCCGACAAACCGGCGGTGCAGTTCAGCTGTAAGCTTAGCAATTGTCCGGTCAAACCCCTTAATATCGGGACCTGCCAGCAAAGCGCCTATCGCCACCACCCCACCGGTAACCGCGCCACAGGCGCACCCGGAATTCATCCCATGCCCAAAACCGGCAGTAAGCTGAATAATGCCTTCAGTGCGGCCATTATAAACTTCAATATTGCTCAAAGCCACTGCCTGAGCGCAATTATAACCATCGTCAAAATACTTTTCCGCCCTGCGGCGCACCTCTTCATCCAGATTTAGCATGCCTTTGCCTCCACTACGCTTCATAATCAACGATAACTGCTTTCTTTCATCTTTATTTTAACCACGAGAGCATTAAATCCTTTATAAATAGCATAAATGTATCTTATATATGGCTATGAGTTAATTATGATACTTTATGATTTGGCATTTGCCTCCGAGCGCAGGGAATCCTGTGTTTGGCTTGTTGATATAAGAGCTATTAAGCCAAATATTGTTATTCAATTTCACTTCTTAGCCGAAAGCGTCTATAAATATAGCATTTGACCCTCCATAATCAGGCAATTCAGTACCGGTTGCACATCTATACAGCCCGCGCTAATCGCCTTTGAAAATGTATCTTTAATGTCGGGGACGAGAATGTTAAACATCCAGAGTTGGTTGCTTTCAACTCAAACTCCGGATTTTCATCCAACATGTGAAAGCGTAATCCGTATCCACTCCTTATCTATATTTTTGCCTATTTGAATATTTTTCTGCAGATCTAACCGGTACACCCATTACCGGGAGTAATGATTCATCAATCGTTCAGTAAATTGCGCAGCAAATGTCAATATTTTTTTCGGTGTAGCCGGCCAGGAAGCAAGCTATGGGACAACAAAAAAAGCCCGGTCGCGAAGAATCGAAAGTTTCGCTTTACCCCGGCTTATATGCGTAGTTGGCCTACACCTTAGTGGAAATGTGCATTAGCCACTAACAATTCGCTTTTTATACCCGAAATGCAAGAGGTTCGTTTATCCAGTCTTTCATCATTCCATACTCCAATAGATCATTGTATAAACTAGTTTCTTCAATTAAGAAACTCCGAAAGGTATTTCTTGTATTGTATCGATAATTTTTTCTAAAGTGTCAATTTCATTTGTTAGTACTTGTAAACCTTGCTTAAGAACTAACCTTAAGTCAGTATCTTTTACAAAATTGAGTAAGATTTTAGTTTTTAGTATAATATCATACCACAATAATACTCTCAATAAATGTATATTTATGTTTGGGTTTTAAATCTTACATAAAACGTTGTTCCAGTAGAACCAGTTTCAATATCTATTTTGGCATTATTTCTCTGAGCAATGCTAAAGCAAACAGCAAGCCCCAGACCCGTTCCATTGTCTTTAGTTGTAAAAAACGGTGTTCCAATTTTCTCCAAGGCTTCTGGCGCAATTCCCGCACCTTGGTCTTGCACTGCAAGGACTATCCTGTCATCATCTTTGAATGTTTTGATGGACAGAAGTCCGCCGGGTGACATTGCTTCAAGACCATTACGAACAAGGTTAAGGATAAGCTGTTTAATCTCATTTCTATCAATTAGTATGTATGGAATATCACCAAGTTCCACTATGATACTTTTATCCTGTTTCATGGCATCAGCCTGGAGCAGAGGTAAGATAGTCCTAATCTTCTGGTTTAGATTTTGCCTTTTCAATTCAACAGCCTTGTTCTTAGCCAGTGAAAGAAACTCAGTTATAATAGAATTAGCTCTGTCCAGCTCATCGATCATTAAATCCATATATTCCTTGTCCTGAGCATACCTGTCCTTACCCCCAAGTAATTGCAGAAAACCTCTCACAAACGTCATAGGATTACGAATTTCGTGACCGATTCCAGCAGCCATCTCTCCGACCAAGTTCAAACGGTCTAAACGTGCAATTTCATTCTGGTAACGTCTTAACTCTGTAATATCATTTGCAATAGTAAGAATACACCTCTCGTTATTCCATGTTATGGTAACCCCTGACAGTAAAACATTCAACGGCTCACCCGATTTGGTATAATACTTTGTTTCAAAGTTTTCGACAAAACCATTTTTCTCAATCTCTTCGATATATTTAAGACGTTCGTTTATATCCCAGAGATGAATATCAGTTACTGTACACCCAATCAACTCTTCCTTGGTATAGCCACACCTCTTTACAAAGGTTTCATTAACTTCTATAAGCATACCATTTTTTATTGATATAGCTACTAGCAGCGGGTTATAAGTAAAAGTTTTATAGAATAATTCTTTTGACAAACGCAAATCCTTTGCTGCTTTCTTATTTTCAGCGATATCAATTGAAGAAGAAAGTATACACCTTTCACCATCTATATCTATTAATGTAACAGTTGAAACCATATAACCAGTCTCGCCAGATTTGCGTCTAAATTCATATTCGTGATTCCTGATATAACCATTATCAATAAGTTGTTTCTCCATTTCTTTCTTATACTTCAGATCTGTCCAGACACCGAGTTCTATAACACTTTTACCTGTCATTTCTTCCCGTTTATAACCGAATACTTTTGCATAACTATTGTTCACATCTATATATACACCGTCTTTAAGTCTTATGATGCCCATTGCTGTTTGATTATAATAGAAGGCTTTATAGAATTTATCATCGGACAAACGAAGAGCTTCTTCTGTCTTTTTGCATCCAGTTATATCCCTTACAATCATGCTGGATAAAATTTGACCATTACTATGTTTAAATAGCTTTGCTGTTACTTCAGCATCAAATTTCGTTCCATCTTTGCGTAACAGTGTCATCCCACTGGAAATACTTCCTTCTTTTTTTCTTTCCTTTAAGGCTTTCACAACTCTTGAGTCATCCATATCAAAGATTTCATTCAGCCGGACAGCACATAACTCCTTTTCGGTTCTACCAAACATATGGCATGCAGCAGGGTTAGCTGATAGTATAGTACCACCTGGAATGGTTAATAAAATACCGTCAAGGCTGTTATTAAATATGGCATGGTAAAGTTCTTGGCTTTCAAGCAGTTTTTCTTTTCCGATTTCTTCTTCAAACCTTATAGTTTCAGCTTCAAGCTCTTTTATACGCTCATTATATTGTGCAGATTGTTTAGATTGTTCAGACTGTTTAGATATCTCATCTTCAGTGGTAGTCAAAATATACAACCCCTCGTTGACGAAATTATTGACTATTTATTATTTATACAGCAGATTCATTTATCCTTCGAAGAACAATGTAATATTTTGTTATACAATAAATTTTATGTTAACTTTTTAAAGCCGTACTGACACTTTCAAATATTTAAGGACACCCAAGGGTGTCCTTTGCACTTGCTCTAAAAAAATGTCTGACTTATTGCTCAATTAACCAGTCTGACTCTATGCCGGCGATATCCTGCCCGCCACGTTAATACTATCTTTTAACTCTGTTGCCGGAAATCAGCCAGGGGGCTGGAAATGGCTCCACCATTTTTTTGCTATTGACTCGCGAAACCCCTATATGGATGGCTTCAGTACGCTCCAAACCGTTTTCCCGAAACAAAGCAGGCAGAGACGTCAGCATTTCGAAATCCAGGGTGTAGATGACAAATTCTATGGCGGGATTGATAGCCAGTAGACTCTTTATTTCACTGCCGATCCTGGGAGATGCCACGATAAACGCTACGTCCGGTACCGGCAGATTAGCTAGGATATCATCATTCAGGGATTCAACGATGATTACGTTGTTCAGGCCAAACTTGTCAACATTACATTTCATGGTAATCCGATCCCGGTGGTCATATTCCACAGCGATGACACTGCCCTCAGCAGCAATCATGGCGGCCTCCACTGCGATGCTCTCACCTGAGATGATACATATATTATCCTGGTCCCCCAAATTGAGCTTGCTCATTATAACCGCCCGAACTTCCCGGCACACATAATGAACAGAGCCGCAGGAGAAACGGCTATTCTCAATACCTATCTGATAATTAGTTGCAGCGTTAGGATTCATAATCAACATAGCTGCAGAGGCATTAATCCCGCGGTTTATCATGTCTGAGACCTTGTTGTGCTTGATCTCACCGGCCGGCTCTGAGCCCTCATTGTACCAGATATCGCAGTCACCTAGTTCCGCATTCCACATGTCATAGAAGATATCCGGATGTCCGGCGTCCGTAAATACCAGCACTGCCCGGTTGCTCATCACGGTCGGAAGCAGGTTCTTATTCTTCCCTGTAATGTCCAGCATCTTCAGTTTGGTCAGATTAAAATCAACGTTCCGTGAAAAATACTGGAGCCAAGATAAAACCACCTCATTAGTGAACATTGTCTGTTCCACAGGCAACACCTCCTTGTAACAATTATCATACCACATTGTTAGATTTTATTTCCAGTACAAGTTTAAATTTAAGCGCCGGTGCGTTCCAGTAAGCGCTCCCATTTTTGATCAACATAAGCTTGCGCTTCTTCAATCATCCATTCATTGCCTGACTGGAACATATGGCGGAATCTACCCTGAGGACGTAGAAAGTCTTCCACGGGCAGCTTTTTCTTCGGAATATAGGTCAGATGCCACACTCCCTCCTCTACTTCATAGAGCGGCCAGACACAGGTATCCACCGCCAGCCTAGCGATCTCCGCCAATTTTTCCGTGGGGTAGTCCCAGCCGCGAGGACATGGGGACAGTACGTTCAAAAAGCAAGGGCCCTTCGTATAAATGGCTTTATAAGACTTGGTGTGCAGATCCTTGAAACTGCCTATAGGAGCCGTCTGAGCTGCAAAAGGGATATGATGAGCCACCAAAATCTCAGTCAGATCTTTTTTATTTTGTTTTTTGCCCTGCTCCACAGATCCTACCGGCGTGGTAGTCGTGCGGGCAAAATGAGGCGTTGAAGAGGAACGCTGGATGCCGGTATTCATGTAAGCCTCGTTGTCATAGCAGACGTAAACCATGTCATGACCGCGTTCCATAGCGCCTGACAGGGATTGCAGACCTATATCATAAGTGCCGCCGTCACCGCCAAAAGTAATGAATTTGACGGTCCCATCTATCTTGCCGCGGCGCTTCAAAGCGTTATATGCTGCTACCACTCCGGAACAGGTAGCCGCGGAGTTTTCAAAAGCCGAATGAATATAGCTGTCCATATAGGCAGTATAAGGATACATAAAGGTGGAGACCTCAAGACAGCTGGTTGCATTAACCACCACTGCCCGTTCTTCTTGTGTCAGGGCACGCAGCACCCCCGACACCACGATTCCGGCGCCACATCCGGCGCAAAGCCTGTGCCCTCCGGTGAACCGGGCCGGTTTTTCAACTTCCCGTTTCAGGTTATATACCGTGCTCATGCGTTCTCCTCCTTTGACCTCTGCCCCATATGGGTATATACAGGTCCAATCTCGCCGGTCGCAGCAATATTCGCCAGCCGGCCAAACACTTTTTCAATATCCTCGGTCTTAACATCACGGCCGCCCAGGCCGTAAACGATATCAATCAGATACGGGCGATTTTTTAAATCATACAAGGCACTGCGGGTCTCGGCAAATAAAGGACCTCCGTTTGCCGAAAAGCCCTCAGACTTATCCATGACGGCTACAGCCTTGGTGCCCGCTAGTGCCCGGGCCACTTCCTCGCCCGGGAAAGGACGGAATACCCTGATTTTCACCAGCCCGGCCTTTACTCCCTCCTCCCTCAGCTTGTCGACGGCTGCTTTGGCAGTTCCGGCAGTGGACCCGATTAGCACCAGAGCAAGTTCCGCATCCTCCATCCTATATTCTTCAAACAGGCCGTAGCGCCGACCGGAAATCCTTTCAAACTCGGCAGCGACCTCCAGTATGCGGGCCTTGGCCGCCTTCATCGCCTCAGCCTCCAGGACCTTGTGTTCCATGTAATAGGGACTCACATCGTACGGTCCTACCGCCAGCGGGTTTTCTTTTTTCAGCAAATAATTTTCCGGGTTATATTCGCCGATAAACCGGCGCACCACATCCGTATCCAAAAGCTCGATATTCTCTACGGCATGACTGGTAATGAAGCCATCCATACAGGTCATTACCGGTAAGCGTACGCTCGGGGTCTCGCCGATCGGCATGGCCATGAGAAAATTATCGTAGGCTTCCTGATTATTCTCGGCATAAATTTGGATCCAGCCGGAATCACGGGCCCCCATCGAGTCGGAGTGGTCATTGTTGATGTTAATTGGCCCCGTAAGGGCCCGGTTAACGCAGGCCAGTGTAATAGGCAGACGGCAGGAAGCCGCTACGTACAAAAGCTCGTACATCAGGGCAAGTCCGGCAGATGAAGTGGCACAGACGGCTCTGGCTCCGGCCGCTTGCGCCGCAATGCACACAGACATGGAACTGTGCTCAGACTCCACGGTTACATATTCGGTATTTACCTCGCCATCGGCCACAGCTTGGGCGAAGTATTCTGGAATTTCGGTGGAGGGAGTGATCGGGAACGCTCCCATAACATCAGGGTTTATCTGCTTTAGGGCATAAGCTACAGCCTCGTTGCCGGAAAGGCGATCACTCATTGGGGGCACCTCCACTCACCATGGTAATTGCCTGGAAGGGACACACGTTCTCACAGATGCCGCAGCCCTTGCAGTGCATATAATCAAAGTCCAGACGTTTCCCGTCCTGCACCGGAATAGCCATGTCCGGGCAGAAGGGCACGCAAAGCATACAGTGTTTACATGCCGCTTCGTGAAAAACGGGCGTGTTGGTCCGCCATGTACCAGTATTGAAGAGCCGTGCGGTTCCCGGTTCGTAGATCTCCCCGCCGGGGGTCAGATCCTGCCAGGGGGTTCGTTCGTTGATATCTTTCGCATGTATCATCCTACCTGCACCTCCGCCATGGATTTTCTTAGTGTTATCATGTTCCCCTCGATAACCTCGGGCTTATCGGCAAATTTATGTTTAAAGGATTCTTCAATATCCACTAAAAAACGCTCGGCATCCAAAACGCTGCTCACCTTAACCACAGCGGCCAGCATTGGGGTATTCGGTAAGTTTTTACCCAGAATCTCTTCCGAAATGCGGCGGGCATCAATGGTACAGACTTTTCCGGCCCAACCCCGCAGCCGGGGACGCATCTCCTGGGGAGAAAGGGTAGTGTTAATTATTATCGCACCACCCTCTTTTAGTCCTCCGATAACGTCGACGCTGTCCAGTAAGCTTTCATCTACCACAATCACATAGTCCGGGTAGTAAATGTTGGAATGGATAGTACACCGTTTTTCACTGATGCGATTATAAGCTGTAATCGGGGCCCCCATCCGTTCCGGCCCATACTCCGGGAATCCCTGGACGAATTTTCCTGCTATACCAGCCACATCCGCCAGCAGCAGGCAGGCACTCTTGGCTCCTTGCCCGCCCCGGCCGTGCCAGCGAATCTCTACCATGTTATTGGTTGCCATTGCTTCTTCCTCCAGTCATATGATTGATCAAAGTAAAAAAGCTTTCATCCCGTAAAGGGACGAAAGCCTTAAAAGACATTCGCTATACCACCCGTTTATACCAACATACCATCATATGTGTTCCCTGTGACGGGGGAAAACCGTCGGAGCCTACTGGATTACTCGTTCGGTCCGCAGCTCAGGAGTGATCTTCGGGTTCAGTCTACTGATACCGGCTTGCACCAGCCCCGGCTCGCTGCCACGTTCGGCTGAAACTTACTCTCTCCGTCAATGCCTTTGAAATTATAAATTATGTTTTTAAATCATAAATAAATATACCTACTAGACCGGGTTTTGTCAATCACTTATATGATTCTTCGGTTAATTATAAGACCAAATAATGTAGATGTGTCACTGAAGCTTATTTATTTCACATAATTATGTAAATATTAAACATGATAATTGATTTGTTAAACATTACTGTTTATAATATAAACATGAAAGGTGAGATTTAACATGTCGGTTTCTGAACAGCTTAAAATATTATGTATCAAACTCGGGTTAAGTGTTTCCGAACTCGGACGAATGACTGGGAAAAGCCCGCAAGCTTTTAGTCAGAAGATGAAGCGAGAGAGCTTCACGGTTGACGAATTAAAACGAATCGCAGAAGCAGCAGGATGTCGATATGAAGGTACCTTTATTATGCCAAACGGCGAAAAAGTCACATATTAACCTGAGGGAGAAGAAATCAAATGGATTTATACAAAAAGATTGACCTTTATAAGTCATCCATCGATAAGCTACGGCCCTTCGAGGGCGAACTATTGATTGAGCTTAAAGCTTATTACCGTATAGGCTTCACATGGTCAAGCAATGCCCTTGAAGGGAACACGCTTACCGAAAGCGAGACAAAAGTGCTTTTGGAAGATGGACTAACTGTCGGCGGTAAACCTTTGAAAGACACTTTCGAAGTCCTGGGTCACGCAAAAGCCTATGATTTTATGTTCGCTTTACTGCGTAATCGCCGTATTACTGAAACCGACGTCCTGACTATGCACCAAATGTTCTACCGGGAAATTGATACCAAGGCCGCAGGCCAATACCGCACCCGCCCGGTCATCGTCACTGGCTCAAAATATGCGGTATGTAAACCGGAGCGGATTCAAACTGAAATGAATCAGCTAATCAAATGGACAGACAAAGGAAGGCATAAATCTCACCCTATAAAGTTTGCAGCTCAGCTGCACAAAAGATTTGTATTCATCCACCCGTTTATCGACGGCAATGGGCGCATAGCCCGCTTGCTGATGAACACAGCCCTTATTCAGGATGGGTATATGTTGGCTATTATACCGCCGGTTTTACGCCATGAATATATCTCGCTACTGAAAAAGGCACACCTAGATGACCAACCATTCATGGATTTTATCGCAGAGCGGGTAATGGAATCCCAAAAGGAAATCATGCGCATACTACACATTCCTTTTCCATATTTATGATAGGTAAAAGTAACAGAGCTTATTAAAGTTTTACAGGCCTTGTCTTTTTGGCAATAAAAAATACATAGCTATAGTACTGCTTGTATTTTTCATACATCTCTACTGCTCCGGTATAGCATACAAGTACTACCAACAAACAGTATTACAGATACTAAAATAATAATAATCACCGCACTAACAGGATGAATAATATATCCTTCAAATCTATGATTATAATTTGTAACTAATAAAAAATGATATAAGTAATAAGCTATTGGGGCGAGTATAATTGAAAGCGTATAAAGAATAATTATTTTCTTCTTGTGCATAATTAAAACTGTTTAATACTATCACGTTTTTCATTAATATATAAGCTTAAGATGCCAACCACAAACAAAATAATAGCAGATAGGGCAATGGAAGTATTATAACTATTAGTAAAATCATATATAAGCCCGGGCAAATAAGAACCAAAAGCTGCGCCTATTTGGTGACAAGCAGCAGTAATACCTATAATCACTCCTATTGAATACATGCCAAATAACTTTGCACTCAGGGCAGCAACAGGTGCTGCAGTTGCCATATCAGTAATCCCATATACTATACCAAAAATTAATAGTTCATAGCTGTTATTTACGTTAAGTAATATTATAAAAGATACAGCACGTGTAATATAAATAGCTGCTAATAATTTACTCCTGCTAACAAAATCAGAAACATAACCGGCTAATAGTATACCAAGGATATTAAAAAACGCCGCTACACTTATACATAATGCAATTAATTCGTCATTGAAATGCTCCCCTTCCGCATAGGGAATCAAGTGGGTAGCAATTAAACCAAGATCGGTAAACCCACAAAAAAAGAAAGGTATTACTAAAAGCCAGAAATTCCGTATTTTTAAAAGATTAAACAAACTTTCCCCCTTGGAGTTTTGGGCTGGGGTTTCTTCTATTTTAGTGTCAAGGGGTTTTATTGCATTGTCACTGTCAATGCCGTACGGTTTTTCTCCAATATCATCAGGTTTTGACCGCAAGAATAAATAAGTTAAGGGCGTTAAAATAAATAATATAACACAGCCATAAAATAGAAACGTATATTCCCAATTCCAGTGTTTAACCAAATAAATGGACAAGGGTACTAAGGTCATTTGCCCTAATGCCATTCCTGATGTGACAAATCCAAGGGCAAATCCTCTTTTTTTGTGGAACCATTGTATCACCGCGGCAGATGCAGCTACATTTGATGCTCCCGCAAAACCTATTGAAATGAATACTCCATAAAGAAACAAAAGAGTCCAATAATTACTTAACCATTGAGTTAAAATTAAACCCAAGCCAATAATACCTAGACTCCCTGATAACACCAATCTCGTACCATAAAGGTCACTCAATCGCCCCGCCAAAGGCTGAAAAGCCCCATAAGTTATAAGACTTATGGCTGAAATAATTGTTATAGTACCTCTGGTAACGTTAAACCCTGCCTCCCATGAAGTAATAAAAGCCCCAAAAGAGAGGCGCACACCTAACGAAGCAACAAGCACCAGAAAACAAAGTATAAGTATAATCCATCCATAAAATATTTTTTTTGTTTTCAATAAACAATTATCTACCAAGGGAAAAACCTCTCTTAAACTATTCTACAGGCTGGGGTTGGACGAAATAACCACTTACTGCTGTTTCGTCTAAAATCCAATTGAATATACAAGTAACTCTCTGATTATTGTCTTTTGATATTAGGTAGTATTTGTAACATTCGGCAAAGAAGGGGTGAAGTCCTTTCCCCCTTGGAGACGTTAATGCAAGAGGCTCCTAATCTATAAGATCCAACAAAACAACTTAATAAAATTAAGGGGAAAAATTAATAAAAAGGGAATGTCGCTCACTACTATTTATAAGCAGTTTTACGACATTCCCGGCACTATCATCAGCTGCAACTGTTAGGAGTCTTTAGTAACAATATATAGGGTCACTTTCAGCATTTTTTGCGATTGTTAAGCATTGAATCAATTCATAACGCTCCTCCTGCGTATCAGCTAACGATACATTGCGCCAGGCATAATGACCTCCTGCGCACCCCGGCCAGACATTTTCAAGTCCCCCATTAGAACGGCGTTAAACACCGCCCGCTTACCAAACCGGGCACGGAGGCTCTCAATCGCGTCCTCTAATCTCGCCCGGCGTTCTCTTAGGGCATAGTCATCAAATAAAGTCAGCTGCTGAGGCCATGACCTGGGGACCAAATTAATGGCCCGCACGGTAACGGCACGCACCTGGTTTTGCCATTGGTAATTCTTTTCGAACAGTTCCCTGGCTTTCCGGGCAATCTCCATGGGACTCCGGGTGGCAAAGCCTAATTGCGCCTGGTACTGCTTGTAAAATAGCGTATTGTCTCTTACGGCTATCTGCACTCCCCAGGCTAATAAATCATGCACCCGCAGCCTGTGGCCGATATCCTGAGATAACTCCAGGAAGACACGCCAGACCTCTTCATTGTTGATTAAATCCGCAGTGCAGGTAATGCCATGACCGATTGATTTTACCGGCACCTGGTAATCCCCCGGCATTACCCGTGAAGTATCCCCGCCGCTGGCGTACATCCACAGCTGCAGTCCGTTTTTACCGAACAGCCGCTGCATTAGCTCCGGGCCGAGGACGACGATATCGCCGATGGTGCGCACGCCGATAGCCGCTAGTTTTCTCTCCGTCGCCCGGCCTACGTAAAGCAGATCGCCGGCCGGCAGCGGCCAGACCTTTTCCTTAAAATCCTCCTGGCTGATGACGGTAATGGCATCCGGTTTTTTCATATCGCTGCCCAGCTTAGCAAATATCTTATTAAAAGAAACACCGATGGACACCGTGAGCCCCAGTTCTTCCTTAACCGTCTGCCTGATCTCCTCGGCTATTTTTTCACCGCTGCCAAAAAGTCTGCGGCTGGCCGTTACATCCAGCCAGCACTCGTCCATGCCGTAAGGCTCCACCTGGTCGGTATATCGCTGGTAGATCTCCCTGGTCAGCCTGGAATACTTCAGGTATTGCTCGTACTGGGGCGGGACCACAATCAGATCCGGGCACAGCAGTCTAGCTTCCCAGGTGACCTGGCCGGTCTTAACCCCTGCCTTTTTAGCCAATTCAGATTTAGCCAGCACAATCCCATGCCGGTCCTCGGTGCTGCCGCAGACAGCGACTGCTTTCCCTTGCAAGGCCGGCTCCAGCATTACCTCCACGGAAGCATAAAAGGAATTCAAATCGCTGTGCAGAATTATACGCCGCTGCTGCATCTCCACACCTCCGCCTACCGTAAAATTAAGTAGTTTTTGTAAACAACTTGTTGACAAGTGAAGTTGCTCCCTCTATAATCAAAATATAACCTCATTAACTTCCCTATACTTTAACAGGCCCATGCAGTTCTGTCAACACAAAAAAATTGCAGCTAATGACTGCTACTACAACGTTACCAGAGAAAGGAAGACTGGTTTAAATGAAAACGTTTGCGGAAAAGGTGCGCGAGGCAAGACGGTTACTGAATCTGACCCAGGAAGAACTGGGTAAACTGGTGGGCGTTTCCAAACGGGCCGTCGTGGCCTATGAAAGCGAAGGCGTTCTACCCCGCCGCAATGTCAAGCTCAAGCTGGCCGAAGCCCTCAGGGTATCGGTTGATTACCTCGATCACGACGAAATTGAAGATCCCACCTACGGCCAGGAAAAAACCGAGTACGTAGAGGAAACCCGGGAACGGTTTGGCAACAAGGCAGCCAAGGAGATCGATTTTTTACTGGAACGGAATACGGCACTCTTCGCGGGGGGTTCTGTTGACCAAGAAGCCAAAGACGCCTTCTTTGCTGCGGTAACTAAAGCTTACTGGGCGGCCAAGGAAGCAGCCCGCAAAACCTACGGCCGTAAAAACAAGCAAAAGTAATATATATCCCAGCAAAGCAGGTGGTTGGATGTCGATTGAGTATATTAGCGGCCAGGTCACACAGATTAAGCAAAAATACGACCAGGGAGATCCTTACCGGCTTTGCCGCGACCTAAACATACTGCTGCTCACCGAAGCTATGGGCAGCCGCCCCAGGGACTGCAAAGGTTTTTTCCTTTACCAGGCCAGGCAGCCGGTAATCACGGTGAACAGCGACCTGCCCGAGGAACTGCAGCGAATTATCCTAGCCCACGAAATCGGGCACGCTGTGCTGCACCGTAAAGCGTCCAAGATTAGGGCGTTTCATGATTTTGCCCTGTTTGACGAAACCTCGCGTTATGAATATGAGGCTAATATTTTTGCCGCCGATTACCTGATGGGCGACGACGTGGTGTTTGACCTCCTCAATGATGATATTTCGTTTTTCGGAGCGGCCAGCCTGCTGGAGGTGCCGGCGGAGCTGCTGGACTTTAAATTTCGGGTGCTGAAACGTAAGGGGTACAAGGTCATTGACCCGCCGCTGCAGGCGCAGGCCAACTTTCTGAAAAAGGTCTAAGGAGGAGGACAGGGACATGGGAAATTTAAAAGTGTATGTGGAAGTGGTGGCGGCTTTTAACCCGGAGGGAGAGCTGCGGCCACTCTCCCTCACCTGGGAGGACGGGAAGCGCTATAACATCGATCGGGTACTGGAAGTCCGCCCGGCCGCCGCCAGGAAAGCCGGAGGCCAGGGGGACCGCTACACCGTCCACATCCGAGGACAGGAAAAATACATCTTTTTCGAGCGCAGCGCCAGCATCAGGGGCAACAACCTCGGCCGCTGGTTCGTGGAACGGCGCTGAGGGAGCTCTAGGGATGCCTGTTGTCTCTTAACATAAATGCAGTATAATACATATACTGCATATTATCGTAAAATTTGCACAGTACTTTTATACTAGATCAATTTAAAGTAAAGGAGCGTCCATGGTGACAGAAACAGATATTCTGACGGTTGATGTTGGTTCCGGGACACAGGATGTGCTGGTCTATCAGGCCGGCAAAAATATGGAAAATTGTCCCAAGCTGGTTATGCCCAGCCGGACACAGCTTGTTGCCGGGCAGATCCGCCGGGCAACGCAGCAAGGGCATAGCATTTATCTTTATGGTCATGTGATGGGCGGCGGTGCCAATTTTAAAGCTTTAAGGCAGCACCTGGCAGCAGGCTTGAAAGTCTATGCCACAGAGCATGCCGCCTATACCTTCAATGATAATCTAAACAAAGTCCGCCAGATGGGAATTGAACTGGTCGAAGCCCCACCCGCTGACGCAGATAAGATCTGGCTGGGGGATATCGACCTGCCGGCGTTTCAACAAGCCCTGGCCGCCTTTGACCAGCCCCTGCCTGCCCAGCTGGCCGTAGCTGTTCAAGACCACGGGTTTAGCGCCGAGGAGAGCAACCGCACCCTCAGGTTCCGCTTATGGAAGGAATTCATTGACCAGGGTGGTGTGCTGAGGGATTTAATCTTTACCGGGCAAATACCGGAGGTTTATACCCGAATGAAAGCAGTTAGGGAGATAGCGCCGGGCGCAGTGCTCACAGATACCGGGACAGCGGCTGTGTTGGGCATTACCGCTGATCCGGCTGTGCGGCCACAGCTGGAAAAAGGGATCATCGCGGTCAATATCGGCAATGCGCATACACTGGCAGCAGCTATTTGCGGCCAGCGTGTCTATGGTCTATTTGAGCATCATACCGGGATGTTGAACATTGAATCACTGGCTTCGCTGGTAAAGCGGTTGCAAAACACGGAATTAACCAATGAGGAGATTTATAATTCCGGCGGGCATGGCGCAGCCTTGCACCCGGATATGTGGCCGGGCTGGGACTATATAGCGGTAACCGGGCCGCGACGGGCTATGGCGAAACCCTTGGGCTGGCATGAGGCAGCACCCTATGGCGATATGATGCTGACAGGCTGCTTTGGCCTCTTAATCGGGCTAGGCGTAATCTAATTCTGCTTCTGCCCAGATTTTCTGGTCCAGCTTCCGGTTCAGCAGGAGCTGCTGCGCAGGATTTACCCAATAGCTGTTGCCGGAGGTCTAGTTGAGTGCTGCGACCAGGGCGTCATCGCACCTGTCACAGCTGTGCCCTGGTTCAGCGTCAATATCCGGTCGCCCAGAAAACCTGCGTCCTCCTCATCGTGAGTCACCAAAATAAAGGGTATTTGCCAAAGGGCGTGAAGAGCCTTAAGCTCCTGCCGGAGTTTGAGCTTGGCTTTTTTGTCCAGAGCGCTGAAAGGTTCATCTAATAACAACAGTTCCGGCTGTACCGTCAGGGCCCTCACCAGGGCTACCCGCTGTTGCTCGCCGCCGGAAAGCTGGCCGGGGTAGCGGTCCAACAGGTGGCCTACCCCGAAGGAGTTGAGCAGCCCCAGGGGATCAACCGGGCTTTTCGTCTGCTGGTGGTTCCAATTGTTTTTCAGGCCGTACATCACGTTTTGTTTGACGGTCAGATGCGGGAACAGGGCGTAATCCTGAAAGAGATAGCCTACCTTCCTCAGTCGGGCAGGTAGGTTGACCCTGCTCACCGAAGAATAAAGCGTTCTGCCGTTGAGCAGGATGCTGCCTGCCGACGGCTTGCACAGACCGGCCAAACACTGCAGCAAGGTGGTTTTGCCGGCTCCGGAATGGCCCCAGAGCACCAGGATACCGGTGTCCAGCTCAAATTCAATATCGAGGTTAAAGTGCCATAATTTTTTAGTAAGTTTGGCTTTAAGCATTATATCACCGCAAATTAATATTTTTGTTGCTTGGCCCAGCGATTAACCCAGTAAATAACCAAGAAGCTAAAAACGGTAATAATCGCTACCAGGGTCCGGGCAATGCCTTCATTGCCTGATTCGACGGCAAAATAAATAGCCAGGGGAATGGTCTGGGTCTGGCCGGGGATATTGCCGGCCACCATCAAAGTCGCCCCAAACTCACCCAGCGCTCGGGCAAAGGAGAGCACCAACCCGGCCAGTATGCCCGGCCAGGCCAGGGGGAGAGTAACAGTAAAAAATATCTTAACCTCATTGGCACCGAGGGTGCGGGCGGCCTGCTCAAAATTAACATTAACGCTCTGGAATGCCCCCTTGGCGCTTTGGTACATCAAGGGAAAGGCTACGACGGTAGAAGCCAGCACAGCCGCCCACCAGGTAAAAATAATGCTCAGCCCCAGTTCGGCCAGGGTTTGGCCCAGCAGGCCATTTTTGCCAATGAGCATCAAGAGTCCATAGCCGATGACCGAAGGGGGCAGCACCATGGGCAGGGTGAGCAGCGCTTCGACCATGTCTTTTCCTGGAAAATCGAGGCGTGCCAGCAGCCGGGCTAAGGGCAGGCCCGTGACGAGCACCACCGTTACGGCGAGCAAAGCTACCTTGATTGAAAGTATGACCGGAAACCAGTCGGTTAGTTGAACAAGCATGTTACCTGTTAATTCTCCAGAGCTTTAAAGCCGTATTTGGTAAAAACTTGACCTGCTTCCTTACCGTCAAGGAAACTGGCAAATGCTCTAGCTGCGGTTTGATTTTGGCTATCCTTAATTATCGCCATGGGATAAAGGATAGGCTGGTGACTAGCCTCCGGAGCTGTGGCCACCTCCTTGATATGCTTGCCCATCAATGCATCGGAGCGGTAAACCAGACCGGCGTCCACATTACCGGTTTCCACATAAGTTAAAACCTGGCGCACATCCTTGGCCAGTACCAGCTTGGTCTGGATATCCTCCCACAGGCCTAGGTTTGCTAAAGCCTCCTGAGCATATTTTCCCGCCGGGACAGATTCCGGTACACCAATGCTTATTTTGCCGACCTGAGCACCGGTAAGCTCCCCAAAGTCGGCCAGGGAGCTATTCTGACCAGTGATTAAGACTAAATCGTTAGCCACCAGGTCTTTTCTGGTGCCCTCAATAATTAGACCCTTTTCAGCCAGGGCATTCATTTGCGCTTGACCGGCGGAAATAAACAGATCCGCCGGGGCACCCTGCTCAATTTGTTTCTGCAGGGTGCCGGAGGAGCCGAAATTATATGTAATGATGACCCTGGGGTTGTCCCGGGTATAGATAGTCTTTAGTTCTTCCACAGCATCCTGAAGACTGGCGGCAGCGGATATAGTTAGCTGCACCGGCTCTGTTGCCTCCGTTTGTTCGTGATTACTCCCGCAGCCGGCTCCGGCCAGCACCATTAACATCAGCAGGCTTAATAAACTTAGCCATCTTTTCATTGTTTTCTTGCCTCCTATAAATTTATCAGTGAGCACACTCCTTTTGCTTATGCCCCTTAAAATTGTTTAGCTCAAACCTTTCCCATACCCTTCCTTCTCTAAAACACCATGACACAACCAGACAAAACAGAACTTTAAATAACTAATTAATAGATCAATTAAAAATAGTGTCCTTGCCCTGGCCAGACAAGACTTGACGTAACATAATAAAACACTACTATGAAATGATAATAAATTAAGTTATAATAATTGTCAAGATATTAGGAGGGAAAATCATGAAGGTGGAGGCAAGTTCATTAACACCCCAGGAAGTAGCAGACCTATTAAAAATCACCAAAAACACGGTCTATGAATTAATCAAACGGGGAGAGCTTCCAGCATACCGAGTAGGCCGAAAAATCCGGGTGGAGCGACAGGATGTAGAGGCTTATAAAAAACAGGGCAAAAGCTGCGAATTAACGCCCCACCAGGATGCAGCACCTTACCGTACCCCGCCTGCAGGCCCGCCGAATTACCAGCCGGAAGAAGTATCAGCTTACCGCCAGGGCCTGGTGATCTGCGGTCAGGACATCCTCCTGGATATTCTGACCCGGCACCTTGAGCGGCACCCCCAGGAAGTCCATGCCTTCCGCAATTATGGGGGCAGCTTCGCCGGCCTGCTGGCGTTATATCAGGACCAAGCCCATATGGCCGCCATTCACCTGTGGGACGGTGATACCGGCAGCTATAACATCCCTTTCGTGCGCCGATTTCTGCCCGGTGTTCCCGCAATCATCGTGCACCTGGCCATTCGGATGCAGGGCTTTTACCTGGCCGCGGATAATCCCAAGAATATTAAGGGCTGGCACGATTTAACCAGACCGGATGTGCGTTTCATCAACCGGGAAAAAGGCTGCGGCACCAGGGTTCTACTGGACGAACAACTCCGCCGCCTGGAACTGGATAGACGGCTCATCTCGGGATATGGAAAAGAGGAGTTTTCCCATCTGGGCGTGGCCAGCACCGTCGCCCGTGGAGAGGCTGACGTAGGCATGGGGAACGAAAAAGCAGCCATGCAAGTACGGGGAGTTGAGTTCCTCCCCCTGCATAAGGAACGTTACGAACTGGTCATTAAACAAGAAGACCTGCATCATCCTCATACCCGTGCAGTAATTGAAATTCTCCAGTCCGACGAGTTTAAAAAGGAGGTCCAGGGTCTGGGGGATTACGATTTAACTGAAACAGGCAGAATCGTTGCCGAAGTGTAAAGTAAACAGTGGGCAGCCTGGCCAAGGACAATACTTTTTTTCCAGCGTAGCGCCGACCCCGCGAGGCATCTCAACCCCGGCCGCTCCGGTGTGTATATCAAACGGTGCGAGGCTATCTCTTCAGTACCGGTTCCAATTCATTAACCACCTCGTCCAGCACCATAGCCGATTTACTGTACATCGACTTAGCTTCCGGCTGCCTGGTGCCCAGGGCGTACAGCTCGCAGTCCGCCTGACATTTCTTAAGGGTCGCCCAAGCCAGTTCTTTGGTTTTGGGCTGGGGTACCTGGATAGTGTCGTCGAACAGATCCAGATACAGCTGGCCAACGGAGTCTATCTGCCCAATAAATACATTTTCCAGAGGTACGCCCGCCTTCTCCAGCTCGGTATGCAGCCAGTTTCTGTTCAGCCCCATAACGGTAAGGGGCTCGTCCATAATGGTACCGTCCATAATCACGGTTTGCGGTACACTTTCCAGACCAACAGTAAGGCCGGCGGTTTGAGACGTAACCGGCTGCCGATCCTTTTTGAGCAGCACGCTCACCTCGCCGGTAGGCTCCAGCACCGCAAATTCCACGTCAGCCACTTTAAAAGCATTTTTCTTCCTTAACTGGCTTAGTAAATCTTCCGGTGTAAACCGGGCTTCCATTAATTTATCTTCCAGCACTTTACCGTGATTGATCAGGACCGTTTCTTTACCCTGGACAATATCCCGCACCATCTTGGATTTAATCGCCAGCAAATAAATAAGTGCCGGCAGCACAGTCCAAACCAGCATGGCCAGCAAACCATGCAACAGGTTTGGCACCAGGTTTAAGGATACAGCGGCAGCGATGCCGCCAATAACAATAACGGTTACCAAATCAAAAAAGGTCAGCCGGGATGCTTGTCTTTTGCCGATTGAACGAACCAAGAGCAGCGTGATGACAAATAATCCGGCGGAGCGCAGTATAACTTCCTGCCATTCGGCCATGCTGATCGACCCCTTGTGTAAATATAGTTTTTTTCGCCTATATTGTTGAACAGGCGATTTAAAATCCTTTATACTGAGGTTCCTCAAATTCCAGGATGCCCACTCTTTTTTCCATATCTTGAATGACACCTTCCAGGCGCGCGATGTTTTGGTGCAGCACCTGCTTGGCCTGATCGCTTTGCTCAATAGCAGAAAAGCTTTCTAGAGTAGCTTTGGTACCCTTTAGGCTGGCAACGGTTTGCTTAACCTGGCCGCTTACGGTCATGGTTATCGTCCTCCCTGCATATTTATTGTGCCTAAAACCAGGATGGAACAACCGGATCACCTGATCCGGTTGTTAAAATAGCCATCACCAAACTGGCTATGCTAAAACATGCTCACTAGAATCCTTTGTACTGGGGCTCCTGCTGCTCAATCTCATTAATCCTGGGCTCCAAGCTGTCCACAATGGTCTGAGCCTGCCGGGCTGCCTGTGTGTAAAGGTCTTTAGCCTGCTGGTTTTGAGTTTGCATAGCAAAGGTTTCTAAGCTAGCCTGGGCACTTTTCAGCCCGGCAAGAGTTTGTTTTACCTGTGATGCTACTGTCATTTTTATATAACCTCCCTTAACTCATTATTTTACAAATGCAATCATGCCCCGAAAACTAATTTTATATTAAAATTCGGTCCAGGAGTTTAAACTTATTTATGTTCAGGCTCGTCGTTGATTAAATCAACGTATAAATTACCGCTGGTATCCAGTTGGGCGATGCTAACCTGGCTAATATCACTTACTCCATGCTCCGCCTGTAATTTTTGTAACAGCCAGTCTTTACTCAGGCTGACTTCATGCAATCTGTTGGCAATAATCACCCCGTCTTGGACCAGCGTAGTCGGTAAACCCTGATACGGGGTACTAAGGTTTAAATCCGCCGGAGTAACCGGATTCAGCTGGCTTTTCTTTTGCACTGTAAGGGTACCATTGCGTTCAAATATGGCATATTCCACATCACTGATGTTAAAAACATCTTTTTGCCGAAGCATTAACATAAAATCATCCAAATTAGTCCGCTGCCTGGCCAAAGCCTCTTCATCAATTTTACCGTTTTGTACAACCACGATCGGTTCTCCCTCAATAATTTTACGGGCCGGCACTGATTTTAACACCACCCAGCCCATCAGAATGGGCAAGATCGCCCACACGGCCATACCTAATAAGCCGGGCCAAAACGGATCCTCGAGCGTAGTAGTTAACGTGGCGGCTATGGAACCAATCGTTATTCCCACCACATATTCAAAATAGGTCAGCTGGGATATCTGCTCACGGCCGTTGAGCCGTGTAAACAGCAAGAGAAATAAATAGGCAAACAATGCTCGAAGCGGTATTTCCACATAGGGATTGATTAGCATCCCCCCCTAATTGCTCATAGATTATCTAGCCCAGCACAAGAGCTACAAATGTTGTAAAATTAGTTTTTACTCATTGCCATAAAAAATACTTAAACTTGGCGGAGCATCTGCTGAGCGTTTTGGTTTGTCAGCACCTTCCTACACTGGTGCACCTTATTTAAAGAGACCACAATAAAACCTTGGTTAAAGAGGGATTGTAATGGGTTTTGGAGCAAACGGTAGTGGAACTTTCTTTGATGTTTGATATGTGGTTAATAGGATATGGTGTAAAATATAAACCTTGCATAGGGGATCTGAAAGGAAGCTCTTTTGCTTTGTTAAAGCATACTTGAAGCGCGATGATAATTAAAATGCCTGATTACCTCTTCAATTTTTCATTGGTCTGAACTTTCATTATTTTAAATATCTTTAATATCTGCTCAACAGACATATTAACTGTTACAGTATTTGTGTTAACTTTTTTATTATTCACTAGTATTAGGTTTTGCTTAATAATATTTAAACTAATTGGTTCGCAGCCATTAGCCTTAAATAGCTTAAGGGCTGTCTTAATTATAGCCATATCTTCTAAGTAATGTTCTGGTTTATTATGGTGATTCAATAATGTACATAACCCGCTTTTAATACCTGGAATATAGCTTTCATAAACAGAAGACAAAACTTTAATAGTATTCTTTGCCCCTTTAATATTGTGTGTTTCTAATATCGCTGTGCATAGACATATATCTATATTAACCATGGTTTTAATAGACATAAAGCTCATCCCTTCACATATTTCCAATACCCTTCGGCAAAAAAAGGGTTTATCCTTGACAAAGATTCCGACAAATATTTTAAGGGGATCAAGTAATGTTTGTTAGCAAATATCAGCCTTGTTGATAGTATGGTTTTTTGTGAATATTTTCACGGCTGAAATGATTAATATTACTCCCAGGATTAGCTTTAATGAGCCACCGGAAACATAAAATATAAGCATCCCACCGATAAATGCACCTATAATAGAACCTACCTCCATCGGCAGGACTAATTCAGTAAAATCTTTTTTTGCGTAAAGGCGCCATTGGCATAATGTCTGCCGAGTCCAGTAATCACGGTTGGCAGGCTTATTAAAATGCCGGCAGTTCCGGCCAGTTTAATATCGACGCCAAAAACAAGAATTAGTGTCGGAATAATTAACTCACCGCCGGCAACCCCCAGCAGACTGCTGATCATACCGATGCCTGTGCCAAATTCAAGCGCTATAAGGATTAAAACCGGTAAAGGCGCTTGCATCCCCCTATAAACAAAGAGGTAAAAAGATTCCCCAATCAGCAATAGCCCGATAAATAATAACAGAACCAGGATGACCTTTTCAAAAGCATGTTCGGATATTTTTTTGGTATAAAGCGCCCCAATATATGCTCCGCCATTCCTCCCGCAATTAAGGCCTAAAATCACCGGTAAAAGCGGCAATAATTTAACAAATGGTGAGCTAGGGATTCTGAAAATCAGGGATGACAAAAGTGTAATCAAACTAACGGCTAAGTTGAGAGATACGGCCGATGGGCTGAATATTTAAATGGGCCGCTCAGTACAGGCAACCGGAACTCTGCTCCGCCTAAACCGATTAACCCGCCAAAACATCCAATAGGGGCGCCTGTCAACAAAGCACGTAAAGGTTTTTTGTTTTTCATCTTAATCTAGCCCTCATAAACTAAAGATACTATATTGTATCTTCAAGGAGATTTACATTATTATTTGACACTAAATGATACTAATAGATACCAAATATAATTTTATTATATGCTTTAGTATTTAACAAGAAGTTTTCAGAATTTTACTCCGTTGATGTATGCTCCTTTAAGCTGCCTAAATTTAACTTGACATAATGAGAAAATACTATAAGATAATACATAGAATTGCGATGCATCGTTAAACAATGCAACAGATACTTTCATCAGTTGGGAGTGAGGCTATGAAGATTAATAAGGAATTACTAAAAGGGAGCACCGTTACTTTGATTCTAACTTTACTTGACCGTCAGCCCATGTATGGTTATGAAATTATCAAAGAAATTGAAAAGAACTCCGATGGTGTGTTTGCCTTTAAAGAGGGCACCCTTTACCCAATACTACATGCTCTGGAAGCAAAGAGGATGGTGGAATCATATTGGCTCGAAGCGGAAGGGACCCGTCGCAGAAAATATTACCGCATAACGGATACCGGCAAACTGCAGCTTCAGGAGAAAAAGACCGAATGGGCTGTATTTCGCTCTACGGTGGATAAGATTTTAGGGGAGGGGGCTCTTTATGGACTTGGAGCAAAATGAAAAAATCCAAACCTATCTTGATACTGTTTGTTCGCAAATTAAATGGCAGGACATGCATGCTCAGATAAGATTGGAATTAATAAGCCATATCGGTGACCTGGTAGAAGAATATGAGAATAATAGCATCCCCGGCGAAGATCCTATTAATAAAGCTCTTAGCCAAATGGGCAATGCCAGAGAACTGGGGAAAGATTTACACCATATTCACAAACCGCGCATTGAGTGGAGCATATTGGCTTTGGCTGTCTTTTTTCTCGGCTTTGGACTCTTTATCTTATATTCCTTGGAAGTCAATAGCTTGATTTTTGCCGAGTCATCTTCCCTGTTTGCAAAAAGCCTTATTTATTCTCTGGCCGGGATGCTAATAACGGTGGGTATGTACTTTTTCAATTATAAGAGACTTAAATCCATGTCCTGGCCTTTATATATGGGGACGCTGGTACTCTGGCTTTGTGTCCTCTGGCAGGGGTCGTTAATTAATGGTAAACCTTACCTGAATCTAGGTTTCATTACTATTGACTTTGCTGAAATCGCCCCGTTTTTTCTGACCGTAGCCATTGCCGGTATCTTTACGGACCGGAATTGGCAGCAACCCAATTATTTGTTTAAAACTTCCGGGCTACTGCTGTTTCCGATTATACTGGCTTTGATGAGTTCCTCCCTAACAACGGCCTTTTTGTATTCACTGATTTTCTTGATTATCATGCGTACATCCGGAGCGAAAATAAAAGATATTGGTATAACAATCATTTTTCCTTTGACCCTGGCTATTCTTAGCGTGGTAACATATCCCCATCGTATCGCACGGTTATTTGCTTTTTTTAACCCCTACCAGGATCCCCAGGGTGCAGGATATGCAGTTATTCAATCAATTGAAGCTATCCGGTCGGCCGGGTTTTGGGGACAAGGTTTCAACTTTCCTATGGGAATTTTACCTCAATTGCATACTGATTTTATTTTTACCTATATTGTATACAGCTTAGGCTGGATAACAGGTCTGGCCGTGGTGGTTTTGGCTACTGCTTTATTAGTTAGAATCTTTCGCGTTTCCAGGCTGGTCAAAGACCGTTATGGACGATTACTGGTCAGCGGCTTGGTGGGCCTACTTTTAGTTCAATTTTACTGGAACATACTAATGACCATGGGGTTGGCCCCCCTGGCCGCATTTAGTCTGCCTTTGGTCAGCTACGGTGGCTCCCATCTGATTATCCAGATGACGACATTGGGATTGGTGTTAAGTATCTACCGGCGCAAAGATGTTGCCTTAATAACTACAGTCAATCATACATAGCACCGCGATAATCCCGGACCTGCTAATTTCACTAAGTCACCTCCCCAACACAGGAAACTTGATTTGCTCTACCTCTTTTAAGCGCAACAATTCCTTGGTTGGTTCGGTGACCACTTTTTTTATTTCATCAATATATTCTGTTTTCAAAAGTATTTCACCAATTCTCATAAGAAGTACAAAGTTTATTATCAGAACAACGACTACTATTATTTATAAAGGCTTATTCGCAATTACTATATCAATTTAAACTATGAGCGGTTAGTTTTATTCCTTTAACTTTAATAGCCGCAAACTGTTTAAGGTGACTATTAACGAGGCCCCCATATCGGCAAAGATGGCGATCCACAGAGTTAAACAGCCGGGAACCACCAGCAGCAGGGCCAGGGCTTTAATCATCAATGAGAAGGTAATGTTATGCTTAATGATGGTTAAAGCCTTCCGGCTTAATTTAATGGTATAGGGTAATTTGCTTAAATCATCGGACATTAAGGCGATATCCGCCGTTTCCAGAGCGGTATCTGTGCCAGCGCCCCCCATGGCCACACCCACGGTGGCAGCGGCCAGCGCCGGCGCATCGTTCATGCCGTCACCCACCATAGCCACGCTTTGCCCTTTGGCGCGTAGCTGTTTAATGTAATTTAACTTATCTTCCGGCAGCAAATCCGCCTTAATAACTGAAACCCCCAGTTGCTTCCCGATCACCTCGGCAGTGTGCCGGTTATCGCCGGTGAGCAGCACTGTTCTTTCGATGCCCAATTGATGCAGCTTGCGGATCACTCTTCTAGAGGAGGCCCTTATTTTATCGGACACAGCAATTACTAACAGGATTTCTTGCTCCGTGCCCATAACCATGACGGTTTTGCCTGCTGCCTGCAACCGGTAAATTTGCTCTTTGATGTTCCCGGCTAAGGCTGGCTGCAAATCCGCCCAAAGCTTGGGGTTGCCGATATAGTACAGTTGATTATCAACTTTGCCCTTGACCCCTTTGCCCGTAATGGCTTGGAAATCCTCCACAGCCAGGTCATTAAATTTCAAGCCCAGCTCCTCTGCATTTCTCAGCAGTGCCGAGGCCAGGGGGTGCTGTGACCCTTTTTCCAGGGCTGCAGCAATGGCGAGCAATTTATTTTTATTGCCGCCGTAAGCCACCACATCGGTTACCTCCGGCTCACCTTTGGTTAAGGTCCCGGTTTTATCAAAGGCGATAACCTTCAGGGCTCCGGCTGCTTCTAAATAGACACCACCTTTGATTAACACCCCATGCCTGGCGGCATTGCCCACGGCAGTAACTAGGGCCACCGGCGTAGAAATCACCAGGGCACAGGGGCAGCCAACCACTAAAACCGCCAGCCCCTGGTAAATCCAGCTGCCCCAATCCCCGCCCCATAGCAAGGGGGGCACGGTGGCAATAAAGAACGCCAGGAGGATTACCGCCGGTGTATAGTATTGAGCAAATTTATCCACAAAGGCCTGGGCAGGCGCTCTTTCGGCCTGTGCTTCTTCAACTAAATGAATAATTTTCGAAAGGGTAGTATCTTCCACCCTTTTGGTTACCTCTACCTCCAGTAGACCCTCTACATTTAACGTGCCGGCAAAAACCTCATCACCAATATTTTTGCTGACCGGCATGCATTCTCCGGTAATGGCCGCCTGGTTTACCGCGGAGATGCCCCCGATGACCAGGCCATCCATGGCTATTTTCTGCCCGGGCTTGACGATCATAATATCGCCTACCTGAATTTCCTTAACATCCACCACCATTTCTATCCTGCCCAGGCGGATCAGCGCTTCCCGGGGAGCTATATCCATTAAAGAGGAGATAGACTGCCGAGCTTTATCTATGGAATAACGCTCCAGGGCTTCACTGATGGCAAATAGGATGACCACCGTGGCGGCTTCGCCCCATTCACCAATGATGGCGGCGCCTAAAATAGCCACGGTCATTAGTGTTCTCATATCAAAAGTCAGGCTGCTTAAATTCTTCAAACCCTGAATGAAAAGCGCATAGCCCCCCACCAAGATGGCAGTGGCATAGCCAGCGGTGGGAATCATATGTTCGGCTCCGTAGTACAGCGTCAAAAGCCAGCTGCCAACCAGTATAATAGCAGCTAGATAAACTTTATAGTTCTCTCGCTGCTGCCAGAAGGGTTTACGGGCAGCTGGCAATTCATCCTCGTTCCGCACCTTTAAATTTTCAAAAGCGCCGGCTTTTTCAATGGCTTCAATGGTGGTATTGCCATAAACCGTCAGTTTGGCCGCACCAAAGTTAACGATTGCATCGGAAACACCCTCCAGGTGTTTAACGTTCGTTTCGAACTTCTTGGCACAGCTCGCTCAAGAGAAGCCCTCGACACGGTAAGTTTTAACAACCGGCTGCTCAGACATTGTCTTTCACCCCTTTCTTAAGGGACATCATTTTGGCTTACTTAACCGCTATTCACGGCTTCATTTGGTAGCTCATGCTCACCTTGATAATGCCACAGGGCGGTTTCAATGATGCTTTGGACACAATCATCACGCAAAGAATAAAAAACCATCTTGCCTTGTTTCCTGCTCTTGGCCAGGCCCATATTTTTGAGCAGCCGCAGGTGGTGCGAGGCCGTTGCCACAGTACCCTCAATAATCTGAGACACATCACACACGCACAGCTCCTCCCGGGAGAGGGCATAGATGATCTTTAGCCTGTTATCATCACCCAGGGCTTTAAATATTTGCCCCAGTCCTTCGGTGGCAACCACTTCCTGCTTTATCCGGTTGACCTTTTCCTCATCAAAGCAAAATACTTCACAAATATTTTTTTTGGGTTCCTCAACCAAGTCGCTCATGCCTTCCCCATCCTTATTAGTATATTTAAATGAATGTTTGAATGTTAATAGATAACTAATCAATTGGACTAGCCTCTTAATAAATCATAACACAATTATTTTAGATGTGGAGCACTTTTATTCAAATTTTGGCGACCATAAAATACCATGGCGCTGAGCGGGATGAGATAGTTCAATCATGTACGCTGCGCGGGGTACGACTATAGCCACAGCTGCCCAGCCAAACCACAACCCACCGGTTTCAATCCACGCACCCGCGCGGGGTGCGACCTATTATTAGGAATACCCATTCCTGAAATTATAGTTTCAATCCACGCACCCGCGCGGGGTGCGACCATAATAGTTAAAGTGCCAGGCAGCAACGTAATTGTTTCAATCCACGCACCCGCGCGGGGTGCGACGAGCAACTCCTTAATATCTGGCTGTGCATTTGGTTTCAATCCACGCACCCGCGCGGGGTGCGACGGCCGGTATTGTTCAATTAATTACTCAGGAAATGTTTCAATCCACGCACCCGCGCGGGGTGCGACGGCCGGTATTGTTCAATTAATTACTCAGGAAATGTTTCAATCCACGCACCCGCGCGGGGTGCGACTATATGTTCCGTTACGATTTTCTATCATTGAAGTTTCAATCCACGCACCCGCGCGGGGTGCGACAAATAACACTCTCGCTCTTTATCCCCTTTGCCCAGTTTCAATCCACGCACCCGCGCGGGGTGCGACTCCGCTACCCTTGCATAAGGTATCCTGTAGCCAGGTTTCAATCCACGCACCCGCGCGGGGTGCGACGCATATTTATTGGTTGTAACCCCTACCAACAAGTTTCAATCCACGCACCCGCGCGGGGTGCGACCCGAATCCAAGATTGGTTGACTGCCGAGGAAAAGTTTCAATCCACGCACCCGCGCGGGGTGCGACGAACTATGTCTGGTACTGGGTAATCCCGGCGGTGTTTCAATCCACGCACCCGCGCGGGGTGCGACCTTCATAACGGTGGAGCAGTTGAATTATCCAAAGAGTTTCAATCCACGCACCCGCGCGGGGTGCGACCACTGGATCGAGCTATGCAACGGCCTTGATAATGTTTCAATCCACGCACCCGCGCGGGGTGCGACTTATTGATGGTTGTTATCCGTAAGTCATAATTGAGTTTCAATCCACGCACCCGCGCGGGGTGCGACTCTGCCGGACCTACACAATACCAGATGCTATTGTTTCAATCCACGCACCCGCGCGGGGTGCGACCTTATAAAAGAGTACCTGGATATGCCGCTACCTGAGTTTCAATCCACGCACCCGCGCGGGGTGCGACAGCCGGGGTTGTATAATGGTCATGCGTATCCGGTTGTTTCAATCCACGCACCCGCGCGGGGTGCGACGGGCTGGTGGCCGCTATGGGACATCCTTCGTTGGTTTCAATCCACGCACCCGCGCGGGGTGCGACAAGGCTAAACGGTGTTTGGATTGTCGCAAACATCGTTTCAATCCACGCACCCGCGCGGGGTGCGACCAAAACCCTGCGTTGAAGATGCCTTTGCTTCAACAGGTTTCAATCCACGCACCCGCGCGGGGTGCGACGCTTTTTAAATGTCTCCTTTCCCTTACCAGTGAGTTTCAATCCACGCACCCGCGCGGGGTGCGACGGGGAAAACACATTCGTGTTCGCCCTCTATTTAGTTTCAATCCACGCACCCGCGCGGGGTGCGACAGCTACTTGCTAACTGGTGGGTGATTTTTAAGCGGTTTCAATCCACGCACCCGCGCGGGGTGCGACCTGTGTTAAGGCTAATCATGCACGATTCTTTAAGTGTTTCAATCCACGCACCCGCGCGGGGTGCGACAGGGTAACAAGGACGGACACAACGACAGACCGAGTTTCAATCCACGCACCCGCGCGGGGTGCGACCCGTTGTGCGGTTCAGAGCCACCCTCAGTCTCAGCGTTTCAATCCACGCACCCGCGCGGGGTGCGACCCCTCCATACTACCCACCTGTGTAAGATGGATAGTTTCAATCCACGCACCCGCGCGGGGTGCGACTTTTAACAGACATAATAGGCTGCCCTATGTGCTGTTTCAATCCACGCACCCGCGCGGGGTGCGACCGTTTTATGGCTGCTGTTACCGTGTCCCAATATTGTTTCAATCCACGCACCCGCGCGGGGTGCGACGATGTGTATTTATACAATAGAAGTTTGATTTATGTTTCAATCCACGCACCCGCGCGGGGTGCGACTGCGGCTCGGGTGTGGCGTTCCCTCGGCAATCTGTTTCAATCCACGCACCCGCGCGGGGTGCGACTTCAGTTAATTCATAAGGATAATAACTTTCATTTGTTTCAATCCACGCACCCGCGCGGGGTGCGACCTATGGAGCTTATCCAAACCCTGCTTGGTCACCAGTTTCAATCCACGCACCCGCGCGGGGTGCGACCGTCTGCGTCACAGCTATGCTTGTCACCTGCTTGTTTCAATCCACGCACCCGCGCGGGGTGCGACACGATATGTTTGAATATGAATTAGTTATCGATTCAGTTTCAATCCACGCACCCGCGCGGGGTGCGACGTTTTGTGCTCTGTTTGTGACCGAACGACTATATGGTTTCAATCCACGCACCCGCGCGGGGTGCGACGATAATTCAACCGCTCCACCGTTACCGTTATGAAGTTTCAATCCACGCACCCGCGCGGGGTGCGACGCATATTCTATGGCTTCAGTAAAGGTTGCAAACGGTTTCAATCCACGCACCCGCGCGGGGTGCGACATCCGTGAGCAATACGGCGTGGAAGCGCAGATAGGTTTCAATCCACGCACCCGCGCGGGGTGCGACCATCCTTGCAGAAAATCACTCCACCCCTGCGCCGTTTCAATCCACGCACCCGCGCGGGGTGCGACGCTTTATCTGTTACCTATAACATTGTGGCACCGAGGTTTCAATCCACGCACCCGCGCGGGGTGCGACCTACATGATACTGCATGCACCAGGGACCAGGCGGTTTCAATCCACGCACCCGCGCGGGGTGCGACTAAATACTTTACTGCATGGTGGAGGCCATTAGCGTTTCAATCCACGCACCCGCGCGGGGTGCGACCTCGGCCAGTGTTATTTTGAAAGCTGCCAAAAAGTTTCAATCCACGCACCCGCGCGGGGTGCGACATGGAGTGGTTGGTGTCAACTCTCGGCAGGTGCTTGTTTCAATCCACGCACCCGCGCGGGGTGCGACATGATATTGATACTGACAGCAGTTGGGCAGATGTTTCAATCCACGCACCCGCGCGGGGTGCGACACTATAATATTTATGATATAATTAATTATCAAATGTTTCAATCCACGCACCCGCGCGGGGTGCGACAGCTGATGCAGAGGCCGAAGCACGCGGCGAAGGTGTTTCAATCCACGCACCCGCGCGGGGTGCGACGTTGTTTTATGGTTTCAATGCTATTTCTTAAGCGTTTCAATCCACGCACCCGCGCGGGGTGCGACGCCTGCTTAATTGTTTCATCTAGTCCAAGATGTGTTTCAATCCACGCACCCGCGCGGGGTGCGACTACTCAATTGGTGCATCAGTATTAAATCCATTATGTTTCAATCCACGCACCCGCGCGGGGTGCGACCTGACGGCCCGTTGCATAGGCGGTTGCCCTGCTCGTTTCAATCCACGCACCCGCGCGGGGTGCGACTAGCGAGATTACCCGAGTAATGCAGGAGTACACTGTTTCAATCCACGCACCCGCGCGGGGTGCGACCGGCGGAGGCGTCGATTGAGGCGTTATTAAAAGAGTTTCAATCCACGCACCCGCGCGGGGTGCGACTGTAATTGCGTTTAATAACCCTAACATAACCCGCGTTTCAATCCACGCACCCGCGCGGGGTGCGACAGTCAAAGTGAAAAACCTTTACTAGCAAGAATTCTAAAGCCTTGTTTCGCGAACCACCATTTAGAAATCATTCTTCACCTGGACACTACAACATTAAACACAAAAAATCCAGATATTTTAGGCCATGCGAACCCCCTTGAAAAGCAATGTTAGCTATAGGTTCGCATCAACAATAAGTATGCCTTCCGGATCATAGGTTTCTTTAACCCCATAATGTTCTACTCGTCTTTTCCAGTTTGCCCCTAGAAAATAATAACGCAAACTATCTGTTTCCGGGTCTACAATACCTTCCAAGCGATGCTTAAGCTCAGTAAATTGTGTTGGATCAACTAAGCATTCAAAAACAGAATTTTGCACTCTCTGGCCAAAGTTCTGACATTGTTTGGCAACCTGGCGCAAACGTTTCTTTCCAAAATCAGTCGTTACACTAACATCATAAGTTATGAGTACCATCATATAAATACCTCATTTCCAGAAAAACGGTGGGTAATCTTCTAAATCCCCTCTGATATGTCTGGCTAAAAGCATGGCTTGAATGTATGGAACAAGCCCCAGTGGTACTTTTTCTTCCAAATATGGATGGATAATCTCATCCTGCTTTCGTTTCTGCCAGGCGAGAAGCACTTCTTTTCTTGTCTTTTCATCCATTATTACCGCGCCATTCTCTTTAATGACAAATCCGCGAGAACTTATCTGGTTGCGATTTACAAGCGTCACCGCAAGCCGATCCGCAAAATGAGGCCTTAACTCTTCCATTACATCCAGCGCAAGGCTTGGCCTGCCCGGCCTGTCCCTATGCAGAAAACCGGCCTGAGGGTCAAGGCCAATACTTTCAAGAGCAGCCACGATCTCATGGGTTAGCAAAGTATATAGAAAAGACAATAATGCATTGAGCCGGTCTAATGGAGGGCGCCTATTCCTTTCCGTCATGCTGAAATGTTCTTTTTGGCTGAGTATAAGCTGATTAAAAGCACTAAAGTAAAGGTAAGCAGCTTGTCCCTCCAGCCCTCTCAAGGTATTTAAATCCTTCGCTCTATCCAAATGCTTGGCTAGGCTTGCTAAACTTTGCATAACGCCGGCTATTAGTTCAGTGTCGACTGCTTGCGGGTGATCCCGTACCGCACGATGCAAAACAGCTCTGCCATTAATGATTTTAGCTAAAATAAACCTCTTGGCAAGCCTCAAAGATACGGTAGCGTTTTCAGTCCAGCGATACTGGTTTCTTCTCAGAAGAATATTGCCGGACACTCTACCGGTAACACGCCCCATAAATTTCCCGTGTTCCGTTAGGAAGGAAAGCGCAATGCCTCTTTCGCAGCACAAATGCATCAAACCGGGGCTTGCTCCGGCAAAACCATAACATACAATCCCTTCTAAATTATGAACCGGGACACGTAATTTAATCTCATTCTCAGCTTTGATCAGCACGTTTTCTCCATCACGGGCCAAATATGCTTCAGGCATTGTTACATAAAGAGTATTAAGTAGTCTCCTCAATAATCTTTCACCTCTAAATCAGCCATGCGTATCAAATACTCTTTAACCGAGCGATGTCGAGCTGTTAGGTCAGGCTGGCAAATTTCTTTCAAAGAACACAAGGAACAGTGCTTTCCCCTTATTGCTTTCGGTGTCTTTCCCTCCGCCATTAATTCATGCATATTCTTTGTCAGTTCCTCTACACGATCACGCAGCGTTTTATCGAGATCGATATGTTCACGATGCCTTATCTGATGGTAATAAAGATATCCCGCATCAATTGTAACATTCAACATTTCTTCCAGGGCTAGCGCCTGTGCGCAAAGCTGCACTGCATCCCGGTCGTCACGCTTGGGACGGCCACGTTTATATTCTACGGGGTAGGGACGCCACCAGCCTGTTCGGTTTTTTAGACGTACGGTTACTTCTTCTGCTGCTTTACTCATCCTGTAAAATTCGACCACGTCGGCGACGCCGCGCAGTCCGAGCCTGTGGCTTACAACCGGCATCGCCCGGACCACTCTTATATCTTTGCGTGTTTCATCATCATAAATATCATCAGCGCGTTCATGCAGGAATTTCCCCTCCAATGTACGAACGTTTTCCGCCCAGGCCTGCTCAATATGGATAAATGCCCACTGGCGTTCACAGAAGGCCATATGCTGGATTCCGGAAAGCAACAGGTAGTCTTCCTCATTGCAAATGCTCTCCATATTATTTTTTAATAAGCTTTACGCTTGAGGGGATAGCATCTTCGTCGATAGAAATAATGTAGTCACTGAAATCCCTGGCCGGTTTGTTTTCATCGATCCTGGTCACTTTAACCGCATCAAAAAGTTTTTGCACCGATACGTCCCCCATCTTTGACGAATGCTCGAAAATTATCAGTTTTCTTGTTCCCATGAGCCCACGTGCGGCAGAACGGTCATGTTCAAACATGTTCACAAGTGTATCCCAGAGTAGTTCTAGATCCTCATTAGAAAAACCGGTTTGATTAGCCAGTGGCGCTGAAACAAAACCATGCGCGCGATAAAGCCCATATGGAACCGTAAATTTGCGTCCCATCGTACGGTTATCTCCACCCTGTTTTTCAGCCTCAGCTTCTGTCGCCACAGCCATGCGTGTAATGCTGTGTTCTAGTGCAACAATAGGGTCCACTGAACGGGCAAAGGTAAATTGCACCGGGCCACGCACCTGACCACAATTTGGGGCAGATTTTAAGGACATTACAGCACCAAATGTTCTAATATCATAAAAATGTTTACACATCCATTCTCTACCTTTATCAACCTCTTCAGATTTTGGCCTCCTAGCTTTAATATTTTTAAGGTTATCTTGTATGAATTTTTTTACATTACTTGATAAATTAATGTCTTTAAGTTCTGCCTTTATTACCTTAACATCAGCATCTGCTGCTATTACTAGGAATGCTTCTTGTTCATTTTCTTCTAGAGAGACTCCTTCGGGTAATTCGCTATCTTGTATATCGGGAAGAATATTTTCAGGCATTATAACTTTTGTTTCTTCTCCCAATTTAATCCCAAGTTTATTAAAAGCATCAAAATGAGCTCGCCCCAAGACTGCTTTCTCTTTTACGTAGATATCATAGGGGCATTTAAACTCATGTTTCAGACTTACATAATTTCTTATTTTCCTTTTTATACAAACATCCGTTACCAAACCATGTCCGGTCTCAGCATCGATCCGAGGTAGATTGCCGGCATCCGGATCTCCATTCGGATTGCCGTCTTTTACATCAAAAAACAAAACAAAATCATAACGGTTTTGGATATCTTGACTCATTAACCAAACTTCCTTTCTTAGCTATATTTTTAAAAACAAAAGATAAAACTAGCTATTAGTTTTTTTAGTGAACAGGTCTTGTCGCTGATGATAATAACCAATGGCAAAAAAGCCTTGTTCATGCAAGTTAAGATAAGCAGGAAAATCCGTTAAATTATCCATAATCTCACCCAGTAACCGTTCAAAATTTACCACCCGTCCTCTGTTTTCCATTTTGGCCAGGTGATGATTCTTAAGACGAAGTAAATTCACAAAGACTGTTACCGGTGTCGCACAGGCCGCCCCATAAAACTGTTCACGGATCGTGGCATTGATCCGAGGGTTGGCCTCCTTTTGAATCTTTTCTAAAACAGCAAATAATCGACCCAGTTGATAACCTTTAGAAGGTTGGGTAATATCTAAGCTCATTTTGACCTCCTTATAGCTTTGATTTTTATTTATTCGGGAGAATCTATTAAGATATGCCTTAATTATTGCAGCAATTTCAGGTGTTACCCGTTCTATAGTTTTAACACCACTTTTAGATCTTGTCTTTATACCAGCGTGTGTCCTTCGTAACGCTGCTTGTAATAATATAGCAGGGAAAGGCAATCCGCCAACAATCGCACGCATCAATTCACCTGCTAACTGTGGTGGGGTATTTTTACTGTTACCTTGTTGTGCTACGCTATCTAATAACCGTCCAATACTGAAATACGGAGGATAATGTTCTTGCTTATCGATAGCTAAATCGTCAAAATATTTTCTAATATTTACTGCATACTCAGAGATAGTTTTTGAATCCCAAAAGCGTACAGATATTCTTGTTCCTCCCCCAGGTGAAAGACCTAAAAGATAAAATTTATGTTTCCCCTCATATTGAATAAATGCACCCGAACTAATTGATTCAAAAAGATTTTTAACATTTTCAGAAAATAAATCAGGGTTATCTCTTGTTTCAGGATCATCAAAAAACATTAAAAACTGGCTCTCAAAACTTGTCTCCTTTTCCGACCAACAAACGTATACACCATCACCTACTGTAAATCTCTGACGCTTAGTTCTTAGCAGGGTGTTTAGTGCAGTAACATAAGCAAATTCGGATGTACTAGAGACTGGGGCATTATAGCCTTGCTCTTTGTTGTATGAGTCATAGCCACTTTTCTTTTGAAAACTTATTAAACTATTATTTTTTCTATTTATTGGCGTTTTATTATGCGTTTTTACTATTACTCCCGTTTCTCCAGATACCAAACAGATACCTATAGCGTCATGATCCGCTGTTTTAGTTTCATACTTAATATTTTCATTAATTTTTGCAGCTATATCTTCACGATTACAGATAAGATTTAATTCATCTTTAAATCGAAATGATATATTAGGGTTGGATTTTTTTATATCTGTCCAGCACTCTTCTTTCGATAATCTTTCGCTAGTTATTGTTTTAAGAAATTTTATTAAAATTTTTATTGCTTCTATTTCACCAATTTTGTTGTCAATTTTACTAATAAATGTTGCTCTTTGTTTTGCTAGTTTATCAATGTCTTTATCAACAATGATATGTTCGAAAACATATTCGGCTTTATCCCAAAGTAAATTGGCTTTGATATTATTTGACCTATTTACAGCTCTAGGTACGATAAAAATTTTTCCCTTTCTTTGCTTTCCTACGATTTCCCTTGTATTCTCAATTTTAATTAAATTACCCTCTTTATCTATAACCACAATAAAAGGAATTTCTTTCTTTTCCCATCCCTCCGGAGTGATATCACTTTCAGGGTCGGTAGCCTTCCGTTCATAGTACTCCTTCAAGGCAAGCAAGATCATCCTCTCACCTCCACTACCCTGCGATCAGTATTAACAACCCCTTTATTAAGCTGCGCCCGGAAAAACAGTGCAGCTGGCTTCTGGCTACGGTCAAAATCCATATCATACAGCATGTAACCTAAATCTTTAGTCTCGTTTATTGGTTGCACAGGTTCCTCAGCTGGGCTTTGGATGAGTCGGAAATCACAAGCGAATTCCCGGCAACCCAGATAAGGCCTGTGGAAGCATTGCCCTTTTTTAGCCCGCCGTTCAAACATGGCCGCATACTTGGCCTCAGTTTCGTCCAGCCTAGCCACTTCGCTTCGTTCATGTTCGTTCGCCCAAACTTCTAATTGGTGCGGAAAGTTATACTTTCTCTGCTGAGGGGTAAGATAATCAAAATAACCATGAAGACGATATCTTACATCTTTTAAAAAAAGCCCGGCACGTTGCTGTCTTACATTCTCATCTTCAATAAAAATGCCCATCGGAGCTCCGAGCGCGCCCGTTATCTGTTTTTCTGTTGGGACAGACATAGGCTTGCCCACCTCGTTGCGGCGGACGGAAATCCATTTAATCAGGTTAAGCACCTCAATTTTTGTTACATTCCAACGTATAGCAGGCTTCCATAAAATCGCTTCGAAAATGGCCCTGGCTGCTGACGGGGTCATTACATCATAGCTTACTCGTTCAACTTTCATCTCCGGTCGGGTAAAACAGGCATAGTCTCCCCACACCTCCAAACACCAATCGCGCAACTGCAGCAACTCCTTTCTAACAAATGAAATCCTCCGGGTCGTAAGCGGTCTCATCAACCAGCAGGCCGATATCCTTTGAATAATCCAGATTCGATGACAGGGCAAAGATCTGCGGGTACACTTCTTCAATGGCACCTCGCCGCATTAATCCATCAAAATCATAATTGTAGATGTTAACAGCGTATCTTTGCAACTTCCTCATTAACCAGCGCTCCGGCCCCTTTGCCTTTAGCAAATCGATGAGTTTTTCTCCTTCACCGTAACGTACAAAAATTGTTTTTTGCATAGTGTCATCTATAATTTTGAATTTCCTGGCAGCAGTGCGAAAGTAAATGCTGCATTCCTGTAAGTCATTGTGGTATGGATCGAGTAAATCCTGTATTCCTGCTTGATCCAGTGAATTTGCTTTCCAATACAGTTCTGCAAAGTATTTTTCAAACATGCCGTAGGCTAAAGGGTCCCCTTCAATGCCCAAAACAACGCTGCGGGTAGTATCTGCTGCTTTTCTGAGTAGCCCCTGGGGGGCTTTTCTAGGTGGATTAAATACAATGACCAGGCCTGGCTCGGGTAATTTTCCTTCTCTGTTGCAGCGGCCCGCCGCCTGCGCAATGGAGTCCAGTCCGGCAAGAGCTCGGTACACCACCGGGAAATCCAAATCCACCCCGGCTTCGACCAGCTGAGTGCTGATGACCCGGACTGGTTCGTAAGCCTTTAGTTTCTCCTTGATCTCCTTGATGATTGCACTGCGGTGCTGCCCGCACATCAATGCCGACAAATGATAGGTCCCGTCGGGCATCAGCTTATATAACTCCCGGCAGCTTTTGCGGTCTGAAACGATGCAAAGAACCTGTTCATAAGTTCTTAACGCTTCGGCAATCTCTTCCCAGCTCGAAACAGCACTGAGATCAGCGGGGAATTGAACCTGATTTCGGATTAACGATTGATAGAGCAAGTTCACGTCTTTCTCGTCACCCATCATCTCTTGAATGCGTTTTAACCCTTTAAATAGCTGTCCATCACTCATCATACGCTCTTTAAAGGCGGGTTGGGTGGCGGTTGAGATGACAAAAGTCACCCGGTAATGAGCGACTAGCAGCTGCATGGTTTCAAGAATCGGAGCTAGGAATTCCACCGGGACCAGCTGGGCTTCATCCAATATAATTACCGAGTCAACTATATTATGCAGCTTGCGGCACCGGCTGGATTTGGCGGCAAACAGTGATTCAAAAAACTGCACGGAAGTGGTGACAATCACCGGAGCGTCCCAATTTTCTGCAGCCAACCGTAATTTTAGTGCAGTTTCATCCTCATCTACACTTGAATGGTGTTCAATCACCTGGTCTTCTCCAATAGCTGAACGGATAACATCGGCATTTTGTTCGATTATACTGGTATAAGGTATAACATAAATAATGCGCTTAAGCTGATGTACTTTGGCGTGTTCGAGGGCAAAAGCAAGGCTGGATAATGTTTTCCCTCCTCCTGTCGGCACGGAGAGTGAAAAAATTCCCTGTTCTTCTTGAGCGATCTGTACACATTTTGCACGTATTTTTCTCCTGAGCTCATTCACTTTTGTATCTTCAGCATTCTCATCAAGTTGTTTGATAAACAAGTTAAACCGGTCGAGAAGTTCAGTTATGGAGCAATAACTACCCCTGGTGAGAGCCTGGTTAAGCTCCATGTAGCGTTCAGTATCCAGAAAATCAGCATCCACCAGACAGGAATATAACATTCTTATCCATAAGGCTAAATCCAGGCCGCCCTGGGCGAACTTCCACGGCGGAAGCCCTGGTTTTGCGGTTCGGAGTTTATCAATAATGCTCGGTTCGATATCACCCAGGTCCTTAACTTGAGTTTTTTGGAATTGCAGCGAGGCTTGTCCTGCTCCTTCTGCGCCGGACCAATCCGGTAGCCCGGCATGATGCCCGGCAATACAATAAGCCAGAATCCGTCCTATGCCCTTGCCAAATAAATGTTCAACTAATTCAGCGCCATGTATAGCATGCGGAGTTTTTCCTCTTTTGCCTTCTAAATGTGCCTCTTCATCATAATACCCGCTTTTTAATCGTAGATAACTTTGCCAAAGCAATCTGCCTTTACCGGCATCATGAGCTAAACCTTCTGCTTTCCCCCATGCTCCGGAATGAAATTCAGCAGCAAATGTTTCGGCCATTCTTGCTGTCCCTTCAATATGTTCTGACAGTTTATGTGGAGAAGCCCACGTTCCGTCTTCATTCTTACGCACATGTGCAATAAAGTCCTCGTTCATCTTCAACTGCCTTTCTCATTGAATTTTTATTGTTGTAATATAATAATTTTTTAGCACTTTTTCCAAAATTTAAATCTTTACAAAAATTATATCAAAAGTATTGGACATCATCTTGACATCTTTTAAAAAAAATTTAATATTTTTAGATAAATGTGCGATTTTCGGAGATGCAGTACGTTCTATCGTCTGAGAAGGTCGCACCCTGTTCCCCTTCGTTATGTGTCCGAGAATTATTGTGCAATGAACTGCTCCACCTAAATCCCAGACATAAAAAACCACCAGGCAGCGATGCAGCATAAGTGCTCTGCCTGATGGTTTTATTAATGTCTCGAAGCTTGTCCGGTGATACTGCCCAGCCTGTCTTGGCACCAGATTCATCTCTGCTGCACCTGCTCTTTATTGCCGAATGCAACTCTGGAGGCGATATACTTCTGTACTTCGTCTATGGGCATATCCAGCGCGACGGCAATTTCGCCGAAGAGCAGTTCCTCCGCCTGCTTCATATACCTTTGGTCGATCTGCCCCAATTTGCGCTTTTGTTGCTTGAAGACCTGCTCTTTTGCATAGATAGACATGGTGAGCTCGATCAAATCTTCGCAATTATAAGCTTCGATAATGGCTGCGTAGTGCTGCGATAACGCCTGGATATGACCGTTATAATACGCCTCGGCTTGCGTGGTGGGGATCATTTCAATCAAACGCTCAGCATCCTCCGCGGAAATGATGGGGCGCATGAACACCTTGGTATTTACCGGTGTATAAATTAGATAGTCCTGATACAGCGGTTGCAGGACGTAATAAAGCTGGTTTCGGTCAAGACTGATATTTTCAGGAACCGTGATATCCGTGATTTTACAAACGCCGGTTTTTCCATATACAATCAGATCGTTTATCTTGTACATAGGGGTTTCCTCCGTGGTTTGGCTGCGGATTTCGCCCAAGGACGTGCACCCTGGTAATATTTTTGGGAGATATGCTCCTGTTTTTCTTCAGCCAACGCTCGCAAGCGTGCGAATACTTTTTCCAGGCTGCCTGTTTTATGATAAAACGAACACTCGTATCCAAGGCAAGCTGGAACATCCAGACAGCTGCATTGGCCGTTTTCGAGCAGCCCGTCACAATCGGGCAGGTTCAATAACTCAAGATTTTCGTAGCGTGAAAATGTCATTTTTTTCGCCTCATTCTATACCCTATCAACATACAGAAAAGGAGCACGTCCCTGTTACGAGATATTTCAAGATCTAATGGTTTTTAAATGCCTCTGGATTTTTGCCCCAGCGTTGCCCCGGCTGTCTGCCATCATCCTCGATAATACTGAAATCGTCAATATCTTCCATACTTACGAAAATCCGTGAGATTTGGGGGATCCGGGGCCTCAGCGAATTTGCGGGCATGGCAGAGCAACCTGAAAGAGGGCGAAGCAAATGGCGAGTTCTGCTAAATGGTGGCCAGACCACGGTTGGCAGCCATATTAGCAGCTATCAGCGCGTCATACACCGTATCAATCAGGTGCACACAGCCGTCTCCCTGGCCTAAAACTAAGGCAAGTTGTTTTTTAACCGGATTTTTAGCGTCATATCCCGCCAGCTGCTGCAGATACGGCAGAAAAGCATTGACTTCCAGGCAAATAGCATGCGGTGCGCGCAGTAATCCACCGGCACCCCTGGTGATTACCAGGTTACTTTCCATGTCAAACTCAACGCTGATTTCGTGAAAAGAATCGCTATATGTGGCGGCTACGCGGAAACCTCCACCCGGCAACGCAAAAACAGATTGCGAGGCAAACTTGTTGAACAAAATACTGGTGCGCGCGTAGCTAAAGTAATCCCACTGTTCACTAGCCGTGTCCAGGTTGCTGTAATAACGGCAGGCATTGAGGTATATTACATCCCAGTATTCGCGGTAATCAGCGACTGAAGCAAAACCCCGTTCTTTAATCATAAAAGGTTCCGACAGAATAACACAGCCTACTGTTTCGTTAAATAGTGTGTGCGCAATAGGACCGAGAGGAGCCACTGCCTCACTAATGGCCCGCCCGCTATTAAAATAAGCCACTACGCCGCGCAAGCCGGAAACGTCGGTAATTGTCACAGGCAGCGAATAAGTTTCCCAGGTGGCTTCTATAATTTCAAAGCTGATTGGGTCAACCCGCAACCGGGCGCCAACTTCACAATCGGTATCGCAATAAATCGTTTCCGCGATAATCTGCCCTTTTGACTGCTGTCCTGGGTCTATTACAGCAGCACTATCTGTGGCTGCATTACCTGGCTTGGGTGAGCTCCGGCGCGTTGATGAATGCCAGTGGCGTTGAAAAATATTAATCATAGTATCACCCCTTTGGCCCATTATACTAAATTATGAACGTTTTTCTATTCGTTGTTAGAAAAATACTAATGCTTATTTTAATGAATGAATATCAATTAGCACAGCGCCTTAGCGAAATACTTGTTTGTTTAAAACTTCCTTGCTGTCCGGTCTGCTTTCTTAACAGACCGGACTATTTTACGAATCGTTCCCAGTCTTTCACTTCAAGGAAAGCGGAACGTTGGAATACAGTCTTCAGCTCGAAAGGCACTGTACAGTCAAAGATCGTTTTACAAGCCAACCCACTGTCATGGTAACCCGTATATTCCCGTTTTTGCGAGGGATCAAGCGGATGACAGCGTGTCGCCGGAATGGTGACGATATCTTTGTCTGCTTCAAAGCGTGTTGTCATTGCCCAAAACACATCATTGGTGTCAAAAATATCCACATCTTCATCCACCAAGATAATGTGTTTCAATTCGCTGAATGCAGAAAAAGCCAGAAGTGCTGCTTGACGTTGTTTTCCTTCATCAGATGGCACTGATTTTTTAAATTGAATGATAGCAATATATTTACCGCCGCCGGAAGAATGCGCATAGACATTGAGCACCTTGCCAGGCATCGCGCGCTCTACCAATTGCATAATCGAAGCTTCTGTAGGGATGCCTGCCATGCTGACATGTTCTTCAGATGGTCCGATGACAGTTTGCATAATTGGATTATCCTTGCGATGTGTCACAGCTTTTACCTTGATCACAGGAACAGCACTTTGCGCGCTGCCCGTATATCCGGGAAATTCCGGCATTGCTTTTCCGGAATTTGTATTTTGGTCTTCAACAACCCTATATTTTGGCAGCAGTTCTCCTTCGATAATCCATTCTGCATTGGCAATTCCTTTTTGATTTACCGTTAAGGCTTGTACCAATTCCACAGGTTGTTTGCGAATAGAACCCGCCACTCCAAGCTCATCATAACCAAGCGGCGTCGTCGGCGGCTCGAAGCAAGCTCCTATCTCAATAGCCGGGTCCACTCCGATACTGACGGTCACCGGCATTGGTTTGTCCATTGCTTCATATTTTTGATAAAATGCACCTAAATGCCGTGCTCCAGGTACAATATACATAGAAATCTCATCCATGGATTGCAAGCACAGGCGGTGGATAGTCACGTCGCTTTCACCTGTTTCGGGATCATTTCCATACACCATTCCAATAGTAATATATGGACCGGCATCCTCCGGTGTATTTGTTGGCGCAGGAACGAGTTTACGCACGTCAAATCCCGGGTCTGTCGCCAGATGTACCACTTCCTGTGCCGGGGCTTGTTCTCTGGATACCGTCACCGGCATTATTGGAGTACAAACAGCTTCATTCAGCATCTTACCGAGATCTTCCGGTTTCGTTTCCAGCATGGCCGCCACACGCTTGCGGCTCGCCAAAAGTCCGATCAATACACGTGTTCCGGCAAATCCTTTTACGTTATTAAACATCATTGCCGGCCCTTCCTTGGTCGGACGTTTTACCGTACCGCCGGCTCCCACATAACGGTAAACTCCAGAAATCTCGGCTTCCGGTTTTACTTCTTCATCAGTCTCAATGTATTGTCCGTCCAGTTCTTTCAGACAAGCCAATACGGAACGCAAATTATATTTCTTATTTTCCGCCATGTTTTATGCCTCCGTTCGTATTGATTAATTCATAATATTACCTTACCTTATCTTACCTGTTTTAATTTTATTGGTTGAATCTGACTTTGCTTATAAGGTTTTCTGAAAGTTCATGCATTTTTGCACATAGTACGGCTATGTCATCCTTCTTTGCACCATCAATGTGGACCCCGGCTGATACTGTGACAACGCACTGCCATTCAGAGCTCAGCCGCAGTGCTATTTGACGGGCCATTTCATCTTCTTTATGACCTGTAATACATATAACACTGGCGCTTGCCGAATTACTGCCGTCTCCCATCAAGCTTTTTCTGGGAACAGCAACGGCAACTGCACCAATGTGAGGCATATCTCCTCCCCAAATACATACGGAAACATCTTTGCCGCAAATCAGTGCATGAAGATAGATTTTATACTTGCCTTCCCTGACTTTAAGAAAAAACTCATTCAGGTGTGTTCCCTCCTTTATGATAAATTTCTTGCAGACCACCCCAACGTTTTAATTCCGGCAGAATGATTCCAAGTTGATCAATTGTTTTACATGCAATATGCTCAATTATGTCACCGACTGTTTGGGGATGGTTATAAAAGGCCGGCATTGGCGGTAAAATCACGGTTCCCATGTGAGATAACGCCAGCATATTTTCTAAATGAATGGTGTTTAACGGTGTCTCTCTTGTTAAAAGAATTAGTTTTTTTCGTTCCTTCAGGATAACATCCGCGGCACGTGATATGAGGTTGTCCGCAAAACCCATGCGAATAGATGCAAGCGTCTTCATACTGCAAGGTGCAATAATCATGGCATCTACTCGGAATGACCCACTTGAGATTCTTGCTCCAAGATCTGTTATTCTATATGTAAAGTCTGCAAGTTGTTCAAATTTTTCCACCGAATAATTTGTTTCCAATTCTAATGTTTTTCTTCCCCATTCCGACAAAATGGCATGTGTTTCCACTTCTTTGACATTTTTTAAGATTTCTAAAATGCGGATTCCAAATATTGCTCCCGTTGCACCCGTAATTCCCACAATTACTTTCATTGGCTCACCCCTTCTCTTTTATTATATAGGAGTGAGCCAGTCGACGTAAATTAACCCCAAATACCAAACTCCCTCGCATACTATTGCCGTTATTAGGCAAAATAATCATAACTTTCGTTAAGGGAGATGATTTATCCATGAATTCACCATATTACCAGCAGCAGCCGGGGCAAATTATGCCGGAGCCGCCCAATGTCAATAGCACCAAGGACCATCTTTATTTGAAAGACGCCCTGTCCTGGGAGCTCACCGCTATGAAAATGCTCCACCACGGCGCCAGGAACTGCATGGATCCGGAAATCCGGGATTACATGGACCGGGCCGGCCAGATGCACCAGATGCATTACCAAATTCTGTTGAGCCACTTAAACCCCGCTAATACAGCTAATCACTAAGGTCGATAAAGGGAGGTTTTATTGATGTTTAATCAACAGCAGAGCATGACGGGCATGCAAGGTATGCAGAGCAGCCAATACATACCGGGCCAGCAGGGCATGCAGAACCAGCAGCAGCAAAATATGATTAAAAATCCCCAGTCCAATCTGACGCCTGAGGTCAAGAGTTCCCGCATTAATGACCGGGATACTTTGAATTTGGCACTGTCCCAGGAAAAATTTATCACGGACAATTTAAATGTATTTGTTCGTGAAGCCAGCCACAGGCAGCTGCACAATGATGTGATGCGTATTTTCAATGAAACACACGCCATGACCCGTGAATTTTTTGATCTTATGTTTAGAAAAGGCTGGTATACCCTGGAATCCGAGCAGCCGCAAAAGATAGCGCAAACGTACCAGCAATTCAGTCAGTATAGCACCCAGTTCCCTTACCCCATGTACGGGCAGAAGCCGCTTCTTTAGCAGGAGATGCTCTCAATACTTTTAAACTTAACAGACTATAACTAAGACAAGAGGTTGTCTAACAACAGCCTCTTGTCATGAGCAAGTCCTGTTAACCGGTACCACTTCGGCCTAATAAACCATACGTGAAAATTTCCACCAGCTGGCCGGCAGCCCTATCAAAGGTCAGTCCGTTGTCCAGAATAAAGTCAGGGTTAAGTACTGCCTGGATGGAAGCTAAAAATGCGGTCATAAAAACTTGGGGCTGAATATCCCGGGCATATTCTTTTTTAGCCATAACCAGTTTAAGGAAATGTTGAATTTTTTCCCTCCGGAAATACTCTATTTTAGCCCAAAAGTGCGGGTAATGCACCCGTAGATCCTGCAGTACCAGCGGGTTAATTAACCGCCCTCCGGTTTGGGTAAGATGTTTAACCAGTTCGGCAAACATCTCCGCAGGATTTTCCCCTTCATTAACAATGCGCTCCATACCACAGGCTACTTTGCTCATAAACTGGTCCAGTACAGCCTCAATGATTTCTTCCTTGCTGGAAAAATACCGGTATACCGTCCTTTTGCTCATGCCCGCCTGGCCGGCCAGTTCATCCATGGTGCAATTATAAAAACCCCGGGTGTAGGATAACTCGGTTAAAGCAGCTATAATACGTTCTCTCATGGTAACCCTGCACTCCTTAAATCAGGTGGATTTAGTAAACTACGTAAAGATGTTTTTCAGATGTGCGGCTGCTAGGCAATTTTTTTCTTAAACTTTAATATGCTGAGCGTCAAAAGCACCACCGAAAAAACCAGCAGCGAAACAACCTGCCCCATTAGGTAAGGGAAACCGATGCCCTTTAATACTATCCCCCTGATAATATCCAGATAATAAGTGAGCGGAATGATCGTGCTCAGGTAATATATAAATTTAGGCATGGCCTCCCGGGGAAACATGAACCCGGACAGCAATATACTGGGCAGCATGACAAAAAAGGACATCTGGAAGGCCTGCATCTGGGATTTGGCAATATTAGATATCAAAATGCCCAGGCCAAGTGAAGCGGTGATAAAGAAAAGGGTCAGCAGGTATAGTTCCAGCAAGCTGCCCCTGATGGGCACGTGAAATATAAGCACCCCCACCAGCAGGGCCACGGTAATTTGCAGGTAACCCAGCGCGATATAGGGCACGATTTTGCCGATCATCAGCTCGTAGGATTTGATAGGGGTGACAATGAGCTGTTCCAGGGTTCCCCGCTCCCGCTCCCGCACAATCCCCATGGAGGTCATGATCACCATCGTCATGGTGACAATGATGCCCAAAATGGCAGGTACCATATAAAAAGCAGTGATTCCGTCGGGATTGTACCAGGGACGCACCCGGATATCATAGGGGGGGCCCTTAAACTGCTTGCTTTGCAGCAGCACCTTTTGCGACTGGAGCAGCCCGATGGAATTAGCCACGGCCATCGCCTGGTTGGCCACCATATTGTCGCTGGCGTCCACTATTACCTGCACTTGCCCGGATTCACCACGCTGGATTGCGCGAGCAAAGTCCGGCGGGAAAATTATGCCCACTTTGGCCGCGCCTCTGTCAATCATTTGATTAACTTCGGTATAGCTGTTGGCTGCATAGGCCGCATCAAAATACCCGGAAGCCCCGAAAGCGTCCAGCAAGTCCCGGCTCTCCACCGAGAGAGACTGGTCAAACACCACGGTGGGTATGTGCTTAACTTCGGTCTGGATGGCGTAGCCGAACAGCAGCAGCTGCACCAGCGGCAGCATAAAGATTAAGCCGAGTGTCATCCGATCCCTGCGCATCTGTAAAATTTCCTTATGTAAAACCGCGATAATCCTGCTCATCCGGGCACCTCTTTTTGGTGGTTAGTGGTTGGTGGTTGGTGTTTAGTTGGTTAACCAGATCGTTTAGTGAGCTTTAGCAAACAACATAAGTGGCTAAGCTAGCGCCGGGTGGCCGTTAATTCTTGTTGGCCAGAGCTATAAAAACGTCTTCCAGCGAGGGAATGATAGGTTTGGCCGGCACGCCTGTGTAATCTTCCAGTGCCCCCAAGCTGGACTCGTCCTCCAGCAGCACATGCAGCAGCAAACCATGCACTGAGCATTCTTTTACATAGGGGAGCTGCTCAATGCTTTCCATTTGGTCCATCACATTGGGCAAATCCAATTCCACCAGGCAGCCCGCCAAAACGTTTTGCTTTAAATTGTCCGGGGTATCCACGGCCATCAGCCGGCCGGACGAGATAAAGGCAATTTTGTTGCAGTACTCGGCTTCGTCCATAAAGTGAGTGGTCACCATCACCGTAGTGCCCTCACTGGCCAGGCGGCTGATAATGTTAAAAAAACGACGCCGGCTGGTGGGGCTCACTCCGCTGGTGGGTTCATCCAGGAAAACAATGGCAGGCCGGGAAATAATAGCACAGCCCAGAGCTAGTCTTTGCTTCCAGCCGCCGCTTAAATTGGCCACCAGCTCATCCTCCCGGCCTATTAGCCCGGCCATGTCCAGCATTTCCTGCACCCGGCTTTTCCTTTCCCGGCTTGGAGTATTATACAGCCCGGCATAAAAACCCAGGTTTTCCGCGGCCGTTAAGTCGTCGTACAGGCTAAATTTCTGAGACATATAACCTATACGCCGCTTGATTTGTTCGGTTTCCCGTGATAGATCATAGCCCAGTACCGTGGCAGTGCCCGAGGTAGGCTCCAGAATGCCGCAGAGCATTCGGATGGCCGTGGTTTTACCCGACCCGTTGGGCCCCAAAAAACCGTATATTTCCCCCGGTTTAATCTGCAAGGTAAGTTGATCCACAGCAGTGAAATTGCCGAAGACCCTGGTCAGACGGTCGGTAGTTACAGCATATTCCACTAAACCACCTCTTTTTCAGCCAAAGCAATAAACACATCCTCCATGGTAGGGCTGACCTCCGAGCAGCGCAGTTCGCCTGCCAGGCCGCTGGCTGCCAGTCGCTGTTCCATGGCCAGCCGGGCGGCCGGCACATCCTCCACCACCACCCGGAATTTATCCCCGTAAAAGGCTGCATCCACCACCTGGGGCAAATCGTTAAACAGCCCGGGCCGGCGGGTATCCACCCGCACTTCCAGCACCCGGTACGGAAAACTGCTTTTCAAATTGGCCGGTGAATCGGCTGCCACCACCCTGCCCTTATCCATAAAAGCCACCTTTGAGCACAGCTCGGCTTCGTCCATGTAGGGTGTGGAAATCATAATGGTCATCCCCTCCTTGTTCAACCGGTAGAGAATTCTCCAGAAGTCCTTGCGAGACCCGGGGTCCACCCCGTAAGTAGGCTCGTCCAGCACCAGCAGTCCGGGCCGGGTGACCAGGGCGCAAGTCAGCGCCAGTTTTTGCTTCATGCCGCCGGACAGGTTATCTGCCAGCCGGTTCTTAAAGGGCAGCAGCCCGGTCATGTCCAGAATTTCTTCTGCCCGTTCTTTGATCGTTGAGCGCTTGATTTTATACAGGGCGCCAAAAAAATTAATATTTTCCATTACTGTCAGGTCACCGTATAAACCGAAACGTTGGGGCATGTAGCCCATCACAGAGCCGACGGGCCGCTGCTCCAGCCCGGCAGTGGGAGCAGTCAGCAGCACCCGCCCCCGGTCAGGCACGATCAGCCCGCAGATCATGCGCATCAAGGTGGTTTTGCCGGCCCCGTCCGGGCCCACCAAGCCGTAAATTGCTCCCTCGGGCACATGTATACTCACCTCGTCTACGGCAACCACCGAGCCAAAACTTTTGCCTAGATTTTCAGTTTTAATCATCGGCTGGCCTCGACCCAAAGGTGACGTCCGCGGGCATGCCCGGTTTTAAAACACCCCCGGTATCGCCAATTTTTATTTTTACAGCAAACACGACGTTGGCCCGCTCCTGCTGAGTTTGAATTGTCTTGGGGGTAAATTCGCCCCGGGTGGCAATCTCCTCCACCGCTCCTTTAAACTGCTGCTCCAAACCGCTGACAGAAAACTGCACCTGCTGGCCAAGTTTAATTTGAGGCAGGTCATCAGTAGGTATATACACCTTAATCCAGAGATCCTTTAAGTCGGCTACGGTGGCCAGGGAAGATCCCATTTGCACGTATTCCCCGACTTCATAATTACTAGACAGCACTACCCCGTCGATGGGGGCATAAACCTGCAGGTCAGCCAGCAGGGCGTCACTGGCCTTGAGCACAGCCCGGTTGCGCTCCACCTCCGCCCGGGCGGCCTTGATCTGCTCCGGACGGCTGCCCGCCTCCACCACCTTCAGCCTAGCCTCGGCGGCCGCCAGCTGGTTTTTAGCCAGCTCTGCGCTGGTCTTAGCTTGATCGTAGTCAGCCTGTGGAGCAGCCCCATTTTGGAACAAGTACTCCACTCTGGCCAGATCGGTGGTGGTCTTCTCCAAACTAACCTGCGCCAGGCTTACCCCCGTTGCAGCCTCGTTTTTCTCCTGCTCCCGGGCTCCAGACTGCAGATCCGCCAGCTGAGCCTCAGCCTTTAACACGCCCAGGGCATCCCGCTCTCGCTGGGCCACAAGGTCACTGCGGGAAAGCTCGGCCACCAGCTGACCGGCAGTAACGCTGTCACCGGTGTCTGCGGCCAGCCTGGCAATGGTGCCCGCCGTTTTTACGTTTAACTCCACCGTAGTGGCTTCAATGGTGCCGGTGGCCTGGATAAGATCAGCTTCCGGTTGATAATAATGTGTATAAGCCCAGTAAGCGCCCGCCGCCAGCAGTAGTATTAACAGCACGGCTGCAGCCTTTTTCAAGATAACCATAACCACCACTTCCTTTTTTAAGAGATAAATTGATTAGTTAAACATTAAGCTCTCGGTCATTATATTTGATAAAATAGGTAAACCAAATAAACTGTTTTAGTTTACCTGGCAATATAATAACACTGCTTCTAATTAATAACAATATTTTTTATATTACCTGCTGATATTTCCCGTAACGCCAGATAATAATAACCAAAACAGGAGTAACTGAAAATAGGAGGCGTTTTTCTTACTGTTGTATTTTCATTTAAGACTAAAGAAATACTAACTTTAAAATTTTTTTATCTAGGGGGCGTTTTTAATATTTAAAATAAAAGATCGAGTGTTATTAGGTGTTGTATCGGGTTTAACGGGTAATCTTGCAAAAACACTAATAGATGAAGTTTCTCATAGAAAGAAAATATCGCAAAGAACTTTCCGTGAGACAGCAGCCGGTATTTGGGTAAACAAAAGAAGTGAGGCAACGAATTATAAAGGACAATTGCTTGGAGGGCTATTAGATTTTGGCCTAGCATCTTTAGGCGGTATCGGCATAGTGAAATTATTTTCAAAAACGGGTAGAGACTATGTTTTGACCAAGGGAATAATATCCGGTATCACGGTAGGCTCTACCGTTACCGTACTTCTTAGCGCCTTTCCCCAAAATAAAGTAAAACCTAAAGATGCCGCGAGTAACTTATCCTATATGCTGGCTCATGCTGTGTATGGCGTTGTTACAGCTGCTGTAGTAACAACGCTTGGCGATCCTTCATTGTTTGATAGCAAACCTATGAATAACTATCTTTCCCCAACTGAGCCAACAACAGAAGAAAAGTACATCAACCAGAAGCAGGCTCAATAACGATTATATTGCAACGGGACATCGACTATTCCAGCCAATGCCCCTTAAAAAGTTTTAGCCCTATATTACATTGAATTAACCGTGCTTATGCACGAATCATGGTTAACAGCATTTTAAAGTTTTCCACTGCCCGCAGGGCGTGGGGTTTATTGGCGGGCATTATAACCATTTGCCCCGCGTGCAAAGACAGCGGGTTACCTGCAATGGCCACCTCAACCTCACCGTCCAGCACCTGCACCATCGCGTCGAAGGGTGCGGTATGCTCGCTCAGCCCCTGCCCTTTACCAAAGGCAAATAAAGTCACCGTGCCGGTCTTCTGGTCTACCAATGTTTTGCTGACCACCGCCCCCTGCTGGTAGTCGATAAAGTTCGCCAGGTTAATTACTTCCCCCAGCGGCGTCAGGGGTTTACTCAGGTCCTGCATCATGGTCTTCTCTACTCCCTTCTCGTTTAGGTTGTACTGTTAATAATTCTACTTCCTGGTTACATTTTCCTTGCCTTTATTGTTTCTGGTTTGAGCAAAAATATGCCGCACCAGGGCAAAAAGAAGGGGCTGCGGCATTTGCTGCAACCCCTTAAGTATGAAATGGAGGTAGTGAACAACTTAATTAACTAACCAATAAACATTTGCACATACATTTTACCATATGGCCCGCCGTTTACTATGCCAATACCTACTTTCTTAAAGTTGGTATTTAAGATATTCGCCCGGTGGCCGGAGGAATTCATTAAGTTGGTATGGGCGGTATCAACACTGTAGGCGCCCGCCAGGTTTTCACCGGCATAGCGATAACTAACCCCGGCGGCTTTCATCATATCAAAGGGCGAGCCATAGGTGGGTGACGTATGGCTGAAGTAACCCTTATTGATCATATCCTGGGCTTTAAGCCGCGCCAGTTTCAGCAGCTCGCCATTAGCCTTGAGCGCGGGTAAACCCACCTTAGCCCTTTCCTGATTCACTAAATTTAACATTTTCTGTTCATCCGCGCTCATGGACACCGGAGATGGGGCCGGTGCAGGGCTCGGCTGCGGTGCTGGTGTCGGAGTCGGTGTTGGCGCAGGCGTCGGTTTCGGTGTGGTCGGGTTACCTGGTTTATATTTAACAATAGTGCCATTAGGGTATTTTATATAAATCTCATCCGGATCTATATTATACCTTTTAATAACCTGCTGTACATAATTGTCCAGGGTAGCCTGGCTCACATTACCTGACACGCTGATGGTCAATCTAGTGGCCGCATCGGCCGGTGCCGGAGCGTCCAGCATCACCATCAGGCCCACGCACATTAACATACCGACGCAAAAAGCGATAAACTTCTGACTAGACTTAATCATTGTTGACCTCCTACATTTTTTATCAAGACAGTAAGTTGTTTGAAATTTTCTGCCTCTCTTAATAATTATTCGCAGTTTGATTATTTTTTGGAGGGTAAAATATTAATTTGTTAATATTACCAAAAACTTTTAACCTGGGTAGAGGTAACCAATACAGGGTAGGCCGATATTTTTGCCCAAAAAAACCTGCCCTAAATATAAGGCAGGTTTTTTCTTATGGGCAGCAACCCACGCACCAGACGGCACAGCTAGTAAAAAGGTAAAGAAATAGCATTAACCCGGTACCGGCAAACACCACCTGGTGTTTGAACAGCTATTTCCTCGCCCACCTTTTTCAGCAATAAAGAAGTACCTATCGGTGATAAACATGAGGCATCATCAATGTCCATATCTTCCCCGGGCAGCATTATTCTTAATTTAGTCGTTTCATTATAATCCAGGTCCTGCAGAGCCACTTCGCTGCCAATTAACACCATGGGTAGCTTATTATCTGCTGCTTCGGAAACTTTAATTTTTTGGGCTAGTTGACTAACACGTGAAATATAGTTCTCGATAGTTTGCATCATCTCATTTCTTTCCTTTATTTCATCTGGGAAAAAATCCTTCAGCAAATTTTCTTTAACTTCTTCAACTTGGACGAGCCCCGCGATTAAATTTTCATAGGTTTGCTTGGTTAATTCTACTCGCTCCGGCATTATTGCCTACCTCCTCCTTGTAACATTAAATGGTAAAATAATCAAGAATACAGCTGAAGGCACCTCGTTTCAAAAAACGAGATGCCTCACCAGAAGCTTACCATTAATGACAATGATTGTCAACCATGCATTATGCTGGTATTTAATTGCAACCTTTATATTTAATGACAGCGGAGTAGGCCCTTATTCAGCGGCTTGCTGGATAGCCTTGATTCTGGCCAGTGCCGGTGGGTGGCTGTAGCTGAACCACTCGATAAAAGCAGGGGGCGCCACATCGGACAAGTTCTTGCCGGCTAGGTTCACCTGCAGCCGTTCCGCAGCCGGGGCGTCGCCTGTTATCTGCACCGCCACACGATCCGCCTCGAACTCCATGTTCCTCGAGAAGCCGTTCATCACCGGGCTGGCGGCAAACGAAACCAGCGCCATAAATAAAACGATGACCGCCCAGGTGTAAGGCGGGTAATTTCCGTAAGATGATATTGGTATCGTGGTCTTTAGTGTGATAAACAATAAGCCCCAGATCAGGAAATTAGCCAGCAACCCCAGCCCCAGGCCCTGCACAATATGCCCCTGACGCCAGTGGGCCATTTCATGGGCCACCACTGCTTTAACCTCATCGGCACGATAATCGGCCAGCAGGTTATCATACAAGACAATGCGCCTGGTGCTGCCCAGGCCGGTAAAATAAGCGTTGGCCTTGGTGGTGCGCTGGCTGGCGTCCATCACCAGCACCCGGTCCACCGGCAGCTGCGCTTTGAGGGATAGCTCATCCACCATCGCTAAAACCACAGGGTCCTTTGTGGGCTCAAAGCGGTTAAACAGAGGAGAAACCAGTACCGGCCAGAGGAAGCTTTGCATCACCAGCCACACTGATAAGAAGGTCGCCCCCATTAGCCACCAAGTTCCGGTCCAGCGGCCCATCACCCAGAACAGCAGGGCCACCCCGATGGCGGACAGCACCACCTCCAAACCGGCGGCTTTAAAATAATCCAGCCACCAGTTGCCCAACGATTGAGTGGAAAACCCCCAGCGGTGCTGCCAGTAGTAGCTGCCAAACATGTCAAAGGGCAGATTAACCAGTCGCAGCAGCAGCCACAGCACAAAAAAGAAAGCAACATAGCTCGCCAGCCCGCCCCCGGTAAAATGCTGAATACCCCGAGATAGGGCCGCCGCCCGGCCCCCAAACACCAGCCACAGCAAAAATACTATTTGCGCGATAAACCCGCCGATGAACACCAGCCGCATGCCCCGCACGTAATCGCGTCCCTGGCTTATTTGCCGGTCAGTAAAATATTGGCCAAGTTCCGGGTTGACCCGGCCGGGAAAGAGGGTAAACCACAGAAATAGCAGGCTGAATACGCCGGTCAACATAATCAGCATTAACCAGATGCCGTTTATTTTGAGCTGCAAATGCATCCCTCCCCTGTTAATTGAAAATCCAAGCTGTATTCAAGTTATGTGCAAGTGCATAGCATTATGCCCTGTATCACCTGCCGGCAGGTTAGATTAAGTTTAGTCTATCTCCGGCATCCCCCAGCCCGGGTACTATATAGGCGTGCTCGTCCAAGCCCGGGTCAATCACCGCCGTGACAATTTTAATCTCCGGAAAACTTTTATGTACCTGGGCAATACCCTGCTCAACAGCCAGAGCACACACCAGCGTGATTTGCTCGGGTGGGTAGCCCTTGGCGGTGATCATCTCCAGCGTTTTGACACTGCTGTTGCCTGTAGCCAACATGGGGTCCACTACAAATACGCGGTCGAAATCCCCACAGCGCTCCGGCACGGTATCCAGGTATGCCAGGGCCTGCAAAGTTTCGTGATCCCGGGCAACACCGATGTGGGCCACCTTGGCGGCAGGCAAGATGGCCAAAAAGCTGTCCACCAAACCCAGACCGGCCCGCAAAATAGGCACCAGCAGTATTCTGCCGTCCCGCAGCCGGGGACAGTTTATCTCCTGGTCCAGCGGCGTAACCACCGGCTCCAGCACACAGGCGATATCCCTGGTAGCTTCGACAGCCAACAGCAGGCCAAGCCGCTTCATTTCCTGGCGAAATGCCTCGGTTGCCGTTTGCCTATCCCTTAAAATGCGCAGGCAGTTACCGGCCACTGGGTGCTCAATTATCACGACTGCACTCATTAATCATCAAACCTCCACTTATTGAAATTCAATTGACCCCTCGACTTCTCTGACAAAGTAAATGCTTTTCACAGGGCTATCCTGCCCACCCGGCTAATCGGCAAACAAATGCATGAGAAAACGCTCTCTGTCGTTTAAAAAGGCCTTCGTCAGCTGGTAGTGTTCTGTTTCTTCATAGTTTATCCGGCTCACCCTTGTCCCATCAAAACTATATATAACTGCACCGGGATAAGCCATAATGATTGGCGAATGGGTGGCTATAATAAATTGGGCTTTTCCTCTTTGTTCAAGCTGGTTAATTATGCGCAGGAAGGCAAATTGACGTTGCGGCGAAAGGGCTGCTTCAGGTTCATCGAGAATATATAGTCCCTGACGGTTAAAATGGTTATTGAATAAGGCCAGAAATGCCTCACCATGGGACTGTTCGTTAAGGGAGTTGCCTCCGTATGGTGCATATACTACCCCACCATCTTCCCTGGCCATTTGGTCTAACCGACAGGCGAAATCGTAAAAGGTTTCTGCCCGCAGAAAGAAACCATTGGTTACCTTGGGCAACCAGGCTAAAGTTAAAAACTTCTCAAGGGAAAGACTATCTGAATCCTCAAAAACATAATTCTTGTTCCCGCCCAGCGTACCAAAGCCACATTTAGACCCTATTGCTTCAAGTAAAGTTGATTTTCCCGTTCCGTTTTCGCCAACGAAAAAAACGACGTTAAAATCAGTATCCAGAACCTGCAAGCTTTTTATAGCCGGTATGTTAAAGGGAAACGTGTCTGTCTTTTTAACCCGGTCCCAGCGGATAGTAATTTTTTTTAGAAAAGACAGTATCGCCACCTCCTCGAAAAAACGGTTATCTTTCCCTGCGAATTCAGCAAAGGAGCGGTAAATTCCTCTTTTCATATAACATAAAAAGCCCTCCTCCCGAAGGAAGAGGACTCTATGTTATAAGCTCGCAATGACCTGCGCTACAACCATTACGCGTATCTACGCAGCTCATGACAATCTTTCGACTGCCATGAACCATTACGACACCCGCAATGATCTTTGCTCGACAATTATGGATACCTGATGAGCCTGCACCAATCTCTCGACTGATACAAACCCAAACAAAATTAAGCAAAAATGTTTCGGCACCCATAATAATCTTAGCTCGACCGATAAACATCCCTTACGACCATATGACAATCTTTATGACTGCCATACAGCCTGCCGGAACACTTACCGATCTGCCCGCCGGCTAATACCGAGCCGTTTGACCCGATACCAACCTTTGACCGACTGTTACAAAGCCTTGCGACCTTGCAACAATCTTGGCTCGGCCATTACGAACCTTACGTTAGCTATTATGACTCAATAACGAATAATTATAAGTGGCAAATTATTGAAATTTTTAGCTAAATGAGCCTTATCCCTAAAGTACCTTGTTCATATTGCGTACAGCGCACATTTTACCGCACATGGTACAGGTGTCCTCATTTTCCGGCCGCGATTCGGCCCGGTATTGCCTGGCCTTTTCCGGGTCAATAGCCAACTCAAACATCCGGGGCCAATCCAGGCAGCGCCTGGCCTCGCTCATCTCATCATCCCACTGCCGGGCGCCGGCAATACCTTTAGCTATATCGCCGGCGTGAGCAGCAATCCGGGAGGCGATAATCCCTTCCTTCATGTCTTCCAGCGTAGGAAGGCGGAGGTGTTCGGCAGGCGTAACATAACAAAGGAAATCCGCGCCGCCGGCCGCAGCAATAGCCCCGCCAATGGCGCTGGTAATGTGGTCGTAACCGGGCGCGATATCCGTAACCAACGGGCCAAGCACGTAAAAGGGGGCGCCATGACAGAGTTTCTTTTCCAAAATCATATTGGCGGCAATTTCATTTATAGGCATATGTCCGGGGCCTTCGATCATCACCTGCACTCCTCTCTCCCAGGCTCTGCGGGTTAATTCACCCAGGACAATTAGTTCGTGCACCTGCACCGAATCAGTAGCATCTTTAAGGCTGCCCGGACGGCAGGCATCGCCTAGGCTGAGGGTTACATCATGGCGGCTGCAGATATCCAGCAGATCATCGTAATATTCATAAAAGGGATTTTCCCGGTCATTCAGTTCCATCCAGGTATACAATAGGGCTCCGCCCCGGGAAACAATATTGGTCAGGCGTTTATTTTTTTTGAAGGTAGCCGCAATATCCCGGTTGATCCCCGCATGGATAGTCATGAAATCCACACCGTCCTGGGCATGCTTTTCCACCACGCCCAGTAATTCGTCTACAGTAATGGTTTCCAGCTCTTTATCGTACAAGCCCACCGCATCGTAAACCGGAACAGTGCCAATAGCCGCGCTGGACATGTCAAGCAGGCGGCGCCTGAACTCTTCGGTTTTGCCATAACAGCTTAAATCCATGATGGCATCTGCCTGCAGCTGCAGGGCATAACGCACTTTTTCTAATTCGGACTCTATACTGCAGCAATCCTGGGAGACACCGAGGTTAACATTAATTTTTGTTTTCAGGCCTTCACCAATCCCGCAGGGGTCCAGGGAAGAGTGGTTCTTATTGGCCGGGATAACCACTCGACCTCTGGCCACCAGTTCCATAAGCCTGGTCACAGCTATATTTTCCTTATTGGCTACCGCCTCCATCTGCCTGGTTACGATGCCCTGGCGGGCAGCCTCCATTTGGGTAGTATAACTCATCTCTCTCCTCCTTGTTTCATGTTCATTTGTGAATCAATTCCTGTCGTTTAACAACCTGGACAATAAAAAAACGCACCACAGGCTATCCCCCCAGCGCGCATTTCAAGTACTTGACAGCTTGGCTCAGGCAGTCTAGCTGCCGGTTACCTTTGCTTCAAGTACAAAAACGCACCTCGTAAGTCAGGTGCGTTTTTTTCAATACCTTCCCTACGCGGGCATTACCCCGATCAGGTTCATGGGTCAGGTACTCCAAAGCCCTTTCTCAGCCCATAATATGAGCTCCCCAAACTTATTATGTAAATTTTAACTTAAATTATATCTGCCTAACTTCTCCTAGTCAACTATCTCAATCACTTTTTACTTTTTCTACTCTATCCACGTCAAACAGTACATCAAGGAGCTGAATAGATTCCCATGTTTCTTGCATCATTTCAATCGCTTCTTTATCAACAGGGTTATTGGATTTAAGCATCATCTCATTGGCTTTTTGCAGGCTTTCCGCTCTGGTATAGAATATTAAATAATCTGCTTCTTCCCCACGTTCCAGAAACATTGATTCGACTACCATAGTTTCACTTATCAGAGCGTCATACACTAAATCCATTCTGCTGGATAGTGTTTTTACCCAATCAGTCACGTACTCAGTTGTGCCTGGTTTTAACCTGACTTTTAAGCATTGTACTTCCACAATATCACCTCAATATCATCATTAATTTTTATTCTGACTCAATTGCAGCTTTGACATAGCCTTATCAAGTCTATTTTGCACATCTGGGAATAACGTTAACCGCTCCGATGAGCAAATTAAATAACTCTTTTCTTTTAGACCCTGCAAGGACAGCCGGTACATTTCAGACCACCCGCAGAACCGGTTTATCGCCTGTTTTAATAAACGCTCCGGCACCGGTCGGCCAGTTCGGGCATGCATTAAATAATGTACAGATAAAATAGTGATTTCGTACTTAATTAACCGCGCCGGGTAGTTATGTTTGATCCAGTCAGCCACAGCAGGCCAGTTGGCACTAACAAAAACAAACACCTTTTCGTACTCTTTGAGCTCGGTTTCCAGTGCCCGGGCTTCCATTCTTATATCCGCCTGGCTGGAGGATTTTATAAATAACTTGTCTTTGATGATGCTCAGGCCACTTTTTTTCCGGGTAATTTCCTTGCCCAACAATCTAGCCAGCAGCTCGGTTGCACCATCTTTATCTAATTTTTCATTAGCCTGTAAACACTGAGGGATAATAATACAGGATGGGCACCCATTAAGGCACTTACAGCCCGTTACCAGTTCATAACACCTCTCCAGCACTGTTTTAACATCTTCAACTACCGATTCGGCCAAGCCAACACCGCCCGCGTAGTTATCATAAATATATATTTGCGCCTGGTCACCGTGCACCTGCAGGCTGGACCCCAAGTCGTTGCGCTCACACATCACTTGTAAAGGAATGATGATGTGCAGCAGGTGCTTTAAAGCATGAGCCGCACCGTACTTAACTTCCTGATCAAGATTTTGCAAATCAAGTTCGAGCCAGAGCCCCACCGTGGGAAAGTTAATGGGTTTTAGCTTTTGCTCAAGCTCAACGGGCTTTTGGTTCTCTTTATGTGTATCTCCCACATGGATGAGGTTATAGCTAACCAGGCTTTTATGGATGTTGAGCACCCCGCTATACACTACCATATTACCTGCGCGGAAGGTGCGTTCAACCTTTTCCACGCTAATTTGAGAATCAATATTAGGCCGGGTAATAAAATTCTTATAGTCATCCGGTAAATCCCGCAGTTGAATAGACTTGGTGTTGTAATTAATGTTCTCAACCAGGTACACCCGGTTAAAGACAGGCAGTATGGCTCCCGGATAAGCATCCCTGATTACGTCATCGTAATTATACTCCTCCAGCAGGTGCCCCTGGGGGCTAATGGTATGATAAGTATCACTTTCACCCCGCAAACTTAAAAACTCCGGCTGCCCCGCCGAGCCGTAAGTCCTGGGCCGGTCGGTCAAGGGCCTGAGACGCCCGTGTTTTAACAACAATTTAACTGCTGTGTAATAAGTGTCCCGGTCCCAGTAAGCGGTATCTTCTTTGCTGAGAGGCAGCTCTTTTGCGGCCAGTGGCAGGTGATCTACCAAAAACTGCATCTTTTCGCTGACTACCGCTTTTTCGAAGGGCTGTCCGAAAAAATATTGGGGGTGGCGCACAATATATAGATCCAGCGGGTCTTCATTAGCCATGAGTACAATTAAGGACTGCTGTCCTTTTCGCCCCACCCGCCCTGCCTGCTGCCAGGTAGAAGAAATGCTGCCCGCAAAGCCCGCCAGTATGCAGGTGTCCAGTTCCCCCACATTGATGCCCAACTCCAAAGCATTGGTGGTAATAACGCCCTTCAAGCTACCGGTAAACAGTTTGTGTTCAATTTCCCGGCGCATCTGCGGCACATAGGTACCCTTGTAAGGGGTGATCGCCCCGGCCACGCCGGGGAAATTTTCCCGAATAACCCGGTAAGCTGATTCCACGATCCGCCGGGAGCGGCCGAACATAATGGTGCGCCTCCCGGCTTCAACGTAGCGCCCAACAGCCCGGGCAGCTTCGAAGTGTGTTAGCCGGCGTTTGGTTTGTCCATCATTGGTTTGATAGGTGGGCGGCTCGTAAAAAACCACTGATTTTTCACCGGCCGCTGCTGTTTCCGCCGTCACTACAGCAAAGTCTAAGCCCACCAGGCTGGCGGCAAATTCTCCGGGATTGGCAATGGTAGCCGTGCAGAGGATAAACACCGGGCTGGCTCCGTAGAAATTACAAATCCGCCTGAGCCGGCGAATAACCTGCAGGCAGTGACAGCCCATCACACCCTTTAAAACATGGGCTTCATCAATGACTATGTATTGCAGACCGGTCCAAAGGTCAGGCCAGTCAAAATGCCGGGGCAGCAGGCAGGCATGCATAAAATCCGGCGTAGTGAGCAGCACACGGGCACCGTTAATGGTCTCCCGGCGCTGGTTGACCGGAGTATCACCGTCACAAGTAGCGATAACCGGCCTTCCCCGTGGCCAGTCGATGGCTGCGGCCAGCTCCTGCATTGCTTTCAGCTGGTTCTGGCCTAACGCCTTGGTAGGAGTAATATAAAGGGCTCTGGATTGCGGTTGATTGATTAATGAACTGCATATGGGGACTGTGTACACCAGTGACTTACCGCTGGAGGTGCCGGTGGTGATGATCACATGGTGACTTGCCAGCACCTGGGCAATGGCCTGGGCTTGATGTGCATACAGTTGTCTGATACCCTGCCCGGCCAGCGAGTTCACCAAGGCCTTGGCTATCCCCGGCGGAAAGGGCGCGTACTGTGCCTCCTTCGGCGGTATTACATGTACCGATTTTATCCCTCGCTGGTCCAGCAGCTTATGCATGGTATCCCCTCTTCAAATTAACAAATGGAAAGTAAGCGATACTTGTGCTCTCCTTATCTTATCATAAAACATACGTTGCCCGGTATTAACCTTAATACAGACAATTTCTTTTTCTTTTGAGGGAATTTTTGTGGCTTTGCTTAATACATACCAGTTTTAGACAACCATCGTTGCTAATCACCACAGACATTCGGTTTAAAAATAACCGGCTGTCTTTGCTTGCCTCGTACAGGATACAATTAATGATTTGTCTTCTAATTTCGCTTTGCTTTAAATCAATGGGATAGAAGAAAAATACGGTCCAGGAACCGTCCAGGTTTTTAATTTTCACTTTTTCTAACAAATTGCGTTCAGCCAACTGGGAATAAGCCACGAAAGGGTCGAAAACTTTGCAGCCCGGCCTCCCTAACCGGTTGCAGATCTCAATTAGCTCCACTTCTTTTTCATTATGCACTCCGACTACCTCGCCACGCCTAAAGGAAACAAGAAAGTCACCAAACTTAAACTTCTCCTTCACCTTGTCACCCCCCGTAAAAATTATTCGGAATAACCTTTTGTTGCTCATCCCGGAACAATATAAAAAGCTTTGTCCCAGTGCAAAGGACAAAGCTTTACAGCACAAATAAAGCTCAATTCTCCTTTCCACAATGGGAGGCACACTAGTTTCCCCATGCACCCTAAAGGCCGGGCAACCATACCTTAGGCTAAGGTTACCAAGCTCAGAGATTGATTAATGAACATCCGTTTTAATAAGATAAATCATCTTTTAGCAAACCGCACAGGTTTACCTGCTATAAGCTTAAATGTAAATTCCTCACGCTTTAATACAGTTAATTTCTATTAAGGGGAAAGGTTATAAAAGCTAGCTCTGGAGAGAAACTAGCTTTCATAACCTGAGGCACTCGCATCCTTAAGTCTTCTGTCACTATTTCCAGTGTTCAGCCTTAACAGCCTGAGCTGCATCAACCGCCAGTTGCAGTTTTGGCCTTTACAGCCTGTCAGGGAAGAACAGCGATTGGCCAAACTTGTCTTTGCCAAATTCTTCGATTGTTTGCTGGGTCTCTTCGTCGATCATAAACTCGACGAACGCCTCGCCGCCTTCAGCATTAATCCGATCAAATTTTTCCGGGTTGACCTGCATCACGTGATAAATGTTCTTCAGCGCTTCATCGCCCTCAGAAACAATTTCCAGGTCAATTTTTTCAGAATGGGCCAGGTAGGTGCCGCGGTCGCTTAATATGTAGGCCTGTTTTTCGTTGGCTATAGTAATGCTAGCCCCCATGCCCTGTCCAGTTTCCTGATACCAGCTTTGTCCATTAGGATCAATGCCTGTTTCTTTCCATAACTTTTTCTCAGCTTTGTCTGTTCCCGAATCATCACCGCGGGAGACAAAAATCGCGCCACTATCAGCTATTTTTTTGAGAGCATCAACTATGCCGGTGGTTTCTTTTACCTTGGCGGGATCCGCAGCCGGTCCCAGCAAAATAAAGTCATTATGCATTACCAGCTCGTAATTAATCACTGTCTTGTCTTCTACCAGCGGCTTTTCAGAAGCCGGGGCATGCACTAACAGCACGTCAGCATTGCCCATTTGACCCATTTCCAGGGCCTGCCCGGTGCCAACAGCTACTGTTTTTACTATGTAGCCGGTTTCTTCCTGGAAAGTGGGCAGCAGTTCATCCAGCAGTCCGCTATCCTGGGTACTAGTGGTGGTAGCCAGGATAATTTGTTTATTCTCAGGTTGGTCGGCTTGTTGTTCTTGTTGATTTTGCTGTGGTTCTTCATTAGTGGTATCCTGGCCGCAGCCGACCAGTGTTAAAACCAAAGCAAGCATCAACAGCATGAAAATTAGTGCGCTTTTCTTTCTCATTAACATATTCCTCCACTTCTTTAAATGAACTGTTAATTATTTCCTTCAACCAAGATTTCTGCTTAAGAGTCACATCCTTTCTTAGCTAATAAGTAAAATCATACCTCTTACCATAACAGCCCACACTGGAAAAAAATAAAGACCTGTATTGCCCCCATAAGAGCACTACAGGACTATCAAGCCCAAAAAGTTTCTCTTCTTTCCACAATGGGAGGCAAGCCGGTTTCCCGGCAAACCCTAAGGGTCGTACAGCCATAACAATAGTGTCTGAGGCATGTCCGACTCGAAGTTCTATTAAATTACATATATTAATATTACCGGAAGAGGAATAGATATGCAATATTAATTTAAAATACTCTATTAGAATGTGCGGTCTTTGTGGTTACTTGCCTGACCATAGCTGTAGACTCTGACTCCGGTGCAGTGAAATATTTTTAATATTTTGTAATATCACTTAGGATGTTATAATGAAAAAAATAATTTACTACAATTGCGGAGGCATTGATGAAAGTTCGTCCTATTAACAAGCAGTATTTATATAACTTAATCAGCACCGCCAAGGGTGATCTCATGGCCGATCTATACATTAAAAACGGCACCGTGATCAATGTTTATACCGGCGAGCTGGTTAAAGCCAACGTCGCAGTTAAAGGTCGGCACATCGCTTATGTCGGCGAGGCCGAGCACATGGTAGGCAAGTCCACCGAGGTTCTGGATGCGGCCGGCTTCTACCTCTGCCCCGGGTATATTGACCCCCATGTCCACCCTTTCCAAACCTATAACCCGGTAACTCTGGCGGAAAAAATCATGACTACGGGCACCACTACCATCATCTGTGACAACCTGTTTTTTTTCAATCACATGGACGCAAGCAAGCTGACCGAGCTATGGCAGGAGTTAGCCGAACTGCCGGTAAAAATACTTTGGTGGGTGCGCCTGGATCCCCAGACCTTTTCCGATGAGCGCTCAGAAGAATTCTTTCCGGCTAAAATTGAGTTTTTGCTAGACCAGGCGGTCGCCCGGCAGGCCGGCGAACTCACCGACTGGCCATCGCTGGTGGCCGGCCGGGACCAGATGCTGGAAAACATACTCACCGCCGGCCGTTTGGGTAAACGGGTGGAAGGACATTTACCCGGTGCCTCGCTACAAACCTTAAACGTACTTGCCGCCGGCGGAGTTACCGATTGTCATGAAAGCATCAAGGGTGAGGAAGCGCTGCAGCGCTTACGCCTGGGCATGTATGCCACGCTGCGCCATAGTTCACTGCGGCCGGACATGCGTCAAATACTGCCATACTTAATTGAGGCCAAGGTGGATTTGCGCCGCACCATGATTACCACCGACGGCACCACCCCGCCCATCATGCGTAACGGCTTCATTGATTATATCCTGCGCATCGCTATGGAGTGCGGCTTAGCCCCGATGGAGGCTTACCGCATGGCCACCCTCAACCCGGCGACTTACTACGGGTTAGACGGTGAACTGGGCGGCATCGCCCCGGGCAGGCTGGCAGATATTCTCTTCCTGGAGGCAATGGATAACCCGACACCGGTAAAAGTAATCACCGAAGGAGCTTTGACCGCAGAAAACGGCAGCCCGCTGGTGGAATTTATACAACCTAACTGGCACGCTTATAACATCAACCCGATTATTAGTTGCAGGCTTCAGGAAAGCGACATTATCCCCCCGGCGTATGATGGCTTATTTCCTATCATGCATTTTATTAGTCCGGCTATTACTAAAATTCGGGAGGCTAAGCTGCCGGCGCGGGACGGCAAAATCGATATTTCCGGGGAGCCCGGCCTAATCTACTGTACACTGGTGGACCACCTGGGGGAATGGGTATGCAACGGCATTGTGGGTGGCTTTGCCGAAGACCTGGAAGGCATGGCCTGTTCCAATACTTATTCGGGTGACTTTTTAGCCATGGGGAGAAACCCGGAGGAGATACTGCGCGCTACCAGACGGATGTATGAGCTGGGTGGCGGCGTGGTAGTGGCGGAGGCCGGTCAAATCATCTATGAGCTGCCTCTGCCCCTGGGCGGCATGATGAGCGACCGGTCTCTAGACGAATTAATCCCCAAATCCGAAGAGCTTTATGAGCTGCTGGCTAAAAAAGGCCATATCCATTACGACCTGTTATATATGATTCACTTTTTCTCAGCCACACATTTACCGGCCATCCGGTTATCGCCCCGGGGACTTTTTTCTGTGAAGGATAAAAGAGTGCTCATTCCCACCAGAAAAATTGGCTCTTAATCTTCCGGTACTGGTGTGGCATGGTAAATTAAAGGTTGTGCAATTTGCTATTATTGACTTTGTCACTTAAAAATACTATGTTAATAAATAACATTGACCTAGACTTATTGCTTTGGTAACCTTAAAATGGGTTGGTAATACCATTTTTGAAAGGATTATTTGCCATCGCCAACAATCCATAAAGGGTGACCCCAAAAACATAATACTTCAGTACACAAGCTTTTCAGGCATCTCAATAGAAACTGGCCAAAAGGTTTCCTGTTATATCATTTTACTACTACAAATTGGAGGGTATATATGCAAGATACAGATAAAGAAATGATTGATAATTATACTGAAAAGTACAGCAAGCTCTGCGAAGCTAATGGTTTAATCGACAAAAACCTATTTGACCTGTATGGGGTAAAGCGAGGCCTAAGAGATATCAACGGCAAAGGCGTTCTGGCGGGTATTACCAAGGTCTCTCAGATCAAAGGCTTTGAAGAGCAAGGTGATCAAAGGATACCCTGTGAGGGGAAACTGTATTACCGTGGCTACGATATCAACGATTTGGTTAATGGATTCACCAGTCACAACCGACTTGGCTGTGAAGAGATAACCTATTTGCTGCTTTTTAGTGCACTGCCCACTAAAGAGCAACTGGCAGAATTCAAAGAAATCTTGGCCGCCAGTTGGGATCTACCCAAAAATTTTGTCAGAGATGTCATTATGAAAGCTCCCAGTAAAGATATTATGAATTCCATGACCAAGAGTGTTCTTACACTGGCATCCTATGATGAAAGAATAGATGCTCTGACATCAGATAATGTATTGGGACAATGCCTTAACCTGATTAGCACTTTCCCAAGGCTGGCCGTTTATGCTTATCATGCCCATAACCATTATGACCTTGATAATAGTTTATATATCCATAGACCTGATAAAAGTCTGTCCGTGGCTGAAAATATACTGCGCATGTTAAGGCCCGATACGGAATATACGGAGCTTGAGGCGAGGATACTGGACGCTGCTTTAGTGCTCCATATGGAACATGGCGGCGGCAATAACTCAACATTTACCACCAGAGTTATAACATCCGCAGGTTCCGATACTTATTCTGCCATAGCTGCAGCCATATTATCTCTAAAAGGGCCTAAACATGGAGGAGCCAGTAATAAGGTACCTGATATGATGCAAAATATTAAAGATCATGTTACCGACATCACGGATGAAGAAGAAGTAAAACGCTATTTGACGAAAATCTTGGATAAGCAAGCTTTTGACCGGAGAGGATTGATTTATGGCATGGGACATGCTGTATATACCCTTTCTGATCCCAGGGCATTAATATTTAAAGGATTTGTTGAAAAGCTGGCTGAGGCTAAAGGCAGGCAAGCTGACTTTGCTCTTTACTCACTGATTGAGCGACTAGCACCCGAAGTGATCGGTGCTAAACGACGCATTTATAAGGGAGTCTGTGTTAATATCGATTTTTACAGCGGTTTTGTCTACAACATGCTCGGTATACCTATGCAGCTATACACACCTATGTTTGCCACGGCCAGAATCGTAGGATGGAGTGCACACCGTTTGGAGGAGCTAATGAATGCCGATAAAATAATCAGACCGGCCTATAAGAGCATTGTTACCCTTAATGAATATGTGGATATTGAAGAACGGTAATTACTAAAAATTGCATTGCTGATGCCCCTGCGAAAATCCGAAACTTCATAGCACCATCTCACAAACTGGACAACCACTCCGGCAGGCCCTGGACCACCCGCAGGTGAGCAGGGTCATGCCGGGAATTGAATCAAGCGTTGACGTATTATAAACGCGCTTGCCATACCTTACTTATATCGCCGGGCAGCTTCCGGAAGCAAGCTCCGCCGGCTTTTTTCACCGGCCCGGAATACCAGGTAGGGGTCAAAACGTTTTAAACGCAGCGCATTGGTCACCACCGACACCGAGCTAAAGGCCATGGCGGCCCCGGCCAGCACCGGCGAAAGAAAACCGGCGGCAGCTACCGGGATGCCCAGCGAGTTGTAGACCATCGCCCAGAACAGGTTTTGTTTGATGTTGCGCATCGTGCCTCGGCTCAGTTTGATACTGGCGGCCACGCCTCGCAGGTCACCCCGCATCAAGGTGATGTCCGCCGCCTCCATGGCCACGTCGGTACCGGTGCCGATGGCAAAGCCCACATCGGCGGTGGCCAGAGCCGGAGCGTCATTGATCCCATCACCAACCATGCCCACTACCCGTCCCTGCTCGATAAGTTTACCGACCTCCCTGGCCTTATCGCCGGGCAATACCTCGGCCAGCACATGGTCCGGGGCAATGCCTACCTGGCGGGCAATGGCTTCGGCAGTGCGGCGGTTGTCACCGGTGATCATCATAGTTTCTACACCCATCGCCTGCAACACTTGGATAGCCTCGGCAGAACCTTCTTTGACGGTATCGGCTACCGCAACCACCCCGGCAGCCTGTCCATCCACGGCCACCAGCATAGCTGTTTTGCCGCTCATTTCAAGCTCGCCCACTGTTTTATCCAGAGCACCGGTAGCTACGTTATGCTCTGTCATCAGCCTGCGGGTGCCGATGAGCAGCGCCCGCCCGTTTACCTCAGCGGTAATGCCATAGCCAGGAATGGCCGTAAAACTCGTTGCTTCCAAAAGCGCCAGGTCCCGCTCCTTTGCTCCCTGAACCACCGCTGCACCCAGGGGGTGTTCGGAGGCCCGCTCCGCCGAGGCCACCAGCTGCAGCAATTCATGTTGATCAACCACACCGGGGACCGCCATCACATCGGTGAGGGAGGGCTCGCCCCGGGTAATAGTGCCGGTTTTATCCAGCACTACCGTGTTAATGGCGTGGGCTTTTTCCAGGTACTCGCCGCCCTTGATTAAAATGCCGTGTTCAGCGCCCCGCCCGGTACCCACCATAATGGAGGTGGGGGTGGCCAAACCCAAAGCGCAGGGACAGGCAATCACCAGCACCGCGGTAAAGCTAACCAAAGCCCGGGCCAGGTTGCCGGGATCTATAATAAAATACCAGATTAAAAAGGTGGCTGTGGCAATACCCACTACTACAGGCACAAAATAAGCTGAAATAACATCGGCCATCCGCTGGATGGGGGCTTTGGAGCCCTGGGCCTCCTCCACAATCTTAATGATTTGGGCTAGGGCGGTGTCCGAACCTACCCTGGTAGCGGTAAACTTTAACAAGCCGTGCTTATTGATGGTGCCGCCGATCACCTCATTCCCGGCATGCTTGTCCACCGGGATACTCTCACCGGTTAGCATAGACTCATCGACAGACGATGTGCCTTCCAGGATAACCCCGTCCACAGGTAGCTTTTCCCCGGGACGCACCAGCACCACATCGCCCACCTGCACATCCTCCACCGGGATATCGATTTCCTGCCCGTCCCGCACCACCCGGGCCGTCCGGGCTGCCAGACCCATCAGCTTTTTAATGGCTTCCGAAGTACGCCCTTTTGCCGCTGACTCCAGCAGCCGGCCCAGCAAGATCAAGGTGATAATAATAGCGCTGGTTTCATAATACACATCGCCCGAAAAAAAGAAGGTGGTGCCCACGCTGTAAAAATAAGCAGCGGAGGTTCCCATGGCCACCAGCACATCCATGTTGGCACTGCCGTGCCTTAAAGCTTTGTAAGCCCCCAGGTAAAACTGGTAACCCGCGATAAACTGCACCGGGGTGGCCAGGGCAAATTGAAACACTTTGTCATGCAGGATATGGGGCAGGGCGATATTAAACCATTCCCCGAACATCATGGTGAGCATGGGCAGCGATAACACCGCGGACATTACCAGCAGGATCATCTGGCGCCGGGTTTCCCGTTCCCGCTCCAGTTTTTCCCGGTCCCCGACTAAACCGCCGACCACTTCCTCCGCACGGTACCCCGCATCAGCCACGGTCCTTTTAATCTCCGCCAGGCTGAGTTGGGCCGGGTTATATTCCACGGTACCCCTTTCCATGGCCAGGTTCACATTAGCCTTGAGCACCCCGTCCAGACCGCTAAGCGCCCTTTCCACCCGGGCAGAGCAGGCCGCGCAGGACATGCCGCTGATTTTCATGGTTATCTTTTTGTCGCTCATCTGCGCCTGCCCCCCTTCGCTAAATGCCATATAGGCAGAATATTGCTTTAATTCACATTCTACAACAGAACTATCCTTAGGGTACCTGTAATTGCAAAATAAATTCCAGGTACCCAATTGCTTGCAGTTTGGCAAAAGTTATGGGCAGTGCGAAATGAGCGCTGCCGGCAGCCGGGTAAATCACGTCGAACCGCTGCATGGAGGTAATTAACAGCGGTTCCAAGGCCTCGCGGCTGTTACCCATCCGTGAGCTAAATTCATGCCAAAACACATCGGCGTTGGTCGAGGACGGATCGCGATTCATTAACATAACAACAACACTGTCCATCAGCGCCTTAGTAAACCGGTCCACGTCCATTACCGGAGCCACGGCACGGGCGATCGCCTGAAAATATTCCTGCATAAAATGTTCGTCACGCACCTCCAGGAGGGTACCATCCAAGTCAAACAGTGCCCCCTGCAGCAATTTAATCCACATCCTTCGTCACATTTATCAACCACCGTTTCGCTCCAGAGCCGGCGGATTCCTGCCTTAGCCCATTTCCTTTAAGATCTGCACCCCGGCGCTGGCCCCGATCCGGCTGGCCCCTGCTTGAAGCATAGCCAGGGCATGCCCGGCTGTTTTGATACCCCCAGAGGCCTTGACGCCCATGACCGGCCCCACCGTGGCGCGCAGCAGTGCCACATCTTCTACGGCAGCGCCTTCCGGCCCAAAACCGGTGCTGGTTTTGACAAACCCGGCTCCGGCCCGGGAAGCCAGCCGGCAGGCCAATATTTTCTGTTCCCGGTTGAGATAACAGGTTTCAATAATTACCTTGGTAATAGCTGCAGGGTTATGCACCCGGGAGGCCTCCACTACCGCCCGGATATCCTTCACCACCATGTCGGTATCTCCATCCAGCAGGGCGCCGATATTGAGCACCATATCCACCTCCAGGGCACCGCTTTGCACAGCCTGCCCGGCCTCGCAGGCCTTGGCGGCAGTGGCGGTGGCACCAAGGGGAAAGCCAATCACGGTGCACACCGCCACAGCAGAACCCGACAGCTGTTCGGCAGCCACGGGCACCCAAAAAGGGTTAATGCATACGGCAGCAAAACCATATTCCCGAGCCTCGCCGCAGAGGGCAATAATCTCCTCGCGAGTAGCCGTAGGATTAAGCAAGGTATGGTCAATCAGGCCGGCCAGTTTTGTTTTAGTAATCTTCATATTGCATTACTCCTTTTCCCCTGTAAGCCGTTAGCCGGCTAGGATGCAAAGTATGATAAGGATGAGTACGATATTGAGAATGACTCACATTAGAGTTTTTACAGGTATGTTTTAATTTCCATCTAGTTATAGCGCTAAATACTTGCGTACCCTAACCACCAGCATATCCACCAGGTGGGGCAGCGGCTCCTTCACGCAACCGATCATTTCTATACCGGCCCGGTTTAAATGCAACACATATTTTGGCGCCGGGGACAGGGCCACCGCTTCCGCGCCCGCGGTGGTCATTTCGCCACCGAAGCCAAAGGGCACCAGCATACCCACCGTTCCGGCAAACAAATCCACCTGCCGCGCATTGAAAATAATGGCATTCTCGCCGCTGGCCGCTTCGTTTGCCCCGCTCTTCAGCATGCGGCTGGATGCCAAAGCATTGGTACCCAGCGCGATAATCTCCACCTTACCTGCCGGCAGCGCCAGGGCTAATTTCTCTACGATTTGCGCACCAATACCGCCCCCCTGGCCATCAATGACAGCAATGCGAAACAATTTATTTTTCAGCATGTTATCTGCCTCGGTCCACTAATATCAACAATAACAATATATCTCCACGAGCCCCTTACTGCTATTACAGGGTCCTGCTGCACTATCTGGGGCAAATAAAAACAAAAACCATGTGACAAAGCTTCACATGGTTTTCTAATAAAATAGCACATTATTCGTTAAAAGTAAAAGGAGTTTTATAGTCGCCCGTTGACTAGCTTATATACATTTTTTTAGTTAACAGGTCAATCAATTATCTGACATCATAGTAGTACTGCACATGACCATTTTTATCGTAATAATGATGCCATTTACCATCACGATCGGGATCTACATACATATAACGTTTTTTGCCGTTATCATCTATATAGTAGTACCATGCTCCATCATTATCTCGATCGTAGTAATAATGCAGCTTTCCCTTGTTGTCTTTATAGCTGTACATGCTGCCGCTGCGGGAATAGCGATAATCACAGTCGCGGTTATAATAGCGGTTGTCGGCATATTTGCCCTTAACCAGCACCGGCCCGTCAAACCCAGACCAGTAATGGCCATGCTGACCATCGCTCACCCAACCGCTGCTGCCATGTTTACCATAGGTTACATACCCGCTGGAACCGGCAAAGGCAACCGAAACCATCGTCAGTGAAAACAAAAATGTCACTAACAGCACCAAATATTTACGCATTATATCAGCTCCTTTCTGTCACTACCAGATGTCCAGGACTAATTGTAAAACAAAGCTACGGGTAAGACAAGCTAATTACCAATTAATTGGTAATGTATATTCATGCATAAACGCCTAAGCTTGTTAATATTAATGGCTCCGTAAGCACAACAATTGCTTTACAAGGCCCGCCATTAATAATAAAGTAGTAGTAAATTAATTAATTAACCCGGTTAACTTCAAGTGGAGGTGTTGAATTTTGAACGGGGATGCGCAATTCAAAAGGCAGACCTTAATAACAATTACCATGGCCTCGTTTTTAACCCCCTTCATGGGCAGCGCCATGAATTTAGCCATACCCGCGATTGGAGCTCAGTATAATGCCAGCGCCCTGCAATTAAGCTGGGTGCTGACCAGCTATATTCTAGCTTCGGCAGCCTTCCTGGTGCCTTTCGGCAGGTTTGCGGATATTGTGGGGCGCAAGAAAGTTTTTATTACCGGTGTTGCCTCCTTTTCCCTGTTTTCTCTGCTGTGCGGCCTGGCTCCCTCGGTGGAAATGCTGATTCTCTTCCGGGTACTGCAGGGTATCGGCAGCGCTATGATCTTCGGCACCGCGATGGCCATTCTGACCTCGGTGTTTCCCCCCCAGGAAAGGGGTAAAGTACTGGGCATCAATGTAGCCACGGTCTATACCGGTCTATCCCTGGGGCCCGTGCTTGGCGGTGCTATGAACCATAACCTGGGCTGGCCGTCGATTTTTTATTTATGTGTGCTGATTAGTTTAGCTGTGGTCATCATGAGCCTTACCTGCTTAAAAAGCGAATGGGCCGGAGCCCAGGGGGAAAGCTATGATCTCACCGGAGCGGTCCTCTACTCCGTTGGCCTGGTGGCCTTTATGTACGGCGTATCCAGTATCACCACTTCACCCTGGTCCGTGTATTTCCTAGCCGCCGGTCTGGTCATCCTGGCGGTATTCATCCGGCATGAAATGAAAACCGCTTTTCCAGTATTGAATTTAAAATTATTCAGCGGTAATGTTACTTTCGCCTTTTCCAATCTGGCGGCACTGATTAATTACAGCGCTACCTTTGCAGTTACTTTTTTGCTCTCCCTGTATCTCCAGATAGTGCTGGGCTATAATTCCCAGCAGGCCGGCTTAATTTTGCTGGCCCAACCGGTGCTCATGGCCGTGTTATCACCCTATGCCGGCAGGCTCTCCGACCGGGCACAGCCCCGGGTAATTGCTTCCTGGGGAATGGCTCTGTCCACCTTAGGCTTGTTTATTTTTGCCTTTTTATCTGAGCAAACCCCCATCTGGTTCGTGCTGTTTAACCTGGCACTGCTGGGCACCGGCTTTGCTCTGTTTTCTTCCCCCAACAGCAACGCGGTGATGGGCTCGGTAGACAAGCGGAATTACGGGGTCGCCTCCTCCACACTAGGCACCATGAGGCTGGTCGGCCAGGCTGTGAGCATGACCATTGCTACTTTAATCATCGCCATGTTTATAGGCAACGTGGAATTTAACCAAGCCGACGTTGGCCAGCTAACCCAAAGCATTAGAACCGCTTTTATTGTTTTTGGCGTCACCTGTCTGGCAGGCATTTTCTCATCGTTGGCCAGAGGCAATGTCAATACCGGCACTCTGCCCCAGAAACATTAAAAAACCCCTTCACCGAGCTGGATTTAACCAATCACGTCTGAAAATATTAAACCCCGTGCGACTCAGGTCACATGGGGTTTATGGGATCTTTTTTGACTACAGCACTTCTACGTTAGAGGCCTGCTGGCCCCGGGGGCCGTCAGTAACTTCAAACTCTACACGCTGTCCTTCGCTTAAGGATTTAAAACCGTTGCTTTGGATGGCTGAGAAATGAACAAAAACATCTCTGCCGTTTTCACTTTCAATAAAGCCAAAACCTTTGCTGTCATTAAACCATTTTACTGTTCCTTGCAATATACTTTCCTCCTGTTTCTTAATCTAAATATAGTATGACCAGTTTTGAGGCATAAATTACATTAATTTTTTGCCTAATCAACTATAATATTCCATAATCAGGTATTTTAACAAGCCAAGAAAGCCATCTAAATGTCAAGTTAGAAGGATATTTCAACGAGCATTCTTGACAAGCAAACAGTTAGTTAACCGTGACCTTACGAGCTGCGGCATCCCAGTTGACCTGAGCGCCAAAATATTCACCCACATAACGCACCGGTACCATGGTACGGTTATTTTTAACCACAGGCATCGTATCCATACTCTTCAGTTCTTGACCCACCAGCACCATATTACTGTTGAGCATAAATACATTGGTCTGGTCTTTTTTCACGATGGTGATTTCCTTGGTGGCCTCATCAAAGTCCACGGTTGCACCAAGTGCCTGGACAATGGCCCGGAGCGGCACCATCAACCGGTTATTGGCATCCACAAAGGGAGCCGCATCAAAATCAATGGCCTTGCCTTCAACAATCACGCTAATGGGCTCCTGGTCTTCCGACCCGGTATCCTGGCCTTCCCCATTTTCATACATCAAATATTGCTTCCGCTCTGCCTTAAACTTGTTCAGTGCCCCGGCGTATTTAGCTTCGATTTCCTGAGGCGATATACCCTGCTCCAGGTACTGGCCGATCTTGTTGGTACCCATGATTTTATCGAACATCACCACGGTAGCCCCGCTTTTGGGCACGGTAAAGTTAGTTAACGAGTAAGCGTAGGTTAAAGCGTAGATACCAGTTTTAGCCGGGTTAAAGGTGTGATAATCGGTAATATTTAACCGCACCCCACCTCTATCGTTGATGGTTTCAGCCACAAAACTGACCCCGGGCAGCCCCGCATTGTTTAACAGATCGGCGAATTTCTGTGCATCCAGGTCCTTGCCGCCAATCCATTTAAATTTATCCGCCTGGCCGATACCCGTTCCTTCCCCCAGGCCGGTGGCCATATAACCAAATACAGAATCCAGATCAGGTATATTAGGGGAAGTTTGCATCCATTCCAAGCCGGTATCATGGTATATCATTGAGCGCGTATAGCCCTCCATCGGCACCACTTCAAGCTTGGCGCCGATTTTACGGTTAAAGAACCTGGCCAGCTCCCCGGCCGTCATGCCATGAGCCATGGGTAAGTTATCCACACCGACAAAGGTGATATAAGGGTCTTCCATCATTGGCCCATCTACTATCTCGCCCCCCACAGGGTTGGGACGGTCCAGCACCACTACGGTTTTATTATTTTTTTGCGCCGCTTTCATGCAGTAATTAAGGGTTGACATATAGGTGTACGACCTGGCTCCGATATCCTGTATATCAAAAACCAGCACATCCACATTTTGCAGCATTTCGGCGCTGGGCTCCCGGGTAGCCCCGTAAAGGCTGTACACGGGTATACCCAGTTCCGGGTGGGTGTAGGACTGCACATAGGCACCGGCTTGCGCCTTGCCATCAATACCGTGCTCGGGTCCATACAAGGCCGTTAACTGTATGGAGGAGTCTGCCGCCAGCACATCAATGGTGCTTTGGCCCTGGCTGTTCACGCCGCTCTGGTTGGTCACCAGGCCTACCTTTTTACCGTCAATTAAGTGGTGATACTTGGTCATAAGCAACTCATTGCCCAGTTTGAAATCAGCCGCTGCGGCCAGAGCCGCGTTCCCGGACAGCAGCAACACCGCCACTGCCACCAGGAGCATCAATATTTTTCGCATCTGTCTACCGTTCCTTTCCTCTCATTGTTTATTAAATTTGCCAAGCCAATTATACAGCAGCAAGACGATAAAATCAGCACAAGCTTAAAACCAAGCCTATTAGATGCACCTTTTCACCAGGCAAACAACACCACCCCTCTCATCATCTTACCACACAAGGGCTTCTCTATAATTATCCAGACGCTCCTTCAGCTTATTTAGTTCCTGTGTTTACCAGATTGTTGATTTTTTTGATACCGGTAATCTCAACGCATACACCACTTTAGGGGTATAAGGCTGCTGTTTTAGGCACAAGCTAAAATAAAAATCAGGAGGTATGTACAAGCATGAAAAAACTAACCGTTTTGGTTATCTTGCTGTCAACACTGCTCGTCTTTGGCTGCAACCAGGCCCAGCAAAAGCCGGTTACCCCGGAACAAACTCTGATTCCCAAAGAATCTACCATCGGGTTCAGCCAGGTGGATGTTGATGATCTGCCCGCAGCCATCCAAAAAGTAGCGACTGCCATGGAAGACAGAGCTATGGTTACCTGGGCGAACGAAAATAATAATAGCTATATCTTAATTAATACCGGCCGGGACAAGGAAAACTTTAAGGTAAGCAAAGTAATCCAGATGGTCCCCGTCCAGGATTTCCTCTGGCTGGATGTGCAACTAGATTACACAGATGGCAACCTGGCCAAGGAGTTGAAGGGAAACAGCAAACTGGTCGCAGTAAAGCTTGAACAGACTGATAAAGCGATTAATGGTGTCGGCTTTGAGATCAAGGAAGAGTCTGACGAAGAGTCACAGGAAGAGTCAAATGCAGCTAATGTAGCACCACAAACAACCCGGCAACCGGTCACTCAGGTGCCCATAACCGACAAAGAACGGGGCAGACGGGACGAGCCGATTCAGCAAATCGAGCGGCCCGCGCCGACCCGGGAAACCAGTCCGGCCCAAGAACCTGCTGAAGACCAAACGACGCCGGAGGACAAAGAAGACTCCACCCCCGCCGTACCCAACGACGACTGAGCACTATTATCGACAGTTGAACGCTTAAAGCTAGGAAGATGAAGATGAGCTGTTGATATATACCTAACCCCAAAGGGTTCCTTAAAAACGGGACTTTTTGGGGTTATCGTTTTTCTGTCATCACCGTGTTATAATGCCTGTATGGAGTATCCTGACAAAGCAGCAAATAACTTAATACAGGAGGGGAAATTCGCCATGAAACGTATCTTCTTAATGCTGGCCCTGGTAGCTTTGCTAGGCGGCGTTCTTGTTCCTACGGCTTCGGCGCAAGAAAACAAGCACATCCCGGTATTCATTGACGGTTTACCGGTTAACTTTGACGTACAGCCAGTCCTCCAAAGCGGCAGGACGCTGGTGCCGTTTAGGGCTATCGCGGAAGCATTAAATGTACAAGTCACCTGGGAGAGTACTACGCAAACAGTAAACGCCACCGATGCAAACAATAACGTGCGGCTGCAAATGGGCAGCTTAACCGGTTACCGCAACCAAACCTCCATCCCCCTGGATGTGCCGCCGTTAAATCTGGATGGGAGAACGCTGATCCCACTGCGGTTTTTCAGTGAAGCTTTTGATTGCCAGGTCGTTTGGGATAATGCTGCCGGCACCGTGATAATTACTTCTCCCCCACAGCAGATGGCTGTAGTGGGTTTCTATGCCCTGGGTGACGCCCAAACCAGCAGCTGGACCAATCTGTTTGGTGTGCCTTACCCTAGAACAGCGACCGGAAACACCGGCCTGGTATCTGAACTAGCTTTAGGCTGGTACAGCCTTGACGGGCAGGGCAACCTGTTAACGCAAAGCAGGACCGGCTGGCAGCGCCCTGATGGCTGGGAAGATATGCTTGACGCAGCCAGTTCATATAACCTGGGCACCGAAATGGTTATTCACGTGACCGACGAAGATGGCACCATCACTAACTTACTAACTAACGAGACTGCCATGCATAAGGCAACCGCCGGTATATTGACGGAAGTCAATTCTTATGGAGGCGTTAACCTTAATCTTGAAGGTTTGGGTTACCGGGATACCGGAGAACAATTGCATGCTGTGCAAAACAGCTTTACCAATTTTGTTAGTATATTGTCCGAGCAACTACAGACCGCAGGCAAATCCCTGACTCTTACCCTGCATGCCCCTAACAGTGTTTACCGGGGTTATGACTACCAGGCATTAGGCCAGGTTTCCAATAAAATAATCATTATGGCCTACGATTATGGTGCCAAACCGGAACCGGTTAACCAGGTCATCCAAGCCGTGGAGACAGCTATAGCGGTGGTCCCGGCAGAAAAACTGGTACTCGGTATTTCAGCCCCCAACGAAACCCCGCAAAGCATATTAACCAAAGTTGGCATTGCCAAACGATATAACCTGGACGGCATCGCACTCTGGCGTTTAGGGGTAATTTCCGATGAAATGTGGCAGGTATTGCATACTACCCTTAAGGAAAGGAGTTAGATGATGGATACATCTCCTCTGTAATAAAAATTAAAATATACAGAGTTGATACAATATGAAAATAATCGCCGAGAGGGATATCAAATATATAAAATTCACAGCCTGGTTTTTTATTTTGCTTGCCGCTTTAGGGTTATTGCTTAAAGCCGGGCAGGTAAAAAAAGAAACTTTTGAGCTGGTCATCGGCCAGGCCGCGCTTTTAGGAGTATTGTTATTAATCAGCCTGAGCCGGTTGAACGAACTGCTGGGGGACTGCAAAAAAACAACTAAAACAGCACCTGTATTTATAATGGCCGGTTTATTACTGGGCTGGAGTTTGCAAGCTTACAGGGAAATAGCCCGGCAATATGGTATAATAGTTACCCCAGGTGCCGGTCAGGTTAATGTGCCAAACCCGGGAGTTATTACCATCGATACTGTTATGATCATAGCATCGATTATTTTACTGGGACCTTTACTGGAAGAAATGCTGTTTCGTTTTATCGGTCTGGGACTGGTGCGCCAATTGGCCAGGCCGGGCAGGAGAGCTTGGTGCCTGGGCGCCTGGGCGATCATAATCTCGGCACTTTTCGCCTTATTACACGACCCCGAACCCGCCGGGTTCACCGCTTACTTCCTACCCAGCTTGGCCTACAGCCTAATCTATTTGAGACACGGTGTAGTGGCCTCATTTATAGTACACTCCGCCGGCAATGCCTGGGTATTGATCAGCTAGTTCCTCCGCTCAAAATCCCTGATAAACATAGCCGCTTTGGAGCTGTCCAAAAAATCGGCAGTATTCTGAATCCCCAGCCGCCTCAGCAGTTCCATAACATACCTGTTATCCACCGGCGTCATTAAACCGGCCTCTTTGCTATATGCCTCCACGGCCCGGCGGCCCTTCGCCGGATCAATTATTACCTTGGGCCCGCCCACACAGCCCCCCTTGCAGCCCATACCTTCCAAAAAATTTCCGTTAATGCGCCCCTCCAAAACATCCTGGAGCATCCTGCGGCAGTCCTGCACTCCGTCGGCCTGAAGAGCCCTAATTTTAATCTTCCTGTCCGGCCTTAATCTGTTTAAGGTGGCCGCAATGGCCTGGCTTACTCCGCCGGTTCTCGCATAAATTCGCCCGGCACCGGAAGAATGCTCGCTTTCGTCTTCTTCCAGATCAGCCGGGTTAATACCCACCGCTGCAAATATCTGCTCCAATTCCCGAAAGGTCAGCACTGCATCCACGGCATCCCTAATATCGGGCTCCTTGGCTTCCGCCTTTTTGGCAATGCAGGGACCGATAAATACCACCCTGGCGCCGGGATGCAAATGTTTAACGCCCCTGCCGCAGGCCACCATCGGCGAAACGGAAGGCGAAATGTGGGGCACTAAATCCCGGTAAACCTTTTTCACCATTGATACCCAGATGGGACAGCACATACTGGTGAGCATAAAATCATCTTCGTCGGTTACATGCCGGTCAAATTCCAGCGCTTCCTTCAGCGTGAGAATATCGGCAAAAAGTGCCACCTCCACCATACCGTAAAAACCCAGCTGCTTCAGCGCCGCCCGCATTTTACCGGGGGTCACTGCCGGGCCGAACTGGCCGATAAAAGCAGGGGCTATAATGGCAAAAACAGGCACCTGGCGGTCCTGCAGCAATTTAATCAGCGGCACGAATTCCTTTTTATCCACCAGGGAGTAATGCTTACAGACGTCTACACACTCACCGCACCCGTTGCAGTTTTTGGGCGCAATAACCACGTTACCTTCCATGTCACGCACGATGGCGCCAAAAAGACATACCGCCTCGCCCATATCATCGCTTTTAGCACATACACCTTGAGCGCCCCTGACCTTAAACACCACCCTGTCAGGGTCGCCGCCGCCCGAAGCATAAAGCAGGTATTGGTCTGTAACACTGTCGCCGTCCCGGATCTTTTCAATCTCCTCCGGCAGATTACCGTGGTAAGCAGTTTTCACCAGCTTTTTAAAAATTTGATCGTACCGTTCTGTACTCATTTGGCTCACCTTTGACTAGTTTGATTCCAGGGTTAATATGGCCATATATTGCTTTTCTCATGCCCGGAACCGTAGCAATCCGGTTAATGCTTTAAGGCAAAGACCATTAGTATAACTGAAAGTCCTGAGTTTCCTCTTGTAACCAGATTGTAAATAGCAGCAATTATTGTTCCGGCACTAAAAATAAGTGCTAATAATTGAAGTGCAATTTTATTGTTCACGGACTCCCTCCCGCTTTGCATTATAGTTAAAAAAACCACCCGTTACCGGGTGATTTAAAGCTGTTTCGCCAGTCAATCCAAATCTATAAAACTCCCGCTTACCTGAACTCGCCAACATTTTAATTAACTAATTTAAAAGCAAGGGAATCACTTCAATGCGCGTCCCGCATTCCGGGCAGGTTACCCGGCGATTTCCAGGCAATTTATCAAAGGTAACTTCTTTGCCGCACAGGGTACATTTAACCGCCCGTTTCCCGTCACTATTCCTATATTCCTTGGCTTTATCACCAATACTGATACTACACGAGGCACAGCTTCCGCACTCCGACATGCCCATCTCTCCCCCCAGTATTTTATAGTGTGGCCGCGCCAACTCCGGCCACGAAACCCGAAGACCAGGCCCACTGCAAGTTGTAGCCGCCGCAGTCGCCATCTATATCCAGCACTTCACCGGCTAAAAACAGTCCCGGCACCAGCTTGGAGGCCATGGTTTTTTGATTAACTTCCCGAACATTAATCCCCCCGGCGGTAACCTGGGCCTGCTGCCAGGTATTAAAACCGATAACTTCAAAGCGCCAATTTTGTAATATATCTATTATAGCATTTCTCTCGGCAACAGTAACCTGTCCGGCCAGTTTATGGATATCCCCGATGCCGGCCTCTCTTAACAGCACAGGGATCAGCCTTTTATTAATCCAGCCAACCAGACTAAACGCCAGCGTTTTATGGGACTGCTGCTGCAAACGTTGGATAATGAACGACTCCAGCTCATCCCGGGACATGTAATTTATCAGATTCAGCCTAAGTGTAACCGGCTCTCCCCTGCGCAGGTGTTCACCGGCAGAACGGCTAAGGGCTAGTATCGGGGGGCCGGAAATACCGTAATCGGTGAACAGTATCTCGCCTTCGGCGCGGGCCAGGGGTTTTGCCGCCACTTGTATTTCCGCTAGATAGATAAATTTAATACCCGCAATCTGTTTTAAAAAATCAGCAGCCAGCTTCAGCTGCACCAGCGCGGGAAAAGGCTCCACAATACTGTGGCCCAGTTTTTGGGCGAGCAGGTAGCCACTGCCGTTGGAGCCCAGCTGGGGGGCCGCCTTGCCCCCGGTGGCCAGGATGACCCGGTCGGCTTTAAACCGGCTGCCATCACCCAGGTACATAATAAAAACACCGTTTTGGGGCTCAATTTCCTTAACATCGGCGTCACACCGGGTTTCCACGCCCAGCGTTTCCAGCTCGTGGCGCAGCACGTCCAGCACGCTGGAAGCCTGGTTGGAAACCGGAAACACCTTGCCCCCCTCCTCCACCTTCCAGGCTATGCCCAGCCGCTCAAATAACTCCATAGTTTGATGAAAATCAAAGCGGCTCAAGGCACCAAAGGCAAATTTGGGGTTCGAGCCATGATAATGGGCAATATCCAAATTGGTGTTGCTTAAATTGCACCGGCCGTTGCCCGTGGCCAGTATTTTTTTGCCCACCCGGTCCATCCGCTCCAGCACAGTAACGTCAGCACCGTTATTCCGTGCAGCGATAGCGGCGGTCAGCCCGGCGGCTCCGCCCCCTACAACGGCTACTCTAATTTTTCTTGCACCGTAATCCTTCATATGATAACCCCATTCATCCTTCAACAAGTGTTTCGTAACGCTTGATTAAATTATGCCGTTCCCGGCACGTACCGCAGCGCGATAAACTCGGCTGCCCGCATGCCGTCCACAGCTGAGGAAATAATACCCCCTGCATAGCCGGGCCCCTCCCCGGCGGGGTAGATACCGGCGATATTGGACTGGCCCTGCTCATCCCGGTAGATGCGCACCGGTGAAGAGCTCCTGGTTTCCACCCCGGTCAGCACTGCCTCCGGCAGGGCAAACCCCTTTAGCTTGCGGTCAAAATCCAGAAGCGCTTCTTTTAATGTATCTGTAACATAGCCGGGCAGGCAAGCAGCTAAATCAGTATAGGTTACCCCCCGGGGATAGGAGGGCTCAACACTGCCCGGCCCGGTAGATGGCCTGCCGCTAAGAAAATCCTCTACCAGCTGGGCGGGAGCAACATAGTTCCCCCCGCCCAGCCCGAAGGCCTGCCCTTCCCAACGGCGCTGAAACTCCACCCCGGCCAGGGGATGATCGCTGCCGAAATCATCAGGGCGCACCCCCACCAGCAGCGCACTGTTGGCGTTCTGCCGGTCCCGGGCGTGCTCGCTCATCCCGTTGGTGACTAATCTGCCCTCCTCCGAGGCCGCCGCCACTACCATGCCTCCCGGGCACATGCAGAAGGTATATGCCGAGCGCCCGGAGGGCGAGTGGTAAGCCAGCTTGTATTCCGCCGGCCCCAGCCTGGGATGCCCGGCAAAGCTTTTATGCTGGGCACGGTTGATCAGTTCCTGGGGATGCTCCACCCGGACACCGATAGAGAAGGACTTAGGTGAGAACTGCAGCCCCCGGCTGTGCAGCAGGGCAAAGGTATCCCGGGCGCTGTGCCCAATGGCCAGCAGCGCCACCTCAGCCTCCAGAGCCGGCTCACCGTTGATTTCCAGGCCCGTGAGCCGGTTGCCCTCGATAAAAATATCCGTTACCTTATTATTAAACCGCACCTCGCCGCCCAGCTCAATGATTTGCCGGCGAATGTTCTTCACCACGTTCTTTAACAGATCCGTGCCGATGTGTGGTTTATATGCATACATAATCTCACCGGGCGCCCCGGCCAGCACCATTTCCTCCAGCACCCGGTGGCATCGCTTGTCCTTAATTAAAGTGGTTAACTTGCCGTCGGAAAAAGCCCCGGCGCCGCCCTCGCCGAACTGGACATTGCAGTCTTTGTCCAGAAGGCCGGTCTGCCAAAAGGAGCGCACCGCCCGGGTGCGGGTGTCCACATCGGCGCCCCTTTCCAGGATAACCGGCCGGTAGCCCAGCCGGGCCAGCAGCAGTCCGGCAAAAAGACCCGCCGGTCCCAGGCCCACCACCACAGGCCGGTGGGGTATCCTATGGGAGCCCGGCTGCACCAGGCGGTAATCCATGGATGGGGTAACGGTTACCTCACCGCCCTTAAGCCTTTTCAGCACCGCCGGTTCGTTGTTCAGCTCAACGTCAACGGTATAGACGAAAAAAATCCGGTCACTCTTTCGGGCGTCGATGGATTCCCGAAAGATACGATAATTAATAATTTCATTGGCCCTAACCCGCAGCTTTTTCGCTGCTTTGTTTTTTATCAGCGCTTTATCTTCATCAAGGGATAACTTGATCCCGGTAACCCTGAGCATCGAACAAGCTCCTTTATCTGGCGAAGTATGAAATTAATTATTAAACCTTGCCCGGGTTAAATCCTTTACCTTTATAGATTGCCCCAAAGAATAATTTAACATAGCTTTAAACCTGCCCGCCAAAACATCCTAACTTCCCCATTGTCTAGTGACTAAGATCATGCCAGGCAGGAAATACTAGAGATGGAAGATTAATAGCTCTATTGGCCGGCGGAACCAACTAGTAGTAATGCCCGGCCAAAACCAAAGGGAGGAATTTTAATTATGGATCCTGATAAAGCTTATATGGACAAATTAGAAGGCGAGCTCAACGAGCGGCAGGCAGAAGTTGACGAATTAAAGGCCAATGTCCAGCAAGTCCGGGCCGAAGCCCAATTGGAGTATGACGACAAAATTGAAGCAGCTCAGGAGAATATGCGTGAATTGAAGGAAAACTCCACAGATGCCTGGAGCGATATTAAGCACGGCGTCAAGGACGCCTGGAGCGAATTATCCAATGCCGCCAGCAAAGCAGCCGCCAAGTTTAAACGGGACTAACGCAGACCAGCAAAAAACCATTTTCCCCTCCATTAAATACGATAATGGCAGGGTTTCCGAATTGGGGAACCCTGCCATTAGTTGCTCCAAAACCACTATATGTAATGTTCAAAGTGCCTTATTTGCCCTTCAAACCACTATTTGTCATCAGAATTTAATAAACCTTTTTTACAACAAGAGATAAATCGTATTCAAAATCCTCACCATCTACCAAATTCCCACTTATCGAAAAATTCAATGAACCCTTAATTAGTTCCAAATCATTGGCAAAGAATAAATCCTCAGAACTTATTGAGCCAAGTTCTGAGGATATGTTTAGACCTTTGGCAATACCTTGAACTCTAGTGGAATTATTCATAATAGTTTCTTCATTTCCATCTTTGTAAAAAAAGAACCTCTCAAAATACTCTTTAACATCTGATGGCTCTTCACCTTTAAATAATAAATCGCCTCCAATAAATTTTTCCGAATCATTAGTTACAATAATTAAACCATGTTTATTGTTATATTCTCATTTTCTCCGCTAAAAGAATAAATTTCTGTTTGATTCTCTGGTCTCGTACAAGATGTAAAAACCCATAGCAAAGTTAAAATTAATGTAAAAAATATAAATTTTTTTCTCATTGTTTTAACCTCCTTTTAATGACCGCCTATCATGATTTAATTATATAATTACGATATGGAGTACGTCAAAGCGGGAATGAGTCACGTTATTAAAGTTAACCAGGAGGTTTGTGATGAAAAAATATTTAGTTCTTATACCGGTTTTACTTGTGTTGGCTTTACTGACTGCATGTGCATCCGGGCCAGCAGATGCACCCGACCCGGAGCAAGCGGCATACCATAAGATAACAGCTGAGGAAGCAAAAGCACGTATAGACAGCGGAGACGATATCATCATCCTGGACGTCCGCACACTGGAGGAATACAATACTGAACGCATTGAGGGCGCCATCCTCATACCGAATGAAACAATATTGGACACGCCGCCGGAACTTCTCCCGGATCTTGAAGCGGATATACTGATCTACTGCCGCTCCGGGAATCGCAGTGCGCAGGCAGCAAGAAAACTACTCGATATGGGCTATACCAAGATATATGATTTCGGCGGTATAATTAACTGGCCTTACGATACTGTAACACAAGGTGGGTAACATAGGGAGCAAGGGGGTCACTCCAAACCGTCCCCTTGCTCCCCTTATGTTATTCCCGGCTGGCCTCATGAACCCGGGGTGAATTGGTGCGTCCAGTTGAATGGTACTGTGAAAGATGGCAAACTCCCTGGCCGAAATCAAAGATTACTTTTGTATTCCTGTAGGACCAGGGAAATTAAGAGCGCACCTATCCCAGAGCCGAAACCTTTGACCACTACAATCTGCAAGGGGTCTTTTAAGGATAACATCCGGGTGCAATTGTTCTCTACGCCCCAGCAAAGACAGGCGGCAATCACAATCAGTTTTCCCTCCATATAAATACGATAATGGCAGGGTTTCCGAATTGGGAACCCTGCCATTTGTTATGGCAAGGGAACGGGTTCATCTATGCTGGCCAGAGTGTTTGCTAATCCTCTAAAATATTTAGATATTCCACATAGGAAAAAACCTTGTTTCTTTGTTGTCCGGTTCTTTCTTTTAATAAACCTATTTCACAAAATTTAGAAACCAATGTATTCGCTGTTGGATATGAAATTTCGAGTTCTTGTACTACATCGTTAATTGTTAAGATAGGCTGTGTATATATATAATCTAATAACTTATTTGCATTAGTTGATTTTATATTCATAATTAGGTTTCTATGGTTAGATTGTAAATCTAATATTTTTCGAGCGGTTTTAATGCCTTGCTTAGAAACTTCAATTATCCCTTGCAAGTAAAATTTTAACCAACCTTCCCAATCGCCCTTATTACGCACCTTCATAAGCCATTCGTAATATTCCATTCTATGCTTTTTGAAATAGTAACTTAAATATAACAAGGGACGGTTTAAGGCTTTTTGCTGACATAATAAAAAGGTTATTAACAACCTACCCATTCTTCCATTACCATCAAGGAATGGGTGAACTGTTTCAAATTGAGCATGTACTAACCCGACCTTAACAAGCAATGGCAGAGACGAGTTATTATGCATAAAGGTTTCAAGGTCATACATTGCTTGTTTCATCTGCTCAACTGGGGGTGGTACAAATGAAGCTGTTTTTAACGTACAACCTGGCGGGCCAATCCAGTTTTGGGTTCGCCTAAACTCACCCGGGTTTCTTTCACCACCACGAGTGCCTTCCAATAATACTGCATGGATCTCCCTAATTAATCGTAAAGATAAAGGTAAGGTATTTAACCTTTCAAGGCCATAATTCATTGCCTTCACATAATTTACGACTTCCCCTACATCATGACTTATCTGGCTCTGTTTCTCTTCGTTTCTATATTCCAATAAATCAACCAGTGAAGCTTGGGTACCCTCTATCTGGGAGCTTAAAACAGCCTCTTTTTTTACATACATCGCTACGAAAAGGTCGGGATCCGGCAGTACCTCCGCTGCGCCATCCAACCTTCCCAATTCTCTGTTTGATTCTGATAATAATTTAATCAGTTCATCATCAAATATTATGCGCGGTTCTGGTGGCAGAGGTTTCGGGTAAAATGCAGCATATTCAGTAGATTGTTCCACATATATACCTGCCCTGTTTTCCATGTTCTTCTACCTTTCAAATATTTATTAAGGGTTATTTTAATAACAATAGCATAACCGTTTTCTTATTAAAGAAAACGTTGTTTTTTTAAATAAGATTTTGTATTATTTAAGTAGGCTTTAATATCAATATAGAAAATTGCCCCATACCTCATTTGATCTCCCAACACACTCACGACCAGCTTATCGCCGCCGGTCGCAGCCAACTCCCTTAGTTTCAAATCAAACAAGCTAATCATTCTGATTCAAAACCTCGTGTCCTGCAACTTTTTCTATTGATTGTATTAAATTTGCTTCTCCAGTAGCTATATTGAATTTACTTATTAATTCAAAACATAAATCAAGAAGCAAGCGGTTCACTTCCGATAATTCGGAATGTGCTTGAGGAGACAAATGAATTTGACTATGTATAACGGCGTTTCTCACTGTATAAATTCCTGCCGCTAGGTTTTTCGGTACATCCTTGGCAAGTCCATGTGCTACAACAAATTGATTAATGGAAATTTTCGCTTTATCAAATACCGCAGTGTCTATAGCGGGGTCATCAAAACGGTTTAAAAGACATTTAAGGAGCCATCCCTCATTGGCAATCTGCGATAGTGAATCTCTTAATTTCCATGGGTCATTCGTGATTTTCTATGACGCACTATAAATCCGTATGGACACCTCAAAAATTTTAGCCAACAATACTTCTTCCATGGCTCTACTTATAAGCCATTCAAAATGTTGAAGGTATTCCAACAAATCTTTTGATGGTCTTGCAATCTTAACAACCCCATTTTCTACATGTTCATTCTCCATTTCAATCACCGCTTCAGCATTTTTGTGAGCAATGATTGGCAAGTAGCCGAATCGAGTGAGCATAACTTTGATTTCGTCAACTGAAAGTTCCTGCTTATTTATCTCATCGCAACCCAATACCACAACCGCTATCTTATCTGAATAAAAATCGCTAAGAGATAATTCTCCAACTATTTCAGATGGTGAGTCAGCTAAAGAATACAACTCTTCGTTGTAAATAAGTCCATTAATCGCAAAATTGGAATACACTTCTGCCCAACGATCCTCCGGAATATTATCTCTTGATACAAGTGCATTGATCGGAAAAATCCAACCTATTCTATTCTGGCGAACTTGAAGTTTCCGGGTTTGTTTTTCCAAATAATCACGTGTCTTGACTATTAAGATTTTAAACTGTTCGGGGCGATATTCTCCAAGAGTAATCTCCCCGCAATTAAGCCGAATCGCACTACCATTAACAGTCTCAAGGATAACTCCTTGGTTATCATTTGTTAAGTTTCCTTCAATTCCAAGAAGGTCTAAAAGAGCCATTTCCTTTCTCCTCAATAAAGACTATTGTACTTCTGTTGAGCGTTGAGCCAACATGCTGAAAGATTACGATATGAATCCGAATCTGGATTTAGTAACTCTCTAAATGCAAGTTCAAAATATGCACGCTGGGCCTCTCCAACTTTCTTTGCCCTAGAACCAATTTGATCCAATATAACAATTAACTGACTAAGGCTGGTATTAGACTCTGCATCAAGAAAAGCTACCGTATCAAAGGTAAGTCCTTTAGCACTATGATAGGGCATTAATTTCGGTTTTGAACCCCTCTCATACAGCTGCTGTTTGTTATCTAAACAAACAGTTACATGCTTAGCTATAGTTTTAAAAAAGTCATAAGCATCTGCATCTAAATCCTGACCCTCATCAACTAAAACAAAATCATATATGGGTTGAGCCAAGTCTGCTTTAACATGTTGTACACAGCCTGCTGCATGGCATTAAAATCTGTAGTTTTCCTTTTGCCCTCATAAATCAAGGGCACTTTGCCAATGTTTTCTCTATGGTACTTATAGCACCAGAAAGCTATATTGGAAACACATTGCTCGGGAAGGTTTAAATACTCTAAGGCAGACCTAATGTAGAAAATATTCACAAAAAAAGGCTTCTCGGGGACTGATATACTTGTTTAAGACTGCCGAATGCCAGTTGACTGAAAAAGGAAAAGACTCTGACCGAGTTCCGCATGCCATGAAAGATTGGGCAAACGATAGCCGGCCTTTACGAATAAATGCTTCTTTAATAAAGGCCGGTAGCCCGGTCCGTCTTACTTTAGCGGAAAGGACTTTTACTAACTGCCGAAATATACAGGTAAGGATATTCCCTACGTAGATATTTCATATAATTAACCCACTCGATAATTATACATCTATAGGCCCTTAGAATATCAGAGGTTAAATGATCCAGGTCGTTTTGGGATAACCCCTGCAGGTTTCTGTTCTGAAGCTCGTCCGCAACATGAAAAACAGCCCACAGCATATCCGTAAAAGAATCGTGTTCCAGCAGGTTGGAATTTTGAAGTATGCCGATCATAAAAGGTTTTTTATCAATTAGTACCAGTCCCAGGCTTGCTAAATGTTCCGGTGTGATATCCATCTTAAAATTAAACTCTTTAATGCTTTTTTTCAAAGTGTTCATATTTTTCCTATTTAATTCCGTTATATCGATTGCCCGGCACAACTCATCATTATTTTCGTTGAGTTTGGAGAGCATGAACAATATCGATGTCCCTAATTCAGAAAAGAAAGCGCTTATAACGACATGAATCTTTTTTAAATTCTGCTGTTTTTGGGCAATGTTTAAAAATTTATTTAGCAATAAAGTAACTACCAGGGCCTGTATTGGTAAAAAAGCCAAATTCTGCAATAATAAAAAGAAAGTATGTTCAGGGTCATGAAAAAATAAAAATTGGAATAAATAAATGCCTGCAGATGATAATAAAAATATCAAAACTATTAAACCATAATTTACTATCTTTGTCATACCGGACACCACCCCTCCATTCCACATTCAATACTCTACCTCTGTCTTTGTGGTTATCTTTATTCCTTGTATGATCCCTTACCGGTGAGGTCATCTTGAACTATTATTTATAGAGCCCAGGTTTAACAATTACTTCGCCTGAACTGTCTAAAACCCTCCAGTATAACTCGAGTTTGACACCGCTACCCAAGGGAATCCAGTAAAATCAAGGGTTTGCTGGCACAACAAATAGACGTACCACTAGATAATTCCTTTATATGGTAGATTTGTACCCCAATATCCTATTTGGCGGCCTGCAGCCCACAGCTTTGAAAATATCAAAGATATTGCCCTTTAACTCTGTGCGCAAAATAAACTCTTCCTGACCGATAGTAGATTTTACAGCATGTAATTTCCTTAGGTCATGCATTAAATCTTTAAACCCATGCTTGCTGTCTTTAAGTAGTTTGGCCAGCATAACCTGTAGAACAAAAGCCAAGAAGCAGACGAAGATATGTCCGCGTACACGTTCTTCTTTCCAGTGGTAAATCGGCCTTAAATCCAGGCTGCTTTTCATCGTCCGAAAGATTCTTTCCACTTGCCAGAGTCCCTTATAAGCAAGGGCTACTTCCGCAGGTGGTAGATCACAATTGGTGCGCAACACTTGATGGGCAATAGGTATGCCTTCGGAGGTCATTAATGCCCCGACAATTACCTGGTTACGATCGGGACGCTTGTCCTTGGAATAGCCTTTTTTAGCAATATTGCTGGGGCCATTGCCTTCGAAGTAGGTGCTGGTGGTATCGAAAAACACTAGATCGACTTTTTGATTAAACAGGTTTCTTACACTGTTCCATAAAAAGTTTTCTATTTCTTGCATTTTTAATCTTCCCCTCCAAAAGTAGCCAATGGTGTAATTTAAAAACTTAAAGTATTACCACTTCGTTTTTGTTATCGTTATGTAATATTGCATATAGACATGTTACATGCCACATGTTACAATATTCAAAAATAGAATCTTTTCCTCTAATAGAATATATTGGTTATTTTACTGGCCTAATGTACATAAATATTTTTATGGACAAGATGCCAGGGGGTGTATGAGTGAGGTATAGGATCCGCAGGAAAAGGGGTGCAAATATGCCTACCACTGCAACGTTAACAAAGCAAAAGGGAAAGAAAAAGCCGGATATTAAGGCCACATCATCCCTATTAAGAGATAGGCTTGCCATGGCTAAGATAAGGCAAGGCCGTAAAGAGGCAAGAATGGGGAAAACATGTTCATGGGATGATGTTTTCGGTGATTAACGTTAAGTTTGTTAGCCAAGCAAAAAAATTTCTAAAGAAATGTCCATCAGAATTAAAGGATTTATTTAAAGATAAATTGTCCGCCATTTATTATGATATAGAGGCGGGCATTGCTTTGAGTGGGGATTTGATGGGCTGCTATAAATTCATTATTGAATATAATGGCCAGAGTTACCGGGCTGTTTATGAAATTATGAGTGATGAGTCAGTTACTGTTGTCTATTGTGGTCCAAGAAAAAACGCATACCAATTAATTAAAAAAAGTCGCGTCGTAAGAGGAACTGCGAGAAAAAAGAAACGGACTTTAGCCACACGAGATAACGACGGCAAGTAAAGTTAAACCTGCCAATGGACATACGCATCCAGGAACGCATTTGTGGTAGTGAATATTTGCCTTGCTGTTTCGTCATGGCTCAATACCTTCCAGCTTAATTTCTATGTCGGTCTGTCGCACCAGTTTTCCGTATAGTCGTACCAGGCATTTTCAGCCTTAACATGGTACTCATAACCTTGGAGATCACAAATCATACACTTATTCGTTATAGTGGGATGGTTTTTCTTTTGATGTAATACGTGGTATGCGGCGTCCCTCGTTAAATAGACACACTAAACACAAGTATTACTCTTTTTTTCACAGCTTAAGAACCAGAAGAAAAAGATTGAACGCGACTTCATTCTTCTCCGGCAATTGAAAATTCTGCGAGGCAGTTATTGTGCGTAATCAAAGTTTAAGGCTCAAAATCAGGGGTTACCTGACATTGAGCCGTTTTTTCTCCCGCAAAACTGCCAATTGGACCCTTTAAAAACCGTCCCCGTGGCAACCGTGGCAACCCCGGTGTTCCGCAAAAAAAAACCGGCAGGCAACCATGATTGTCACCTGCCGGTTAAAGGTTATTTAATTATGCACCCATGAACAACTTCATATCATCGTCAACCGTACCCATACCTGCGATGCCAAAGGTATCCACCAGCACCTTGGCAACGTTCGGGGACAGGAATCCCGGCAGAGTGTGGCCAAGATGAATGTTCTTGACGTTTAAGTGTAATAGCGCCAGCAGAACGATAACCGCCTTTTGCTCATACCAGGCAATATTGAAGGCAATCGGCAGCTGGTTAACATCATCCAGCCCAAATGCTTCTTTGAGTTTTAGCGCAATCAGCACCAGCGAATAGCAATCGTTGCACTGTCCTGCGTCAAGCACTCTTGGAATGCCGCCGATGTCTCCCAAATTAAGTTTGTTGTAACGGTATTTCGCACAACCTGCCGTAAGGACTACGGTGTCCTGGGGAAGTTTCTGTGCGAACTCGGTATAGTATTCCCTGGACTTCATTCTGCCGTCACAGCCTGCCATGACAAAGAACTTTTTAATGGCGCCGGATTTGACCGCCTCCACGACCTTGTCGGCCAAATGCGAATTATTTTTTACCGGTGGCTATTAAGATTACCGGCTTTTTTATTGCTAATCTATCGTATGGACTTACTGATTGATGGACTATTATTGGTCAATAATATAGTCATATTTTGGACATTTAACGCCGTCTATTTCTAGACAATATGTGTTAGCAGTAACAATAAACAAATTAATAGGCGCTTGGTTAATACCGTATTGTTGTAGTGTCTTGACACTCTCAAATACGGCTTTATTGTAATCTGCTATCATTCAACATTCTCCTTTTTAAATAGATCATCAAATGAAGCTTTTAGAATGTTTAACATCTTCTTTTTCTGAGCATCGTTCATTTTTTTGTCAGCTATTTGGATTAAGCGAATTTCCGGTTCGTCATCAATTGCTTTATTCAGGGCAAGTAAGTAATTATAATCCAGGTTTAGCCTTTGGGCTATGGCTTTTAAAGTAGCGTTATCCGGGTAGATACCATCATCTTTTTCAATTCTGGAAATAGTTGAATTACTTACCTGAATGTCTCTTGCCAATTCGCGTTGGCTTAAACCTTTAGCCTGCCTTTTTTGTGCGATATACCTTCCTAAAGTCATAATAGCACCCCCCTTCAGCCACCGGTGTTTTGAATTAAAAAGGCTTTCTCGTACCCCAAGACTTGGCCAAATGCTATGGTGTCACATTTTCCAACCTGTTTGTGATCTTCGTGTGCTTACACTAAGTTTCTTGACAGAGGATGGTCAACCGCTGCCCGTAATAAACGGAGCTGTCCAGCTTAATGCCCGTGTAAGACCGTCGCATTTTTGGGGTGGTCGCGGGATTTCTCCTGATACAGGAGTTTTCGCGCGTGTAAACTTATCATTACTCAAAGGTATCGTCTCCTTAATAAGTTGCTAATACATTATATGTTTAAAGCAAGGCCAAGCGCTCCTTCCAGCACCGGCATGGAGCAATCAGTGGTTTTTAACCAGGACGCCCTGGTAAAAACCACAACGGGCTTTATCCACTGCTCCGCAGGAAAAGATAAATTGAACATGCCGGTCTGCTCCAACCACTTTCTGAGCAGGTTTACATGCCTGAAATTTTGTTTGGTAGGGCTGTGGCAGGAGACCCATTTATTACCCTCTTTACGCTTCCACCGGTCCTTGTAACCTGTAAAAGCACCGTCCCAAGCCTTTGTCTCAATGACAAACATACCGGGCGGCTCGATAGCTATATGATCTGTCTTGGCAAAAACCTCCGGTTCGGGCTCCACCACCACATCGTTCATTAAAATCCACTCTTTAGAAAGCACAAGGCGAAGATGGATGCCCACGTTCAACTCTCCGCCTTCGCCCTTGTTGTTATCTTTATTCCTTTGTATGTCGAAAGCCATGCTTGCCAGCGGTTTAACAGCCCAGGATATAAAAGAGGGGACATTATCATCAATACGCTTTTTCATGGAGTCCTTCTCTGCCTGCACTTTAGCCAGTATTCTTTTGCGAAAATCTTCCCGGATGGCTTCGTCCTGGCAAACAATACGCGCAACCATACGCTCACCTACAAATATTTATTATTATGTGTCTTGTTTCAACAAATGGCTGCAATTTCCTGCAGATAAAATTATAATAAAATGCTCAGCGTATCAAATAGACCAGGCCGCAATATTATCAACTTTACCGGCTGTAGGCGTGGCGCAAGAAAATTAAGCTCATCAAAGAACTTTTACCAGCATTCTACTTTAAAAAACAAACAATTCCTTTAAAAAGTGATGGAATATGTACAATCTTCATAAGGCCAAGTTTAATAAAATATATGTTCATCTCCCCCATAAAAAAGAATGCTACCTGCGTGGTTCGTCCCCCCATATATGTCACCGATTCCCTGCCTAGAAGGAATTATCATCTCCAAGCAAATGCAAACCACCACAATTTCACCAAAAATAGTTTTAATTTTAAGGCTTTTGATTGGGCATCAAGAAAGCCTTCGCATTCCCGCGAAGGCTTCATTATTAAGTATTTTTCTATACTACCCTTGCGGCAGATAGTTTTCGTCATTTTATGCAAATTGTCATTTTAATTAAGTCGCTCAAACATCTTCTTTGAGTATATTTCTATATCTGCAGGATTAATCATGGCAAAGTGCTCCTTTACCGTCTTAAAATAATCGCCTATTAACTTCTTATGAATTATTCTACTGGAAGCTGCTGTTACCGGTAGGTCACCTCTGGTTTTTAACCAGGGATCTTCTGCGTGTGTAAAGCCCTCCAATATTTTACCGCTGTAACAACATAAGTTTTTAATCACGCTATCAATGACTGCCTTCTCATAATTACTTAAAACCGAGTCGTCGCACGTTTCGCCACCTTCGATCGGGTCAAATCGATAGGAACTATACTTATGATAAACCTTAGGATAAACCGGACCATGTGCCCATGCTTCACAATCATCTTCAAGAACATACTCCTCAATAAAAGCGAAATAAAAGCCCTGGATATAATACAAAGCTTTTTGCAAGGCCAGTGGAGTAATATCTTCGCATTTGCATAGCAGATAGTCGATTACCTGCTCTATTTTAGTAAGTGGTGTGTTTACAGTACCCAACAATGCATCGGTAATGCGTTTGCTTTTTTCATATGTTGTCGGTGATTTTAAATTATCTTTGTTGTTCTCCAATATGGAGCGGTAAAAAGCTGGATCATCATAAATGTGCTTTAGAATATGGGAATATTGTTTTGAGGGCATATCGCCATCGCAGTATCTGCTAAACGTCATCTCACCCCATCCTAAAAGCAAGGAAAGAGGCCGTTTGCCTATCCCATACTTTTCAGGTATCTCCAATATTTTTTCGAGTGCAATTATTGAATTCTTTTTTCTGTATGCATCGTAGAGCGCTTTAAGATTATAATCCTCAACTTCGGCAACATAAACTTCTGAACCGCATTCAGTACATACAGCTTGCTTGCCTGTGTATTCGAAAGTTTCTCGCTTTAGTTCATTTTGCATCGCTACTTCTATTTCAGTGTAAGCAACATCTCTTCTGCATTCCTCGCAGAACGTCATTCTTTCAAGCATCTCAATTCCTCCTTTTAACCCCATGGTTATCTGAATAGATACTCCATTGGCTTGTTTCTTTTATGAAAAGATATTGCTACTACTCGCTTGCCGGCGGTATACTCAATAATATTAAACTTTATGTAAATATCCACCAATTCTTCTGCGCCATCGAAATTAAACAGCAGTATCTGTGGACAAAAAACGTATAGTGTTTCATGCTCAAATCCAATTTTTGTGTTCTGCAGTGAGTGCAAAAGTCATCCGGTTTAATTCGAAGCAAAATATTTTTTTGCTTTGCAGAGGTTAAATTATAGTTATGGATAAACTCAATATTTTCAGTGCGATTTTCATTTTTTGATATAATATATCGATCGTGTCTAACGCAGTCCTGTATTGTTTGCAGAATGGTTTCTACTTGTTTTCTGCTATATTTTTGATTATAATGCGGATTCATTGTACCTCTCCTTTGTGATACAATGATACTTTATTATATGTTAAACGTCAATAATAATGCATCAATTGATGCGATTATTATTATCGTGTAGCATTATTTTGGAGAAAAACCAATGTGTCATAGAAATAAAAAAATCGAATTTGCGAAAAACTATTGACGTTATCATCGCTCTGTCGCGTTTAAAATCATACTTTTGGAATTATTCCAACAAACAGATATTTTTTCGATTTCAACACATCGGATTTTAACTTTCAAACCTCGAAAAGTCCTTTTTTACTTGGCTTTTTACCAACTCACTTCTCCACTCTCGACATCAATACCGCTGTCTTCCACATGCCCCGTCTGAGGGAACATATCCACCGGCAGTACATGCTGTAAGGGAAATTAAGCTGGTACTTATATCGTTTGTTCCCGGCCCCGTTAAACCAGAGCACCCATTGTCTTGAGCGACAGACGCTACTGGGCTGCTTCAACACCACGACCTCAATGTACTAACAGTTTATCACAAACAACAGAAACCAGGTATTTACCTGGTTTTCACAAAAGCAGTACTAAATCACTCCACCCAACGCGCCTTCCCCCCGGCCCGCACATCAACATGCGTAAAACTGGCATACCTCCCCACCCCGGCAAAGCCTGTCTTTTCAGCGGCTGCTGCCACTTCACGCGGGGCTGCACCAGTTACCGCGATATCCGCCGCATTGCCCGGCAGGTGCTGGCTTTGCAGGACTCCACCCACTGCACGGTTGTGCGCGGCGCAGCGGTAAGCGGAGGTAATCACCACCGGCTTATCACCCAGCTGTTCCCGCAGCTGCTCCAGCAGGTGCACCAGGCGCGGGTTGACCCGCA